>NCAT01000071.1 GCA_002255575.1 Acidocella sp. 20-57-95
CCACAGCTATGGCCTGCGCCGCATCCCCGGCTCGCGCCGCCCATTGACCGATGAGGAAATCGCCCAGGTCGAGGCACTGCGGGAGGAAGCCGAACGGCTAGAGGAGGAAGCCGCTGCGGCGGATGAGGTCCCGGAAGATATCGACAATCGGCTCACCGAGATCGAGGACGAGATCAATGCACTCACCCAGCGTCCGCCCATTTATGACCCTGCGGAGAGCATGATGGCCGGGGTGTTTGTCAGCATCGATGGCAGTGGCAAGCTGCGCGTCGAGCGCGGCTATGTCCGCCCCGAGGACGAGCCACCGGTAATCGATGACGGTGATCGGGCCCATCTGACGGGTGAAGGCGGCGAAGACGGGCAGGGCGCTGATGGTCTGGCCCATGGCGCTGAGCCGTCCACGGTGGGCGGCCGCGTCATCGTTGCCCATGTCGGTGGTGTGGCGGAACCGGAACTGGAGCCGGAGGAGGAAGACGGCATCAACCCTTTATCCGACCGGCTGCTAACCGAACTGACCGCCTATCGCACGCTGGCGCTGCGCGAGGCATTGGGAAATGAGCCCGGAATCGCTTTCCTCGCGATGCTGCACGCGCTGTGCCTAAAACTGTTCTATCGCTATGGCGCTGAATCCTGCCTGGAGATCGAGGCGAAGAGCGTGATGTTCGGCACCCAGGCACCGGGCTTGGCCGATACGCCCTTGGCTGAGCGGGTTGATGCACGACATCAGACCTGGGCGGCGCAACTGCCGGAGGATACAAGCGAATTGTGGGATGCTTTGGCAGCGTTCGATAGCGACAGCCGTGAGGCTTTGTTCGCCCATTGCGTGGCACTGACTCTGAACGCGACGCATGACTCTTACAACCGGCGGCCTCGGGCGTTGGCGCATGCGGGACGGCTCGCCGAAACGATGTCGCTCGATTTGGCCGCGGCTGGGTGGGTGCCGACGGTAGAGAATTACCTTGGCCGGGTCACGAAGGCGCGCATCCTGGAAGCGGTGCGCGAGACCAAGGGCGAGCAGGCGGCGCAACGCATCGAGGGGCTCAAGAAGGACGCCATGGCGGAGGCCGCTGCGCAAGTGCTGATGGGCACAGGCTGGCTGCCTGAGCCACTCCGCACGAAGGGCGTGGTGAGATGCGTCACATCACACGACGATGATAGTGGCACGATAGATCAGGACGGCGCAGCAGAAACGGCTTCCCTCGATTGCGGCAAAGAGGCCGAAGGTTCGGCCTTGACCGCTGACACAGCGCTCGCGGCAGAATAGCAGCGCCACGACGTAATGCGGGGCGGCATAAGCCGCTCCGCAAACGTAAAACGTTCTGTTTTGCCAAGGACGCTTCAAATGACGTTCTTAAACCCGGCCAGCGCGCCGGGTTTTTCTTTGGATGTCCTGGCAGAGCGGTGCGGATTGCACTTCCAATTCGGAAGTGGCGCGCGGGCAGGGCGTAAAGCTAGGCTGCGCTGTTCGGTCACACGGCAATTCACGCATTGGCCGGAGGCACCGCGATATGGGGAATGTGATGATGCCCAAGCAAAATCTTTCAATGTCGGTGGCGGAGATGGCGCACTTATTGGCGCGACAGGCTGAGGCGGTATGCCGGTATTATCTGCCGGCCGGGCGGCGCCAAGGCCACTATTGGCTGGTGGGTGATGTTCATAACACGCCGGGGAGGTCCTTGTTTGTGCGGCTGAGCGGCAGTGGTTCTGGCAAGGGCGCTGCGGGCCGCTGGCAAGATTCCGCCACCGGGGAGTATGGTGATTTACTCGACCTCATCCGCGAAAGTTGCGGCCTGACGGATTTCCGCGACGTGGCCGAGGAGGCGCGGCGGTTTCTCGGATTGGCAAGGAGTGACAACGCCCCGCTTGTTGCCAGCGCCGATCAGGAACCAAGCATCGCTGGTGATTTGGCGGCTACGGTTGCCCAGGCCCAGGCCCAGCGCTCTGCGATGAGGTTGTTTGCGATGGCGCAGCCGCTCTCGGGCACGCTCGCGGAGAGCTATTTGCGTGGTCGTGGCATTACGTCT
>NCAT01000036.1 GCA_002255575.1 Acidocella sp. 20-57-95
ACATCGGATTGATGAGTTGCTACCCTGGAAATGGACAAAAGCAGGATCCGATCAACTCGCAGCATAGACGACCGCGGTTCACGCCGGAGGGATACGAAAGCAAGTTAGACGCCATTTTTTTATATATATGTAATTGGTTCGCCGGACCGGAACCTCTCGTACGCCGCTGGGGAGGTAATTCTTCGCGCGAAGCTAACACTGCTGACTCTGGCACCGATCGCCATCATAAAAAAATATAGAGGAAAATTATACTTGTGTCTCGGGTAAACGCTTTTTCAATGCCAACGATGACGGTTGGCTCTGTCATTCAAGAATTACTCCCATTTGGCAGCAACCCCATGGAGCTTTCTTTTGGAGATGAGGAACCCAATTGGGAAATTGTCCCTCTCTGGGCTCCCGATCTGTTTGCGGTTGTTGCGACGTTAGCTGAACGGTCTGGCTTTTATGCTGAACCGGGAATTGCGCTTAGCACTACCGCGTCTGGCAGAAAACTCAAACGCCGACGGGCGGCGCAAGCAGAAAGCATGGGAGCAGACTGGGGAAAAGTGTCTATTGGCGTTCCTTCCGGACAGGTCTTGACCCTTTGGGAACGACTTTTAACGGCGTGGGGTGCTCCTGTATGCGCGGGGCCAGGCTTCGGAAAACGCTGGAAAGACGCAGCCATGAAACTCTTGGCAACAGTTGATGAGGCCTGCGCAGGTGTTGGTTATGCCCCAGATGACATAAGCCCCGATCGATCGCAAACACTCGCGACATTTGTGCTGGAAGAATACCTAAGCGCCGTACCTCACGCACCAAAACGCAAATCGAAAATTGGATTTTTGCCTTTCTTGCCTTACAGCTTGGCAAGGGCGGTACCTGCTGACAGGGCCTGTGTGCTGCCCAAAGCCCTCACGCCGGAAGTTGGTTGCACCCTGAGGTCAATGACGCATAATCTTTCGCTCTTGCCTGGGATTGGAGAGGTGACCGCTGAATGGCGGCTTACAAGCAGCCAATCGGCTAAGCCAGCCTCAATCAAGGAGAGTTCACCGTTTAACCTCTTAGTCATTCCGTATCCATATCACATCAATTCAGCAGATTTTAGCGTTGGCCGAGCTCCGGACGGGTCAGATGTAGACGGCTATTTTCAGCTAAACGCTGGATGGATGCCTAAAGGCAACGAGCGCGATCAAGTTAAAAAAATTGCTGACTTTATTCTCGCACTTATTAAGGCCGCTGAGGCCGATGGCGGCGATGTAAATGCGATAATCCTGCCAGAGTCGGCTTTGCCACTGGCGATAGCGGAAAAAGTTGCTCCCGCCGTATGGGATAAATGTAGACATTTAGAGATGTTCATTACCGGCGTGTTGTCTCCCCCACCAGCAAGGCCCGCGGGAGGAGAACCTCCTTTTCCGCGTAACGAAGCGTTCGTTGCGCGATTTAACGAAAATGGTGATGTTGATCAATATTGCCAAGCAAAACACCATCGTTGGCGTCTGGACTCGACGCAAATTGAAAATTACGGACTTTCGCATGTCTTAAATGCCGCTAAGTCTTGGTGGGAGAAAATTGATTTGGCGGATCGCCGAATGATTTTTGGATTAGACTCTCGGCAAGCTGTCGTGGCCGCTCTGATTTGTGAAGATTTAGCGCGCTACGACCCAGTCCTCCCAGTACTTGCTGCCATCGGACCGAACCTCGTTATAGCCTTGCTCATGGACGGCCCTCAACTTGGACATCGGTGGCCCGGCAGACATGCCACAGTGCTAGCCGATGACCCCGGCGCTGCGGTACTTACGGTCACCTCTCTGGGAATGGTAAGGCGTAGCACTCCTCCAAGAGGCGTTTCCTGCCGTGACTGTGTCGCTTTATGGACGGAAAGAGGTAAGCCTCCCAAGGAACTTGACTTGACTTCGGGAGGACATGCACTCTTTCTAGCGTTATCAGCTCAATCTCGGAAGCAAAAGACGCTCGATATTCGAAGCCAGAGAGACTCTGGAGGGTTAATTGAGTATAAACTTTCCGGCTGCCGAGAGATTACATTAACGGACTTGCAGAATTTTGCGTGGTTAAAATAACGGTCGGTGCCCGCCATATGAGTATAATGAAAGCGACAGTATTGTGAGCAAAAGCTGGTCTTCACCATTTTCTAAAGCCGTAATAGCGGGCTGGGTCGCGCAATCAGAGTTGCTTGACGGCCCTAAGGTGGCCGAGCAAATCCGCAAAAACCTTCTGGATTTAGCCGCCTACCGCCAAGTTGTCGGACGGATTAAGCCCGGGCATGCGATCAACAACGTTTGCGCAGTACACGGCACTTTAACGCGCCCGACGGCGACAAAACGGAAAAGCCGGACCTTAATTGGTCCATCTGCCCCTATAGAAAGTACCTCAATGAACTTGCGTGCCAAAAGCGCTAAACGCCGCCGGATTACGGTGGGCCATAAAGCAGAGCCCTCATCTAAGCATGAGTAAGTGAACCTGGAAGGCACTGGACAGGAACCAAAGGCTTCGCTCCCCTATTTCTCCCACCCTTGAAAACCTCCCCCCATAGGTTACCCTCAGAATCCAATGCCTTAACTATCTGAGAGAACACCAAACCAATGGCGCGCGGCAGGAAATCCTCCACCACCGAAACCACCCAACCAACCGCCAAAACAGTCGCCGAAAGCCAGCTAACCCTGGAGCGGGAGCTGTTCGCCTCCGCTGACAAGCTCCGGAAAAACCTCGAACCATCCGACTATAAGCACGTCGTCCTTGGCCTCATCTTCCTCCGCCATATCTCCCTGGCGTTTGAGGCCCGGTATGACGCCCTGATGGCGACAGACCCCGCCGGGGCTGAAGACCGGGACGAATATATCGGCGAAAACATCTTCTGGGTGCCGAAAATGGCCCGCTGGTCCCACCTGGAGGCCAATGCCCCCCAACCCACCATCGGCAAGCTCATCGACGAAGCCATGGCGGCTATTGAGGCCGACAACCCCACCCTGAAAGGCGTTCTACCCAAGGACTATAACCGCCCGGCGCTGGATAAAGTCATGCTGGGCGAACTCATCAACCTCATCTCCGGCATCGCGCTGGGCACCGAAGGTGCCAAAGCCCGAGACCTGCTGGGCCGGGTGTATGAATATTTCTTGGGTGGCTTTGCCGGGTCTGAGGGCAAGCGCGGCGGCGAATTCTACACCCCCCGCTCAGTGGTGCAGGTACTGGTAGAAATGCTGGAACCCTTCCCGGACCCCGCCAAGGGCATCGAAGGCCGGGTGTACGACCCGTGCTGCGGTTCCGGCGGCATGTTCGTGCAGGCCGAACGCTTCCTGGAAGCCCATGGCGGCCGCATCGGCCAGCTCGCCCTCTATGGCCAGGAGAGCAACTACACCACCTGGCGCCTCGCTAAAATGAACCTGGCGGTGCGCGGTATCGATGCCAGCGGCATTGCCTGGAACAATGAAGGCAGCTTCCACAAGGACGAATGGCGCGACAAAAAGTTTGACTTCATTCTCGCCAACCCGCCCTTCAACATCTCAGACTGGGGCGGCGAACGGCTGCGCGAAGATGTGCGCTGGCAATATGGCGCGCCACCGGTTGGCAACGCCAACTATGCCTGGCTGCAACATATTCTTCACCACCTTGCCCCCAACGGCACCGCCGGCGTGGTGCTGGCCAATGGCTCCATGTCCTCGGCCCAAAGCGGCGAGGATGTTATCCGCCGCGCCATGGTGCAGGCCGATGTGGTGGACTGCATGATCGCCCTGCCCGGCCAGCTTTTCTACTCCACCCAAATTCCGGCTTGCTTGTGGTTCCTCAGCCGCAACAAAAAGAATGGCCGCTTCCGGGACCGCCGGGGCGAGGTGCTGTTCATCGATGCCCGCAAGCTCGGCACCCTGGTGGACCGCACCCGCAAGGAATTTTCCGCCGCGGACATCGCCACCATCACCAAAACCTACCATGCCTGGCGGGGCGAGGCTGACGCCGGCGCTTACACAGATGTGCCCGGCTTTTGCAAAGCCGCCAGTCTGGCTGAAATTGAAGGGCACGGCTTTGTTCTCACCCCCGGCCGCTATGTGGGTGCTGCCGATGTTGAAGATGACGAGACACCGTTCACGGAGCGCTTCGCCAAGCTGAACGCCACGCTGGAGGCGCAGTTCGCGCAGGCCGATGAGCTCACCGCCACCATCCGCGCCCGGCTGAAAACGGTGGTGGTTTGATTCTGGCGCCTGCAAAAACCGCGTTTTCATGTACATATCGGCCAGATATGTTAACAAAATCCGGTTGCGTTAACATATCCGCGCCGCCCAAACCCTAGCCCCCTGTACCGGAGCCGCCCCGTGAAGCTTGATATCAGCTCACTCACCCACGCCATTCAGCGGCTCTCCGAAGGGCTTGCGCGTTACCAGCGCGATATCACTGACGAGCAGATTCGCGACGGGCTGATCCAGCGTTTTGAATTCACCTATGAGCTCAGCCACAAAATGCTGAAGCGCTACCTGGAAACGGCCGTTGCCTCCCCGCATGAGGTTAACGACATGGCGTTTGCAGACCTTATCCGCACCGGCAATGAATACGGGCTGCTGCTGGGGGATTGGCCAAAATGGCGGCGCTACCGGGACATGCGCAGCCAGACCAGCCACACTTACGATGCCGCGAAGGCGCTGCAAGTGGTGGCGATGATTCCTGAATTTCTGGCCGAGGCGGAATTCCTGCACGCCCAGTTGCAAAAGCGGCTAGCTGCATGACAGCACCGCCGCCCTCACTCACCATCACGCCGCCGCAATGGGCGATCGTTCAAGAGATTTTGCACAAGCATGTGCCGCATTGCGAGGTGTGGGCCTTCGGCTCCCGCGCCAAAGGCACCGCCAAAGCTTTTTCAGACCTGGATTTAGCCATCATCGCCGAGGCGCGCTTACCGAATGGCGTGACCGCTGCCATGGCCGATGATTTTACCGAATCAGACCTGCCCTGGAAGGTGGATATTGTGGAATGGGCCACCACCAGTGCCGCGTTCCGCGAGATTATCGCCGGGGATAAACTGGTTGTGCAGAAGGGTGGTGTTTGATGGATATTGAGGATGTTCTTGGTTCAATCCCCCCTACATGGGAATATACAACTCTTGGGGAGGTGTGTATTCGCGGTGGCGGAAATATTCAGACTGGCCCTTTTGGCAGCCAACTTCACGCTTCAGATTATGTGGCCAAAGGCATTCCTGCGATAATGCCAGCAAATATAGGCGACAATCGAATAAATGAAAATGGAATCGCCCGAATTAGGGAAAGTGACGCGATAAGACTTGAACGTTATCGTGTCAAACCGGGTGATATTGTTTACAGCCGTAGAGGCGATGTAGAGCGCAGAGCGTTGATTCGAGTCCGCGAAGATGGCTGGCTTTGCGGAACAGGTTGCCTGCGAGTAAGTCTTGGTAATTCAGTTACTGACCCAGCCTATGCCGCATTTTATCTAGACCATCCCGCAGTCCGAGAATGGATAGTACGACATGCTCACGGCGCTACTATGCCAAACCTGAATACTGAAATTCTTTCTAATTGTCCGTTCGTACTTCCGCCGATAGAAGAGCAAAAGTACATTGCCACTACCCTAAGCGCCCTTGACGACAAGATCGAACTCAACCGGCAGATGAATGAGACGTTGGAGGCGATGGCGCGGGCGGTTTTTAAGGATTGGTTTGTCGATTTCGGCCCCACCCGCGCCAAAGCCGAAGGCCGCCCCCCCTACCTCGCCCCAGACCTCTGGTCCCTCTTCCCCGACCGCCTGGATGACGAGGGCAAGCCGGAGGGGTGGATAGGTGGGTGTTTGGGAGATGTTACCGACCTTCAAAATGGTTTCGCATTCAAGAGTTCCGATTGGCAGGAAGATGGTATTCCCGTTGTTAAAATTGGCTCAGTCAAACCAGCGGTGGTTGATCTTACCCAGGTAAGCTTCGTATCTGCCGAGCTCGCCTCAGAACGCGCTACCTTCAGACTGAATGTCGGTGATGTTCTTGTGGGTTTAACGGGCTACGTCGGGGAAACGGGAAGAGTTCCACCGACAGAAAATCCCCCTCTACTTAACCAGCGAGTAGCCCGTTTTTCTGCGTCAGGTGGTTTTTCACCCTTTGTCTTTTCATGTGTCAGAGACCCGGCGTTCAAGATATTTGCAGAAGGAAAAGGGCACGGATCGGCCCAAGCAAACGTTAGCACCAGGGATTTGCTTAGCTATCCTATCGGCTGTGCCGAAGCACCGCTCATTGCCGCATATAATGAGATCGCAGCGCCGTTATATGAAAAAAGCTTGTCAAATTTAGGCGAAATGAGCACCCTCGCCGCCACCCGCGACCTCCTCCTCCCTAAACTCATGTCCGGCGAAATCCGGGTGCAAGATGCCGAAACGGCACTGGCGGCGGTGGCATGAGCACGCCAAAATCCGGCGAACTGGTCCTCTACCAAACCGCGCATGGCCGCACCGCCATCCAGCGCCGGGCCGCCCTGGGCTTGCCTTTGCCAACGCCAGCGAAACCCGCCAAACTGGCAGCGTTATGAACGCCAGCCTGGAACGCCACCGCGCCGAAATTGCCGCACTCTGCCAGCGCTTCTATGTGCGCCGGCTGGATTTGTTCGGCTCCGCCGCACGCGAGGCTGATTTTGGGCCAGACTCTGACTTTGACTTTCTGGTCACCTACGAAGCCGCCCACGCCACCCCGGCACTGAGCGATTATTTCGCGCTGCGGGATGCGCTTTCAGCCCTGCTGGGCCGCAAGGTGGACCTCACCATGGCCTCCGCCCTGCGTAACCCGTTCGTGCGCGCCGCCATTGAAGCCTCCCGGTTACCCCTGCATGGAGCGTGACCCGCGCAGCTTCCTGTGGGACGCCAGAACCAGCGCCGATGCGATTCTGCGTTATACAGCCGGTAAAACCGAGGCCGCTTATCTGGCCGATGATATGCTGCGGGCGGCGGTGGAACGGCATTTTGAAATCATCGGCGAGGCGCTGAACCGGCTGGCCAAAACCGCGCCTGATATTGCCGCGCGTATTCCGGAATTGGCCCGCGCCGTGGCGTTCAGGAACCTGCTCATCCATGGCTATGCCACCGTGGATGACCCCACAGTGTGGCGTACCACCCAGGAAGATGTACCAGGCTTGCGGGCCATTGTAGCGGCATTGCTGGCTGAGCTGGGGGATATGCCAGGACCACAAACCGCGTGAGCAAATTCACCGAATCCCATGTTGAAGATGCGGCTTTGGCCTGGGTATCGGAAATAGGATTCACAATCCTCCACGGGCCGGACATCGCACCCGACAGCGCGTTTGCCGAGCGCACCAGCTACGACCAGGTGATTCTAAAAGCCCGCTTGGCCAAGGCCGTTGCACAATTTAACCCCACCATACCGGAAGAGGCACAGGCCGAAGCTATCCGCCGGGTGGTGCTGTCTGAATATCCCGGCATCATCGAAGAAAACCGCCGCCTGCATAAATATTTCACCGAAGGGGTGCCGGTGGAATATGCCGGGGCCGATGGCGCGATTAAGGGCGACTATGTGCGGCTGATCGATTTTGAAGAGCCCGCCAATAATGACTGGCTGGCGGTCAACCAATTCACCATCATTGAGCAGAAAACCAACCGCCGCCCGGATATTGTGCTGTTCCTGAATGGGATGCCGATTGTGGTGATCGAGCTGAAAAATGCCGGGGATGAAAATGCCACGCTGGATGGCGCCTATAACCAGCTACAAACCTATAAGAGCCAGATTACCAGCCTGTTCCGCACCAATGCCGCTTTGGTGATATCGGACGGGCTTGGCGCGCGCATCGGCTCCCTCACCGCCGACCGTGAACGCTTCATGCCCTGGCGCACCATCGCAGGGGACGGCGTGGTTAAAGGCATGTCCGAGCTGGAAATTCTGCTGAAGGGCGCGTTTGAGCCGCAGCATCTACTGGGGCTGATTAAGGATTTCACCGTGTTTAACGACACGGGCGGCGGGTTGGTAAAAATATTGGCGGGGTATCACCAGTACCATGCCGTGCGCCATGCCGTGCACCAGACAGTGCTGGCCACGGCCACCGGCGGGGATAAGCGCATCGGCGTGGTGTGGCATACGCAGGGCTCCGGCAAGAGCCTACTGATGGCGTTCTATGCAGGGCAAGTGATTTTGCACCCGGCAATGAACAACCCCACCATCGTGGTGCTGACCGACCGTAATGATTTGGACGAGCAGCTTTTTAGCACCTTCAGCCAGTGCAAGGATTTGCTGCGTCAAACGCCACAACGCGCCGAAAGCCGGGAGGAATTGCGGACCTTGCTCACCCGCCCCTCCGGCGGGGTTATCTTCACCACCATTCAGAAATTCACCCCCGATGGTGACGACCTTGATTACCCGGAACTAACCGCGCGGCGCAACGTGGTGGTAATGGCCGATGAAGCGCACCGCAGCCAATATGGCTTCAAAGCCAAGATGGATCCCAAGGGCGGCGAGGTTTCCTACGGGTTTGCCAAATATCTGCGCGATGCTCTACCCAACGCGTCATTCATTGGTTTTACCGGCACGCCGATTGAAACCGGCGATGTGAACACGCCGGCGATTTTTGGCGATTATATCGACGTGTACGATATCAGCCGTGCCGTGCAGGACGGCGCCACCGTGCCGATTTACTATGAAAGCCGCCTCGCCCGCATTGAATTACCGGAAGAGGAAAAACCTCGGATTGACGCTGAAATAGCGGAACTGACCGAAGACTTGGTGGAGGGCGAGGAAGAGCGCCTGGGCCGCAAATATGGCAGCGTGGAAGCCGTGGTGGGGTCTGATAAGCGGCTCGCCATGATCGCCGAAGACCTCGTGAAACACGCGGAGGCAAGGTTCGCCGCGTTAGACGGCAAGGCGATGATTGTGTGCATGAGCCGGCGCATTTGTGTGGCGCTGTATGATGCCATCATCAAGCTGCGGCCGGATTGGCATGATGACGATGATGATGCCGGCATGGTGAAGGTGGTGATGACCGGCGCGGCATCCGACCCGCCGGAATGGCAGCAGCATATCGGCAAACGCCCAAAGGCACGGCGGGAGTTGTTGGCCAAACGCGCGAAGAAGGCCAGTGATCCACTGAAAATCGTGATCGTGCGGGATATGTGGCTCACCGGTTTTGATGCGCCGAGTATGCACACAATGTATATTGATAAGCCGATGCGCGGGCATGGGCTGATGCAGGCGATTGCGCGTGTGAACCGGGTGTTCCGCGACAAGCCAGCCGGGCTGGTGGTGGATTATATCGGCATTGCCCAAAACCTGAAGGCAGCGCTTGGCCAATATTCCGGCGCTGACCGCGAGCAAACCGGCATTGATGAAGAAGCCGCCATAGCGGCAATGATTGAGCGTTACGAAATTGTCCGGGATATATTCCGGCCCGATACGGCGGAAGGATTTGATTACCGCCCAGCCCTAACCGAGACAGCCACGCCGCAACTTCGCCTGACCATCATGGCAGGGGCGATGGACTGGGTGCTGGCCATGCAGCAGGAGCTGGCGGCACAGCACAGCAAGGATGAGGAAAAGAAGCGTGCTCACCGACACTATGCTGATACCGTGCTAATCCTATCCAAACTTTACTCGATGGCTGCTGCAAGCGATGAAGCACGCGATATTCGTGATGAGGTAGCGTTCTTCCAAGCCGTGCGGGCGGCGCTGATTAAAACCAATGCCAGTACCGGGCGCAGCGCTGCTGATAGGGAATTGGCAATACAGCAAATTGTCAGCCGGGCGGTGGTGTCCACCGAAATCGTGGATATTATGGCAGCCATAGGTTTGGACCGGCCCGATATCTCAATCCTATCAGATGACTTCTTGGCTGAGATGCGGGATTTGGCACAGAAAAATCTTGCCGTGGAGGCACTTCGTAAATTGCTGAATGGGCAGGTGCAGTCACAAGGTAAACGCAATGTTGTACAGGCCAGGGTGTTTTCGGAGCGGCTTGATGCCGCCATCGCGCGTTATCACGGCAATGCCGTAACGACCGTGCAGGTGCTGGAAGAATTGATAAAGCTGGCGCATGACATCCGGACTGCCCGTGAGCGTGGAGAAGATAGCGGATTAAATGCCGATGAGATCGCATTTTATGATGCGCTGGCAGATAACCATAGTGCACGTGACTTGCTTGGGGAGCCTGCATTGCGGGTGATCGCCCATGAGCTTGTAGAAGATATTCGGAAAAATATCACGGTTGACTGGGCTCACCGAGAGGCAGCACGCGCAGATATTCGGCGCCGGGTGAGACGCATCCTTCGTAAATATGGATACCCGCCAGACCTTCAGGATAGTGCGGTACAGAATGTTCTACAGCAGGCAGAGATACTTTCATCAGATATAAGCAGTTAAACCCGCCCAGTTCTTCGTGAGGATACTGTCCAGCTAAGCACCGTTGCCTGATGTATCTGGCTTGCCATCACTGCTACCAGTAATTTCCGGCCAATGCATCTGGTTTTGCCTTGCAGCGTAGTAAGCCATTTTTTCATCGCGGTACTGTTCCAGAAGCTTTTCGATAAGCGATGACCTAAATCCCGCTCCACGGGAGCCTTTGGACCATCCCCAACGCTCATGCCAGTATTCGTCACAAGGTTGTGGGCGTTTTGGGGCATCTTTGCGCTTTGTTGATTCTGAAGCGTCAGGTTTTTCATCAATCGAACTTTTGTCATCACGGACTATAGCCTCAAAAATTCCATTGTCCCTGTCTTCTTCATCAAAGAAATTGGAGACGCTACAGCCTCGTGGAACACAGGTATCGCACCAGTATTCGGGATGGCCGACCGGCATATAAGACCATTCGGCAATACCACCGCAGCCCTGACAACGCTCAAGAGACTTAGGGCAAAACTTCCACTTAATCGGACCGAAAACCGCCTGCGCAGCCGATCGAAACGGCCGCGTTGCCGCATAATAAACCTCATCGAGATCAACCGGCAGTTGCGCTAAACGTTTAATGAACGACATCATACAAATCCGAGGAAGTTATTTAATAGGTTTTCGTCGATCGACGCCGACAACAGCGAAATAAGCTAATAGGAAATAGTGGCAACAGGTTGGCAGTGACTTTCGAAACTTAGCCCATGCATTTCGTTAATTCGATTTACATCATCCAAGAGTCTCTGAGTCTCCGAGTCTCTGTTTATTTCACGCAGAAAAAACACCCAAAAACTTAGGAACGCCGTGAGTCTCCGCAGTCCACGGCATTTGAGACAAATGTCTCACACAACTGAGGCTACACTTCGATCAAGCCGGTCCAATGCGGTCAGCTTTCCTATTAGATTAGCCGCCAGGAGCAAGAAGTTGATCTGTGAGCCGCACCATCTCTTGTACCGTGACCGCTAATTCCATTGATAACGGCGACGGCATGAGGCGCAAAAAAGCTTTCGATAGTTCACTATAATACCAAAGCGTGCCCTCACGCCCGGCGTTGAAGCGATCATAAACTGCTAACCCGTGGGTCCGCAGGTCAGAGCAAATCGCGCGGGAGTTGTAGAGTTTATCGGCGCATGACACTAAGAGAATATCGCGATTGGCGTGTTCAAGATGAGCAATGTAAGCCTCTTTCCGGTCATGCCACGGTGGCTTTGGTAAGGTGTCAGCATCTGTGCAACCCCGTACAATTGCCGCCACGCGGGCGCCAAATCTTTCCGTGATAACCGCTTCCTGGTGGACACCCTGATCCTCAATGGCATCATGCAGAAGGCCGCCGATGGCTTGATCTTCATCGCCACCATTTTCCAGCACAAGGCTAGCCACCCCGAGCAGGTGGCCAATGTAAGGCGTTTCAGCTCCTTTGCGGGTTTGGGTGGCGTGAATTTCCATGGCGAATGCCGCTGCATCCGTTAATTTCCGCCACAAGCCCGGCGCCGAGGTCGTTTCGTTCATTTCCAGTCCCTTAATCACGATATCCGCCAAGAGCATACATACACTGTCTTGGTACTAAGGCTGTACGGGGTGCGTGAGCGGGTGCCAACTCACGATCTAGTTATGGAAACTCGATAGGATTAAGTCATTGATTATTCAAAGTCAGACCGTGCCACTTTCCGCCTGCGCACAGTTGAAGGCACGGCGAGCGTGTTACCTATGTGTTACCTATTGAGTTTGTTCCGGGATTGGAATTTCATGTAACTTATTGAAATTACTGGCGGACCCGACGCGATTCGAACGCGTGACCTTTGCCTTCGGAG
>NCAT01000072.1 GCA_002255575.1 Acidocella sp. 20-57-95
TTGCGCGGTGGAGAGGTTGTCCTTGTCCGCCATGCCCATATCCATCGGCATGGCAACGGTCCGGCGCATCAGCATTTTCATGATCATGACGCGCAAAATACTCACAACATTGCGACCAATACCGAAGCTGCACCGCCGCTGCATGTCCATCAGCACAAAACATCGTCACGCACCGCGTTGCTGTTGATCCTCGGTTCGTCGCCAATGGTCGAGGGAATTCCGGCATTTTTTGCGGCTGGTAAATATGGCGTCGGCGTGATCGGGCTGATGGCCATCGTGTTCGCGATCAGTACGATTGCGACCTATGTGCTGCTTTGCGTGTATTCCACGACCAGTCTGCAACGGGTCAGTTTTGGCCACTTTGAACGGTATGGCGAAGTTTTGAGCGGCGCCTTTATCGCTTTAGTCGGTGTCGTATTCTGGCTATTTCCGGTTCTATAGAAATGGCTATCTTATATATGGCCTGACCATATCGCCAAAATGCTTCAAAAAAACTTTACATGCAGCGGCTGTACACATTTGAATTATGCAAATGTTAGAGCATTTTCCGATCAAGTTGACTGATACCCTGCTTTGGCGAAGAAATTTTTGCATTCGGTTGGGATAAATTTTTCGATTGCGTTGGCGGCGGCTTTCCTGAGGTCTTCGAGGGTTCTTGGTTCTGAGGCTCTGATGAGAGCTTTGAATTTTGAGAAGGCCATCTCGATAGGATTGAAGTCTGGGGAGTATGGCGGAAGATAGAGCAGGTGGGCGCCGCCGGCCTCGATGGCGCTGCGCACGCCGGTAATTTTGTGTGCTGGCAAATTGTCCATGACAACGATATCGCCTGGCGTCAGCTCGGGAACCAGGAACTGCTCGACATAGGCCAAGAAGTGCTCACCATCCATGGGACCGTCCAGCACCATCGGCGCGGATAGTTTGCCCAGGCGCAGACCTGCGGTGAAGGTTGTCGTCATCCAGTGGCCGTGAGGAACTGCGGCGATGCAGCGCTTACCCTTTGGAGCTCTGCCGCGCAGCCGGGCCATCTTGGTTGTGATGCCGGTCTCATCGATAAACACCAGCTTCTCGGGGTTCAGGAGAGGCTGATCGGCCACCCATTTATCGCGTGCAGCCGCTACGTCGGCGCGTTGCTGCTCGGCCGCATGCGCTGTCTTTTTTTATATGTGATTTTGCGGCGGTCGAAGAACCGCCAAAGCGTCCCGATGCCGACCCGGGTTCCGTGCGCCGCAAGTTTTTCCTGCAGTTCAGCCAGCGTGATATCGCGGCGCTCCTCGACTTGGCGAAGAATGAACTCCGCTTCCGCCTCAATCCGGCCGGACTTACGATCACCACCGTTACGCAATCACCACCGTTACGCAACGGCGCAATGTCACCAGAGGCTCTCATCTGCGCCTGCCAGCGGATCGCGCTGGACGCGCTGACCTTGAAACGTGCCGCCGCTTCGCGGCACGAAAGACCTTCCGATATGGCAGCACAGACACGCCGCCGAAGATCAAGGGAAATCGCTTTCGCCATGCATGCCGGCCTCCTTCGCCAGCACACATCTTGAATCAGATCAAAGCCGCTTTGGGAATCCCTTCCGATTCATTCAGATAGGAAAACGCTCTAGCGAAGAGAGCGAATCAAATCAAGTTATCGGCTTTAGAGCTATCAGCGGCCCCCACTTTCCCCGACGCCCAAAACAACAAGCCACCACCGACAAAAATCATCGGAATAGAAAGCGCTTGACCCATCGTGAAGCCAAAGGGCAGAAATCCTAAAAACCAATCCGGTTCTCGAAAAAATTCGCCGGTGGTGCGCGCAACACCGTATCCCAAGATAAATAGGCCAGTGAGCATACCGACATTATTCCGAACTTTTACGGAGCGGGATGCAAACACCATTATAATAAATAGCAACACTCCCTCAAGCGAGGCTTCAATCAACTCGGAGGGGTAGCGCGGCACCAAGGAGCCAGATTGCGGATAGATCATAGGAAATGGAAACCATGCGGCAGCGGGC
>NCAT01000073.1 GCA_002255575.1 Acidocella sp. 20-57-95
CGTACTCGTGGAGTTCACCGCCGCTTGGTGTATCAACTGCAAAATTCTCGAAAAGACCGTTTATGTTGCGCCGGCCGTTGTGCGTGCAGCGCAACGTGAAAATCTCGTGGCTCTTCGAGTCGATTTGACCCGGCCCAACCCAGCCCTGGAGCGGCTGTTGGTCAAAGATGGAGGTGCTGGCCTGCCGTTCGCCGAAATCCGGAACCCAGAAGGTCACATCACCGAGATATTCCGGGGATTGTTTGGCCCAGCCGCGCTGGCCGCAGCGATCGATCGTAGTGCGAGCCGTTTGGATATGACCGGATGACAAGAAAATACTGGTATGTCGCCTTAACGATTATCGCGGTGTTCGCAATCCTTGCCGGCGGTCGATATGTCTCGCATACGCCGTCCACACATGGACCAATTGCTGCGCCCGACGGCACAAATGGCAGGAATGGCAGGAATGGCGCCTTCCATATGCCGACTAGTGCCGATAAAGTTCATATGACCGTCCATCTAGCCCTGCCGCGAGATTCCCCGGCATCTCCAGCGGTACTTGTGGTCCGCCTTGACATCCGGAAAGGCTGGCACGTGAACGCCAACCCGGCCTCCCTGCCCTTCCTGATCCCGACGGTCGAAAAAGTGACGATCGCGGGCAGCCCGGTAGCGCTCGACATCGCTTACCCGCGAGGACGGAACAGCCACATCGTCCTGCAAGGCACTGCGATCCGCGTCTACAATAACGACACCGTCCTGAAAGCGTCGCTTTCAGGACAAGCGCTGGATCGTTTCAAGGCGACCGGAAGCCTCATCCTGGGGGTCATGGTGCAGTCGTGCAGCGACAAAGGCATCTGCCTGCCCCCGGCCACGCTGATATCTAATCTGCCCTACCATTCTTAGTTCTTCCTTTGACAAACTAGGGAGTATGCCGTGAAAAATCCATTTCTTGCCTTGGCGGTCCTGTTGCCGCTGGCTGCCGGTCTCACGCAACCGGCAGCGGCAGCAACGCCGGCCGCAGTGCATGACGCGCTCGTGAGGGCGATCCAAAGTCCGCAGCGGACGCCTGCTTTCGTCAAGCGCGATCGCTATCGTCATCCGCTGAAAACTCTCGAATTTTTCGGCATTCGTCCCGACATGCGGGTAATCGAGGTTCTGCCGGGCGCAGGATGGTACACTGAGATCCTCGCTCCCTTCCTGCGCGACCGCGGGACGTTGATTGAGGCGACCCCGGCAACGAGCAGCCCCAATCCGTTCATGCGCAAGGAAGCGATCGCATACCAGCGGAAACTGGCAGCCGATCCAGCGGTTTATGGCCGCATCAGGCGCGAACCCTTCGAGCCACCAGCCTATATGGCGCTCGGTGCGCCGGATTCGGCCGACATGATCCTGACCTTCCTGAACATGCATGATTTTATGTATGCGAACGTGCATGGCGGCGTGACCGATGTGATCATCGATCGCTTTTTCCGCAACGCTTTTCAGACCTTGAAGCCGGGCGGCATTCTTGGTGTTGTCGCGCATCGTGCCGCGGCTTCGATGTCGGTTACGCAAAGCTTCAAACTTGCCCGTCTGCCACAAGCGTTTGTCATCGAACAAGCGGAGCAGGCAGGTTTCCGCCTTGCCGGCACATCGAATATCAGCGCGAATTCGAAAGACCCCCGCAATATGCCGGTCTTCGATTTGCCACCGACACTAGCACAGGGTTCGAAGGATCGCGCCAAGTATGAAGCCATCGGTCCCGCCGATGACATGACTTTGAGGTTCGTTAAACCGGCGACTGTCGGCAAATAGGGTGCCACCCGTTATCAGCCTCGGGGGGCTCCTGATACAGACCCCCCGCCTCGCATTGTTGGTGTTTGCTGTACTGATGATCTGGCTTATCAACTGGAGCACCCGACGATGGTTTGGCCGTGAGGGTACGCTCGGCGCTCATGTTGAGCGTAGTTTTATAATCGGC
>NCAT01000037.1 GCA_002255575.1 Acidocella sp. 20-57-95
GGCGGCACGAAGTCAATTCGAAGCCGACCGCACCGAAATGACATTATGATAAGGATGCGCCAACTCAAGACGCGGTTTAAGTGGCGGAGGGGATGTCTGACAAACCAGCCTTCTTTGGGGTCCGCTCCTCGCCACAAAGCCCAAAGAAACGGCCATTTTATGATTACTCAAAATCGATACGGTTTCGCTTGAAGCCGCCTACATACGCGGATATGGTGTATGTAGAAAGGTAGGTAATCCTGCATGGCGGATGATGGCAAAGCGGAAAAACCCAAAACAGCCAAGGAATGGAAGGCCGTCACGAAGCCCGGTTATCATGCCGATGGCGGGGGACTTTACCTGAGCATTGTCGGCAAGAGCCGCACTTGGCAGTTTCGGTACAAGCGGAACGGCAAGGGGCATTGGATGGGACTTGGTCCCGATACCCTTGTCAGTCTGGCCGAGGCCAGGGACGCTGCCATTGATGCCCGCCGCCTTTTGCGGGCCGGGACCGATCCGATTGAGCACAAGCGGGAGGTCGCAAAGGCAAAAGCTGCCGAGTCGGAACCGGCTAGGACATTCGAGGTTGTCGCCACCGAATACATCGCCGCCCACAAGGCCGAATGGCGAAACGATAAGCACGCCCTGCAATGGACGGCCACGCTCAAAACATATGCCTATGGGGTATTTGGTAAAACGCCGGTTGATAGGATCACGGTTGACGACGTGCTAGATTGCCTAACCCCGATATGGGAGTCCAAGCCGGAGACCGCCTCCAGGGTGCGAGGCCGGGTTGAGAACGTGCTCGACTATGCAAAATCCCGAGGTTGGCGGGCCGGGGAGAACCCCGCGCGCTGGAAAGGGCACCTCGATCATATATTGCCACCCCGCGCAAAAATTGCCCGAGTCGTTCACCATGCTGCCTTGCCGTGGGCCGATATGCCCGCCGCTATGGATAAACTAAGCATATCTGGGGGAACGAGCGCCCTGTGCCTTCGCTTCCTGGTGCTGACTGCCGCTCGCTCCGGCGAAGCACGCGGGGCACGCTGGAGCGAAATTGACTTAGACAATGTGTTGCGCGTGAAGGAAGGTAATCGGGAGCGTCTAGTGCCTTGCCCTGTTTGGATAATTCCCGGAGAGCGCATGAAGGCCGGGCAAGATCATCGCGTGCCGCTATCTGCCGCCGCCGTGGCAATCCTGAAAACCATGAAACCTCTAAAGACTGCCGACAATGGGTTGGTGTTTCCGGGAGGCAAAAAGAGCCAGCCTCTATCCGATGTTGCCGTGAGTAAGGCCCTGGCAGCCGTGGCCGATGGCGTAACGGTGCATGGTATGCGTTCAACCTTCCGGGACTGGTGCGCCGAGAGCACAAATTACGCGCGGGAGGTGGCCGAGGCCGCGCTTGCCCATTCTAACCCGGACAAGACAGAGGCGGCATATCAACGGAGCGATTTACTCGAAAAACGCGCCCGGCTTATGGGCGAATGGGCCAAGCATTGTGCCAGCCCGGCGAGTGAGCGGGGTAAGGTGACAGTAATCGGGAGGCGCGCTTAATGTTTTTGTGCCCTCCGACATTGTTGACATTGTGGACACAATGGCGGGCCTGTTCTCCCGGGGGCGCCGGGATGCCTTACTTTGGCCGGGAGCTGACTGACGGCTCTGGACTAGGAATTTAGGTAAGTGGACATTGCTGGCCGGTAGGTGAGTCGGCGGGTCTCGACCCATGTCGGGCATAGACCGGTGTAGGAGGTGATCCGAGGAGCGGAAGTTCAGAACGTCCAGCGCGTGCAGCAAAGCGCCCATCGGAGCCATTTCCGGCACGAGTCACGCGCACTGATGTCCCCAGGGCTTTGTGGGGCGCTGCTCTGAACGAGGAGCGACCTTCGCCCCCAGAATTCTACCGCCTATAATGCATTCTATTCGAACTGAATTGCGAGCAATGATGGAATATTTCGTACAAATCGCCGGAGATGGGAAAACGCGCGGCACTTGGGCTGTCGGCGACGGAAGCGCGAAGCGATTGGGGATCGCCAATCCTGAGAAAACGCGCAATGCGTACGTTGAAGCACAACCCGGCGAGAGTGATTTGGACGCGCTACAGCGGGTGATCCCAATTTGGTTCCCAACATCAGATCCATTTAGTCCAGATAAGCTTTACAAAATTACCCGAGCGCCTGGCGAATATTACCCGCGTATGGCTCGCCCGAATGCTGAGCATCTGTACGACAGTCCGGGTATTTATCCAGGCGATAATGAGGCGGCGAGTGAAATGGCGATGGCGCACGATCAAATCATAGTGCTTGCAGATCGCCTCGGGGATATTTGCCGGACTATTCACCCAAATGGGGATAACTTGAAGGCTTACGGTCACGAAATTAGAAATTTATTGATTTTAGCTTGCACGGAGGCCGAGGCATACTGGCGCGGTATTCTAGTCGCAAATCATGTATGCAAGCAAAGCGCCCGCCTTTCCACGAACGATTACGTAAAGCTGGCTGCACCGATGAAGCTTAGGGAATATGGCGTCTATTTTTCAAGCTATCCATGGATGCCAATTCTACATCCTTACGCGACTTGGGGGACAACCGGATCGCCGACCAAAGATTTGCCATGGTACGATGCATACAATTCAGTAAAGCACGACCGCGAAGGGAAGTTTCCCCTCGCCACCCTGAGCTGCGCCTTTGACGCCGTTGCGGCATGCTTTGTGATGTTGTTCGCGCAGTATGGAATAAATCAACGGCAATCATTGAGAGCCAAGGGGCTACACCTAATGAACGTTGTTAAAGTCCCGGTCTGGGCGGCTGAAGATTCTTACCTGCGGCCATTCGATTTTAGTGGCGTCATTCCTTCGCCTTGTCCAATTATCCCCGTTGATTACCCATTCTAGCCTTGCCGGCAAAAATGCGGAGCGGGTCAAGCGCACCGAATGGGCACACAATCGAGACACAGCTTCAAACAAGCTTGATAAATCAATTGACCGCAAGACAAATTGCTGTTTCTCGGTGTACCAATCGCATTCTACCACAAATAAGCTGCTGCTATCTGTCCGGTGGACCGTCGCGTGCCATAATGGGCCCGATGCGGGTGCCGATGTCCGTTTTATCTGATCTCTGCCGAACAGCAGACCAGCGGCTTTCCACCCAACCCGGCCGGTCACGGCTAAGCCTTCCAATGGCAGCTTTGGAGCACCGTGCACCACCCGAGAACGACCACCATGATGAAGGCAAAGTGGTCGTCGGAGTATACGAGTAGGCTAGGCTGACGCTAAGATTTGGGCTTTTCGAGCAATTGGCCGGGACTGATATTCAAAGCTTCCGCGATCTGTCCGAGAACCGTAACACTAGCCGAAACGGCGCCTCGTTCAATCGCTCCGACGTAGCGTGCACTCAGCCCCGCTTTGTCCGCCAAGTCTTCTTGCGTCAGGTTTCGATCATGACGTGCTCGCCGCAGATTTGTCGCCATAACCTCCTTGAGATCCATAGGTTGATAGGGACTGGACAGGAACGATCTTTCCAGGAATGATCGTTCCTATTAATACTCGGGATGCCATCATGAGTGATCAATCGTCCCATAGGCATCTGAGCCGTCCAGGGGAGGCTAAAATGAAGTGGTTCTTAGATCGCGCCGCATTTTTATTCGCCATCGTTACATTAAGCGGGTTGATTGCTGGTTGGTTCCTTCCCACTGATCAACAGCTAGTAACCTCTTGCGCCCTTGGCCAAGTTTGTATGGCGATAATTGTCGGTATTCACGAGTCGTGGAAACTTTATCTTCGAAAAGTGTCAGGGATTCCCCATTGACGTTCCAACAAACTTTAAATCTCAGTATTTTCGGGGGTCTTTGCCTGTTAGGCTATATTGCCTACCTCCTTGCCAACCAGCCACATTATCAGATTGCCGCAGGTGGCGAGGTTGTGTGGAAGTTGGATACTCAAACAGGTCAACTACAGCGCTGTTACCCAAAAGTTGAAGCGCTGCCGAACATCCCAAGTTATATTGAGGTCGTTTGTGATCCAGATAATTAGAAAAAACGGTTTCACGCTTCCCTGCAGCTCCCCGCCAAAATAATAACCAAAGAATTCAGGGAAGGAAATTCTGCCGAAACCTAGAGATACTCCGCCGCAGTACAGCAACAGTCTGGCGAGGCAGTACGCCCAGGAACACCACCGGTTCCTGACAGAATCGAACCCGAAATTTTTAGCGAACCTTCGCCAATCCGGGGAGCTAGAGAGTCACTTACATTCAGTCGGTGAGCAGGCCGCAGCGATGTACGAAACGATAATGATGCAAGGAAGCCAAACCAAGGCAATGCAGAACCTCCCCTTTCAGCAGAAATTGGAAGCGTTACAAAGCCTCCAGCAATCAACTCAGGAGTCGGTCCGCAACGACCTGATATACCAGCCAGTACCATGACATAATTTTAAACATCATACCGGCCACAGTTAGAAATTGTTGTATATTCTAACATTGCGTGATTTAATCTGTACTTAGATGAAGATCTCCTGATATGCACTTACGCATTCCTACGGAGTGCAACACAATGTCAGAAAAACTAGTTTTTCGTCCGGCCGAAGTTCAAGCCGCCTTGGGTATTCGTAATACAAAATTTTGGGCCTTGGTTAAGGCTGGATCACTTGAAACCCGCAAAATCGGATCGGCAACGGTAGTGCCCGCCGAAAGTTTACGCACTTTCGTGGAAAATCTACCGAAAGCCAATGCCAGTTAAGTAGAAACCCTGCGCGGTTGTCTGACAGGGCTTGGCAGTCTCAAAATTGCTTGGCGGCAGTTGAAGGATAGCACATACGGCACCGGTGGCAAGCGCGGTCTTAGTATTTCTGAAAGACCCCCGCATGAAAAAACCTCTAAATCACGCTCTCGAATGTGCTGCCCGTGGTTGGGCGGTATTCCCCGCTAATCACGATAAATCCCCGCGAACCCCGAACGGCCATAAGGCTGCCAGTACGGACCCCAAACGCATCGGCGCAATGTGGGGGCAATATGGGGGTCTTTTGGTTGCCATTCGCACCGGGGAACTGAGCAACCTTGCAGTGTTAGACATAGACCGCCAGCACAACGGGCTTGAATGGTGGCAGACCAACCGGCACCAGTTGCCCGCTACTCGCACGCACCGCACTCGCAGCGGAGGCTTGCACCTCTATTTCAGACACCAGCCCGGATTGCGTTGTAGTACTTCCCGCATAGCCCCTGGCATTGACGTGAAAGCAGAGGGCGGCGCGGTTATATACTGGCCTGCTACTGGCCTTCCGGTACTCTCTGACGCCCCATCGGCTGATTGGCCTCAATGGCTCATGCCAACGCCTAAACCCACTATAGCGCCCTCCTACGAATCTTGTGGGGCGCGTCCCGCCGCTCACATCGAAGCGCAACTCGCCGGATTGGTCCGGGCAGTGGCTAACGCACCGCAAGGCCAACGCAACGCGGTTCTATTTTGGGCCGCTAGCCGGGCGGCGGAAGTTATCGCGCAAGGCCAGCTATCAAAGCCCCACGCTGAAGCGGTGCTGATTACGGCGGCTACAATGGCTGGCTTGGAAAACACCGAAGCCGCCCGCACCATTGCATCGGCTCTCACCCGGAGGGCTGCTTAATGGATGGCATCTCAGAACAAGCAAAAGCCTTTGTAGATGCTGCGATAAATGGAGCATCACCAGAACCGTGGGGAGAGCCCGATATGAGCATTATTCGGCTTTCTCGTCGCCATCCACCCGCTTTCCCTCTAGAAGTATTTGGTTCTCAATGGGCAGAATGGATACGGAACGCCGCCGAAGCTGCCGCCGCGCCGGTTGATTATGTAGCTTTGCCATTGTTGGCGAGTGCATCGGCTCTCATTGGCAATGCCCGCTGGGCACAAGCAACGCCGGGCTGGAAAGAGCCGCCGCATTTATGGCTTGGCGTGGTGGGGGATTCTGGCAGTAGCAAAAGCCCTGGTGCGGATTGCCTTTTGCGCGACGTGTTGCCCGAAATTGAGCGCCGGATGATAGGAGATTTCCCTGAAAAGTTAGCTGAATGGCGAGCAACTGCGGAAATTCTAAAGGCTAAGACCGAGGCTTGGGAGAAGGATGTTAGAACTGCTCACAGAAACAATAACCCGCCTCCGGCACCACCGGCCCAGATACTGCCCGCCGAACCACAATCCCCGCGCCTACGGCAAAATGATATAACGATCGAAAAAGTGGCATCATTACTTGCTTACGCGGCGATGAAAGGTTTGCTGATGGTCAGGGATGAACTAGCCGGATGGCTTTTGGGCCTCACCAGTTACAACGACGCCGGGCGGGCTTTTTGGCTGGAAGCATGGGGTGGCAGGCCATACCGTGTTGAGCGCCAAAAGAATCCCGAACCGATCATTGTTCAACGCCTCGCTGTTGCTGTTATTGGCGGAACCCAACCGGAAAAATTGGCTGAGATGTTCCGGGACGCAGATGATGGGTTAATGGCTCGATTTATATGGGCTTGGCCGGAGCCAAAACCGTTTCGCCTAAGCCGTAAGGCACCTGATTCACGATTCGCCATCGAAGCACTGGATAAGTTGCGGGCGCTAGAATTGACGCCAGCAACCCCTGAAAAACCTGCCGAGCCGGTCTATGTGCCATTGCACGTTAACGCTCTGGACATGCTCGAAGCCTTTGCCCGCGATATGCAGACTGCTCAAGAGTCAACCGGTGGTTTGCTTCGCTCTGCTTATGGCAAAGCACGGGGGCTGGCCTTGCGCCTTGCTCTTAATCTTGAAATGCTACGATGGGCGGCATCGCCAGGATATGAAGCCGCTCCGGCAACAATTAACGAAGCTTCATTTGAGGCTGCATGTGACCTGGTAGCGGATTATTTCATGCCGATGGCCGAGCGAGTTTATGGCGATGCCTCTGCTTCTAATTCTGAAAGAAACGCGGCCACCCTTGCTAGGTGGATACTCCGCGAGAAGCCGACTGAGATGCATGTGCGGCACCTACAGCGCAAGGTGAGATTACCGGGTCTGAAAAACGCCGAGGCCATACACGCCGCCGCTAGTCTGCTGGTTGAAGCCGATTGGTTAAGGGCTCCATCATCGCAAACTGGATTTCAGAACCGCCCGAAGGCTTCCTACCCGGTCAATCCGGCTCTAATGCGCATCACCCCGTGAGCCGATGGAGCCAAAGCTATAAAGCGCGACAAGCGACCCGTGACACTGTCGACACAATGGACACTATTCAGCCGACGGGAATGGCAAATCCCAACCGTGTCAACAGTGTCAACAGTGTCGTTAGTCCGGATGCGGAATACACCCCCACCAGCATCGCCGACCAGTGCGCGCACGCGCGCGCGGACTGGTCCGCGAGTGACGCTGCCTTCCTCGCCACCGAACGCGCCGCCATCATTGCCGAGAGCAAACATGGCAACGCCTGCCACCCGGTGCCCCATGTGCTGCCGCCAAGCTGGGGCAATGTCAGAATCGAACCGACTGCCGGAGCGCGCTGCCACGTCTGCCGAGGGGCTTCCTGGTGGTGCGAATCAGTGAACTCTACCGGCTGGCGGTGCGGTGTATGTCATCCGCATGGGCACCTCATAGCGGGTGAGTGGCGGGAGGTTGTGACGTGAGAAAATGCCCGTCATTGGCAGACTATATGCCGGTCAGAGTCTTGGCTGAAACAGTGAAAAATAATGCGGAGGCAAACGCACGCCTATGCACACTGACAAACCGGGGCAGCGTTAACCCCGTTTTTAAATTCCCTAATAATTTCGAAAAATCTGGAGAAAAAAATGGGCGGTTATGGGTCTGGTCGTTATAGCGGGAAGCGGACGTTAGATGGTGGTTTAACCCTTGATCTAGGCGGTCTGATAAGGAAACAAAACGTGAGGCCGGGCTGGCATGTTTCTGGAATTTTGACCTGGACATACACGCGGTCGAGGAAAAAAATGGCGGAAATATGCTATGAAGCAAACCTTACCAACAATGGTGCGAGCTGGATTCGCCTTGAGTACTCCATAAATTCAACACCAATGGACTATAAGGTTTATCTGACTTCCACTCCCTGCAATTTCGGCGGGATTCGGTGGTGGTGGCTTTGCCCGTCAACCGGCCAAAAAGTGTCGAAACTATATCTGCCCTCTGGTGGAACCATATTTGCGGCAAGGAGTGCTCACCAGCTTGCATATTCCAGCCAGCGAGAAGCCGGGATCGATCGGACACATGCGCGGCAAGCGCGGTTATTTGAGAAATTACGAGCCAGCGACGATCGGTATAACGGATATGTCCCGGCACGCCCGAAGGGTATGCACAAAAGGACGTACGACCGATTAACCGCACAACTAAGATGCGCGATTGAAGACCATGCAACGGTGTTCACGTTGAGGGCGATGCGGACATTGGGGAAGGTCTCAAATGGTGATTTTATCGGTCCCCGGCCCATGTTTTTAGCCAGGTCCGATTGCAGACTACCTTAAATTTCTCTTAACCTCGTCTTATGACCCAGACGCCGGCCTTAGTCGAACAATTCATAGAGCGTTGGCACGGCCATGAGGGCGGGGCTGAGCGTGCCAATTACGGCATGTACCTGACCGAGCTTTGTGACCTCTTAGGCGTACCACGCCCAGACCCAGCCCAGGCCACCACGGCGGAAAATGACTATGTGTTTGAACGCGCCGTTAAACTCACCGGGCCGGATGGAAGCACCAGCACCGGGCGGATCGACCTCTACAAGCGCGGTTGTTTTGTTCTGGAGGCCAAGCAATCCCGCCTCAAGGGCGGCAACAAGGCGCTGGAAACTCAAGGCAGCGAAACCGCCGCCTCCAACGTAATGATGATGAATGCCCGCAACCAAGCCGAAGGCTACGCGAAGGCGCTCCCTGCCGCGCATGGCTGGCCACCTTTCATCATTGTGTGCGATGTCGGGCGGGCTCTGGAAATCCGGGCGGATTTTTCCGGCCAAGGCAAAAATTACGCCCAATTCCCGGACCGCCAAAACTTCCGCATCACCTTGGAAGATTTGCGTGACCCCGCCAACCGTGAGCGCCTGAAGCTGATCTGGACTGATCCGATGGCGCTGGACCCGGCGCGGCGCACCGCCAAGGTGACGCGCGAAATTGCTGAAACACTGGCCTCAGTCTCTCGCGCCCTGGAAGCGCAAAAGCACAAGCCCGAACGCGTGGCGATGTTTTTAATGCGCTGCCTGTTCACCATGTTTGCCGAAGATACCGGGCTGCTACCGGAAAAATCCTTCAAATCAGTGCTGGAGCGCTGCGAAAAAGACCCTGCTAAATTTGTGCCGATGGTGGAGCAATTATGGGAAGCCATGGATACCGGCGGCTTTGCCTACGCCATTGAGAGCAAGGTGAAAAAATTCAACGGCGCATTTTTCAAAAAGCGCGAAGTTCTGGCCTTGAAGCCCGCCGAAATTACCGCCCTGAAGGACGCCGCCGGGCATGATTGGCGAGAGGTTGACCCTTCAATCTTTGGCACGTTGCTGGAACAGGCTTTGGACGTGGCAGAGCGTAAATCGCTGGGTGCTCATTACACGCCCCGCGCCTATGTGGAGCGCTTGGTGGTGGCCACGGTGATTGAGCCATTGCGGGCCGATTGGACCGAGGCGCTGGCCACGGCGGAGCGCCAACAGGCTGAAGGCCGTGGTAAAATCGCCATCGCCACCATTTCGGCGTTTCATGAGGCTTTGTGCAAAGTCCGCGTGCTGGACCCCGCCTGCGGTACCGGCAATTTCTTATATGTCTCGCTTGAAATGCTGAAGCGCCTCGAAGGTGAGGTGCTGGAAGCCTTGAACAACTTCGGTGGACAAGAAGCCCTCACCGGCCTTGCCGGTTCAACGGTGGACCCGCACCAGTTTTTGGGGCTGGAAGTGAACCCCCGTGCGGCTGGCATCGCCGAATTAGTGCTCTGGATAGGTTATTTGCAGTGGCATTTACGCACCAAGGGCGGCTTCCCCGGTGAGCCGATTCTGCGCGAGTTCAAAAATATCTCTGTTATGGATGCGGTGGTTGATGACTCCGGCGCAACACCCAAGCGCCCCAAATGGCCGGCGGCGGAATTTATCGTCGGCAACCCGCCTTTTATTGGTGGCAAGGATTTACGGGCACGGCTTGGCGATGCCTATACGCAAGCCCTTTGGGCAGCCAATGCCCGAATGAATGATAGCGCCGATTTTGTGATGTATTGGTGGGATCATGCGGCGGATTTACTCACCAGCAAAGCCACCGTGCTGCGGCGCTTCGGCTTCGTCACAACCAATTCAATAAGCCAGGTGTTTCAGCGTAAGGTGATGGAACGGCATTTTGCCGCCAAAGCCCCCATAAGCCTGCTCTACGCCATACCTGACCACCCTTGGACCAAAGCCGGGAAGGATGCCGCAGCGGTGCGTATAGCCATGACCGTGGCGGCACCGGGAAAGTTTGAGGGCGTGCTGGAGGATGTGGTGCATGAAACAGGGCTGGATACCGACTCTCCGGTGATTTTATTCACCGAACACCGCGGCATGATCAACGCGGATTTGACGGTGGGAATTGATGTTGGACAAGCAAAGCCGCTCTTGGCCAATGGCGGCCTAAGTTCACGTGGTATGATGCTGTTTGGAGCCGGGTTTATTGTTTCGCCCGAAAAAGCCAATGAGCTTGGGTTAGGCAAACGGCCTGGGCTGGAGGCTCATATAAGGCCATATCGTAATGGCCGAGACCTGACAGCACACCCGCGCGATGTCATGGTGATCGACTTATTTGGTCTCGATGTTGACGAAGCTCGTAAGCATTATCCTGAAGTCTATCAGCACTTGCTACAAACGGTGAAACCTGACCGCGACATAAACCGTGACGCTGATATTAAAGCGAGGTGGTGGTTATTTGGACGAACACGCGATGAAATTAGGCCCGCTTTGAAGGGGCTATCGCGCTACATTGTCACCGTGGAAACTACCAAGCACCGGGTATTTCAGTTCCTCGATGCCAGTATTTTGCCGGATAATATGCTGGTTGCCGTTGGCTCTGATGATGCTTTTCACCTGGGCGTGTTGTCGTCGCGGTTTCATGGAGTTTGGGCGTTGCGGGCCGGTGGATGGCTCGGCATGGGGAATGACCCGCGTTATTCAAAGTCTCGGTGCTTCGACCCATTCCCATTTCCCGCCTCCACCGAACCGCAAAAAGCCGTGATCAGGAAGATTGCGGAAGACCTCGATGCGCACCGCAAAACCGTGCTCGCTACCCGGGAGAAAAACCTCACGCTCACAGGGCTGTATAATGTGCGGGAGGCAATTCTGGCTAAGGGACTTTCCGCTTTGACGCCGGAAGAAGCCCAGGTGAAGGACGACGGCTTGGTACTAATCCTCAATGAGTTGCACGAAAGGTTGGATGCAGCCGTGGCGGCCGCCTATGGCTGGGAGGCCAGCTTGCCGGAAGCCGAGATTTTGACCCGCCTGGTAGCGCTCAACAAAGCCCGTGTGGCGGCGGAAGCCCATGGCAAGGTGCAATGGCTACGGCCAGCCTACCAGATACCAAAATTCGGCACGGCGGAAGAAAAACTCGACCTGATAGGCGAGATGAACGACACGGCGGCGGTGGCAGTAGCCACCAAGCGCGGCTTCCCCGCCGATGAGGTTGCGCAGACCGCCGAAGTGATGGCCGTGCTGGCCAGCGCCACCGCCCCACT
>NCAT01000074.1 GCA_002255575.1 Acidocella sp. 20-57-95
TCGATATAGCCAATCCGCATCTTGGCGGCTTCAAGAATGGTCCGGTATTGGCGGGCCTCCACCTCCCGCCCCTCGGCATCACGCCCGGCGAGAATATGCCCGCGTTGTTCGGTAGTAAGCGTTTTGTCTTTGACGCCCAGTCCCGAGAGCAAACGTCGCACCGCCCGCTCAGCTTCCTCGGCGGGCAACGCCTCGCCATTGACCTTCCGCCCGGCCAGCATCCGCGCCAATTCTTCGCGCGTTGGCACCTGGGCGGCATCCAAGTCAAAAATCTGCGCCAATGGTAGGCTCGAAGCGCGCTGCACCCGGCCCTCGATGGCGCCGCCATCCGCACGCTGCCCGTTCAGCAGGCACGCCACCTCATCCGGCTTCAACCCGCGCTGCGGCTCAATCCCCAGTCGCCGCGCCAGCATCGGGTTCATGTCCCGCCGGGGCGCTGCCATCGCGCTGCTACGATCTGGAGCAACAGCGGCCTCGGCCATCGCAGCATCGAAGCGCCTCTCGTTGTCGCCTGCCCCCGCGCCGCTCGCTTCGCTGGCTGGTCCCGCCCCGGACAGCCGAACCATACAGGCCATCGCTTCTTCACGGCCCACCAGCCCCGCCGCCGCGAAGGCCGCCAAGGCCGCCAAGGCCCGCAAATTCGGTTCATCTTGCCCATTATCCGCGCCCGTAGCGGTCGCAGCGCCGCTTTCGGCAAGGCGCTCGGCTTCCGCCCGCACCAGCCCATCCAGCGTCTCCGCCGCCAAAGGAGCGCCACTGGCCATGAACCGCCCGTAGCGCGACGCGGCCGCATCGGCGAGCGTTGGCGGCGTCACGCCCTGCTCGTAATATTCGGCCATCGCCGCCATCTCGGGCGACAAAGTCTGCTGCAACAAATGCTCGCTCATAAATCGCGCCGCTGCCGGCGCCCCCGCCGCCCCGGTACGATAGGTCAGCATTCAACCGCCCTCACCATCCATGGTCGTGCCCTGCGGCCCATCCGGCCCGTTGTGATCCGGCAGCGCTTCGCCGGGCGGCACGCCAAAGGCCACGCGCAGAACCTGCGCCAGCCCGTCGAATTTGCGTTCTACATCGCCGACCGACGCATCCAGCTCCATGATCGCGGCGGTCAGGCCCTGCAGGGTTTTGAGCAGCGGCGATGGCGCCGAATCCGCGGCGGCAAATTCACCGAGCTTGCGCAGCAGCGTGGTCTGGACATGCAACGTATCGAGCACCAACCTCAGCGCGCCATTCATCGCCGCCTGCCCGGCATCAAGTGCGGCCAGCCGCGTGGCAATCGCCTCCAGGGACAAAGGCGATGCTGGGGGCGGCACTCTCAACCTCCGCCGTGTCTCACGGCGTCAGCCGCTGCCGGTGCGGCACGTCCAAGGGCGGTGCTTCCAGATCGTTAAGCGTTGGCTGGCGCGGGCTGTCCGGGATACGCGCTTCCGCCCGTGCATCGCGCAGCAGGCTCGCTGCCCGCGCCAGGGCGGCATTCTTCTCCGGCGTGGATTTACTGGCCACCGAAAGCCAGTACGCGGCGGCGGCGCGGTCAAGATCGGCATCTATTTCTGACATCGGGTCATGCTCCTTGCTGGTGTGGCTACTGCGTGGGACCGGTCTGATACCCCGGCTTATGGAAGCGGTTCTCGGACACACGCGCACGCATCTCGGGTCTGCGGAAATAAATCGCCCGCCCGCAGCGCAACGGGGCCATGCCGCGCGCCAGGACAAACATCTCATCATCGCGTACATCATGCATTAGCTCCGCCTTGCGAATCAGCGGTCGGCCGATCTCGTGATAAGAGATGTTCGAACCGCGCGAGAGCGAGGAGGCTTGCAGGGCTTTGCCGGATTTGCCGGTATTCGTTCCCTCGGAGCTTGCCATTACCCCATAGGTGCCAAAGGAATTTTCCAGCTCAGTGGCCGTATCGAGATCCTG
>NCAT01000038.1 GCA_002255575.1 Acidocella sp. 20-57-95
TTCTGTTGTCATGGCTATATCCTATCCCCCTGGAGAGGATATAGCCAGAAGGTTTAGCTAGCATTCGAAAATCAAGACTTCTGCAAACTCCGCTTGCCCGTGCCCTTTCAGTGGGTTAGGCTTTGCATAAGATATGACCGAAAAAGACCCCCCTTCCGAGCTAATCGGCTATGCCCGCGTCAGCACTTATGGTCAGACCCTCGATGCCCAGCTCGCGCAGTTGAAGGCGGCCGGCTGCGCGCGGATTTACCGGGAGAAGGTGAGCGGCGTGCGAGCCGACCGCAAAGAGCTTTTGAAGATGCTCAAGCACTTGGCTGTCGGCAGGGTGGTGGTGGTGACGCGGATCGACCGCCTGGCGCGCTCCACCTTCGACCTGTTCGCCATCGTCAAGCAGATCGCCGACGCCGGCGCGCGGTTCCGCTCACTGGCCGAGCCTTGGGCCGATACCGGCACCAGCACCGGCCGCCTCATGCTGGCCCGGAGCCGGGCGACGGCGCGCGGCCAGCACATGGGCCGTCCCCCAGCCCTCACCCCGCAGCAGCAGGCGGAAGCCCGGCAGCGCCGGGCCGAAGGGGCCACGCTCAAGGAGCTGGCGCGCAGCTATAACGTGAGTGCAGCGACGATTTCTCGGCTTGGGCTACTGATGTATGACAAAATATAAAGAACGCTTTAAAAAGTGGCGTTTGACATTCAATACAAATCTCCCTGACGAATAACGCAACTCGTTACATTGTCTTGCGTTCGCCATAATTTACATGGATGTGCTTTGTTATAATTGATCTGATCTTGAATTATTTTTTTCGCTTGATTGTAAGCGTCTTGTTGTTTCTTTCGGTAAACCCTAGTTGGCATCTGATTCGTGATTGTGTCTGAGATTATTCTGAGCGGAGACGTTATTGTCGCATTTGAATCCATAGCATCTGAACTTCTACTTACACTTACGGTTTCTATAGCATGGTGGAAATAGGTTGTATCGGTATCAGAAGAAATATAATCCCTCGAAAACTGATAAGTACACTGATAAAGCCCATTCGAATATGAAGCTGATATTTGATAATCTGTATAGTCTTCGCTCATAGTAATTTTATAAGTATCATCCAAAATTGATTCGACATCTCCTGGCCCGATACCGTCTTTACACGTTTCAAATTGGACTTGGCTGGTGGGAGGGGGCGAGGGTAAAGTGTACATTGTTGCACAGCCAGCTAATGCCAATAGTGGCACGATAAATAGAAATTGCATGATTTATGTCAGACCTTATTGATTGACTCGGTAAAAGATTTTCCATGATCGCACATTCAGAAAAAGCACCAAAACAAAAATTGTTTCTGCAAAAGTTAGTTATGAAAGTAAGTGCTCATTAGCAGAGGGTATAGCGTTGAAAGTACACAACAACGCCGCCCCGTCAGCCAGAGGCTAGTCTTGCTACTGGATATTCTCCTCGATCCATCCCGGATTGTTACGCAGCGCGACGATGTGGAAGCAAGGTAATCGATATTTCGACTTCTTCTAGCCGAACGCCAAGTCGCTTGGCCGTATATTTTTCGATGTCTGCAAGGGCATTATCTGATTTTGAAGTGAGCTTTGTCTCTTCGACGGGTTCTAACAACGACGTCGTTTGCGTTGCGTAAGCAGGTTCGACTGCGGTAGGCGGTGGCATCGGCTCAAATAGTAACTCTTCCGGATCGAGACCAAAATCTTGTAAAGTATGCTCATAATTTACTGGAAACCTCCAGCCTTTCCAGAGGTTCGGCAAATCAATTTTCGTAGCATTGCTTAAAATAAAGATCGAGCGACCTTTCACCTCAGGATTTGGGTCCAGCTGATTTGCGGGAACTACATCAGCGATTTTGGCCAATAAAAACCCCGTAGAATGCGGCTTGTTTGCTGTTGCAAAAATTTCCCATTCCTTCTTCATTATTCTTGCTTTATTGAGATTTTGGCAGAAAAGAATATATCTGAATTCTTTTGCTCGTTCCAGATTGACGGGCCAGTAGCCGGACCATCCGCGCCCTCGAAGTAGATCTTCTCCTTCGACGGTAAATACCAATAAAACAGGATCGACCATTGCAAACCTCCGTGGAACGAATAAAACATAACGCAAAACCTACTAATGTCAAGCAATTATTGTGTAGCTTTTTAGCTTTTGGCGTCAAGTTTTGGCGTTTTGATAGGCATGAGATGCCAAGCTACTGAGTTTTAAGTACCTTCCACGAGTGACTGTTACGTCTTCAATGTGCAGTTTTGGACCAATTTGGCGGTGACTCCACTTTCGTGCCGTTCGTTACTTCCAGTCGGTTCGCACCCACATTGCCTGAGGCCGAGGCTGGGCAACGGCACGCGGTCAGCATTTCAACCGCCTCTCTAGTCGCTCTGTTGTGGTTTTGAGTCCTACTTTGGGAGCCGCTTCAGCGGCGGCACTCATCTAATTAGCCGTCAGGGCATAAATTCTTGCTACTATCTTGCTACTATCTTGCTACAATCATCTAGCTTTTGTTTCCCCGGTCGTAGGCTTCAAGAGCAGCCTCTAGAACCTCTACGATCTTGAGGCCGCTTGCTTCTGCGATCTCTCGCACCCGATTATCAAAATTCTCTGTCACCCGCGTGGCAAAGGCTACGGTACGATTGGTTTTACGCAGCGTCCGGCCATCGATTTTCCTTGCCTTTGTGTTCTTTAACTCACTCACTGGCTGCGGCGTAGGTGCAACTTCTGGCGCGGCTAGATTCTGACTGGCTTCGCTAAGCGAAGGCGGCGCACCTAGTCCCCTGCCCTTTTTGAACTTGGACAGATCAGCCATCAGAGTTCACCTTTTCAACAAGTGCTTGCATTAGTGCGTCGGCCCTGGCGTTCAGAGCCGCAAATTTTGTCTCTGTAACGGCGTGTCCGCCGTTTTGTGCCCGGCGGTAAGCGGGACGCTCCGGCAGATAACCTGACAGCACAAAATAACCCGCCTCTTCAAGAAACGTGCGTGCGTCTGCCTCCTCTGCATCTGTTCCGATATGATTTAGGGCGAAAGCCAGCCGTTCGGCCGGGATGCCCGCTTTGACCAGGGCGTGAAATTCTCGAACGGCAGGGCGTAGATCATCGAGGCTGGGACCGGAAGGCTGGACGACAAGTCCAGCGGTCTTGGCGATTTCCAGCGTTCCGGCGCTGGTCCTGGCGGGTCCGTCGATAATAAGCAAATCATAGGCAGCGGCGGCTTTGATGGCCTGGGCAGCATTGCCGAAGGGCTCAACGCTCACCATCGGCTCGATACCAGCCGATAACCTGGCGCGCTGCCAATCTAAGCTCGTCCCCTGCTGTGTATCGAGATCAGCCAATTTGACCGAGAGACCGCCGGCAGCGGCTTCTCGGGCCATTGCTCGGGCTAGAGTCGATTTACCGACCCCGCCTTTTTGTGAAACGAACGCTACCACGGTCCCCATGAGTATTCCTTGCAGCTATCTTGTAGCCATATATAATATGGCTGCAAGATAGCTACAAGAGTATTTAAGGGCAAACCGCGCGGCAAAGATAGCTGCAATCTTGCAGCTATCTTTGCCGCGCCACAGAAAGTTTTGGGAGCAAATGCTCTTTGTTCGAGCCGCCGGAGGCGGGTTGATGATCAGCGGGCGCCCTTCGCCCCGATAGGTTCAGAACGCCCTGGTGCGCAGGGCGAGTCAAAAGCGCGCAGCGGCACCGGAGCCACGCGGAGCCCGAAGGGCGAGCATGGCGAGGAGCCACCTTTTGACGCGTCCGAGCACCGTGGCACCCGATCTTTTTATTCAGTGCGCGGGACTATGGGTAATCGGCGCGCCTTAAAAAACGCTGCAAATTGTGCCTGGACCTTCTGGAACAGGGCAGGGGGCAAAAACCCATAATCAAACTGCCCTGGTACAATAGGGCGGATGTCTGGCCCCGGCCAGGCAAAGCGGTTTCCTTCGCTGACAATGACCCATGAACGAGCATCGTCCAGACCGAGGCGCCGTTTGGTCGCCGCCGGAATTTCAACCGCAGCTTCAAGAGCTGCTGGCATGGAATGGGTGATCGGGGCGACCGTCACCATGGGGGTGCCATTATCGTCCTCGATGGCAACAATGATGACGCAGGGTCGATCTTTGATGCCTTCTTCCCGCCCTTGTTCGTATTCGGACTGCCAGAGATAAGAATAGGAAATGATCAGGCCGCGCTCAGGTGTTGGAAGCGTCACGCAATATCCTGATCAAGTTCAGCATTCAGGTGGTTGTGCCGTGAGTCCATGCCGCCTTGGGTGATGGCCTGAATTTCGGCCTCGCTGAGGTCTTCGGTTTTGAACACAACACGCTCTCGGCGTTTGAGGCGCTGATATTCTTCCACGGACAAGACCACCAGTCGGTCACGGCCGTTGCGCGTGATCGACAGGGGCTGTTTCAGCGCCTCGTCCTGATAGCGGCCGAAATTCCGTTGGAACTCAACGGCGGATACGGTCAACATTCCCATAGAGTCCTCATGTTACGTATGTTCTGTATCCTGCGCCTAATGGGCCAAAAAGTCATCTGAAAAATCGAGTGGACCGTAAAGCCTTGCCGAGCCACAAAACCGAAATTGCTGGACATTCGGATTTAGCTGCTACGGAATGCGCCTTATCTGGGGGCGGCACGCGATTCGCGCTGCCGTCTTTGGGACATGGCGGTGATGGTCGCTGCCGTGTGGGATCAACCTTCTGGCTTGGAGATCATAGCCCAGAAATAGCAAAACCCGCCGGGGAGGCGGGCCGTGCATACCGGCAAAGGCCGGGGAATTCGAAGTCTGGTAAACTCGTTTTCTCCCACCTTTCCGTCTTTTGCAAGAGATTTCTTGCCACGGGCGGACTTGTGCCGATTTCCGGCCAGCTCGGCGGGTTGCTTGGCAACCCGACGGAGATTTTTATGGATGGGATAGCGGCATTACCGGCGGGTTTCCGCCGGCGGCGCGAGAAGGTTTTCGGGGCAGGGCGGTGTCAGCCTCTCGACCGGAATGCCAAGGCGCGAATCATGGTTTACGCGCGCGCCTGGTCGGCGCGGCACAAGCGGCCAGGGCAGCACAGGGGACCGTTGACGCGGGCCACGTTGGAGGTGCTGGAGGCGTTGTTGTGGGGCTTCCACAACAGCCGGGACGGCCGGTGCTTCCCGAGCTACGAGACGATTGCGGCGCGCGCGCAGTGCTGCCGTGACACGGTTTACGAGGCGATCCGGGCGCTGGAAGCGGCGGAGATCCTCACCTGGGTCAACCGGCTGATTCGGGTGCAGTTCCGCGAACTGGATCTGTTTGGCAAGCTGGCGTTGCGCTCGCGGCTGATCCGCACCAGCAACGCCTATGTATTCCGTGATCCCATGCCGTGCGCCCAGGTGCCGGGTGAGGGCCGTGGTCAAGGCCGGGGAGGGGAGGCGGTGGGCGCTTCTTTCTTTGCTTTATCCTCTAAGTCGGAAAATCCCCCTAGAACCCAGAATCAAGATTTTTATCTCCTTTCTAGAGAAGGGGGCGGAGCAAAGTTAAGTCAGAATGAAAAATTAGAGCTTGCCCTCACACGTCTAAAATCAACAATGGAGCGGAAATAACCCCAACTCTGATCCTCCCCACAGCGATGTAAGCGGAAAATCGCTACGCGATTTAAGCCTAGTCGGCGGCCCTTCGGGCCGCCGTGGGAAGATTGTGCCTGCGCCAGACGGCCCTTCGGGCCGTGCTACGCAACTCCCGCTCCGCGCTCGTTCTGGCGCATACGGCCAAGGGACGTGTCACCTCCGCAAAAGCGGCAAAGAGATAAAAAAGGTTTTCGATCGATCTGGGGTTTAACCGAACAGATGTTGCCAAGCGATCATAGCGGCTTCCAAAACCACCATGCCGAGGATGAAGCCACCGATACCCCAATAGACGTTATGGGATTTTGCCCGGTTTAACTCAGTCTGGTTAACGGTGAAATTTTGTATCTTCGTATTCACCATCCGCATATTATCCACCGCCGTATCAGCCAGATTTTTTACCTTCCGGTCACTCTCGGCAATATCCTGGCGGGTGGCCCGAGCTTCTGCGAGTGCGGCTTGATTGGCGTCACTGCTTTTCCGGAGCGCATCGATGATCAGGATGACCGGATCGGTTTCCTCGGGATCGACGACGGCGGGAGGGGAAGGAGGGTTTGTTATTTCGGTTTCCCTTGATTGCCGGCGCGACCGTCTGCCGTTGCTTGTGTATTTGGAAAAACTCGAACCTGTTTGCCCTTTGGCGGCCACGCTCGACCAGTATTCCCCGGCCTCAAAGCTGAGGCGTTCCCCGTCGCTTCCAAATTTTTTGTTGTCTTCAACCATGATGCTGTTTCCTGTTCGGGTTTACCGGTGATCTACGGCTGCGATTCAACGGTGCTGGCGCTCGCGGTCCCGCTTGGCATATCGGCACGAGTTCCGCTTTGATTCGCGGCACGACCTTCTATCATCTCGCCGTCACGATGCTTTGGGCTTTGTTTGCCCCTAGCCGCCAGTAAAACGAAGGCGGCCTTCAAATCCTCATCCGACCAGGTACTCAATCCGGCCGCGACAGCCAGGCCGCCCACCCGGTATTTTTCGCGGTCCTCGATCTTGCGCTTGGTGACCGCGATTTCCGCCCGACCCTTAGCAATCTCGGCCGCCGATTTGAGGAGTTTTAATTCCTTCAACTCCAGCGCCTCTGTGGGTGGTAACTTCGGCCCAGCCTTCGACTTGCTGACCAGTTCCTCTAATCGTTTGAGTGCCGACTCATCAAATCCCGCCATTTTTAACCCCCACTTTGTCACAGATATTACTATAATCGCCCCATGCTTTGTCTCCGTTTGGCTAAAAAGCAAGCTGTGAATGAAATTACTAGGCTCAATATACATTTTGCTGCGCAAAATGTGGTTAGGTGGTAGAAGTACAGAAAGAGGCCGGGTTTTGGCACCCGGAAGCCCACCCCACCACCCCGGAGACCCTCGCCCTTTGGCCAGCCGTTTTATCCGTTGCGAGATTGTAAAAGCTGGCGGCGACAGTAGCGCCACCGGCCTGTCCGCGTACATCGCCCGCGATGCCCGGATCGACCAGAACGGCGAGCGTTTCAATTTTACCCATCGCGCCGATGAGCTGGAATCCACCGGGCTCATTCTTCCGGCCGGGGCGCCGGAATGGGCGGCGGATGCGGCGCGGGTATGGCGCGAGGCGGAGCGGGCCGAGCAGACGATAGACCGGGCAACCGGCGAGACGCGCTGGAAAAAGGGCGGCCAGGTTGCGAAACACTTCACCATTGCCCTGCCGCGTGAGGGATCGGACGAGCAGCGCCGCGAGCTGCTGCTGGCCTTCATCTCCCAGGAAATCGACCCGCAGAAGCATGGTGTGGCGGTGGAATGGGCGATCCACCGGGAGGAGAATAACCCGCACGCTCATTTGCTCATCAGCACGCGCACGCTCGCCGGCGACGGGTTTGGGAAGAAGGCCCGCGCGATGAACCCGGATTTTGCGAGCAAGGGTGACCGACATTTTGTCGGAGAGGCGGATCATTGGGATATCCGCTGGGCCGCGTTCCAGAAGGAGTTTTGCGCCCGGCTTGGCCTGGAGGCGGATGTCAGGGAGCGCCGGTTTGTGCCGGAGGACCATTACACGCGCGGCCAGCTCAAGGACGAGCAGGTGATTGGCGACCGGGCGGAGATTGCGCGCGCTAATGAGGCGGCCGAGATTGCCCGGTTGCGCGACCCTGCTGAAATTCTGGAACGGCTGACCGCGAACAAGGCGATATTTACCGAGCGGGATTTACGCCAGGCCCTCAACAAGTCCGGCCTCGATGGCGAGGAGCGCGCCAAACTGGAGGCGGCGATCATCCGTCACCCGGACACCATCGAGCTGATTGCTGACCGCGGCGATACGGTGGGCTGGACGACGCGCCAGGTGCGCGAGGAGGAGCAGGCGATCATCGGGGCGGCCGAACGGATCGCGGCCGCTCGCAGTCCCCGCATAGGTGCGGCAGGTAATGCTGTGCTGGCAAAGGCCGACATCTCGGAGGAGCAGTTCACCACGGCCGCGTATCTCACCGGCGCCCGGCAGATCGGGATTGTCATCGGCCGGGCCGGGACGGGAAAGAGTCACACCCTCAATGCGGCGCGTCATGCGTTCGAGGCGGAGGGGTATCGGGTGATCGGGCTGGCCCCGACCAATGCCGTTGTCGCGGATTTGCGGAAGGACGGTTACGCCCATGCCGCCACGCTGCACCGCGAGCTGGGGCAGGTTGAGCGCGACCCGACGCGCTGGAACGCCAAGACGGTGGTGATGGTGGACGAGGCGGCGATGATGGATAACGCCATCATGGCGAAGCTTCTCAAAGAGGCGGAGCGCAGCGGCGCCAAATTGATCCTGGCGGGTGACGACCGGCAATTTGCCTCCGTGTCCCGTGGCGGGATGTTCACCGAGCTGGTGGCGTTGCACGGGGCGGCCGAGCTGAAGACGGTTCACCGGCAGCGCCAGGAATACCAGGCGAAGGCGAGCGAGGATTTTGCGCGAGGCGATATTCACGCGGCGCTGCAAGCCTATGACGACCGGGGGCAGATTGTCTGGTGCGACAGCCTGGCCGATGCCCGCGCGCGGGCCGTGGCGGCGCAGGCTTCTATTACCGGGCCGGGCTTTCTGTATGCCAGCACGAACAAGGAGGTTGAGGAGCTGAACCGGGCCGAGCAGGTACGCCGGCGCGCCGACCTCGCCGCCAGGGGCGAAACGCACGGCGTTCGCGGGCCGATCCAGGCGTACAGCTTCAACACGGTGCGGGGCGAGGTGTCGATCGCCGCCGGGGAGCGCGTGCAGTTCTACGAGACCGACCGGAAACTTGGGGTGGCGACCTCGGAGTTCGGGACCGTCAAAGCGGTCTCGCTGGGGCGCATGGAGATCATGAAGGATGACGGGGCGACCGTCAGCTTCGATCCGGTGAAGTATGATCAATGGGGGCTGGGCTATAGCGGCACCGGCTATAAGGGCCAGGGCAAGACCCAGGTGAAGACGGCGGCGGTCTATGACAACCCCTATGCCTGGGACATGCGCGCCGCCTACGTCATCGGCACCCGTCACAAAGAGGACTATCAGCTCTTTGTGCCGCGCGAGCTGGCGCCGGACCTGACGGCGCTGACCGGCCAAGTCATGCGGCAGCGGGAGGATAAGGGGTCATCGCTGCGGTTCGAGGCGGCCGAGGCGTACGACATGCGGCACCGCCTGGGGGGCGAATTGTTCAGCCAGAAGCTGCGCGCCACGCTGGAGAAGGGCCGGGAGGTTCTGACCGCCGCCGCCCAGGCCGAACGGGAGAGGTTGCGGCAGGCCGAAGAGCTGCGGAAGGCCCAGGAGTTGAAGCACACGCTCAGGCCACGCGGGCCGAGGATCGGGCGGTGAACGCCTGCCTGCCTGACCTGGAGGGGATGGTAAAAAATTCTCGGCATAGCAACAGGAACCTCGTTGCTTTTCCGGGCAAGGATTATAGAATCGGAGTAGCGGTCACATTCCCTGTTTGCCGCGCTGACGTGGCTGCCTGGACTCGAGATTATGGCCCCCATCGCAGTTTATGGCGCGTTTTTTTGATGCGATAACGGAATATATTGGGGTAAAATCTAGTGAAAGCCAAATTCGCCATATTGTGCTTATTTTTTTCGACTATATTCACAGTGATCAGTTTCTCAGAAGCCAAAGCTGAGTTGCCAAATTTTCCATCGTGCTCGCCAAAAGATCCAGGTGTTTACGTCGATCAACAGCAAAGCCGAATATTTCTTCTTGATATAAAGACAGATCGAAAGAGCCAGCTATATATTATTTCCGTTGAATCGGAACTGGAACGTGACGGTGCGATCCTCCAAACGATTTCGCCAATGTACGGCTTCGAGACTGGAAATACCTTCACGGCTGCCACAAGGCATTCCCCGGTAACCGCGCCAATAACTGGTCCTGGCACAATCTCCGGCGTTTTTAGTGGTGTGGATAGTGCGTCAATCTTAGTCAGCAGTTCGTTTGGCGCGGGAAATTCCGCAACCACTCTCTCGAAGACCACGTGCGCAGCTTATCTAAGTGACTTTGCATCACTTAGCCGACAGGCAGCATCAATCCTCGCTTTCGCCGTCGCCCATCCACCACCGCCTCCTCCGCCTCCACCGCTTCCCCTTCCGCTTCCGCCATTAAAGCCAGGCACAGTTGACAGCCCTGGCGACTACTTACTCCGCGCCGCCAGAGCCGTGGTTGATAGCGGCCGGGCCGACGATCCGGCCACAGTTGCGTCCCTTCTGCATCTCTCAATTGCAGAAACCCGCCATTCTGTTTGGGGCGAATGCCCGGCTGGGGGAGATCGGATCGACGACAATTATACCGTCACAGGCAGCAATTGGTTTCATCCGTTGCCGACCGGCGACCAGCACATGATCATCCAAGTCCCATTTCAAGCGGGAGATGTACCTATTCGCGGCCCCCTCCCTCCGTCATGGGGGAAGCCGACACAAACCGTGCTGGGCGATCCCGATATCGGCTATTCCAGCACAGGGACTTTGCGTTGCCATGACCTGAATCAGAACCAGCTCTACGTGAGCCTCACCTTCAATAATATTCCGGCTTACGCCTGCATCAGCGAAGCTCAGATCAAAGCGGTTTTTCCAGAAGCTGGCCCGCCACCGCCTAACCCGTACCCCTTTCATCCGCCGCCGCCTGAGTTTGTATATTCCAACGCTGGTACATTGGTGCAATTTCAGATGACGCTGTACCCAGGAGTGCCCGACCCGCACCATCAGCCAGTATGCCTGATGGACATGTCCATAAATGGTGGATTTCAGTATGGACCATTGCACAGGTTTGACGTGAGCTTCACTCCGCCAGTGGTGTCTGAAGCTGGCGTCATCTCTCCTAGTGCAAGGCAGAATCCGCCGACTAACCAGGGCACCTACTTGCTCCACGTGGTTAAAACCTTGACAGATGGTGGGCGAGCTGATGATCCGGCGAATGTTGCCAACCTGCTCCATGCGTACCTCACGCCGGTTGATTACGAAAACGATAGCGTTGCTTCCTGTGCGATCACGCATGTGATGCAAGGTCACGTCTCCTTGGACTATCGGATAACAGGCAACACCTGGTTTCATGCTTTGCCAACCGGTAAGCGAGTTCTCATCAAGGGATTTGCGGCGATTTTTGCGGTTAAATTGACAAATATCCCAATCGGCGATCCCACACTTTCATACAGTATTGGAGGACAAGTCGGTTGCACAAAATCATCCTCAGACGCTGTCGGCGCCCAGATCACTTTCGACAATATTCCGCCCTATGCCTGCATCAGCACGGCGCAGATAAAATCGTTCTTTCCCAGCGCCTACCACCCGACCGGCTTGCCTAAGTGGGCGATCGCTGACCTGCGATATTCTAATGCCGATTCGAACGTGGATTTCACGATGACCACTTCCACTTACCCGGGCGCACCTGCCCACCAGCCAGTTTGCTTGAAGGCGATAAATATAGGTGCCTCATACCCATGGGGAGGCCTGCATAAACTTGATGTCGGCACCTAACGGCCTGTGCGGCTGAGCGGAACAGAAAAGTAGCATAAGGCTATTCAAAAGTCCCATGCGGAAGTAGGGTTCCTGAGAGGCCTGAGGCCGCCGTTCATGA
>NCAT01000039.1 GCA_002255575.1 Acidocella sp. 20-57-95
CTAGACCTTGATGCTGTCGTAGCGAACCTCGGTCATCATGCCCGTCGTCATGTGGTAGAGATTGTGGCAGTGGAGCGGCCAACGCCCAGGGTTGTTGGCATCAAACGCAATCCGCACGCTGCCCATCATCGGCGTAACCAGCACAGTGTCTCGCATGGCGCCTTGGATCGGTCGACCGTTCACCGCGATGACCTGGAACGCATGACCGTGAAGGTGCATCGGGTGCGCCATCATCGAATGATTGGCCATCTCGACTTCCACACGCTGGCCCTTCTGGAGCATCAGCGGCGTGATGTGTGGCCAGGTTTCCCCGTTCAGTGACCAGGAATAGGGTTTCATACCGCCCGAAAGGACTATCCGGTGCACAAGATCGGGCTTTCGAGGCGAAAGCGGAGCACGTGCGGTCAACCGGGTTTCCAGAGAATTGTTGATCGGCTGCATCTTGTCGAGCCCGATTTCGTCGAGGCGCTCAACAGGTGCGCCAGGCGTCGCCAGCACGATCCCGGTGCGCCGCCGTGTGCCCTCAAGCCGCGCGAGGATAGGGAATGCGCCGGTACCCGGCAGATCAACCAGGATGTCGAGCCGCTGTGCGATCGCCAGTGGAAAGCGTCGCCCGGCCACCGGATGCACCGGATGACCGTCGACAGCCACTACATGACCGGCCAGCGCGCCCAAATCAATCCAGAACTGGCTGGAAGAAGCCCCGTTGATGATTCTCAGTCGGACCCGTCCGGAACGTTCGACCTGAACAATCTCGGGATCACGCAGGGTACGATCATTCGCCAGAAAAGCATCATAATCGATATCGTTCAGGTCCATGGTCGTGCTGCCCATGGAGCCCATGCCGTTGTTCTTCGACATATTCCCCATCTGTCCAGACATCATGCCGCCCATACCCTGCATGCCGTGCATCATGCCCATCATGCCCATCATGCCCTTGGTATTTTCGCTTGGCATCCGTGCCGATGAGGGGGCAGCGGCATTCTCACTCGCGCGCGCCATGGTGTGGATCGCGGAAGGTGTTTGTCCGGTCAGGCCAGCCAGTAATTCGTCCGGCCCCGTGAAACTGAAATCATGCAGCATGAGCACGATCTCCTGACGGTCCTCACGCAGTTCTGTCGCGTCACGCACGATCAGCGGTGCTGTCATCAGGCTCTGCTCCTGCAGGCCCTGATGTGAATGCATCCAGTAGGTCCCTGGGATTGGCACGTAGTCATAGGTGCGCGTAGTGGCCGGGGCGAGGGGTGGAGTCTGTGGCCAGGGGAACCCATCCTGGGTCCAAGGCGGGATTTGGCCGTGCCAATGGATGATCGTGTGATCGGCGGTCTGATTAGCGAGTTCGACCTGGAACCGCTCGCCCGGCGCCAGGATAAGGCCAGGATGTCCAGCCTCGTCGGCCAGACGGAAGACTTTCGCCGCGCGACCGTTCACTTCAAGGCTGCGCGTTCTCGCGATCAGCCTATACCCTGTTCTGGTGATTGTGCCAGCGTGGGCGTCAACCGCGCTCATCGCACCCAGCGTCAGGCCACCGGCAATAAGGCCTCGGCGGGAAACCATCGTCATATTACCCTCTTTCTTGTTCAGCAGATGCCACCCATGACGATTGGCTACAACTCAGGCCGCCTAGGCGGCCTGAGTTGATTTGATTTTGTAGCCTTTCTCCTCGATCGCTGCCACGATCGGTTCAATAGGCTCCATCGCAAGGCTTTTACCGGTCGCGATCTTGGCCGTACCGGCCTTGAGATCAATGTCTACGCTGGCTTCCGGAGCCACCGAACGGACGGCCTGGGTGACGGCATGAACACAATGATTGCAGGTCATCCCGTCGATTTTCAATGTAATCATCGTTAGCTCCTCCGCACGCCGCATTGGCGCACGCTTCTGAGATTGACAGATGGCATATCGACCTTCCCTCTATGGGAGGGTCAAGGGCAGAGGATTTGGCATCAACGGTTGACCTTCCCATAGTGGCAATCCCCAGATGGATGCCATCATCAGGGGCCGAGGAGCGACACTAGGCCCCTGCAAGCAGAGGGGAATCCTGATGGGCACTGCAGAGACCACCGCAGCACAGGTTGTTCGACCGGATCACCCGGCCGATGCTCGGTCGGAAATCGACGTGGGCGTCGAGGGGATGACCTGCGCCTCCTGTGTTAACCGGGTCGAACGCGCAATCCGCAAAGTGCCCGGGGTTACGGATGTGTCGGTCAATCTCGGCTCGGAGCGGGCCCATGTGGCCTTCGCTGCGCAACCGGATCCGCTTGCGATCAAGGCGGCAGTCGAGAAGGCCGGCTATGGCCTGGTTGACCAACCGGTGGAACTGGCAATCGAGGGGATGACCTGCGCCTCCTGTGTCAGCCGGGTGGAGAGAGCACTGAAGCGCAGCGCTGGCGTCACTGCTGCGGAAGTGAATCTGGCGAATGAGACGGCGCGGGTCAGCGGTATCGGTCTGGATGCCGCCACCCTGATCGTCGCGGTGGAGAAAGCCGGCTACGACGCGCGGGTCATGTCCGCCGAAACCGAAGCCAACGAAGCGGCGGTCCATCGGCGGGAGGCAAGGCGCGAATGGCTGCGGCTCGGCATCGCTGCGGCACTGACGGCGCCGCTCCTTGGTGGTCTGATCGCGCATCTGGCCGGCTTTGGCACGGTGCTGCCGGGCTGGGTCGAACTTGCGCTGGCCACACCCGTACAGTTCTGGATCGGCGCCCGGTTTTATCGCGCCGGATGGAAGGCGGTGCGCGCCGGCGCCGGCAACATGGACCTGCTGGTCGCGCTCGGCACTTCGGCGGCCTATGGGCTGAGCCTCTATCTGCTGATCCGCTCCTGGATCGCCGGCGGAACGCCTGCGCTCTATTTCGATTCCGCCGCCATCGTCATCACGCTTATCCTGTTCGGCAAGGTTCTGGAATCGCGGGCCAAGCGACAGACCGGCGCCGCCTTGCGCGCCCTCACGGCACTTCGCCCCGACCGCGCGCGGCTGCGCGATGCCCAGGGCAATGAGCGCGACGTGCCGGTCGGCGAGGTTGTCGTCGGCGACAGCGTCGTCGTGCGGCCCGGCGAACGGATTCCGGTTGATGGTGTGATCCGCGCCGGCGAGAGCGCCGCAGATGAATCGATGCTGACCGGCGAAAGCGTGCCGGTGCCGAAAGCGCCGGGCGACAAGGTGACCGGCGGGGCGATCAATGCCGATGGCGTGTTGGTCATCGAAACCACGGCGATCGGCGTGGAATCGACACTGTCCCGCATCGTCCGCATGGTCGAGAGCGCACAGGCAGCCAAGGCGCCGATCCAGAAGCTGGTCGACCGTGTGGCTGCCGTCTTCGTGCCAGCGGTGCTGGTGGTCGCGCTGATCACGCTTATCGGCTGGTGGGCGGCCACGGGCGATATCGAACACGCCATCCTCAGCGCGGTCGCGGTGCTGGTGATTGCCTGCCCCTGCTCCCTGGGCCTCGCCACGCCGACCGCCGTGATGGCCGGCACCGGCGTCGCCGCTCGCCACGGCATCCTGATCAAGGACGCCGAGACGCTCGAACGCGCACGCAAGATCGACACGGTCGCTTTCGACAAGACCGGCACGCTCACCGAGGGCAATCCGTCGGTAGTCGCTCTCGAAGTGGCCGGCGGGATAGGCGCGGACGACGTGTTGCGCCTTGCCGCTAGTCTGCAGCGCGGCAGCGAGCATCCGCTGGCCAAGGCGGTTCTTGCCGCGGCCGAGACGAAAGGTGTCGAACCGCGGCCAGCCGACGACGTGAAGGCTCTGCCCGGACGCGGTATCGCCGGAACCGTGGACGGCCGATCGCTGGTGCTCGGCAGCGCCCGGCTGCTCGAGGAGAACGGCTTGCGCCCGCAGGCTCTGGCAACGCGTGCCGATGCACTGCAGCATGAGGGTCGTACTGTCTCGTGGTTGATCGAAACCGGCGATAGCGCTCGCATCCTCGGTCTCGTGGCCTTCGGCGATGCGGTGAAAGGCAACGCCCGCGCCGCGATCGACAGGCTGCACGCGATGGGACTGCGCGTCGCCATGCTGACCGGCGACAACCAGGGCAGCGCCGCCGTCGCCGCGAAAGCACTCGGCATCGACGAAGTCTTCGCCGAAATCCTGCCCGAACAGAAATCCGAGGCGGTGGAGAAACTTCGCCGGGATGGCCGCGCAGTCGCCATGGTCGGTGACGGGGTAAACGACGCGCCGGCGCTGGCGTCTGCCGATCTCGGCATCGCCATGAGCAGCGGCTCCGACGTCGCGATGCACACGGCGGGGATGACGCTGATGCGCGGTGATCCCGGCCTGGTGCCGGCGGCGCTCGACATCTCGCACCGGACATTCGGCAAGATCCGCCAAGGCCTTTTCTGGGCGTTCTTCTACAACGTTATCGGCATTCCGCTTGCGGCGCTGGGCTTCCTGAGCCCGGTGATCGCCGGTGCGGCGATGGCGCTGTCCAGCGTTACCGTTGTTAGCAACGCGTTGCTGCTCCGCCGCTGGAAGCCCGCGGCACTGCCACCGGCAGGGCCGCCCCGTAGCCCCACACGTCGCAGCGGGGCGGCCGAGCCCACCTCGATCCGCCAGGCAGCGTGAGAGCAGGAGACTTGCCATGAACGACATGACGATCGGCGAAGCTGCCAATCGCTCAGGCGTCTCGGCGAAGATGATTCGCCACTACGAGACGATCGGTCTGATCGCGACGCCAGCCCGCCAGGAGAACAACTATCGCACCTATGGCGCCGGCGACATCCACCGGCTGCGTTTCATCCGGCGGGCGCGGGCGCTCGGCTATCCGGTGGCGACAATCCGCCAACTGCTCACTCTCTGGGATGACACAAATCGTTCGAGCGCGGATGTCAAACAGCTCGCCCAGGCTCATGCGGCGGCGATGCGCCGCAAGATCGCCGAACTCGACGCGATGGCCAGAACCGTCGAATATCTCGCGGCTGCCTGCGCCGGCGACCACCGTCTCGATTGTCCGATCCTCGAAGATCTTATCGTCAACAGCCAGCAATCTGCCGCGGTCGCACGAGATGATGGCGACTTGGCGCATCCGGTCTCGATGGTCAATATGGGAAGCGCCGCATGACATCGGACTGGCTGTTCTGGCTTTCCGTCGCCTCGTTGATCGCGGCTGTCGTCTCGGCGGGCATCATCATCGCGGATCTGCGCAACCGTCCGCAGGACATGACGGTGATGTACCCGGTCTGGCCGATCACAGCCCTGTATTTCGGCCCTTTCGGGCTCCTCGCCTATTGGCGCATGGGACGCAAGCCGCGTCGTGACGAGCGCGCTCAGGATGCGCAGCAAGGTCATCATCATCACCATGGCGGCGACAGACCGTTCTGGGTCGCGGTGTTCGGCAGCTCGACCCATTGCGGCGCCGGTTGCACACTCGGCGACATCATCGCCGAATTCATCGTCTTCTTCGGCGGCCTCGCAGCCGCGGGTTCGGTCTTCGGCGCCGAACTGATTCTCGACTACGCCTTCGCCTTCATTCTCGGCATCATCTTTCAGTATGCCTCGATCGTGCCGATGCGTGGCCTCCGGCCCGTCGAGGGCGTCATCGCCGCGATCAAGGCCGATGCCTTGTCGCTCACCAGCTTCGAAATCGGCCTGTTCGGCTGGATGGCGCTGATGCGCTTCGTCTTCTTTCATCCGGCTCTGGAACCGGATAGTCCCGTGTTCTGGTTCATGATGCAGATCGGCATGATCATCGGCTTTGCCACAACCTATCCGATGAACTGGTTCCTGCTGAAGGCAGGCATCAAAGACGAGTGCATGTGACCGCGCAGGGAATCAGCCGAGTCAACATGATGTCCCATCGACGATGGAGTCGCCATTCTGTGATCCACATCGACGCTGGCGCTTTGCTTCTCCCGCTTGAATGCGGCAGGCGATCGGTTCACCCCCCATGGGGTTACTGATCTTGTGAGGCGAGCCGCAGCGAGAGCTTCCTCGCCGTCCGTCGGGCTCCTTTTCCAACAGAGGCATCTTCGTGAATCTCCTGACCGTTTGGCCGCATTTCGATCCGATCCTCGTCAGGTTCGGGCCGCTGGAAATCCACTACTACGCCCTTGCCTATATCACGGCCCTGATCATCGGCTGGCGGCTGATGCGACGCATGGTGCGCGAGCCGCCACCGGTCGCGACCGGCGAGCAGGTGGACGATTTCCTCGCCTGGGCCACGCTCGGCGTCGTCCTGGGCGGCCGCATCGGCTATATCCTCTTCTATCGGCCCATCTTCTATTTTCATCATCCAAACCAGATCTACGCTGTCTGGGACGGCGGGATGAGTTTCCATGGCGGCTTCCTAGGCGTCACCGTCGCAATTCTGATATTCTGCTATCGTCGCGGCATCGATCCGTGGCGCTTTGCCGACCGCGTCGCCATACCAGTGCCGATCGGCTTGTTCCTCGGTCGGATCGCAAACTTCATCAATGGTGAACTCTGGGGACGACCGGCACCTTCCTGGTTCCCGTTTCGGATGATCTATCCGGAATCAGGATCCGACGTGCCACGCTACCCCTCGGAACTCTTCGAAGCCTTTCTCGAAGGTGTGGTTCTGTTCGTTATTCTCCTGATTGCCTCGCGTTCCGAACGCCTGCGGCGACAGCCCGGCTTTCTCGCCGGCATGTTCGTGATGGGCTATGGTGCCATGCGGTCGATTGCCGAGAATTTCCGGCAGCCAGACTGGTTTCTTGGTTACCTCGTGTTCGGCCTTACCATGGGCCAACTTCTGTCGCTGCCAATGATCGTGATCGGTGCAGCGATGATGTGGCGCGCCCGACGCGCTGAGCGGCCTGCTACGCTATCCATCCGTTCAGGTAACGGCTGAGACCCTCCATACAGGAGTTAATCGACCGACCCCAATTGGGCGGCGTCAGTTCCCGTATGGTGTTCCACGGCACACGGAAGCCGCTGCGGATGTGGTTCCTTGCGATGTGGTTTGTGACGAGCCAGAAGAACGGCGTCAGCGCCTTGGGCTTGCAGCGGGTGCTTGGACTGGGAAGCTACGAAACGGCCTGGACTTGGCTCCACAAGCTGCGCCAAGCTGCGCCGGGCGATGGTCCAGCCTAGTCTGGACCGTCTCACCGGAGTTGTCGAGATCGACAGCAGCCATTCCATCATGTCGGCTGGCAGCAGCGCCTGCTGGCGGCGTTCGGGGGCGCGGAAGTGGCGGGCCATAGCTACGTCCGTATCGTTGGGTCAGACCATAACGAATCGGGCCAGCCCATCCCAGTCAACCGCAAACCGCCGCAGGTACGATATAGAACTCGTTGCGGCACCAGATTCTGCAACAGGCACTCAGGGGGGCGTTATTGCAAGCGATTTTACATCACGCACAGTCGGATGTTGTCCCCGCCGAAAAGGTTGGTTAAGAGGTCGATGTGGCGCGACTCGTGATTCATCTGCTGATTTCGGCGATGCTGCTTTTCGGCAGCGTGACAACGTTTGCCCATTCAGCCCCGCATGCTCCCGGAGCGCTGATTCAGAACACCTACACGCACAACGCGACACCTCGAGAAATGGGTAATTTTCGCGCACCGGCGGCACATGGTGCGTCACAATGCCTGAACACGGCTTGCGAAGCGCAGAATATCGGTCCCGTTTCCACTCTCTTGCCATTGCCGCCCGTTGAGCATCTGGCCGCGAGCCGGCTTGCAGCCGGCGCAAGATTGTCCGGTGTTACGCCGGATCAAGATTCGCCCCCTCCCAAAATCACCATCAAGGCTTGACCGCGGCTCGATAGAGCCGCCCGAACGGCGCTGATCCGGGCTGCACTTCGCCGGCCGACTCCTTAAGGCACGGCTCCCATAAAGCGCCTGGGATATGCGAGAAAATTGGTGGTGGTTCGTCTGGGAGTTGGTGTAACGACATGACGCAAAGAACGCTTCTCTGGATTGTTTCTCTAATTTTCATGACCTTTAGTCTGTCCGCGATCAGACAAGCTGTGGCCCACAATGTGGCTGGTCGGGCGGCGCGCGCCAAGCCTGCCATCAATCATCGATATCGCCGGATCGCAGCCGGTTTTGATCGTGTCAGCTATCTCTGGTGTGTTCCGTATGCGCGCAAACTTTCCCACATCGCCCTGCACGGCGACGCGTTCCTCTGGTGGGCCGAAGCCGATGGCCGGTATGTCCGCGGACATCGCCCTCAAGTGGGTGCGCTACTCGCATTCCGGTCTATACCGCGCATGCCGCTCGGTCATCTCGCTGTGGTGGTCAAGGTAATCGATAGTCGGGAGGTTCTCGTCAACGAGGCAAACTGGGTGCCGGATACCGTGACCCGCAACGTGCCGGTGATCGACGTTTCGCCGGACAATACCTGGACCGAGGTAAGACAGTCCACCGGCGATGACCGTTTTGGCCTGACCTATCCGACCTATGGGTTCATCTACGATCGGGCACCGCAAACGATCATCGCGGGCCGAACACCCGATGCGGAAGTGGCGGAGGCCCCGGCCACGCCGCGTCTGCGGGCCGATGCTCCCAACCGCGATCTCAAGTGAAATCAGCGCGATCATGCAGATTTCCATGTTACATGATTTCGAGATGGCGGCTGGCCACCCAGAAGAGAGATGAAAAACATGACCGGCAATCATATTTTGAGTCGCCGAGCTTTGCTGTCTGCTCCCGCACTGTTCGCGGTGCTTCCCCAGCTCGCGCGCGCGGCCTCACAGACGGTAGCCACAGGTAACCCCATCTGCATCGTGCTGAATTCTGGCGGCGCCTCCCTTTCGATTATCGACATGGCGACGAGGCGCGTGCTGCGCGAGGAGCCCACCTTCCGCGAGCCGAGCCACTGGGCGCTGACGCCCGACCGAAAAAAGCTCCTGATCGCCGATGCCTCGGGCAACGCGCTATTCTTCCTCGATCCCGCGACCGGCAAGGAACGCGGCCACAAGCTGATCCCGGATCCTTACCAGCTCTGGTTCAGTCCAGACGGAAAATACCTCACAGTGAACTGCCTGCGGCTCAACCATGTCGACATCTACCATGCCGATACGCTGGTGCTGGCAAAGCGTTTTCGCGTTGGTTCGATGCCGAGTCATCTCAGTTACACGCCGGATTCCCGTACCGTGTTCTGCTCGATGCAGGATTCCGGCACGCTCGTCGCCATCGACCTCGCGACGATGACGACGCGCTGGCACGCGAAGGTCGGCAAGACCCCTGCTGGCGTCCTATGGCACGACGGCGTCGTGCTGGTCGGCATCATGGGCAGCGACAACGTGGCAGTGATTGATCCCGCTGATGGTCGCGTCATCCGCCGTATCATTACCGATAAGGGGGCCCATACACAGTTCCTTACGCCGGATCGCCGACACATCTACGTTACAAACCGGGTGGCCGGATCGCTCTCGGTGCTGGATGCGAAGAGTCTCGCCGTCGTGAAGCGCATCTCTATGCCGGGCGGGCCAGACGATCTCTGTTTCGCGCCGGATGGCAAGCTATGGATATCGCTGAGGTTTTCCTCGCATGTCGGCGTATACGATCCGGTATCAGGACAGATCGACCGGATCTCAGTTGGTCGGTCACCGCACGGCATTTTCATCTCGACGCTGCTGACCGATCCTCCCGCCTGGGCCGCGATGCGGCTCGCGTGAAATTGCGGCGATGACTGCGGACGACCAATGAAAACTATATCAAGGCGCCATGCACAGATTGCTGTGGCTGCGGTGTGTGGTACGTTTCTTTCGCGTAGTAGATTCGCCGGGGCCTCCCCGCTGCCGCCCATCCTCCACAGCAGCGCCGGACAATATATTCAACTCCGTCCGAAACCGCTTGCGCCCTCCCAACCGATTGAAACCAGGGGTGGCAGCTTGATTGATTTCGCCAGCTACCGGGGGAAAGTCGTTCTCGTTAATTTCTGGGCGACCTGGTGCGCACCCTGCGTCTATGAAATGCCGTCGCTGGACCGGCTGGCGTCGAGCAATAATACAGATTTGGTCGTGCTGCCTATTGCAGTCGCCGATGGCGGAAAGCCGGTGGTGGAGGCGTTCTATCATCGGCTCGGCCTCACCCATCTGGGTGTCTATGTCGATCCTGACCAGCAAATCGGTTTCTTCTATGAGAAGAATCCTGGTCACGGAATGTTCCCGCTCTATGCGCTCCCCATCACCTATTTCATCGACCCGCACGGACGAGTAGCTGGGTATGTACCAGGAGTCGCGCATTGGAACTCGCCGCAGGCGGCGGCGCTGATCCGATATCTTGCTAAGGCAGGATAACAGCGTTGTTGCATGGATCAAGTAGCCACCGCCTCGCCCGAGCGAAAACCATCTCTTCCTTGATCCATGCAACAACGCTCCTCGCGGACGCTTTCTACCAGGTACAGATAGCTGTGACCGCGCGCGACTCTCTCCACAGCGTGGTTGTCGAGACGCCGTAGAGTGCGGCGGCCTGCTTGATCACGTCCGCCCGATCAGGGTGGCGATCAGGCATCGTGTCGAGCCGGCGTCGCAGACCGACCAGGCTCTCCGGCGGCACCGAAAGGCGACCGCCGGTTACCATCATCCGGCTTCCAGCGCCCGATAGACCGAAGCCCGCCCGATGCCAAGCTTGCGGGCGATCGCCGTGGGTCCAAGACCAAATTCCTTGAGCCGCTTGACCTCGGCGACATCGACGCTGGGCTTGCGCCCCCGATAGACGCCCCGCGCCTTGGCCGCCGATATCCCCTCCAACTGTCGCTCGCGGCGCAGATTGGTCTCAAATTCGGCGAACACCCCCAACATGTCGAGAAACGCCTTGCCGGCCGCCGTGCCGGTATCCACGGGCTGTTCAGTGGCGCGCAGCGCGGCCCCTTTGGCCTTCAGCTCATGAACGATATCCTGAAGGTCCTTCATCGACCGCGCCAGTCGATCGATCCGAGTGACCACCAGCGTATCGCCGACGTTGAGGAAGTCGAGCAGGAGCGCCAGCTCGGTCCGACCGTCGCGGCGGGTGCCGGTGGCCTTCTCGGCGCGGATGACCCGGCAGCCGGCCGCACGCAGCGCCTTCTGCTGGATCGTGAGGTCCTGATCGATCGTGCTGACGCGGGCGTAGCCGTAAGCGGTCATGAATTGTCTCGCGAGGCTCTAGATGCCTCCACGTTATCGTATCAGAATGCCAGAA
>NCAT01000005.1 GCA_002255575.1 Acidocella sp. 20-57-95
CATCCCCGACAGCTAGCTCCACTCGTAAGTTCATACTCAAGAGCACAGCTTCAAGCCATCACATTAAACCAGCAAGGCGGTTCACACCGGAGGGATACCTTGCTTTCGTATTTCGTTGTTGATTTGCAATCACAAATTAATTAATGAGGAACGTTATTATTCGTCAAAATGCATTTGAATGCAGCTCCGCCTCCGTGTTCCCTGCCCTGCTGAAAAAGGGCGCACGGAAGCTCAGGGGTATCTTAGCCTTTCACTGAGCGCCCCGTTATCGAGGGGCCAGGTCGCTGCCCCGCAGTCCTCCGCCTCACGGCGCTGGTGAAGGCGCTACCCTTCTCGCTGCGGCCCGAAGATGGGCATGTAGCTCAGTAATATCCTGGTGGCCGATACCGGCCAGTCAGAGGGTCGGAGTGGTCCGCTTCAGCAGCATAAATGCCGCAGTGGCGGGTGAGAACCCGGCTTCGTGTGCGTGCAGATTTGGCGGCGCGCGCGCCCGTTGGTTCGATCGCTGTTAGATAAAAGCTGCCAGAGTGGCTGGAGCCAGCTTGACCATGCGAAGGCTTGCCCCGGTTTGGTCCGGGGTGGGGCTGCTCATTGGCTCTGGGTATGCCAGATGCACCGGCGCGGCCGAGGACCGGTTGCGTTTATAATTGGGGGTAATCAGCATCGGTTATTCCCCGGTGGGGGCCGTAAATGCTGATTGTTTTGGTTAGGATTTTGCGCCGGCGAACACGCCTTAATCTGGGTACTAGAATTGCCCTTGGCGCTTAGGCGGGCTTCGGCCCAAGAGATGCCGTCATTCAAGTCATACAAAACATGTTTGCCAAATTTGCAGTATGGTGGGCCGTCGCCATGGACAGCTTTAACGGCAAGCGTTGCGGCCGAGATTTTATAGCCGCGCTCCTGCAAGGCGGCGGCCATTTGTTTTCGTGTCAGCTTGGCCGGATGGTGGATATTCTCCATGGTTCAGGTCCCCTTTCGACTAAGGGGTTTGGCTGAGCCGTTATCGATAAAAAATAGTCGATAAAATCGCGATAAATTAAGTGATTAAGATTAAAGTCAAAATCTGCATTAGTCTGAGCCTTCAACTCTTCGGCTTAAATGACTACCGGCGATATATTTGACTACCCGGTCCATGAGCTCTTCAACCTGAACGTCAGAAAATCCTACATGTTTGCATATTTGATCCATTGCAGGAAACCACCTTTTTGCCAGGATACGTTCAATTTCAGCCGGAAACAGGCGAATTTTCGCTTCTTTACTGAGATGAGGTGGCAAAAAGCATAGAAGGAGGCATTGAAGCCCAAAATGAGATTTTGATAAAAAAAATAACCAGTATGGAAACTTTTCGTCCAATTTATATACATATTTTCTAACTTCTGGAATTTCAAAAAGTTCTCGGGGATCTTGGTCATAACCATAAAAACTGATATCCAGTTTTTCAAAATAATCGGCAATAATTTCCGCAGATTGGACAAATGTTTTTAGAGTTTCGAGGGCAGGATCTATATCACAACTCTCCACTTCTGACCTTGAAATTACAATTGAGATATTGTCTGAATGACCGCTTATTCCAAACATCTGTTTCTCCTAGAATAAAGTATTAATCACGCCGTGTTAGACACCTGCGTTTTAAAGAACCCTATTTGCTTTGTTGCGCTTTCAGCCACGCCATAATGGTTTTCTCTTCATATGAACGGCCTGGGAATTTTTGGGCGTACCATTTGCAAAGATGGCGTGCCTCGCTAGTGGCCTTGCTCAAGCTTAGACCGGCTATTTTCCGGCGCTCATGCTCAGCCATGATTTCAAGTTTATCTGACGGCCTGCCGCGCATTTTTGGTTCAGGTGGAATAACGGCGTCGCGTAGGCTTTGAATGTCTGTGCGGCGGATAAGCACATACACGTAAAGGCCAATGAAATCCCCGGCATCCTGGCCTGGTTTGGAAAAGCCAAGTAGCAGCCCGCCGCCGCCCGCGTGGTGGGTCAAATCAATGGTACATACGTCGCCATGCGCCCAGTCCGGAATATCCTGCATCGGGCCGGGAGCTGCTCCGAATACACCGGTACCATGCGGTAGAGGCCTACCCATTGCGCCAAATTGCCGGTTATTCAGTGCTCTGGTTAGCTCGTTTTTCCAACGCCCGACTAAGGCTTCCCGTGCCAGCCGATTATCCAGCCATGCTGTTGTCTGCTGTAATTTGGAGCCATCGGGCGGCGGGGGCACAATTGTTTGGCTTGGGTCACCGAACGCCAGCCAGCAGAGCGCCTGTTCGATTGACCAATAGGTTTCATCATTTAGCAAAGACATTAAGCGGCGGCCTCGGACCGATTTTGGGGAAATTCAACCACCGACTCTGTGATGGGCGTGCCCATACGGGTCAGAATCGAATTTGCGATTTTATCACAGGCAGCCAGTAGAACGCTGTCAACACCGTGGATATAGCCGCGGGTAACGCTTGCGCCCTTATGTCCTACCAGAAGCCCGATTGTCGCTTCGGTGTAACCCAGGTCGTTCGCAACACTTATATATGAGTGCCGGGCCACATGCGGTGTGACATCAGCACCAAGCCCAGCTTCCTTGCACACCCGCTCAAAATACGAGGGAAACCCGGACATGACCCCTTCACCACGGGCTGGTGGGAAAAACAGGGAGCCGGCTTTAGCGTCACCGCGTTTCTTTAGAAGGTCGATGCAAGCCTTCGATAATACCCGCTGGTTCGTGTCATTTTTGGTGCTGGAAAGCTTGGCGGTCCGGGTGTGGAAATTGACTTCGCCCCGGCGTAGCTCCAAGACCTCACTCTTACGCCAGCCGCTGGCCAATAAAAAGCGAATGGCCGCCGCCGCGGCCGGCCACATGGGGCTTGTGCCGGTTTCCAGGGTGGTAAGAGCCTTGCCGAGTTTCAGATATTCCTCATCCGCCAAACGCCGGTCTTTTTGACCATCGGCATATTTAACGGTGCCGGTTACAGGGTTGTCCGCCCGGTAGCCTTGTTTGATGCCGAATGTAAAAATCGCTCCCAGCAGCCCTACAGTACGGGTGGCTGCGCCTTTGCCGCCGCGGACATTGCTCAGCGCCCGCTTTTTGCTCATTTTCTCCCGTTTGGCGGTTTTGCCTTCGGCCACATTAAACATGAACTTGGCAACATCCTTATGAGTGATGCTGGCAAACTTGCTGGAGCCAAGCAGCGGTATGATGTGGCTTTGGATACGGCTTTTGTCTGACGCCAAAGTGGAGGCCCGTTTGGTTTTTCCACGCTTCGTTAATAGCCTACCGGCTTCGGCTTCCTCGATGTACTCTTTGCACACTTCCGCAATGGTAGGAGCATCTTTCCTATTTTTCTTTTCTTGAGCCACATCGCGCTTTTCCACCGTGATTTGGTGCAGGATTTTGAAAGCCTCCTTGCGGGCTAGATCAGCGGTCCAGGGCATGCCGTACCGCCCAATCGTCACCTTTCTTTGCCGCCCCTCTACGTTCCTATACATGACAACAAATGACGGCGTGCCCTTGCCCTGCCGGCGAACAAAAAATCCGGGTAAAGTGGGGTCATTTAGTGTTTCGCTTTCACCTAATGCCTCGATCATCCCGTTCGTTAGTTTTTTTGCTTGCCCAGTCATGTATTCTATCTGTCCCAAAAAATAGGTAACACATAGGTAACACCCGGCCTAAATTGAGATCAATCGCTTTAAATCGAAAAACAACCAAAATTGAACAAAATCAGATATTTAATGAGTCGATAAAATCGACATAAAATCATCAAAATGACATATGACCGCTCTCCGAAGGCAAAGGTCACGCGTTCGAATCGCGTCGGGTCCGCCAGTTAATTGGTTTCGTTGTGCTTTTGTTACCGACTGAGCCAATGCTATTTAAACAAATTAAAAATCAATTGTACCGAATCTGCGTTTTTGGCATACAATCTACCATTGCTGTGCCCTTTGTCATTTTGTTCGCGAGCGAGTCAGAGATTCGGCTGTTTGGTATTTGGCATCTCCGGTTGCTGGGACTGCTGCCAAGCGGGCGACTTCGGCGCGTGACGATAACTCCCAGCAACTTCGGATGAGTGCGGCACTAATCACGAGCGGGCTCAGCAAGATGCCAGTATCAATTGACATAACGAGGCAGATTCCAGGCCACAGCCAGAACAACGTGTCGAGCATGCTGATTTGCCATTTTCTACGTTCGGCGGCGAGCGCCAATACCAGTGAATACCCAACGAGATCGGCCGAATATGCATATGGCGTTACCAGAAGTGAGGCCAGCACCGTAATTTCAGCAACAGCCTCTGGCCGCAAATTTGGAATCCGGCAGGTCCAGACGAGTATGCCGATTGCAAGACTTGCGGCAATGACTTGTGCAATTAACGCCGCGCCCACCCCGGCATGAAGGCTGCGAAATAGCCAGAAAAAAGAGCTGCCCCAACCCTCGAAGCTAGTGGGTTCAAAAGGGGCATATAAAATGGCCATTGTCGCAGCATGACCGAGCGTAAGATACGCATGCCAGATTCCAACGCCGCAAATTATGGTTGCAGCCACACATATGCTGATAGCAGCCAATAAGGCGAACCCGATTGCCCGCGCTTTCCGCTGCAACAAGAGAAAAACCGGGGCTAGCATAGCCGTTTGTGGCTTACAGATCAGCAGTCCCAATAGGCTACCACCGAGCGCTTGGCGCCTGGTCGAAATGATCAATCCAGCTACAAGAAGTGCGCCAGTGGCTATGCCCATCTGTCCAAGAACGAGATCCAGTAACGCCGCCGGACTGAAAATACCTGCCATGATGACGATCCAAGAAAGTCCTGCAACGCGTAAAACCATTATCGCGATCGACAACAGCGCACCAGTCCAAACAAAAAATGCCCACTCAAAAGGTAAATGCGAAATCAGGGCAAGCGGAAACAAAATGGGCGGCGGATAAAAAAAGGTTTCAACCTGGCTCCCCGGCAACACCATTTTGGCAGCGAGCTTTACGAAAATTTGTGGCGTGTATAGCGCTACGTAGTTGTGCGCCATAGCGAGATGTCCAGCCGACCAAAATACTGAAAAATCGCATTCTGGCCTACCGCAAGGCAGATCGTTAGACGTTGCGCGCGCACTCGTTAAATAACCAAGCCTTGGAATGAACCGGTGATAAAAATCAGAGAGCATATTAAGCCAAAAGGCCGCCAATAGACCATAGCTTGCCATCCACGAAGCGAGACGCAAATAAACCCGTGATCTTTTACCGAGCAGCCCCAAATTTCAACTTTCGTTCAGCGAGAGGAAACTTTTTAGCATTATGAGAATGATCTTTCAAACGTCATATTCCATTTGACGAACGCCTTGCACTTACGCAACGGCGCAGTATGCGTTCTCAGCAATTTCGGCAGAACGTCATGAGCTACCTGCGGCTCTAATTTTTTTAATAAGTTTTTGCATCGATGCCGGAGACCTCCCCCGTTAGTGGAAATAACAATAATCTTGCAAACACGCTGACTGGCGACGACTGACTGGCTGGTTTTTATTAGCGTTAGGCGGCGGTAGCGTTTAGCCCGCGTCCAGCTATTCTTAATTAAAACCAGCCCGTTCCGGGGGCTGCGGCTCGGGCTTACTACGCCTCTCTCGAAGGTTTGGATGAACAGGATATAAATAAACTGGTAAACAGGTCTGGTTATTGGGGGCGGGTGGTTGGCGTCAGCGACGCCAAGCTTGGCTTGGCCGCAGGCTTCGGCACCGATTATGCCGCCGGCCGCAAACAAGGCGATACAGGCAGCCCGCCGCTTTCAGGGCAGCAAGGGCTGGATTATGTATTTCAAGGGCGCGCGCTGCGTCATGATAAAATAACGTAATCAGTATTTGAAATGACCCCGCCTCTCATGGCAGGCTGAGCTCATTCATTGGCGGAAACGTGCCGTCATCAGGGGGAGCCGAATTATGTTGAAAAAAATTGCCATTGGCTTTGCGGTATTGCTGGTGCTGATCGGGGGCGGGGTTTATTATTTATTCTCAAATCTGGATGGCTTTATTAAGTCCGCCATCGAAACCTATGGCTCGCAGGCCACGCAGTCTAGCGTCAGCGTCGGCAGCGTGGATATTTCCCTCACCTCCGGCCAAGGCACTATTTCGGGCATTACGGTGGGCAACCCGGCCGGGTATAGCTCAAACAAGGCGGTCTCGGTGGGGGCGATCACGGTCGCGATCGACACCAGCACAGTGCCCGGCAATGGGCCGATCGTGATCAAGCTGGTGAATATCAGCAAGCCGGATGTGAATTACGAGGTTGGCCCGAATGGCAGTAATTTGCAGGCGATCCAGCGCAATGTGCAGGCCTATGCCGGTGGCAGCGGCAATAGCAGCAGTGCTGCGGCGGCCTCGCCAAGTGCCAGCAGCGGCAGCCCGCAGCGTAAACAGATCATCAGTGACCTTACAATCGATTCTGGGCTGGTCACGGCGTCGTCCCCGATGTTGGCCGGGCGCGAATTAAAGGTACCACTGCCCTCGATCCATCTGACCAATCTGGGCGCCAGTAGCGGTGGTGCCACGGCCGCGCAAATTGGTGAGCAGGTGCTAAGCGCGATTACCGCCAAGGCCGCCCAGGCTGGTTCGGCTGCCATAACCAAAGATATGGGCGGCGCGGCGCTAAAGGGGCTGGACGGTGCCGGCGGCAATATTGGTGGTGGCGCGTTGAAAGGGCTGTTTGGCGGGGGTTAGCCTATCCCCGCCGCAACCCCAGCCGCGCAACCCGAGCCGGGCTGCCTTAAGCCGCGCGCTTCGCGACCTCTTCTGGCGCCATCCGTACCAACGCCTCATAATCGGCGAGCAGCACTTCGGTGATTTTGCCGGGCACAAAATTCTGCGCACCAATGGCACGCACTGGGGTTACTTCCGCCGCCGTGCCGGCCAGGAATACCTCAGTGACCTTCGCCAAATCCTCCACCGGGATATGGCGCTGTATCACCTCAATACCGCGGGCCTTCGCCAGCGCCATCACGGTGCGGCGGGTGATGCCATCCAGGAAGCAATCGGGTTCCGGGGTATGCAACTTGCCGTCGATCACCAGGAAAATATTCGCCCCGGTGGCTTCACCCACATAGCCGTCCCAGGTCAGCATCAGCGCATCGTCAAACCCGGCAGCTTCAGCGGCATGTTTGGAGAGTGTGCCGATCATGTACAGCCCGGCAGCCTTGGACGCGGTGGGGGCGGTTTGTGGGTGCGGGCGGCGCCAGTCAGCCAGGCCCAAGCGCACCCCTTTCATACGGTCGGCGCCAAACAGGTTCGGCCACTGCCAGCACGCCACCATTAAATGAATTTTGGTCTGCTGGGCCGAAACCGCCAACTGCTCCGAGCCACGCCACGCCAGCGGGCGCACATAAGCGTCAGTCAGATTATTCGCCTTCAGGACGGCGTTACAGGCATCATTAATCTGGCTGGCGGTGAAGGGGATATCAAAGCCTAGCAACTTGCCGGAATTGATCAGGCGCTCCGTATGCGCTTCCAGCTTGAAAATATGGCCGGCATAGGCGCGCTCCCCTTCGAACACCGCTGAGGCGTAATGCAAACCATGGCTAAGGACGTGCAATTTCGCATCGCGCCATGGAATCATTTCGCCGTCCCACCAAATGGTGCCGTCACGGTCGTCAAACGGAATAAGCGCCATACCGAAAATTCTCCAATTGTTACGCTGGGCAACGATCCCAACCTCAGTTATACTCTTATGACAAATTAATCTTGCGTATAAGTCAGCATTGTTGTCTTATGTGCGTTTGACTATACGAGGATATTGCGAAGCTGCCATGCAAGACCACCTGCCATCACTAGGCCAGTCCAAGCCTGATTTAAGCGTTTCTCTGCACGGCCAAGCGGGTGCCGGGCTATTATTCCTACGAGAAGAGGAATTCCGCAACGCTCAGGATTTGATGTTTTTCGCCCTGCGCGACCTCACCACCGCGCCAGATGCCTATTTGGCAGAGCTAGGCTTCGGCCGGGCGCATCATCGCTGCCTGCACTGGATTGGCCGCCGACCCGACATGAAAGTGGGGGATTTGCTGGAAATTCTCGCGATCACCAAGCAAAGCCTGGCGCGCGTGCTGGGGCCGCTGATCCGCCAGGGCTACGTGGTGCAAACCAAAGGCCAGAGCGACCGCCGCCAGCGTTTACTGACCCTGTCGGAAAAAGGGGTGGCGCTGGAGCGGAAATTGTTTGAAATTCAGCGCGAACGTCTGGCCTCGGCGTACCGTGAGGCTGGCGGTCCCGCGGTGGATGGTTTCCGCCGGGTGTTACGGGCAATGACCAAGGAACAAGGGCGGAAATATCTTGATGAGATGGAAGCCAGCCGCGCCAAAGGGCCACGTACCGGCGTTTAACCGCCGCCACCGGCAAATGCCGTGAACGAGTCTGCGCATATTCTGCTGGTCGATGATGATGCGAGGTTGCGCGGGCTGCTCAGCCGCTTTCTCATGGAGCAGGGCTATCGCGTCACCATGGCCGAAAACGCGGCGAATGCGCGGGAAAAATTGCGCGTTTTTGATTTTGACCTGATGGTACTGGATGTCATGATGCCAGGCGAAAACGGTTTGTCCCTCACTGAGGATCTGCGCGCCGACCGTGCCCCCAGCATGCCGATTTTGCTACTCACCGCCCGTGGTGCGCCGGAGGATGTGGTGGCCGGGTTTGAAGCGGGGGCCGATGATTACTTGGGTAAGCCGTTTGACCCACGCGTGCTGTTGGTGCGCATCCGCGCAATGCTGCGCCGCGCCTCACCCGCGCCATCGCCCGCTGGCCCGTTGCAATTAGGGGACGCCACATTCGATGCCGCCCGCGCTGAGCTGGTCACCGCAAACGGCCGTATCCGGCTGACCGGTGCCGAATTAGCGCTGCTGGTCGCCTTTGCCGCCCGGCCGCACGAAATTCTGTCCCGCGAAACCCTCGCCGCGGCGCTGGAAATGGACGATGCCAGCGAACGCGCCATCGACGTGCAAGTGACGCGCCTGCGCCGCAAAATTGAGCCCGACCCGCGCGAACCGCGCTTTCTGCACACGGTGCGCGGCAAAGGCTATATTCTAAAGCCGGGCCCGTGACGGCGCCGCTATGAAGTTCCGACCTGGTGGTTTTTCAGCAGACGCCGTGTTACGACGCTTTCTGCCGCGCAGCCTGTTTGGCCGCTCGCTGCTCATCGTCCTTATTCCGTTGGTGTTACTGCAGGCCGTGGCGCTCGAGATTTTCTACGGCAGCCATCTGAACGAGCTCTCGCGGCGGCTGGCGGGTGGTGTGGCAGGGGAGGTGGGGTTTATCATTGACGAAATTCAGCGTGACCCAAAAATCCAAACCCAAATCATTCAACAAGCTGATAGTCATTTCAACTTCAGTACAACATTTTTGCCGGGCGAAACATTAAGGCGGTTGCCACCACCCGATGAACCCGGCCCGGTGGATGACGACCTCGCCAAAAACCTCACGACCGACCTGCACCGCAAATTCAACGTGGCTTGGAACACCGCCCCCAGTTTCATCCGCATCAATGTCCAGATGCCTGATGGCGTGATCAGCATCGATGTCCCTCGCAAACGGCTTTACATCGGCGAATTCTATATCTTTCTATTTTGGCTGTTCGGCACCGCCCTCATCGTGTTCTCAGTCGCCGCTTTATTCCTGCGCAACCAGGTGCGCGGCATCGCCCGGCTGGCCCGCGCCGCCGAAGCGTTCGGCATGGGCCGCGATGATGGCCCCATCAAACCCGAAGGCGCCATCGAAGTGCGCCGCGCCGCCACTGCCTTCAACCGTATGCGCGACCGGCTGCGCCGCTTTCTCGAACAACGCACCACCATGCTGGCCGGCGTCAGCCACGACCTCCGCACCCCGCTCACCCGCCTGCGCCTGGCGTTGGCCATGATGGAAGAAACCCCCTCCGGCGACCTTGCCGGTATGACCGGCGACGTCGAGGAGATGGAAAAACTCATCGGCATGTACCTTGCCTTCGCCCGCGGTGAAGGTACCGAACAAGCCGCCCCCACCGATGTTGCCCTGCTCCTGGAAGACATCACCATCACCGCCCGCCGCGCCGGTGCCAGCATCAGCTGCACCACGCCCGACACGCTCTTCGCCACACTGCGCCCCGAAGCCATGCGCCGCGCCTTGAACAACCTCATCGAAAACGCCCGCCGCCACGCTGATAATATCCTGCTCTCCGCCGCCCAAATCGGCGAACGAACCATCACCATTACCATCGATGATGACGGCCCCGGCATCCCCCCCGAACAACGCGAGTCACTCTTCCTGCCCTTCGAATCCAACGCCCCCGGCGGCATTGGCCTCGGCCTCGCCATCGCCCGCGATATCATCGGCGCGCACGGCGGCAATATCCGCCTCACCGACAGCCCCCTCGGCGGCCTGCGCGCCGTGGTGGAGTTGCCGGTTTAGGGAGCAAGTAAGGCCAGGGGCTCTGCCCCTGGACCCCGCTAAGGGCGCAGCCCTTAGAACCAATTAGGTTTAAGAACAGGGGGCGCCCACTGGTGTTTCAACACCTCGAAGCGCCCCCTGTTCTTAAACCTTAACTAATCGTTTCCAAAGGCTGAGCCTTTGGCGGGGGTGCAGGGGGCAGAGCCCCCTGGCCTTCCTCGCGCCCCTTAACTCGCCTCCTCCAACGCGGCTTCGGCGTCGAGCCAGGCGGCTTCGGCGGCGGTGGTTTCGCGTTTGATGGCGGCGATGCGTTGGTTGATGTAGGTGAGGTCTTTGGATTTGCTGGCTGAGTAGATGTTGGGGTCGGTTAGTTTTTGTTCCAGCATTTGGCGTTCGGCGTTGAGTTTGTTGATGCGCAGTTCGGCGTCTTTGACAGCTTGGCGGAGCGGGGCGAGGGCGGCGCGGGCCTCGGCTTTGTCGCGTTTGCTGGATTTTTTGGCGTTGCTTGAATGGTCATGGTTGCGGCTACCGTGGCCGGAGCTTGGGCTGCCTTCGGTGATGGATTGGCTGTAGGATTCCAGGTCGCCTTCGAGGGCGGTGACTTTGCCGCCCGCCACCAGTAGCAGCCGGTCGGCGACCAGGTCCACTAGGTAAGGGTCGTGGGAGATCAGCAGCACCGCGCCTTCAAATTCGGCGAGGGCTTTGACCAGCGCGTCGCGGGCGTCGATGTCGAGATGGTTGGTCGGCTCGTCGAGGATCAGCAGATGGGGCGCGTCGCGGGTGGCGAGTGCCAGCAGCAGGCGGGCGCGTTCGCCACCGGACATGGCGGAGACTTTGGTATTCACCCGGTCGGCGTCCAGCCCGAAGCGGGCGGCTTGCGCGCGTACTTGCGGTGGGGTGGCTTTGGGCAGTGCGCGGGAGAGATGTTCGAAAGGCGTTTCCTCGGCGACCAAGTCTTCTTCCTGGTGCTGGGCGAAATATCCCACGCGTAGATTGCCGGTGCGGAATTGCCGGCCGGCGAGGGGTTCCAAGCGGCCTGCGATTAGTTTGGCGAGGGTGGATTTGCCGTTACCGTTGGTGCCCAGCAGCGCGATGCGGTCTTCCATATCAATCCGCAGCGATACACCGGTGAGGATGGCTTTGCCGTCATAGCCGATATTGACGTTATCGAGGCTCAGCATTGGCGGCGCGAGTTTGTTGGGTTCCGGGAACGAGAAGCGGGTGACTTTATCTTCCACCACGCTCTCAATCTGCGGCATTTTCTCAAGCGCTTTCAGGCGGCTTTGGGCCTGCCTGGCTTTCGATGCTTTGGCGCGGAAGCGGTCCACAAAGCTCTGCATATGGGCGCGGGCTTCCGCGGCTTTTTCAGCGGCGCGGCCTTGTTGCAGGGCTTTTTCGGTTTTGATGCGCACAAACTCCGCAAACCCGCCGGGGGTCAGGCTTAATTTACCGCCATCTAGATGCGCGATCGCTTCCACTGCCCGGTCCAGCAATTGCCGGTCATGGCTGACCAGCAGCACTGCGCCTGGGAACTTGCTTAAATACTGCTCCAGCCAGAGGGTGGCTTCGAGGTCGAGATGGTTGGTCGGCTCATCGAGCAGCAGCAGGTCAGGGGCGGAGAATAACACGGCGGCGAGTGCTACGCGCATCCGCCAGCCGCCGGAGAAGCTGCTCATCGGGCGGGCCTGCCACTCCGTATTGAAACCCAGGCCTGAAAGAATGGCAGCGGCGCGGGCAGGGGCGGCATCAGCCTCGATTGTTATTAAACGGTCGTGAATCTCCGCCACCCGTGCCGGGTCCACATGCGGGTCCTCGGCAGCGGCCAGCAATTGCGTGCGTTCCACATCGGCGGCCAGCACTACCTCCAGCGGGCTGACCGGGCCGCTGGGGGCCTCCTGCGCCACATAGCCCAGGCGCGTGCGCGCCCCTTGGCGAATGGTGCCGCCATCCACCTGCAGTTGCCCGGCAATTAATTTTAACAAAGTGGACTTGCCAGCACCGTTGCGGCCGATCAGCCCCACCCGGCGGCCGGGGTCCACCATCAGGCTGGCATGGTCCAGCAAGGTGCGGCCGGCGATGCTGTAGGAGACGTTATCAAGGATCAGAAGGCTCATGCGCGTCCCTGTACCCCCTGGATGGGGGGTTGCCCACCCCGGGGGGTTGCCCACCCCGGGGGGTTGCCCACCCCGCTTGGCCCCGCTATGCCGCGCCCAAGCTCAAAAAACGCTTTCACTCACACATAAGGTAATTATCACATGGCCGTCGAACGCACCCTCTCGATCATCAAACCGGACGCTACCCGCCGTAACCTCACCGGCAAGATCAACGCCAAGTTCGAAGATGCTGGCCTGAAAATCGTCGCTTCGCGCCGCCTTCAGCTCACCAAGGCGCAGGCGGAAGCGTTCTACGCCGTGCACAGCCACCGCCCGTTCTTCAACGACCTGGTGAGCTTCATGATCTCCGGCCCGGTGGTGGCACAGGTGCTGGAAGGCGAAAACGCCGTTCTGAAGAACCGTGAAATTATGGGGGCCACGGACCCGAAGAAAGCCGACGCCGGCACCATCCGTGCGGAATTTGCGGAATCGATCGAAGCCAACTCCGTGCATGGTTCTGACGCCCCCGAAGCTGCCGCCCAGGAGATTTCGTTCTTCTTTGCTGCGATTGACATCGCCGCCTAATCAATTGGGGGTTGATGCAAGCTTTTTCTGAAATACGGAAAAGCTTGCACGACAAGTCCAATCGAAGCGCCGGGCCTGCTGCCGGCCGAGCTTAGATCGCTTGGGAAAGGCTCATTTTTTTTAATGATGACGTCCGACCGGCAAGTCTGGTTTTCCATCACAATTTACCGTCCGCGACGCGACACGTTGCTGGCCTGTTTAAGTGTCGCAGTGGCGGCATTATTGATATGGGCCCGCTGCCCATCGCGTCTGTTAGCGCCGGAGCTTTGGGCAGAGGACGGCGATGCCTGGCTTCAACAGGCCTATGATTTTGGGTTGTCTTGTTTGAAGATGCCATTGAATGGCCATCTTCAAACACTGCCGCGTGCTACCGCTTTGGTTGCAGTGCATTTACCGCTCACCGCCGCGCCACTGATGTTTGCCGCAGTGGCATTCGTTGTTCAACTTGCGCCGGTAGCGTTACTTTTCTCGGCCAGAGGCAAAGTGTTAATACCTAATTTGTGGATCAGATTTTTGCTGGTCTCATACTATATAGGCGAGCCGAACGCATCTGAGGTCCATGTCAATTTAACCAATGCGATGTGGCATTTGTCATTGGTTACATTTTTGATCGTTGTTTTTCCAAAGCCGAAAACGAAACCTGCGATCTTGGCAGATGTTTTTTTCCTTATCTTTGCTGGGTTGAGTGGCCCTTTTGCTTTATTCATCACCCCCGTTGCTTGGTGGCACGTTGCTGTTGAGCGAACCAAACCGGATCATCGAAAGCGTGTTTTATACGCGATTATCCTTAGTTTGTGTGCCATCATTGAAGGCTGGTCGATTATTACGCAAGGCGAAGGTGTTAGGGAACAGCATTTAGGGGCATCGCTCAATCGGTTGGTTCATATTCTAGCCAATCAGATTTTTCTGGGCGGTATGCTGGGTAGCACCAATCTTTATACGCTCATGGATCAAGATTGGTGGGTGGGTCTCTGGCCCGCGGCGTCTTGCTGTTTGTTGGCTTTGGGTTTTGCTGTTTACGCGCTGCGTGCGGGCCCGGCCCTTTATCGGCAGTTCTTGCTATTCTGTGGCCTGATTATGGTCAGCGCCCTTGCATCGCCGGTGGTTTCCCCGGTTGGCTCGCAGTGGCAATCAATGCAGTATCTCGGCGTCGGAGATCGTTATTACGTCTTGCCGATGCTCGGGTGGTTTGCAACTTTACTAGTTGTGGCCACGCATCCCTCGCGTTCTCATGTGCAATGGGTTGCTCGCGCGCTCATTGTTTGCTGTTCAATCGGTGTGGCCGCAGACTGGCAATATGCGCCTTATCCTCACTCAACCTATCAAGATTCTGCAAAGTTATTTGACCATGCCCCAGCAGGAACCGTTGTAACGTTCCATCAAAACCCAGAACCTCTCACTTTCACGCTGGTTAAAAAATAGCTGCGCTTCTTATGGTCGAGGTGTATTTGGCTTTTGCAGCGGATAAATGGGCAAAAGCGTCAGCGCCCCCAATAAGGTGCCGTTGGAATGCACAATTGTGAAGATAAAACTAAGGTGTTTGATCCCCTATCTGCGTTCAGATATAGTAGGGCCCGAAAGTTCTTTCAAAATATCCGGCTAGCTAAAAGGGTGACTGCGTTATGAAAATCGCTGGCGAATTATGGGCGGGCCGGGATGTGGTGGCTCTATTTCGCGCCAGCGGCAGCGTTCTGGAAGCTGTGTCAGTCGTCTTTGCCACCTACCGCCGGCAGAATGACGGCGCGGTAACGCTGGCGGTCTACCGGGTGCCTGAAGCAGACAATCCCCCACCGTTGGATGCGGCGGAGATACCCGTATTGTCCCGCATGAGCATTTTCAAACGCAAGCTGGCAACCTTGCGGTCTAAATTACATATGAAGCAGCCGCCCTTGCTGCTCGATGAGCCGCTGGCCTCCAATATCCCCATCACTCTGGGCGAGCGCCTCGCGGCGCTCACCATACCGTGCGCAGACCTGCTAGATAACCAGGCGCTGGATTTCTTTACCGGCCCGCTTGCTGTCCGGCCTGGCGAATTGCTGGCCTTGCGGGTGCGCGCCAATGCCCCTGCCGGTAATGCCCCCACCGTGTGGCTGACGGCCAGCGCAGAGCGTATCCCCGGTCACGTGCTGACCTATGTCGATGGCGAAAGCCATGCTGAGGACGGCCTGCGCGCTGGTGTTACTTATGGCGGTGAAATCTCGGAAATCCCGGTGCCGCGGATGCTACTCTACAGCCCGATTTCGCAATGTAACCTCAATTGTATTCACTGTATTTCGCGATTCTCACGGGCCAGCCTCAACAAATTACCAGAGCATATTCGCGACCGGATGCGCGAATGGGCGGCGTCTGGCAGACTGGAAACGATTTCCAGTGATTATAGCGGCGATATTTTATGGGCCGACCAGCGGTTCGGCGGCGAACTGGATTTCATAACCGAGCTTGATATTCCGTTCCATGTCGATACCAACGGGGTCTGCCTGACGGAAGCAGTGAGTGAGCGTTTGTGCAAGATGAAGCTGGGCTCATTGAATATTTCCCTCGATGCAGCTGAGGAGGCGACCTATAAGCGGGTGCGCAAAGGCTCGATCCCACTGCATGAGATTATAACCAACATTGAAACGATGATGCGGATCCGCGCGGCGGCAGGCAAAAACTTCCCAGTCTCGCTGAGCATAACTTTGATGCGCTCGAATTTAAATGAGTGGTTTGAATTTTTGCGGATGGGTGCGCGTCTGGGGGTGGACATCATCATTGCCCGCCATCTGGAAGCCTATACGGCGGATATGGAAGAAGATTCGCTTTGGCATGACCAGGCGGCTTACAACGAGGCCCGTGTTAAGGCGATGGCGTTGGCAGAATCCCTTGGCGTTCTGGCCACTTTTCCAGAACCGTTTAGCGGTGTGGCGGTCCCCGGCCGGCGGCCCTGCCGCGTCCCTTGGGAATCGGCAGTGGTTCTTGGCAACGGCGATGTTGCCGCCTGTTGCGTCCCGGGGCTTGAAATGGGCAACTTGAACGAAAACACCATGGAAGAAATCTGGAACGGCCCGCGCTATCAGCAACTGCGGGCTACGGTAAATTCCGCCAATCCACTGCCAACCTGCGCGGCTTGTCCGATGTTTCGCAAAACCGATAATCCTGACAGCTATCTCATTCACAGTGCACTAGAACGGCTGAACGCCTAATTCTTTTTTGGCTCGAATCGGTAAGGGCTGGCGCTGGTCGTGCCGGTATCGAGTGTTAGCCGGTGCGCGATCGGCGGGAAGGCGCGGGAGCGGCAGTCCTGCCGGTCACATAGCCGGCACGATAGCCCGATCCCGACCGCCGCCGTTTCGATATCGATGCCATCGGCATAAACCAACTCGCGCGCGTGGCTTACATCGCAGCCCATCGCCACAACGCGCACCGGGGCAGGCTCGCCCCAATGGGCCGGGCGGCTAGTGACCGCGCGTGCGAAGCATAGGAATGTCTCGCCATCAGGTAGTTGGGCAATTTGCACGCGGGTGGTGCCGGGGGTGGCAAAGGCCGAATGCACAATCCAGCGCGGGCAGGTGCCGCCAAAGCGCATGAAGGGAAAGCCAGACGCCGAAAACCGCTTGCTCACATTGCCGGCCGGGTCCACCCGCAGGAAGAAAAACGGCACCCCGCGGGCCCCATTGCGTTGCAAAGTTGAAAGACGATGGCAGGCTTGTTCGTAACTCACCCCGAACCGGGCGGCGATCGCATCGACATCATAACGCACTTCCTGCGCGGTATTCAGGGCGGCTTGGTACGGCATTAAAATCGCACCGGCGATATAGTTCAGCAGGCCAATCCGCAAAAGTTCTGCAGCATCGCGCGAGGTTGGGGCGGCATCTTTTACCAGCGCATCGACTTGTTCGCGGCATTCCAGCAACGCCAATTGAAACGCCATCTGAAAGCCACGGCTCTCGCGCGGCAAAGCTTCGGACAGGGTCAGAAGTCTTGCCTTGGCATCGAAAATCCGCAACGCGCCCGGCAAGGGTTTTACGCTCACCACCAGTCCGTGGTCGCGCCGCAAGCGTTCGGCCAACGCATGGTTGGTGCCGATCACCTCCGCGTTCAGGCTGGCCGTGATTGCCTCGGCGGTGGTTTCAAGGACAGGGAAATGGTTGGCGTGCTCGTGAAAGAAATCCCGCACCTCCTCATTCGGCAGCAAAATTTTGCGGCCAGATGGCAAGGTGATGCCGTTGGAATCCTCACGTGCCCCGGCCCAGGCGCGGTGCAGCGCCAAAATGGCCCGCACGCCATTCGGGGCGGAGGCAGCCAATGCCTGAATTTCAGCTTCAGGCACAGGGTCTGCGCCCAATAACGGGTCGCCGAATACTTCCCGCAAGCCCACCTCAAACTGGCGCTCCTGCACGCCGGAGAGGGAGGCGAGGTCCACCTTCAGAATATCGGTGAGCTTGAAGAGCAAGCTGGCGGTAACACCGCGCTGGTCATGCTCGACGAGATTAAGGTAACTGGTTGAAATGCCGAGCTTTTGGGCGAGCCCTTGTTGGGAATAGCCTTGCTCCATGCGCAGCCGGCGGATGGTTTTGCCGATGATCGTCTTTGACATGATTTACAAATAGCAAAGTTTTACAGTCAAGTCATCTACTGATTTCGGTAAAATGGCAGGTTATGGGGCTATTTAGCGCGTGACATGCGCGGTCTTTATGTAAATAATTCACTCATCGGCACACCGCCATCGTTTAAAGGAATTGAGATCATGTTGAACCGCATCACCAAAATCACCGCGCCGGAAGGTCTCTCGAACATCATGGACCGTGATGACGGCCTGGTGCATGACCATTCCTGGACCTCCTCTGAAGCGCCGCATGCTGGCCGCCGCCGCGCTGCCATGGCCCGCCAGGCCGCCGCCGCCCGCAACCAGCATCATGACCATGATGATGGTTTGGTGCACAGCCATTCATGGGCTGTGTCCTCACCGGAACGCTAAGTTTTACCGCCAAGCTCCCAGCAAGAACCACAAAAGCGTATAAGCGCTAACTTTTCAGGAAACGTTTGAAGCAACACCCTGGGTTGTACGGCCCAGGGTGTTTTTTTATGTTGGCGCCGTATGCGCCGTGGCGAATTCAACGCTCGTCACCGACTCCGGCTTGGGTGTAAGCTTTGGAGTATGTCAGCCCGGAACTTCGTCCTTACCGCCGACCTGCTGCTTCGGGCGTATCGGCTCGGTATGTTTCCGATGGCGGAATCGCGCGTCAGCCGGGCGCTGCATTGGCTGGATCCGGAATATCGTGGCGTGCTGCCGCTCGGGCAGTTTCATTTTCCACGCAGCCTGATGAAAACGCTGCGCCGAGGGCAATTCACCGTCACCGCCAACGCGTCGTTTGCGGACACGATCGCCGCCTGTGCGGCGGCGCGGGCGAACCGGCCGGAGACCTGGATTAACCAGGAAATTGAACGGTTATTTATCGAACTGCATAATCTTGGTTTTGCGCACAGCATTGAAACTTGGTTGGATGGCAAGCTGGTGGGCGGCTTATATGGCGCCTGCTTGGGCGGCGCATTTTTTGGCGAAAGCATGTTTTCAGTTGCCACTGATGCCTCGAAAGCGGCCCTGGTGCATTTGGTGGCGCGGCTCCGGCTAGGCGGGTTTAAGTTGCTGGATACGCAATTCATCACGGCTCATCTCACCCGCTTTGGGGCGGTGGAAGTCCCACGGGATGATTACCATATAATGTTAGCTGAGGCGGTGGAAATTCCCGCCCGCTTTCCTGAGACCCCAGACCCGGCTGTGCTACAGGCGGAAATTAACGCGCTTTACGCCTATTCCAGAGAGGACAGCCCGCTTTGAAATTGCTTGCCACCGCTTTGCTGTTACTCGGTATTTCGCCCGCGTTTGCCGATGCCCCGCCGCCTTACTTGCCAACGCGCGATGTGGTGGTGAGCTATCAGGTGGCTACACCAGGCCGCCCACCGGTGAATTACCAGCTAGCCTACGATGCCGGCAGCCAGCAGGCGCGGATTGATGACCCAGCGCATGGCAATTACTTTCTGGTGAACTTACCGGCGGGGTCAGCCCAGATGGTGGCACCAGCGTTCCACGCGATTGTGGCGGCACCGGATCTCTCGGCGCTGACCGGGCAATTGAACAGCCTCAACCAGGCGCGCTTCACGCCGCTGGGGCCGGGTGAGTATGCCGGTTTGGCGTGCCAGAAATATTTGATTCTGTCGGATCAAGGGTCAGGTACCGCCTGCCTCACGCCAGATGGTGTGACGCTGCATTTCAGTGGCCATAATGCGCGGGGCACGGCAGAAGTAACAGCGATGAATGTGGCCTATCAGCATAATGAGTCGGCGACGTTTGCCATACCCCCTGGGTATTCCAAAATCATGCTGCCGCCGGGTGCCTTGGCGCAGTTGCTCGGCCAATAGCGGCATAGCTGCCAGCGAAAAACCGGCTATTGGTTTGGCGCGGCTCACCCTAATGGTCTTATAAATGTCTCAGACCGCGACGCTTGCAGCGACCCCGCATGATGGCCTGTTTGGCGCCGCCCGCAACAAGGCGATGTTCGCGGTGGCCATGTCTGTGCTGCTCTCAGTGCTGGATTATGCGATTGTGAATGTGGCTCTGCCTAGCATTGCGCATGATATTCATACCACTGACTCGGCGGCGATCTGGGTGGTGAATGCCTACCAGTTGGCAAGTGTGATTTCCCTGCTGCCGCTGGCCGCCATGGGGGACCGGGTTGGCCATGCCCGCATGTGCCGCATTGGGTTGATGCTGTTTGTGGTGGCATCGGTTCTATGCGCCATGTCCAAAACCTTGCCGGAGCTGGCGGCCGCGCGCGGCCTGCAAGGCTTTGGCGGTGCGTGCATTATGAGCGTGAATGCGGCTTTGGTGCGGTTTATCTACCCCGCAAAAATTCTCGGCCGCGGCATTGCGCTGAATGGCATGGTGGTGGCGGCTGGTGTGGCGCTGGGGCCGACCGTGGCAGCCGGGGTGCTTTCAGTCACCAACTGGCCTTGGTTGTTCCTGATTAATTTGCCGCTTGGCGGGGCGGCTTTGTATTTTGCCGTCACGGCGTTGCCAAAAACGCCCACCAACGGCGGGCGATTTGATTTTATCAGCGCGTTTTTGCTTGCCATCTCGTTCGGGTCACTGATTATCGGTGGTGATAGCTTTGCGCACGCCTCCAGCCTGACCTTCTCTTTCAGCTTGCTCGCGGTGGGGGCGGTGAGCCTGGTGGTATTGGTGCAGCGCCAGCTTGGCCGGCCAGACCCGCTTTTGCCGGTTGACCTGCTCGCCAAGCTTGGCTTCACAACTGCCTTCCTTACCGGGTTTTTTGGCTTCGTGGCCTCCAATTTTTTTATTATCTCGATGCCATTTAATATGATGAACGTGCTGGGCCGCAGTGCGGTGGCGACCGGGCTGCTGATGACCCCCTGGCCGGTTGCGATTATGGCGGTTGGGCCGCTGGTGGGCCGTCTGACGGACCGTTATCCGGCCTCGCTCGTCACCACCTTCGGGCTCAGCCTCACCGCGTTTGGGTTTTTGCTGTTGCGGCTGATGCCGCCCAACCCGTCTGACTTCGATATTGCCTGGCGGATTGCGGTGGCAGGCGCGGGGTTTGGGTTTTTCCAGCCGCCCAATAACAAAGCCATGATCACAACCGCACCCTTGCACCGGACCGGTAGTGCCAGCGGCATGATCTCGGTCGCCAGGCTGCTGGGGCAGACGGTCGGTGGGATGCTGGTGGCGCTAACGCTCGGGCTGGTGGCGCATGGCGGGACCAATGCCTGCCTCGCTTTTGGGTCGATCACCGGGTTTTTCGCCGCCGCCGTCAGTGCCAGCCGGTTGCTCACAAGCAGTAAAATCCCCGCCAAAGATTGACGGCAGGCCATCACCCCGCCTATATGCCGCTTCCCCAAGGCTGAACCCGCAAGGTTCGGCGCCAAATCTGTTTTTATCGCCTATTATTGCCGGAGTTTTTGATCGTGAAACGGACCTATCAACCTTCCAAACTTGTCCGCAAGCGCCGGCATGGTTTCCGCGCCCGTATGGCGACCGTTGGCGGCCGCAAGGTCATTGCCAACCGCCGTGCCAAGGGCCGCGCTAAACTCTCCGCCTAATTTCTGCTCCCCCGAGGGCCTGAACTTGGTTTCATTTGCCCCGCCGGTTACTTTCTCGCAGCGCGCTGATTTTCTGCGCATGGCCGCGCGTGGGCGGAAATTGGCACGGCCGGGCTTTGTGCTGCAGGCCGCGAAAGCCATTCCGGGTGTGCCGGTGAGAGTGGGCTACACCGCCACCAAGAAAATTGGCAATGCCGTGGTGCGTAACCGCGCCCGCCGCCGTTTGAAGGAGGCTGCCCGGTTGGCGCTGGGTGAGATGCAAATCTCCGGCATGGAGTTTGTATTTATCTGTCGCCAGGACACCGGCCTGTTGCCATTCGCCACACTTTGCGAAAACCTTAAAACGGCCTTGGCGGAGGCGGCGAAATGAGCCCCGCTGCGCATGTTCTCTCCGGTGCTGTGCGGGTATATCAACTGACGCTGCGTCCGGTTATCGGCGCAAATTGCCGTTTTGCGCCCTCTTGCAGCGCCTATGCCCGCGAAGCCTTGGCCGTGCACGGGGCCCGCAAGGGGTCCTGGCTTGCTGTTAAGCGGATTTGTTCCTGTCATCCCTGGCATCCGGGCGGTTATGACCCGGTGCCGCCCTCCACCTTGGAAACTTAAATACCATGGACCAAAAGCGGCTTTTCACGACGATGGCGATTTCAGCAGCGATTTTGCTGATCTTCCAGGTGGTCCAGGAGAAATTCCTGCCGCACCCAACTCCCGCGCCTGCGGTGGTGGCCAGCTCTGGACAGCCGACGGCATCCGCCACCGCTCCGGCAGCGGCGGCGGGTATGCCCGGTGGTGGCGCCGCCAATGCCGCCGTGAGCGGACCGCGCCTGACCATCGACACGCCGAACATCAAAGGCAGCCTGTCTCTGACCGGTGCCGTGCTCGATGACGTGGAGCTGAAAGCCTACCACGAAACCACCGCCAAAGATTCACCGCTGGTGCAAATTCTCGGCCGCCGCGATAGCGACAAGCCATACTTCACCAAGTTTGGCTGGACCAACCCCGCCGGCAGCAATATTGCCGTGCCGACCGATGCCACCGTCTGGACCGCCTCTGCCGCGACTTTAACGCCTGATGCGCCGGTCACGCTGAGCTGGGATAATGGCGCGGGTGTGACCTTCCAGGAAGTGTTGAGCGTGGATGATAAATTCATGTTCAGTGTCGCCCAGCGCGTGATCAATCACACCAACCAGCCGATCAGCCTGTATAATTGGGGGCTGGTGTCGCGCGGTTATTTGCCTGACGAGCAAAAGAGCATGATTTTGTACGATGGTCCGCTTGGCGTCATCAATGGCACGCTCAAGCAGATTTCGTATGGCTCTACCAAATCAGATGGCTTGCGCAGCCCAGATCACAGCGCCTTCTCCGACACGGGTACTGGTGGCTGGCTTGGTATCACCGATAAATACTGGCTCACCGCCCTGGTGCCGGATTCGAAATCCACCGTGATTGGTTCGGTCCGCTACATGCCGACCGCTGTCAAAGATGTTTATGACTACCAGACCGATTTTATTTCCAGCGCGCCCGAAACCATCGCGCCTGGTGCGACATCGAATGACGAGATGCATCTCTTCACAGGTGCCAAGGTAGTGAAAACGCTCGACGCCTATGCCGCCCAGTATAATATTCCTGAGTTCGACCATGCGGTGGATTTTGGGCATCTGTATCTCATTACCAAGCCGATCTTTTTCTGCCTGGATTGGCTGAACGGCCAGATTGGTAATTTTGGTCTGGCGATTTTGGCGTTCACGGTGGGTGTGAAGGCGCTGTTCTTCCCCCTGGCGAGCTATTCCTATCGCTCGATGGCAAAAATGAAGGCCGCAGCCCCGAAGATTAAAGCCCTGAAAGAGCTTTACAAGGACGACAACACCAAAATTCAGCAAGAAACCATGGCTTTGTACAAGGCCGAAAAGATCAACCCGGCCTCAGGTTGTTTACCGATGCTGGTGCAGATCCCGGTTTTCTTTGCGCTCTATAAGGTGATTTATACCACCATCGAAATGCGCCAAGCGCCGTTCTATGGCTGGATTCACGATCTTTCGGTGCCGGACCCGACGACCATTTTCAATCTCTTTGGGTTGCTCCCGTTCGACCCGACCGTGATCTCGCCTTATCTCGGCTTGGGGGCGCTGCCGATCATCATGGGCTTCACCATGTATTTGCAGCAGAAATTAAACCCCACCCCGCCTGACCCCGTGCAGGCCCGCATGTTCCAGTTCATGCCAATTATTTTCACCTTCATGCTGGCGCGTTTTCCGGCCGGGCTGGTGCTGTACTGGACCTGGAACAATCTTCTCTCAGTAGGACAACAATGGCTGATCATGCGCCAAGCGGCACCGAAGACGAAACCGGCGCTGGCGAAGAGCTAGCGCACCAATTTGCGCCGCAGGCATTCACCGCTGAGCAGCTGGAATCCGGGCGCAAATTATTCGCGGGCGCCTGCGATTTTTTCTATGCAGCGCAGGCTTTGGACCATTTGCCAGAGCCCCGCGGTATTGAGGTCGCCTTTGCGGGACGCTCCAATGTTGGCAAATCCTCGCTGCTGAATGCGCTGACCGGGCGGCATGCGCTGGCCCGCGTCTCGCACCAGCCGGGGCGAACCCGGCAGTTGAATTTCTTTCAGTTGGAAGCGGCACCCATCGTGCTGGTGGATATGCCGGGCTATGGCTACGCCGAAGCACCAAAAGCGATCAAGCGGGACTGGCAGGGGCTGATGCTGGATTATCTGCGTGGCCGGCCAAATTTGCGCCGGGTTTTACTGCTGTTGGATGCGCGGATCGAGCTTAAAAAAGCCGATGAAACCGTGATGGAATTACTGGACCAGTCAGCGGTCGCGTTTCAGATCATCCTGACCAAAGCAGATTCCGTGAAGCCGGCAGCTCTGGCCCGCAAGCAGGATGCCATCCGCGCCCTTGCCGGTGAACACCCCGCCGCCTTAAACGAGATTATCACAACCAGCAGCGCCACCGGCTTTGGTATGGATGAGCTGCGCGCCCAAATTGCTTCATTCGCGAAGGATTGATCATGGACCAGGTCACCATGGAAAAAGCTGCTGAACAGGCGCAAATCGTCGCGCGTGTGCTGCCTTACCTACGCCGCTACGCGGGCGCGACGATTGTGGTGAAATATGGTGGCCACGCGATGGAAGAAGGCCATCTGGCCTCGCAATTTGGCAACGACATCGCGCTGCTCAAGCAAGTGGGGATTAACCCGGTGATTGTGCATGGCGGTGGGCCGCAGATTAATGCCATGCTCTCGCGCCTTGAGATAAAATCCAGCTTCGTGGACGGGCTGCGCATTACAGATGCCGCGATGGTTGAGGTGGTGGAAATGGTGCTTTCGGGTACTGTGAATAAGCAAGTGGCGGGCTTGATCAACCGTGCGGGCGCTTTGGCGGTGGGCATTTCCGGTAAGGATGGCGGGTTGATCCGGGCGCGCAAACTCTCGCGCACCAAGCGCGACCCTGGTTCCAACATCGAGAGCGTGCTCGACTTAGGGTTCGTGGGTGAGCCCGCGCATATCGACACGCGCGTGATCCACGCGCTGACCGGCGCGGGGCTGATCCCGGTAATTGCGCCGGTGGGCGTGGGTGAAGACGGCCAGACCTATAACATCAATGCTGACACCGCCGCCGGCGCCATCGCCGGTGCCCTGAATGCCAACCGGCTATTGATGCTCACCGACGTGCCGGGCGTGCTGGATGGCCAAAAAAACCTGCTGCCGGATTTATCCCTTGCGGACATTAACCGCCTGATTGAAGACGGCACCATCTCTGGCGGCATGATCCCGAAAGTGCTCACCTGCATCGAAGCGGTGACGCAGGGCGTAAAGGGTGCCACAATTCTGGATGGCCGCGTGCCCCACGCGTTGCTGCTGGAATTGTTCACCGAGGGTGGGATTGGGACGCTGATACATAAGTAGCCCGTCATGCCTGCCTGATAAAAATAACCGGAGGCGAATTTGCTCTACCTCATCCTCGGCCTGTTCCTGTTTCTCAGCGTGCACAGTTTTTCGATGTTCCGTGGGTATCGGGCGGCGGTGATCGGGCGGCTGGGGATTGGGTTTTATAAGGTCTCCTACGCTGCCAAGGCCGCCATTGGGCTGGTTTTGATTATCTATGGCTTCCACTGCTACCGCCAAGCCGGCGAGATTCTTATCTGGGCGCCCCCCAGCTGGCTGCATTACGTCACGCTGGTGCTGATGTGGTGTGCGGTTGTGTCGCTATTTGCGGTGAACAAGGCGCCGGGCCGAATTGCTGGCTGGCTGCACCACCCAATGGTGACGGCGGTGAAATTCTGGGCGCTCGCGCACTTACTCTCGAACGGCGACCTCGGCGGCATTATTTTATTCGGCAGCTTCCTCGCCTGGGCGGTGATTGACCGGATTTCTTTGAAAAAGCGCGGTGACCGTGGGGCAGCTTCGCAACCAAAATTCACCCAGGCGGATGGGCAGGCGGTGGCACTTGGTAGTGCCATCTTCCTTGTGATTATTTTCCTGCACCCGTATTTATTCGGGGTTTCCGCCTTTAACTGGTAGTTAGATTATGCTGCGCAACGCCACCGGGCTTAGCGAACGAACCTATCGGCGTAATCCGCCCCCAGCCCAATCGCCTCATAATGCTTGCGCGCGTTGGCGAGCTTGGTGAATACGTCCTCATAGCCTAGCGCCTTGCCATACGGGTCCACGTAAGTGTAGCCGCCGGTGACATGGAATAAGGTTGCCATTTCGGCGCAATCATCAGGTACCACCAACGTATGCGTCTCACCCGGTGGCTCAAACGCGTAGTCACCGGCTTTGGCGACCCAATCATGCTCCAGATAATGCCAAGTGCCGCGCAGCGTGAATGCATGCACCGGCCCGGTATGGCGGTGCCGCGATAGTACGCCCGAAGACCGCACCCGCAGAATATTCACGTAATAGCCTTGAGAAACGCTCAGCACCAACGGCTTGAAGGAGACATCCGGTGATTGCGGTACCCAGTCGCGTTCATCCCCATCAAGGTTTAGTGCCCCGCCCACAAACACGTCTGGCAGTATACCGGCAGGCTGCGGCAACTGATAAGCTATCTTGCTGACATCCAAATCCGCCATCGCAGCCTCCTTTGGTAATTACTTCGCAGCGCGTGCCTGGCTGTCCAGGATCGCTTTTTCAGCTTCGGCAGAATCGCCCCATCCGGTGATTTTCACCCATTTACCTTTCTCAAGGTCTTTGTAGTGGGTGAAGAAATGCTCAATCGCGTCGCGCGTAATCGCCGGCAACTGCGCCACTTCGGTCACGCCGGTATATTGCGGGTGCACCTTGTCATGCGGCACGCAGACAATCTTCTCGTCCTGCCCCGCTTCATCTTCCATTTTGAGCAAGCCAATCGGCCGGGCGCGGATCACGGCACCAGGCACCACTGCGGTGGGGATGAGAACCAAAGCATCCGCAGGGTCGCCGTCATCAGCCAAAGTGTTGGGGATAAAGCCGTACGCAGCCGGGTAAACCATCGGGGTGAACACCACGCGGTCCACCACCAACGCACCGCTTTCTTTGTCAATTTCGTATTTCACGCCGGAGCCGGACGGGATCTCAACGACCACGTTAATGTCTTTCGGCACATCCTTGCCGGCTGAAATTTTAGAAACATCCATAACCCGAACTCCTTGGTTGAAATCTGCCGCCCTATAACCCGTAAGGCGGCATCTTGCCAACGCGCTGGTCCATTGTATGTTCCGCCACGCTTTGTGCGCCGGTAGCTCAACGGTTAGAGCGGACCGCTCATAACGGTTTGGTTGCGGGTTCGATTCCTGCCCGGCGCAGAGCGCCCAAAACGGTCCGGCGCAGAGCGCCTCAAACGTTCCGGCCTGAAGTGGTTGCCCCTATTGGCCGTGCCCCTTATACGCAAGCCAACCGTCTTATAAGGGCAAGAATTATGGCCAGCTACCAATATGTGTACGTGATGAAGGACCTCACCAAAGCCTATCCGGGCGGGCGTGAGGTGTTTAAGGGCATTACCCTGTCATTTCTGCCGGGTGTGAAAATCGGTGTGCTGGGCGTCAACGGCGCTGGTAAATCCACGTTACTGAAAATCATCGCTGGTATTGAAAAAGAATATGGCGGCGAGGCCTGGGCCGCTGAAGGCGCCCGCGTGGGCTACCTTGCCCAGGAGCCGCATCTGGACCCTGATAAGACTGTTGGTGAGAACGTCGCTGAAGCCTTCGCGGACCTGCGCAAAGCCCTCGCCCGCTTTAATGCCATTTCGGACGAGTTCGCCGAGCCCATGGATGACGCCAAAATGGACGCGCTGCTGGCCGAACAAGCCAAGTTGCAGGAAATTATCGACGCTGAAGATGGCTGGGACCTCGACCGCCGGATCGAAATCGCACTCGACGCGCTGCGTTGCCCGCCGCCTGATGCCGCTGTCGGCCCGCTCTCCGGCGGTGAACGTCGCCGCGTGGCCCTCTGCCGCCTGTTGCTGGAAAAGCCCGACCTGTTGCTACTTGACGAACCGACCAACCATTTGGACGCGGAATCGGTCTCATGGCTGGAACGCACCCTGCAAAACTACACCGGCACTGTCATTCTCGTCACCCATGACCGCTACTTCCTGGACAACGTGACCAACTGGATCCTGGAAATCGAACGTGGCCGCGGCTACCCGTACGAGGGCAACTATTCCTCCTGGCTGGAGCAAAAGCGCAAACGCCTGGCGCAGGAGGAAAAGGAAGAATCCTCCCGCCAGCGCGCCTTGGCTGAGGAACAGGAATGGATCGCGTCCTCCCCCAAAGCCCGCCAGACCAAATCCCGCGCCCGTATTCAGCGCTATGAGGAAATGCTGGCGAAATCTCAGGAACAGCAAACCGGTGTGGCCGAAATCGTCATCCCGCCCGGCCCGCGCCTGGGTGGTACGGTGATTGAAGCGATCGACCTGCATAAAGGCTTTGGCGATCGTGAGCTCATCAACGGCCTTAACTTCAAGCTGCCACCTGGTGGCATTGTCGGCGTCATCGGTCCAAACGGTGCCGGTAAATCGACCCTGTTCAAAATGATCACCGGCTTGGAAAAACCTGATTCTGGTAGCCTCAAAATCGGCGATACCGTCAAGCTTGGCTATGTCGACCAGTCCCGCGACTCACTGGACGGCAATAAAAACGTCTGGGAGGAAATCTCTGGCGGCACCGATGTGATCCATCTAGGCAAACGCACCGTGCAGTCCCGCGCCTATGTCGGTGCCTTCAACTTCAAAGGCTCTGATCAGCAGAAGAAAGTCGGCATCCTCTCCGGCGGTGAGCGCAACCGCGTGCATCTCGCCAAAATGCTGAAATCCGAAGCCAACGTCATCCTGCTCGACGAACCAACCAACGACCTCGATGTCGATACACTCCGCGCCCTTGAAGAAGCCCTGATGGAATTCCCCGGCTGCGCCGTTATCATCTCCCATGACCGCTGGTTCCTCGACCGCTTGGCAACCCATATCCTCGCTTTCGAAGGCGACAGCCATGTCGAATGGTTCGAAGGCAACTTCCAAGCCTACGAAGAAGACAAACGCCGCCGCCTGGGCCACGAAGCCACCGAACCACACCGCATCAAATACCGGCCTCTGACGCGGTAGGGCTGTCGTGGGTGGCCAATTAAGGCCAAGGGGCTCCGCCCCCTGGACCCCCGCTAAGGGCACAGCCCTTGGAACCGTTAAGGCTAAGAAAGGCGGCCACCACCGCCGTCTTACAAGCCTCGGGTGGCCGCCTTTCTTAGCCTTAAAAAATGGATTCCAAAGGCTCAGCCTTTGGCGGGGTCCAGGGGCGGAGCCCTTGGCCTTACTTAGCCACCCACCCCAGGCCCATCCATGATCACAGCCCGGCATTTGGTGACGGCGCGGTTGGTGATGTCGCCGGTGGGTGGGGCGGATTTGCGGGATTTGGTGGGGTTGAAGGCGGACCCGCTGGCGTTTGCGCAAATGTTGGGTGGGGTGAGGTCAGCGCACCGCACGGCGGAGGAGTTGGCTGAGGATATTCAGGCTTGGGGTGAGTTTGGTTTTGGCATGTGGGCGGTGCGGGCCAGGTCCGGTGGGCGGTTTTGTGGGGTGACGGGGCTGATGCACCGGCCGGACGGGCGTGGTGTGGCATTGCGGTTTGCCTTTCGGCCTGAGGCACGTGGGGTTGGGTTGGCAAGCGAAGCGGCGCATGCGGCGTTGGTCTATGCGCATGAGGTGGCAGGGCTGACGCGGGTGATTGCGGTGGCGCGGGAGGAGAATTTTAGCTCGCGCACGGTGCTCGGCGCGATTGGGATGGCGGAGGCGGACAGGTTTATGCGCCATGGTATTTTATTGTTAATTTACCAATCGGTTCGGCAGGGATAAGTTTTAGCCTCTTGTTTTGGTACGGCGTGATGAACTTATAATACCGCAGACATTATCAGGGGCGCAGCATGGCAAACACATCCAATACAAAATCGGCATTGATTATTGGTGCCTCGCGTGGCTTGGGGTTAGGGCTGGTGACGGAATATGCTGGCCGTGGCTGGCACGTGACTGCCACTGTGCGCCGCCTGCCGGCACCTGATGCTTTTGCGCAATTTGGACAGCAAATAAAAACTGAGATGCTTGATATTAACGATCTCGCCGCCGTTGAGGCGTTTCTGCCGCGCGTGAAAGATCAGTTGTTTGATGTGGTGTTCATTAATGCTGGCGTTGGCGGGCCGGAAGGCAAAAATGCTGAGACAGTGACGCCGGCGGAGATGAGTGATTTGTTTATGACCAACGCCATTTCGCCGGTACGGCTGGGTTATAAATTAGTGCCGTTGGTAAAGCCTGGCAGCGGTATTTTGGCGTTTATGACATCGATTCTGGGTAGTGTGACGCTCAGTGGTGGCACCTATGCGCAGCTTTATTGTGCCAGCAAGTCGGCTTTGAACCAGTTAACCCGCAGTTTCGTGGCGGAGTTGAAAGCGAACATCACAGTCCTTTCCATGCATCCTGGTTGGGTGCGAACTGATATGGGTGGGGCAGGCGCGGATATCGATGTGGCGACCAGCGTGAAGGGGCTGGTGGATGTCCTAACATCAAAAGCTGGTAGCCATGTGCATGAATATTTGGATTATCGCGGCAAAACCATTCCCTGGTAAAATGAGCGGCGCGATCCTCATTTTTCCTTAACCACTCGGTGATAGGTAAACGAACCTGTATGAAGCAGGTGTTTTGGGCGGCGCGTCAGCATATTGGAAGCATCGGATGGATCAACAGTTTCAAGCATAGGCGGAGAGATTTAGAATTTAGAACAGCAAGGTAGTTGAAATGGCGGGGCTTGTTATCGAGCTAAAGCAAAACGAGCTGATCATTATTAATGGTGCCGCCATTCGTTTTCGCACAAAATCGCGCGTTGAAATTTCTGGCAAAGCGCAGTTTTTATTTGGCAAACAAATTCTTTTACCTGAAGACGCGACCACGCCGGCCTCGTTAATCTATCTTGCTGTACAAACGGCTTATATCGGAAATGCTGACGAGCGGCGGCGGGCAGTGGATGAGGCACGGGAATTGATCGCGCAGTTCAAGGCGCGATCCATATCAGGTCTAGCTAGGGATATTCTCGATCAGGTTATGAACTTGATAAATGCCGAAAAATACTATGAAGCTTTGAAGCTCGCACGGCGGGTGATGCAGCATGAAACCGCGAAGCTGGAGGCGGATTATTTTTGTGAGAGATAAACCGCGACCAGCACCAGCAAGCCCCCAGCTAATTCCATTGCGCGTACTGGCTCGCCCAGTAAAATTGCACCACCGATCAGGCTGACGACCGGCAGCAAGTATAAATACCAACCGGCTTTTTCCGCACCCAAAGCCGCGCTACCTGCGTTCCAGCACAGCATGGCGATAACCGACGTGCTGATGGTGAGTGTGACCGTCACGATCCATTGGGTGGCGGTCATGGTGGCCAGCGTGGTGTGCATGTCCGGCAGGCCGGAGAGCAGCATCGGCACCGCACCTGAGAGCACCGTGACGGCTGTGGTCGGCAGGGCGCCGCAGCGGTTGATTAAACGCGGTACCATAACGCAGTAGATTGCCCATAGCATCGCGCCAAGCAGCACCAGCCCATCGCCGAGCGGGTCCCCCAGGGCTGGTCCACTGCCTTTGGCCAACAGGATGACACCAGCGAAACCTAAGGCCGCCGCCATCATGGTCAGGCGGCTAGGCAGTTTTCGTTGTGCGATCGCGGAAAATAGGACGATGAATAATGGCTCGGCGCCATCGAGCAAACCCGTCAGCCCGGCTGAGACGGTACGCTGCCCGAGTGCTGCCGGGATATTAAACCCGGCAACCCCCACCAGCCCACAAATGATGCCAAGCTGCCAGTCACGCCGCGTCCAATGCCGGGTTTGCCAAAGCAGTGGTGAAAAAACCAAGGCGGCGATGCTATAGCGGATCCCGGTGAATGCGAGCGCTGGTACACCGGCCAAGCCAGTGCCCACCATGTAGCGCGTCCCGATCGGCGAAAATCCCCACAAAGTCACGGCCAGTAGCGTCGCCGCGATTGCGTACCCGGTGGTCAGACCCGGCGTTACCCGAGATTCGACAGGCCCGCGCTCAGAACTTCCACACCCGGCAGAATTTTGCCCTCCATCCATTCGAGGAATGCTCCACCAGCGCTTGAGAGATAGGTCATGGCATCGGCAGCACCCGCTAAGCGCAGTGCTGAAACAGTATCCCCGCCGCCACCAACGGAGATCAATGAACCGGAAATCGTCGCCTTGGCCACGGCATCGGCCAGCGCATTGGTACCTGCCTGGAAGGGCGGGGTTTCAAATGCGCCGAGCGGGCCATTCCAGAGCAGAGTTTTAATATGCGGCAGGCGGGCGATGATGTCGGCCACCGTTGCGGGGCCTACATCCAGCGCCATCATGTTGGCGGGCACGGCATCAATGCCAACCACCTGGGTTACCGGGTTGGCTGCAAAGGTTTCGCTCACCACCAGGTCGATCGGCAGCACAATCTCGCAGCCTTTTTCTTTGGCGGTGGCAAGAATGCCAAGTGCGGTCGGGTGTAGGTCTTTCTCCTGCAAGGACTTGCCCAAATCGTGGCCTTGTGCGGCCAGGAATGTGTTCGCCATCGCGCCGCCAATCACCAGAACATCCACTTTGGCGACCAAATTGGTGAGCAGGTCGAGCTTAGTAGAGACTTTCGAGCCTGCGACAATCGCAGCCACTGGCCGTTGCGGGTTGCCCAAAGCAGCTGAGAGGGCTGCAAGTTCAGCCTGCATCAAGCGGCCAGCATAGGCAGGCCGCAAGCGCGCCACGCCTTCAGTGCTGGCATGGGCGCGATGGGCGGCCGAGAACGCGTCGTTCACATAGATATCGGCTAGATCAGCAAGGCTTTGGGCCAGTGCCGTGTCGTTCTCTTCTTCGCCGGCATGGAAGCGGGTATTTTCCAAAACCAGCACGTCACCATCATTCAGCTTCGCAACGGCTGCTTCGGCAGCAGGGCCGATGCAATCATCAGCGAATGCGACAGGGTGACCAAGCACTGTGCTCAGCGCCCCAGCGATGGGACGCAGCGACATCGCTTCAACGCGCTTACCTTTCGGGCGGTTGAAATGGCTGCAAACGATCACTTTGGCCCCAGCATCCGCCAGTTCCTTGATGGTCGGCACCAGCCGTTCCAGCCGCGTGAGGTCAGAGATTTTGCCGTCTTGCATCGGCACGTTAAGGTCCGCGCGCACCAGAACGCGCAAGCCCTTAACGGCAACATCGTCCAGAGTGCGTGCGGATGTCATGTTACAGCGACCCGAACAAAGCCGCGGTGTCGGACATGCGGTTTGAGAAGCCCCACTCATTATCGTACCAGCCCATCACGCGGACCATCTCGCCATCTACCACGGCCGTCTGCGGCGCATCGAAGCTGCATGAGAACGCAACATGGTTAAAGTCGGAGCTGACCAGCTTGGCGGTGGAATAATCCAGAATGCCCGTCAGCTCGCCTTCGCTGGCGGCCTTCATGGCAGCATTGATTTCTTCCTTGGTGGCTTTGGTCTTCAAGTTCACATCGAACGACACCAGCGAGACATTCGGGGTCGGCACGCGGATGGACGTACCATCCAGCTTGCCCAGCAATTCGGGGAACACCAGGCCAACCGCCTTGGCAGCGCCGGTGCTGGTCGGGATCATCGAAACAGCGGCGGCGCGGGCGCGGTGCAAATCCTTATGCAACGTGTCCACGGTTTTTTGGTCGCCGGTGTAGGAATGGATGGTGACCATGTAGCCGCGTTCTATGCCGAATGTCTCGTGCAGAACTTTCACCATCGGGGCTAGGCAGTTGGTGGTGCAGGACGCGTTGGAAATCACGGTCATGTCCTTGGTCAGCGTCTTGTGGTTCACGCCGTACACGATGGTCGCATCCACGCCTTCCGCCGGCGCGGAGATCAGCACTTTGCGCGCACCGGCGGCCATCAGCTTGGCGGCATCTTCGCGCTTGGTGAACAGGCCGGTGCATTCCATCGCCACATCCACGCCGGTCAGCGGCACTTTGGAAGGGTCACGTTCGGCGGAGACTTTAATCGGGCCATAGGTGCGGCCGTTATGCTTGATGATCAGCGAATCGCCGGCGACTTCAACGGTGCCGGGAAAACGGCCATGCACGGAATCATACCGGAACATGTGGGCATTATCCTCGACGCTGCCGAGGTCGTTGATCAACACCGGCTCCAGGTCGGTCCGGCCGCTTTCGATCATGGCGCGGAGCACCAAGCGGCCAATACGGCCAAACCCATTGATTGCAATTTTTACAGCCATTTTTAAACTCCCTGCTTTTTTACAGCGGCCACGATTGCCGCTTCGGTAATGCCAAAATGTTCATAGAGGATTTCAGCCGGTGCGCTGGCACCAAAGCCAGTCATGCCGATGAATTTGCCGTTTGGCCCTAGCCAGCGGTCCCAGCCATAGCTGACGGCGGCTTCGATGCCGATGCGGGGGGCGTCGCCCAGCACCGATGCCTGGTAGCTGGCATCTTGAGCGGAAAATAATTCAAAGCTGGGGGCGGAGACGACCGCGACCTGAATACCCTCTTTGGCCAAGGTGGCGCGGGCTGCCATAGCGAGGGCGACTTCCGTACCGGTTGCAATCAGGGTGGCGGCGCGTTTGCCCTCAGCTTCGGCCAGGACGTAAGCGCCGCGGGCGGATTTGTTGCCGTTCGCATCGCTGCGCAGGGCAGGCACGGCTTGGCGGGAGAGTACCAACAGGCTGGGGCCATTATTGTTGCGAATAGCTAATTCCCAGCATTCGGCAGTTTCCATCGCATCTGCCGGGCGTAGCACCAGCATGTTTGGCATAGCCCGCAGGCTGGCCAGATGTTCGACCGGCTGGTGGGTTGGGCCGTCTTCACCCAACCCGATAGAATCGTGGGTCAGCACATGGATCGCGCGGGTGCCCATCAGGGCGGCCAGCCGGATCGCGGGGCGCATATAGTCGCTGAACACGAAGAATGTCCCGCCATAGGGGATCAGCCCGCCATGCAGCGCAATGCCGTTCATGGCGGCGGCCATGCCAAATTCACGCACGCCGTAATACATGTAACGCGCGGCGAAATTATCGGGTGACGCCCCTGTCATGCCCTTTACCAAGGTGAGGTTGGAGCCGGTAAGATCAGCCGAACCGCCGACCAGTTCGGGGATGGCAGGAACCAATACTTCCAGCGCCTTCTGGCTGGCTTGCCGTGTGGCAAGCTTGGGCTTGGTTTCGGCTAGGTTGGTTTTGTAGTCGCGCATGGCATCAGCCAGGCCGTCGGGCAGTTTGCCTGCCATGATGCGTTCAAATTCTGCCCGTTGCGGGTGTTTTGCCAAGCGCTTCAGCCAAGCCCGGCGGGCGCTGGAGCCCCGGCTGCCGACAGCTTTCCAGGCGGTGGCAATGTCATCAGGCACGGTAAAGGGCAGATGCGGCCAACCTAACGCGGCTTTGGCTTGTTCGGCTTCAGCACCACCAAGTGCGGCGCCATGGCTACCGGCAGTGCCCGCCTTCGTAGGCGCGCCGAAGCCGATGATGGTTTTGCAGGCGATGATGGTGGGTTTCGATGATTTGGCGGCAAAATTCAGGGCTGATTGGATGGCGGCAAAATCATGCCCATCCACCCGGCGGGTCGCCCAGCCATAGGCGGCAAAGCGCTTCAGCGGGTCTTCTGAGGTGGCCATATCCGTGCCGCCATCAATCGAGATGCTGTTGTCATCCCACAGCACCGTTAGCTTGTTCAGCTTCAAATGCCCTGCGAGCGCCCCAGCCTCATGGCTGACGCCTTCCATCAGGCAGCCATCCCCTGCGATGACATAGGTACGGTGGTCAACCAGGCTCTTGCCAAATTTGGCGGCGAGCAATCGCTCCGCGATCGCCATGCCCACAGCGGTAGCCAAGCCCTGGCCAAGCGGGCCGGTGGTCATCTCAATGGCGGGGTGTTCGTGATATTCCGGGTGTCCGGCAGCCGGGGAGTGCAGTTGGCGGAAGCGTTTGAGCACATCCATGCCCATGCCATCGTGGCCGGTGAGGTGCAGCAAAGCATATAGCAACATCGAGCCATGGCCGGCCGAGAGCACAAACCGGTCACGGTCTGGCCAGGCAGGGTCGGCCGCGTCAAATTTCAGATTTTTGGTCCACAGCGCGGTCGCCACATCGGCCATACCCATGGGCATGCCAGGGTGCCCGCTTTTGGCGGTTTCAATGGCATCGATGGTCAATGCGCGGATGGCGTTCGCCAACATGCGCTCGGCGCTGGGGTTTTGGGTTAAAATTGCCGCCTGGCGGGCCAGAGCTGCCTCGTTGCCCGAATTATCCGCGATACTCGCCATATGTCATTTATCCGCCTATAACAGCGCGTGCATAATCGCCTCGCCCCCGCGGGGCAACCCGGTTTGCCGGAAACCCTGATAATCGCTGCTGGGCGGTTTGTTGCCTTAAATATGCCTTTATAGCCGTGCGGTGTGGGCGTTTTGAGCAAAATCTGAGGCTCTTCCCCGAATCCGACCCGATTGCTAATGTCCATCGAATCGGCGGCACTAAAGCTGACGTTGGGAAAATCATTATGAAGTTCAAGGCTGACCGCGCCACCCTGATGAAGTCTCTGGCCCATGTTCAGAACGTCGTCGAGAAGCGAAATACGATCCCCATCCTGGCCAATGTGCTGTTGGCTGTGCGTGACGGTAAGCTGACCATCGCTGCCACTGACCTCGAGATTTCACTGGTCGAGGAAGTGCCCGCCCAGACGAGCCGCAACGGTGCCATTACGGTTCCGGCGGCTACTTTATATGAAATTGTCCGTCGCCAGCCGGAAAATGCTGAGATTGAGCTGGACCATCCCGGTGGTGATGCGCAGTTGGCGTTGCGGGCGGGGCGTTATTCTACCAGTTTGGTGGCGCTTGGGGTGGATGAATTTCCAAAGCTAGATGCCGGCAAGCTTTCCCACACATATAATCTTTCAGCGCTGAACCTGCGTGCGTTGATTGATCGCACCAAGTTTGCGATCTCAACCGAGGAAACCCGCTATTACCTGAACGGCATTTTCCTGCACGCGGCCGATGCTGATGGTGAACCGGTGCTGCGGGCGGTGGCGACCGATGGGCACCGTCTGGCCCGCGTTGAAGAACCGTTGCCGGAAGGTGCGGAAGGCATGCCAGGCGTGATAATTCCACGCAAGACCGTGAACGAATTGCGCAAGCTGCTGGATGAAGTGAGCGGCGAGATTGAAATTGCGATGTCGGAAACCCGCATCCAGTTCACCATCGGCACCATGCGCCTGACCAGTAAGTTGATCGACGGTACCTTCCCTGATTATGACCGGGTGATCCCGCGCGGGAATGACAAGGTGCTGCGGGTGAACCAGAAGGATTTCTCAGCTGCTGTGGCACGTGTGTCTGCCATTTCGGCAGAGCGCCACCGGCCGGTGAAACTTTCATTGGCGAAAGATTTGTTGGTGATTTCAGCGGCCAGCCCGGAACAGGGTACAGCCTCGGAAGAGCTGGATGCTAATCAGATTAAATACGATGCCGGGCCGCTCGAAATCGGCTTCCAGGCGCGTTATTTAAACGACGTGACCGAGCAGATTGAGGGCGATGTGGAATTCGTGTTCGCCGATGGTGCCGCACCAACCTTGGTGCGTGACCCGAACGACACCCGCGCGGTGTTCGTGCTCATGCCGATGCGGGTTTAACCGACGCTCCTTCGCTTAACCCTTACGGATTTTCGGTCCTATCAGGCGCTGCGCTTCAGCCCGGCGGCGCGTCTGTGTGTGCTAACCGGGCCGAATGGCTCCGGCAAAACCAATTTGTTAGAAGCAATTTCGCTGTTAGTGCCGGGGCGCGGCTTGCGGGGGACGAAATTTTCAGAGCTTGCGCGGCAAGGGGCTGAGGCTTCGGGCGGCTGGGCGGTGGCTGCTACCTTGCAAGGTGCCGATGGCCCGTTTGAAATTGGTACCGGTACTGGCGAGGATACCGAACGCCGGGTGTTTCGGTTGGATGGTGCGGCGCCACGGTCTCAAGCCGAGATTGGTAGCAAGTTAGCGGCGGTGTGGCTGACCCCGCAGATGGACCGACTATTCACTGAATCAGCTTCCGGGCGGCGGAAATTTCTGGACCGTTTGGTGGTGGCGCGCGAGCCCGCCCATGCACGGCAGATTGCGGCATTTGAGGCTGCCTCCTCGCAACGCAACCGGTTGCTGGCGGAAGGCAGGCCGGACCCTGACTGGCTGGCGGGGTTGGAAGATTCGATGGCGCGTCACGCCGTGGCGGCCACCGCAACACGGGCGGAACTGGTCACCCGGCTGAATGCGGCCCTGGCTTCGGGGGTTGCCGCACCTTTTCCGGCGGTCGCTTTGGCGTTGGACTGCGTCATCGCCAGCCGCCTGGCAGATGCCCCAGCACTTGCTGTTGAGGACTGGCTGCGGAGTGCTTTGCGTGATGCAAGGCCGGCTGATGCCGCACGTGGCGGGGCAGGCTTTGGCCCGAATAAGGCTGATTTACTGATTGCTGATGCACAAACGGGCCGGGCGGCGGCGTTATCCTCCACCGGCCAGCAGAAATCGATGCTCATTGGCATTGTGCTCGGCCATGCTGCCCTCATCACCGCAACACGGGGTACTGCACCGATATTACTGCTCGACGAGCCGTTGGTGCATCTGGATGAAGCCAAACGGCTGGCTTTGTTTGAGGCGCTGACCGCGCAAAACCTTCATGCGCTGCTTACCGGCACCGACGCCGAGCCATTCGCCCCCCTGCAAGCCGCCTATTACCGGGTGCGAGAGGGACGTATAGAAGCCCCATGAATATGCGCATTTTAATTTTAGGTGATTTGGTGGGCCGGACCGGCCGTGACGCAGCGGTGGCGGCCTTGCCGGGCTTGCGTGCCCAAACCAAGGCGGATTGCGTGGTGGTAAATGCGGAAAACGCCTCGCACGGGTTTGGTCTGGCACCGGATATGGCGGATGCTTTGTTTGCGGCGGGGGCGGATGCCATCACGCTCGGTAACCACGCCTGGGACCGACGGGAGATTATTCCCTACATTGCCAAAGAACCAAGGCTGATCCGGCCGTTAAATTTTCCACCTGGTACGCCTGGTAATGGCGCCTCAATCATTCCACTGAAAGATGGCCGCAAGGTGCTGGTGGCGCAGTTGATGGGGCGGTTGTTCATGGACCCGCTGGATGACCCGTTCCGATTGATGGAAGAACTACTGGTGCGCAACAAGATGGGCGTGAATTGCCACGCTGCCTTGGTGGACTTTCACGGCGAGGCGACCAGCGAGAAAATGGCGTTTGCGCATAATTTTGACGGCCGGGTTTCGGCTGTGGTTGGTACTCATACGCATATCCCAACAGCGGATCATCAGGTGTTGCCAGGCGGGACTGGGTTTACCGCCGATCTTGGTATGTGCGGGGACTACGACAGCGTGATTGGCATGGCCAAGGAAGCTTCAATTTATAAATTCGTCAAGAAAATGCCGGGAGAACGGCTGGCGCCTGCCGAAGGGCCAGCGACGATATGTGGAGCGTTTATCGAAGTAAATGACAAGGGGCTGACGGTACGGATTGAGCCTGTGCGCGTTGGTGGGCGGTTGTTGCCAGCGATGCCTGCGGTCTGACACCCAGGGCATTTCATCAAATCATCATGTGATAAGGCGCAGCGATGGCTTGCGGCACTGTGGGCTGTTGCGCTTGAAACAAGGATCATACTCAGTACGGATAAATAAAGATGTTAATGAAAAGTTGGAAGTTTTGCCTGGTCGTTTTAGCTGGCTCGATTGGGTATTTAGGTACCGCCGAGGCGCAGGCGAAGCCACCTTATGTGCTCACCAAAACCATCGCGCTCGGCGGTGCGACGAAATGGGATTACCTGTATTTCGACGCGCCGAGCCAACGTCTTTTCATCTCCCACGGTGATCAGGTGCAGGTGTTGAATGGCAAAACGGGCGCCCTGATTGGTACCCTGACCGGTTTGCCCGGCAGCCACGGTATTGCGGTTGATCCGCAAACGGGGATTATTTATGCCGACAGCGCCAAGAATCAGACTGTGACATTGTTTGATGCGAAGAGCTTTAAGCCGATTAAATCGCTCCCAGTGGCCGAGGATGCAGATGGTATGGTGTATGATCCTGCCAGTCATCAGATATTTGTGGTGGGTGGCGATGGCAATGCCATCACCCCGGTGAACACCAAAACACAGAAACAATTGCCCGATATTGCACTGGGTGGCACCCCTGAATTTTTAGCGGCGGATGGCAAAGGCTCACTATACGTTAATATTAACGACAAGAACACCATTGTCAGAATCGACACCGCGACCAATGCGATTACCGCAACGTGGCCAACAGCACCCTGTGTCAGCCCAACCGGCCTTGCGATCGATAAAGTCCATCGCTTGTTATTTTCATCTTGCCATAGCGGTGTGATGTTGGTGATGAATGCTGACACGGGGCAAGTTGTGGGCACTCTGCCAATCGGTACCGGTACTGATGCTGCTGCCTATGATGCTGTACGCAAGCGGGTATTTTCATCGAATGCCGATGGTACCTTAAATATCATCACTGGTTCAGCACCACAAAACTTCACCGATATATCGATGGCGACAGCTGAAGGCGCACGCACCTTGGCCGTTGATCCCCGCACAGGCCGAATTTACCTTGTTACGGCGACAGTAGTTTCCAAGACGCCGCCGGCAACACCAGGTGGTCGCCCGCATTATGAATTTGCACCAGGTTCAGTGCGGCTACTGATCTTCGACCCAGTCAAATGAACGTTGCACCGCTTTGCCCCAGGCGTGGCAGAGCTTGCTTCGTTGTTCATCGCTCATTGCCGGGGTGAACGTTTTGTCGATGTGCCAGTTTGTTCGCAAATCATCGCGGTTTTGCCAAAAGCCAGTGGCAAGGCCGGCGGCATAGGCAGCGCCGAGTGCAGTGGTTTCACGCACCTGCGGTCGGATGACCGGCACATTCAGAATATCAGCCTGGAATTGCATAAGTAATTCATTGGCCACCATGCCACCATCGGTTTTTAAACTGGTGAGGGCAATCCCGCTATCTTTGGCCATGGCGAAGACCACGTCACGCACCTGAAAGGCGGTTGCTTCTAGGGCTGCCCGCGCGATGTGGGCGCGGTTGGTAAAGCGGGTCAGCCCGGCAATCACACCACGGGCAGTCTCTCGCCAATAGGGTGCATAGAGGCCGGAGAAGGCGGGGACGATATAGACATCGCCATTATCAGGAACGCTCGCTGCGAGTGCTTCAATCTGTGTGGATGATTCGAAAAGCTGTAAATTGTCTCTCAGCCATTGTACAAGGGCGCCGGTAATGGCGATGGCGCCTTCTAACGCGTAGCAGGGTTTGTCATTACCAAATTGATAGGCGAGAGTCGTGAGTAGCCCCGCACTGGATTGCACCGCTGTTTCACCGGTGTTCATTAGTAGAAACGAACCGGTGCCGTAGGTGTTCTTCGCATCGCCCGGCGTAAAGCATGTCTGCCCAACCAAAGCTGCTTGTTGGTCGCCGAGTAGGCCAGATAATATCACGCCCGCTAACGGACCGTGTTGAATGCTGCCATAGATTGCTGATGATGGTTTTATTTCTGGCAGGCAGGCGAGTGGAATATTGAAACTGGCGAGCATATGCTCATCCCACTGGCAGCTATATAAATTCATCATCTGCGTGCGGCTGGCGTTGGTCACGTCGGTAATATGTTGGCCAGTTAAATTCCAGGCGAGCCAGGTATCGATCGTCCCAAAAAGAGCATCGCCGGCTTCGGCTTTCGCACGCGCACCGGGAACATGCGCCAATAGCCAGCTGAGCTTGAGGCCAGAAAAATAGCTGGCAACCGGCAAGCCGGTTCGTGCCCGGAACTGATCCTTGCCACCACAACGGATAAATTCGGCAACCTGCGCATCCACCCGCGTATCTTGCCAGACGAGCGCGTTGTGAAGTGGCTGGCCGGTTTGGCGGTCCCATAAAATGGTTGTTTCGCGCTGGTTGGTAATTCCGATGGCCGCAAGGTGGGCAGCGGTTAAATTGGATTCTTCAAGCGCTCTTTGTATCACTTCATGCACATTACGAAGAATCTCGAGCGGGTCGTGTTCAACCCAGCCTGGCTTCGGAAAAATCTGGGTATGTTCCTTTTGTGCAGAGCCAACGGGTTTGCCAGATCGATCAAAAATAATGAACCGCGTACTGCTCGTACCCTGGTCGATGGCACCAATATATTTCTGGCCAGCCGGATGGTTTAGTGTGGTGATGGTTTAGCTCCCTGCGCAGATGATTGGTGTTTTTATCCGCAGGTTATAAGATGTTGAAAACTGGAATTATAGGGGCGGAATATGAATTTAAGCGCGATAAAACAGGTTCTGGATCAGGCAGTGGCAAGCGGCGCGATCGCCGGGGCGGTAGTTGCCGCCACGAATGGTACCGGCACCATGTTTGAGCTAGCCGCCGGGAGGCAGTCCCTTAACGCGCCGGACGCGATGCGAACCGATAGCGTGTTTTGGATCGCCTCCATGACCAAGGCCTTAACCAGTGTCGCGGCTATGCAGTTAGTTGAGGCCGGTAAGCTTACTCTGGATGATCCGATTGGCGAAGTTTTACCTGATCTTGCGAACCCGCTGGTTCTTGAAGGTTTCGCAGATGACGGAAAACCCATTACCCGGCCAGCCAATACGCCGATTACGTTGCGGCGCTTGCTTAACCATACTGCGGGTTTCACGTATGAATTCGCCAATGAAAAGCTGGCGCGTTATTTGAAGGAAACCGGCACGCCGAGTGCGGCCCGCGGGGTGCTGGCGGGTCTTCGCCAACCGTTAATGTTCGACCCTGGTACCGCCTGGGAATATGGCATTAATATCGATTGGGTGGGTTTGGCAGTTGAAGCTGCATCGGGGCTGAAGCTGGATGCATATTTTGCAAAATATATCACCGGGCCTCTGGCGATGCGTGACACGCAATTTGGTCCTACACCTGCCCAGTCCCCCCGCCGGGCGGCGATGCATAGCCGTAACGCGGATGGGGATTTGGAGGTAATACCCTTTGAGCCCCGTCCTGCGACGGAGTTTTTAGCAGGCGGTTCAGGGCTTTATTCAACGGCACCGGATTATTTGGCCTTCATGCGAATGATCCTTAATAGCGGTGGTGATTTGCTCAAACCAACCACAATCGCCGAAATGTGCCGCAACCAGATTGGGCATTTGCGTGCAGGCACAATTGGCAGTGCCAACCCTGCTGTTATGGCACCGTCAGATTTCTATCCCGGCATGGATGCCAAATGGGGCTTGGCATTTTTGCTTAACCCGGAGCCAGGGCGGTTTGGCCGTAGTGCCGGCAGTCTGACCTGGACTGGTTTGCCGAACTGCTATTATTGGATTGACGTGCCGCGCGGTATCGCCGCGGTCATTTTAATGCAGCAACTGCCAAGCGGCGATCCGGGAGCGCTCAAAACCTTTGCCGCGTTTGAAGCTGCACTTTATGCTTCACTTTAGGGCGTAAAGGCCGCATGTTGGCGAACGTCGTTTCAACAAGGAGCCGCGGGCGATGAATGTAAGTACACGAATTGAGTGTCCAAAAAATATGGATGCGGCCGAATGGGAGATTCGCTGTGACCTAGCGGCTCTATATCGGTTGATGGCGCATTATCGGATGACTGATTTTATTTACACTCATATCAGCGCACGCTTGCCAGGGCCGGAACATCATTTTCTGATCAACCAGTTTGGTGTGCTTTTTGAGGATATGCGGGCATCTGATCTCGTGAAGATCGACATGGATGCCAATATTATCGACCAGGATGAAGCCAATTCCAAACTAATTAATGCCGCTGGTTTTACCATTCACTCAGCCATCCATGCGGCGCGTGAGGATTTAACCTGCGTGGTTCATACCCATACGGCGGCCGGCATGGCGGTCTCTGCCCAGGCGCATGGGTTGTTGCCGATCACTCAACATGCCCTGAAATTTTACAATCGCCTGTCCTATCATGGCTATGAAGGGATCGCGTTGGAGCTTGATGAGCGCCCCCGGCTGGTGGCTGATTTGGGTCCTACCAACCGTGCCATGATTTTGCATAATCACGGGCTATTGGCAGCGGGCCGGTCGATCCCGGAAGCGTTCCTTGAAATTTACTACCTGGAGCGCGCCTGCCAGGCGCAAATTTCTGCTTTGGCTGGTGGTGCTAAGCTGATCTTCCCACCAGTGGCGGTGCAGGAGCATACTGCCAAGCAGTTTAACCCGCCTGAGCCTTATTACTCGGCTCATTTAAAGATGGCATGGCAGTCCGCCCTGAAAGTGATTGATCATTCAGAAACTGATTACCGTACCTAACCGAGCGCGTATTCGGCTTCCTGCGTGTAGGTCGGCTGGTCTTTGCCCAGGAATGAGCTGAACAGGGTCAGGTTATCGGCCCTGATCGGCTCCGAGCGATACAGGTTATTGGCCTGCACAAAGGCCGCCATGCTTGGGGTTACGGGCAAATCCATGCGGGCCAGTGCCACATGGGGAATAAATCGGCGGCGGTCAGGCGGTAAGCCAATTCGGTGGAGCGCCGTTTCCACCTTGGCCTGCAACCTGGTCAGCGACTCGTTGCGCTCAACTCCAGCCCAGAGGCATGAAACCCGCCCGGCTTTTTCAAACCATCCAAGCCCAGAGAGTGAAAAGGCGAAACTGCGGCCACGCAGGCTGGCGAGCGCATGGTCAATTTCTTCGGCCTGTAATCGGTTCGCCTCGCCGATAAAGCGCAGCGAAAGGTGGAAATTATCGGTCGGGACCCAACGCGCGCCAGGCAAATTGAACGATAGGTCGCTTAGCTGTTCTTTAACCTCCCAGGGGAGGTCGAGGGCCACAAACAGGCGCATGGTTCAGCCGCCTTTTTCAGTAAATGGGCACGATTCGCAGCAGAATCTTGCAATAACAAAGAGCAGATGGTCAATCTTTAAATAGGGCGCGTGGCGGTTTTCAGCCAGGTCAGTACCTCGGCATCATGGTCGGGGTGCAGATGCGCCCCCAGCATCAGCCGAACCCGCGCATGGTAGAGATTGAGCCATTCGAGGGCGGAGGCGCTTAGAAACTCTGGCGCGACCAGGGCAAGGTCGAAGGGGGCCAGCGTTAATGTTTCAAAATGAAGAAATTTGCGCTCTGTGCCGGGGAAGGCGGCCGGCTGCACCATCAGCAGGTTTTCCAACCGGATGCCGTAATGGCCAGGCAGGTAAAAACCAGGCTCGTTCGACAGGATCATCCCTGCTTGCAGCGGCACAGGCTTAGCAGCACGGGATATGCCGGCTGGTCCTTCATGCACTGATAGATAGGCGCCGACGCCGTGGCCAGTGCCGTGGTCGTAATCCAGCCCCGCCTGCCAAAGTGCATTCCGCGCCAACACGTCCAAATGCAGCCCCGCGACTCCTTCAGGAAACGCAGCTTCGGCAAGCGCAATATGCCCGGCTAAAACCCGTGTGAAATGCTCTTTCACCTCTGCCGGTGCTGGGCCGGGGCCGGTCCAGAGGGTGCGGGTGATATCGGTTGTCCCGTCGAGATATTGGCCGCCACTATCAATCAGATAAACCTCGTTTGGATTGAGGGTGCGGTTGGTCGCGGCGCTTACGCGGTAGTGAATAATTGCCCCATCCGGACCGGCACCAGAAATTGCAGGGAAGCTCTCACCTTTGAAATTATCGCCCATCGCGCGGCAGGCGAGCAACTTGCTGGCGGCGGAGATTTCAGTCTCACTTCCGCGTGGGGCAGCCTGCGCAAACCACGCCAGAAACCGTGCCATGGCGACCCCATCGCGCAAATGGGCAGCGCGGGTACCGGCCTGTTCAGTCTCGTTCTTGCAGGCGCGCGGCAAAGCAGCCGGGTCGGTGCCAGGGGAGATGGTGGCGCCTGCTGATTCTAAGGTTGTTTTAAACCAGACGGGCATCGAGGCAGGGTCGTACCTGACCTTTCTGCCCGTGAAGGCAGCGAGCGTACTTTGCAGATGATCCCGCGTTGCCACGGTCACATCGGGGCCAAGATGTACCATGGTCTCAGCTGGAATTTTTGCAGGGTCCATGAAAAGGATGGCACTTGCATCAGACTTCAGCAAAGCGAAGCCCAGGGCGAGTGGCGTAAATTCCACATCTGCCCCACGAATGTTGAATAGCCACGCAAGTGACGAGGGGTCGGTTAATATGGCGGCGTCTTCACCGTCGTTTTTGAGAATTTGGGCCAAGCGGTCTCGTTTGTCGGCAGAGCTTTCACCAGCATATTCGATGCCGTGGGGAATCGCTGGTGCCATCGGGGCAGGCGGGCGGTCATGCCAAATCGCATCAAGCGGATTTACGGCGGTCGCTACCATGTTGATCGCTGAAAATCGGTTCAAGGCATCAGCCGAAATCAGCATTGGATCGTAGCCGATCAGTTTGTCAGCTGCATTGGCTTTCAACCAGGCTTCGGGGGGCTGTTCCGAAATATGCAGCCGCTCCCAAATGTTGCCGTCCGTCTCGGTGGTGAGTTGGAGGGTGTAGCGGCCATCAGAGAATATCGCTGCTTTTTCAGCCAGCACGATGGCAAGGCCAGCGCTACCGGTGAAACCGCTGATATAGGCTAATCTTTCGGCAGATTTTGGAACATATTCGCCGAGATGCTCATCGGCGCGTGGGATGATGAAACCATCCAATCCGGCCTCGGTAAGTTTGGCGCGGAGTGCTTTTATCCGGCTTGAATGCTCTAATTTCATAATTTTTCCTGAATATGCGGTCACTGCATGGCTGATTCGGCAAATGCCCGCGTCAAACTTTAATGAAGCAGCCTATGTTGTTGTGCAGTGCAGCACGGCGGCGCGATGTGCGATTTGTCGGCGGGCGCTAAAGTAAAGGTGGTTATCATGGCAACCAACATCACGAATTCAGTCGCTTTCGGCAATACCGGACATTTTTCTGTTCAGCCGAAACGCGTCGATAATTTTGCAGCGCGGTTGGTCGAGAAATTTCAATCCTGGCGGATGCGCGAGGCAGCAATCAATGAGCTGAGCCAATTTTCGGACCTTGAACTTGCCGATATCGGTGTGGGGCGTCAGCAAATTTCGACTTTTGTGAGGTGCGGCCGCCGCTAAGCTAAAGCGGGGCGCTTCAGGATCAGCGTGGTCCAGGCACCATCGGCAATGCGCCCGGTTAAAACCAACCCGGCGCGCCGGTGGGCGGAAAGCACCCAGTTTGCCTGCACGGTTAAAAGCCCTGCCAAAATCGCGATGCCGCCTGGTTGCAGGTGGTCAGCCAATTCATGTGCCATAGCGCAGAGTGGGCGGGCGAGAATATTGGCGAATACCAGGTCGTAAGGTGCGGCGCGTTGAATCCGCCGGTCCATCCAGCCATCTGCTTTAATCGCGTGGATACGCGCGGAGACTTGGTTTAGCCCCGCGTTGGATTTGGCAACACGCGCGGCACGAGCGTCGATATCGGTTGCCAACACTTTGCGCCGCATGAGTTTTGTGGCTGCGATGGCCAGCACGCCGGAGCCAGTGCCAAGGTCGAGAATCCGCCTTGGATGGTGGTATCTGGCAATCCGTTCAAGTGCCAAAAGGCAGCCGCGGGTGGAGTTATGTTCCCCGGTGCCGAACGCCAGACCGGCATCGAGTGTCAGGGTAATCCGCCCTTGAATGGGTGGAGCCGCGATATGCGTCCCCCGCACCACAAAGCGCCGCCCAATTTGTTGTTCCGGAAATGCCGCTTTGGTGCGTGCCAGCCAACCGCCAACCGGCACCAGGCTGCGGGCGATATCAGGCGAACAGCCGGTCAGCATCTCAGCAACGGCCAAAGCCGACGCTAATTCCGCCTCATGGGCGCCGCGTTCTTTAACGCCCTGCAGGTCCCAGAGGTTATTATCCTCATCATGGAAAAACGACACGGCACGGCAAACCGAGCTTAACGCAGCTTCATAGGTTTCCATCGCATCTGCCGGGACGATGATGGAAATGCAGTCGAGTAGCTCAGGAGCCATGGCGTTCTATAAACCTGTCTAATACGCGTTTTTCACCGGATGTTTCGAATTTGATATCCAGCCGGTCGTCATCGACCGCCATAACCGTGCCGTAGCCGAATTTCTGATGAAATACACGGGCACCGACGGGGATTTTGTCGGGCCGCGCGGGTCTGGATGGCTGCTCCCATGCATCAGCCTCGCGTGGGCGCCGGGCCATGACCGGGAACTGCACGGGTGCCGCAAGCCGCTGTGACCGGCCGACGGACGCTGAGCCTGAGACATTGATAAAATCTGAAGGAAGTTCGTCGATGAAGCGGCTGGGGATAGACGATTGCCAGTTAGCGTAAATCCGCCGGTTGGCAGCGTGCGATATAATGGCGCGTTTGCGGGCACGGGTGATGCCAACATAAGCGAGGCGGCGTTCTTCTTCGAGGCTTTTCACGCCACCTTCATCGAGGGCGCGTTGGTTGGGAAACACCCCTTCCTCCCAACCGGGTAGGAATACGGTGTCAAACTCCAACCCCTTGGCGCCGTGCAGGGTCATCATGCTGAGTTTGGCGTCGTCCGTGTTTTCCTCGTTTTCCATCACCAGCGCCACATGTTCGAGGAAGCCTTGCAGCGTTTCAAAATCCGCCATCGCACGGACGAGTTCTTTTAAATTCTCCAACCGGCCTGGTGCGTCAGGTGATTTATCGGCCTGCCACATGGCGGTATAGCCGGATTCATCGAGCAATGTGGCCAGCGTGACAACGTGGCCTTCGCGCGCCAGCATGGCCCGCCATTGATCAAACTGTTGCAATAGGTTGCGCATGGCATCGCGCAATTTGCCACGTAATTCACCGGATGCGACGAGGGCCTGGGTGGCGGCGTAAAGCGAGATTTGCGCCGTGCGGGATTTTTCATGCATCGCGCGGAGCGACACATCACCAACACCACGCTTGGGTGTGTTGATGATACGTTCAAAGGCAAGATCATCAGCCGGTTGTGCCAAAACACGTAAATAGGCGATCGCATCGCGGATTTCCGCCCGTTCATAGAAGCGCAAACCACCGATAATGCGGTAGGGCAGGCCGAGCGTGATCATGCGTTCTTCAAAGGCGCGGGTTTGAAAGCTGGCGCGGACCAGGATCGCCATCTCGGCGAGAGAATTACCATCGCGTCGTAGCGCTTCCACGCGCCCGCCAACCATGCGGGCTTCTTCCTCAGAATCCCAAAGTGCAATCACCTCAACATTCTCGCCTGCAGAATCATTACGGCCAGAATGCAGGGTTTTGCCAAGCCTTCCTTCATTATGCGCGATCAGGTGTGATGCAGCGGCTAGGATGGGCGCAGTCGAGCGGTAATTGGCTTCCAATTTAACGATCTTAGCACCGGGGAAGTCGCGTTCAAATTTTAGGATGTTTTCAATCTCAGCGCCGCGCCAGGAATAGATGCTTTGGTCATCATCCCCTACGCAGCAGATATTTTTATGGGCCTGCGCCAGCAGGCGCAGCCAGTAATATTGCACCAGATTGGTGTCTTGGTACTCGTCCACCAAAATATAGCGAAAAGCCCGATGATAGGTGGCAAGGACTTCGGGATCAGTTTTTAACAGATGCGTCGCCAATAGTAGCAAGTCACCAAAATCAGTGGCGTTGAGTGTCTTTAATCGCGCCTGATAGGCAGCGTATAAATCTTTCGCCCGGCCATTCGCAAAATCAGTATCCTGATCGGCTGGTATTTCACCGGGCATAAAGCCACGATCTTTCCAGCGTTGTATTTGCGCCATCAAGGCGTTGGGCGGCCAACGCTTGGCGTCGATCTTGGCGGCTTCCATCACCTGCTTGAGAAGGCGCAACTGATCATCCGTATCCAAAATCGAGAAATTGGGTTGCAGCCCCACCCGGTCGGCAAATCGGCGGAGCATCCTGGCACTGAGCGCGTGAAACGTGCCGAGCCAGAGCCCTTCAGCTGGTTGGCCAGTGATTTTGGCCACCCGTTCGCGCATTTCCCGGGCAGCTTTGTTGGTGAAGGTCACCGTTAGAATTTGGTTGGGGAAGGCCCGTTTGCTGAGGAGAATATGGGCGAACCTGGTGGTCAGAACGCGGGTTTTCCCGGTGCCGGCACCGGCCAGCACCAGAACAGGCCCTTCAGTTGCCTCCACCGCATCGCGTTGCGCGGTGTTCAGCCCATCGAGATAGGCGCTCAAACCGCTGCCGGCTTCACACCCAAAATACGCGCGATGGCATACACCAAATCGGGCCGGTTGAGCGTGTAGAAGTGGAATTCATCAATGCCGTTGGCTTGCAGAATGCGCACTTGTTCAGCCGCCGTTGCAGCCGCCACCATCCGGCGGGTTTCGGCGTCATCCTCTAAGCCTTCAAACAAATCGGCCATCCAGGTTGGCACAATTGTGCCGCAGGCGGTGCAGAATTTTGCCGCTTGGGTGAAGTTGGAAACCGGCATGATGCCAGGAACGATCGGTGCTGTGATACCAGCGGCCACGGCTTTATCGAGAAACCGCAGAAAATTGCTGTTTTCGAAAAATACCTGGGTGATGGCACGCGTCGCCCCGGCATCGAGCTTGCGCTTCAAATTGTCGAGATCGGCGGCTTCGCTCTCGGCTTGCGGGTGCACTTCGGGGTAAGCGGCGACGGTAATTTCAAAATCGGCGACTCTTTTCAGGCCCGCGACCAGGTCGGCCGCGAACGCATAGCCGCCTGGATGTGGCGCATAAGCCTGCCCAGCCGGTGGGTCGCCCCGCAGGGCCACAATGTGTCGCACACCGGCGTCCCAATAGCGGCGGGCCACTTCATCAACTTCCTCCCGGGTGGCACCCACGCAGGTGAGATGTGCAGCCGGGATCAGCTTGGTTTCCTGCACGAGCCGCACCACGGTGGCGTGGGTCCGCTCCTGTGTGCTGCCGCCGGCCCCATAAGTGACCGAGACGAAGCGCGGCTGTAGCGTCGCCAAGCGCTCGATGCAGGCCCAAAGCTGGGTTTCCAGAGCCGGGGTCTTGGGCGGGAAAAACTCAAAGGAAATGGCGGGCGCCCCGGTATTGGCGCGGCCAGGCAGGGGCATCACGCGGTCGCCGGTGACCCAGCGTTCCAGGGCATCACGGGGCGGGGAATGGGTCATGGGGCTTTGCATATCCGGTTCATTGGAGAGGAAGGCATCTTTTGTGGCATTCTTCGCCAAATCCGCAAGAGCTATTCGCTGATAGACGCAAAACTGTTACTTGCTGTTTTCGCACGCGGCTGTTGATCCTGCCTGGATGTGGGTTACATATGCGATGAGATCGACCGGCGCTCAGCCAGTTGATGAAGGAGGCTCGGGTGCAGAAATTCTCTTCTTTATGTGTAAAGCGGTCTGAAAAATCGTTAAAAACACGAATTTTAGGCGGGCTTGCAGTGCCCTGCCTGATGCTCGCGGGTTTGCTTTCGGGCTGCGCCACCGCGCCGGCCCAATCAGATACGGCAGATTATCAAGCCTATATTCAGCAGAACGACCCGATTGAACCCACCAACCGGGTTTTTTACAATATTAACGATACGATTGATCGTTATGCTTTCAAGCCGATTGCCAAAGGCTATGTGGCAATCACGAACCAGACATTCCGTGATCATGTGAGTGATTTTGTCACAAATATCGGTGAGCCCGGCCGACTGATTTACTTCATGTTTGGCGGCAAGCCCCGCGATGCGGGCACGTCCTTGGTCCGTTTCGTCGTGAATTCAACTGTTGGGATTGGCGGCATTTTCGACCCGGCGACTTCGCTCGGCTATCCTGAAACTGATACTGATTTTGGCATCACCCTGGCAGAATGGGGCATTCCGGCGGGTCCGTATTTGTATCTGCCGGTCTTTGGACCATCCGGTGCCCGCGACGTGTTCAGCATTCCGGCCGAATATTTCTTAACGCCGGTGGAAGCCGCGCCCACGAGCACGGCCCTGAAGGCGTTTAGTTATTCCGAAACGGCATTGCATCTGGTGAACACCCGCGCCGCGTTCCTCGACCCGATTGATCAGATCCAGGCGACGGCGCTTGACCCCTATGCCACATTTCGGAGCCTTTATCGCCAACAACGTGCCTCACAATTGCAGTTAATCGACCAGCGCGACACCCCGACTGTGCCTGACTGGTACAGCCAACCCGCGCAGAAATAACCACTGCATTCATTATAAAGGGCTTATCCTATGACTTATCGCCGTTTTGTCCTCGCTGCTTTTGCGGGACTTCCAATGTTGACCGCGGCTTCATTTGCGCATGCACAGGTGGCGCCGGATGCAGCCAAAACCTTTATCGATCAAGCCGGCCAGCAGTTAGTGACCATCGTGAATGGCAGCGCAAGCACGTCGCAAAAGGCAGATCAGCTTCGCCAATTGGTGGACCAGATTGTGGCTGTTGATCAGGTGGGGGATTACGTATTAGGCCGCTATAAAAACGTCGCAACGGCTGATCAGCATAGTCAGTTCCTGGCGTTGTTTCACCAGTTGCTGTCATACAATATCACCTATCAAATCAAGGCTTATCAAGGCATTACCTTCACAGTGAACAGCGCTTCGGTGGTCGGTAATGACACCATTGTGGACACTACCATCACCCGGCCGGGTCAGGCGCCGGCGGATGTGGGCTGGGCGGTTGACCAAGTTGATGGCGCGCCCAAAATCGTGGACGTGATTGTCGCGGGCACCAGTCTGCGCATTACCACCCGGAATGATTATGCCTCAGTGGTGACCAGCAATGGCGGCCAGGTCTCGGCCTTGCTGACGGCCATGCAATCACAGATCGACCGTCACAAGGCCGCAAATTAACGGATTTTCCGGGCCGCACGTGAATATGTCTGGTCTTTCTGGTGAGCATAGGACGCCAAGGCGCGCTGCCTTGGCGTTTATTCTTGTCACAATTATGCTTGACATGCTGGCGATGTCGCTGGTGATCCCTGTGTTGCCGCGGCTGGTGCTGGGTTTCATGCAAAATGATACGGCCTCAGCATCCCGTATTATCGGTATATTCGGCACATGCTGGGCGCTCATGCAGTTCATATTCTCCCCCATTATGGGTGCCCTGTCGGATCGGTTTGGGCGTCGCCCGGTTGTTCTAATTTCGAACATTGGGCTGGGGCTGGACTATATCATGATGGCTCTAGCGCCCGGGATTGGCTTGTTATTTGTCGGCCGACTAATCTCCGGCGTCACTGCTGCCAGCATGTCAACGGCTCAGGCTTATATTGCAGACGTGACGCCGCCGGAAAAGCGCGCGGCGAATTATGGGTTGATGAGTGTTGCTTTTGGTCTGGGTTTTATTCTGGGACCCGCTTTTGGCGGCTTGCTAGGTCAGATTAACCCACGTTTGCCCTTTTGGGTGGCAGCCGGCTTTAGCCTGACTAACGCACTATACGGCTTTTTCATTCTGCCCGAGTCGCTCCCAAAGGAGCAGTGCCGCCCTTTTTCATGGCGAAAAGCCAATGCTCTCGGGGCGTTTAAATTTTTGCGGTCGGATGCCGGCCTGGCACCGCTGGCGGTTATCCATTTTCTGTTCTGGCTCAGCCGGGCAGCGTTCCCCGCGATCATGGTGTTATACGTAACATATCGGTACGGCTGGAATATCGCGACAGTGGGCCTGACGTTTGGCGGCGTGGGCCTATGTTCGATGATCGTAGGCGGTGGGTTGGTGAAGCCAATCGTTGCCAAGTTTGGCGAAAAAATATGTCTGATCGCGGGGTTGGTTTTCGGTGCCTTGGGCATGGCGGTGTTCGGGTTCGCCAGTACAGCTTTGGTTTTTTGGGTAGGTGTGCCCATCATGTCGCTGATGGGGCTGACCGCTCCGGCACTGCAAGGCTTAATGACACGCCGGATTGCACCGAACGCGCAGGGAGAGCTTCAAGGGGCGTTTGGCAGCGTTATGGCGCTGGCACAGATGGTGGGGCCGGGCTTGTTCAGTTTTGTTTTTGCCGAAGGCATCGCAACCCATCAAACATTGTTGGGAGGTCGGTTGGCTGGGGCCCCATTTTTTGTCGCGGCCCTGCTGCTCGCCGTCGCCACCGGTGTTGGGCTTTTTGTGACGCAACCTGTGCGAAGTGCTCATGCACCCAAGCCGGTGGCAAGCGGCTAGCCTTCCTGGCGAGACGTGTTATTTCAGCAGCATGTCGCATAATAGTTTCGGCCATCTGTTCCGCGTTACCACCTGGGGTGAAAGCCATGGCCCTGCCATCGGCTGTGTGATCGACGGAACACCGCCGGGAATAGCGCTCTGCGAGGCTGACATTCAGCCCTATTTGGATAAGCGTCGCCCCGGCCAGTCTAAATTCACCACCCAGCGGCAGGAACCAGACCAGGTTAAAATCCTGTCTGGTGTCTATGAGGGACGTACCACGGGGACGCCGATAGCCCTGGTGATCGAGAATGTTGACCAACGCTCGAAGGATTACAGTAATATCGCGGCGCAATTTCGCCCGGGCCACGCTGATATCACGTATGAGCTGAAATATGGCCTGCGGGACCCACGTGGTGGCGGCCGGTCCTCAGCGCGGGAAACCGCCATGCGGGTGGCGGCCGGCGCGGTCGCGCGCAAAGTACTCGGCGAAACGGTGGTGATCCGTGGTGCAATGGTTGCCCTTGGCAGCCATTGGATCAGCCGTCCGCGTTGGGACTGGGACCAGGTGGATCGTAATCCGTTCTTCTGCCCTGACCCGGTGGCGGCTGACGAATGGGAAGGCGTTCTCAATAGTATCCGCAAGCAAGGCTCGTCATTGGGCGCCGTGATCGAGGTGGTAGTCGAAGGGGTAAAGCCGGGGCTCGGTGCCCCCCTTTACGGCAAACTTGATTCCGATATTGCCGCCGGGCTGATGAGCATCAACGCTGTCAAAGGCGTTGAAATCGGTGACGGATTTGGTGCGGCGGCGCTTCGGGGTGAAGAGAACGCGGATGAGATGCGGATGGATGAAGGAAATGTACAGTTCCTTTCCAATCATGCGGGCGGCATATTGGGGGGCATTTCCACCGGTCAGCCGGTCGTCGCGCGCTTTGCCGTCAAACCAACGAGCTCAATCTTAACGCCTGTTCGCTCGGTCGATCGGGCGGGGGCCGAGGTCGATTTGGTCACCAAGGGACGCCACGACCCTTGCGTCGGTATTCGTGCCGTGCCGGTTGGTGAAGCGATGCTGGCTTGCGTACTGGCTGACCATTTATTGCGGCATCGCGCGCAAAATGGAGAGACATCGGATATTGCACGATTACCAAATTCGCGCTTCACGACACTGTGACTTCGGGATTGGCTATTTAGGGTTACAAACCCGCCATGGTGAAAACAGGCATCCAGTCTTTCGTATCTTTGGTCGGCAACACGGCATGGCGCGAACGCATCCAAACAATTGCCGAGAGGATCTCGAAGCCAACGCGTTCTAGCAAGCTAGCGGCTACGCGCTTTGCGGCAGAATGCGCGATTGAAAAGGCCCGGCGCGGCTTGCCGTTGAGCCAAGCAGATTCGGCATTCGTTGATCTTGCCACCCGGATCCCCGATTTGCACGACATATTGGCCGCTAAGGGCAAATCCAGGCTCTGTGAGGCTTTAGAGTCGGCAATGATCGGTGATCAGACGATTATTCCGTTTTTACATCTTATCCATACGGCAGAGCTTCAAAAGTCCCGTGGTTTCGAGGTCGAGTTCTCTGGGTTCAATGAGGCAACTCCCTTTGACCTCTTGATATCGCGTGACCTCGCAAAGGCGGAGATCGTATGCGACACGATTTCGGCGGAGGATGGGCACGCAGTCCATCGCGGCGCTTGGTCGAGCTTAATTGATCGGATTGATCCTGACCTGCAAACGTGGCTGTCCGCTCACCCGGGCCGGTATTTGTTGAAGATGACGCTACCCCAAGGTTTGAAACCAGACACTGATTGCCAATACCTGCCGATTTTGCAGGCCCGAATTAATCAGATGCTCGCCAGCGCTTCGCGCGCTGACTTTGATGAAGCTGCTGTTCTAAAGTTGGACCCGCTTTTGTTAGCAGGGGCGCAGGCATCCGACGGACCCGTTCAGCAATCCACCATTCTTGCGAAGCTCCGCCGTGAGTTTGGGCCGGAAGCACATTTTTCGGTAACGGAAGCTGGCCAAAGCCTATTTGTTATGGCGGCGCGTGGCAGTAGCGAGAATGAGGTTGCCGGTGCTGTGCGCCGCCGCATGGCAGCCATCGCACCAGCCCGCTTAACAGGTGCGCGGCCTGGCATATTGGCGATGATGATCGATGATACTGACCAGTTGGAGTGGCGTATCCTGCGCGAGCAAATGTTGCTGGAAGGTGAGGCGCGGCAATTTCTCACATTTCCGGAAGGCAAAACCGTGATTGCAGTAACGTGCGCGTCGCGGTTTGAATTGGCGCGGGCCGGTGCCGTTGAAGGGGATTTGCGGTTCCGTAACCCTATGCATCCAGATGCCAAATCAGCAGCATTGGCGCCAGCGGTGTTATCGACCGTTTAAAGTTTAACGCAATTTCGCGAGCCTGATCGCAGTATGCCCGCGGCTGGGGCGCAAGCTCGGCATTACAAGCATGCAGTTATCATGCGGGGTTCGTATTTCTGTATCACCGTCATGGGCGATCAGAGTGTCTTTGGATTTAATGATTTCGCCGCCAATGAATTCACGTACAAATACGAAGCGGTTGGTGCGTGCGGTCACGGCTTGCGTGACTTCTGCAAAGCGTGGAACGCTGGCAGCAGGCGCTGCACCGTGCACCATGGCGGTATGGCAAAGCAAGGCTTGGGTTGTCGCGCGAAGCTGGTTGACTGTGGCAAGTTCCCAATGCTGGCCAGCTTCTACCAGTACGCAGGCGGCGCGGCCGGGGCTTTCGGTAAATCGCCCGTAATCGATTAGTCTTTTGCCACCAGCATGGCCCTGGTCGGCAATCACGGTTGCGGGCGTGCCGATGGCAAATGCAAGTTCCCGGCCTTGGTCGCCGGGCCCACAAAGCAAAAGCGGTTCGGATGGCCACAGCATGGAATGCAAGTCGAGCACGATATCGGCACTATCTATCAACGGCCGGATGTCACGGGCGCGGTCCAGTTCAAGCGACCGACGTACGCCGAAAAGCTCGATATCGTCCCATACGCGGTTCATATCTTCTTCCACAAACCGCGACGCTACCGGGTTTTCAGGGTCAAACCTGGCAAATGCGGCGAGGTTTGCGAAACCGAAGGTGAGCTTGCCGCAATTGGGGGTAAAACCTGTACGAAGCATCTCGTTTAGCACGATTGCGCCCGCAAACTCATTGCCGTGAATCAAAGAAATCAGCACCACATGGGGGCCAGGGTGCCCCGAGTCTTTGGTGGTGAAACCGGCAATTCCGGTGTTGCCTTCAAGCCACGGGGAGAGGTCTGGGGCCGTCAGAAATACTGGAAAATGTGGTAAGTCAGGCGGTAGCAACCCTGTTGTCCCGGGCGGATCGTCGTCGGTGGATGAATGGACCGGGTTTGGCATGGGTCCACCTTAACGGGACCACCGATTGGCGCAAATATGGACGAAAACATTGACGGCACAGCAGCAGCACCGCAAACCGCCCGCCATGGAAGACGCACGGATTTTATGTACCGATTTGGCGGGGTTGAAGGCGCAGGCGGTTGGCTTGGCCGAGGCGGCGGGCTTGCAGCCGGACTTACGGACTTTATCCATTAAAAAACCCTGGTCCGGGCTATCTCCCGGCCTCTGGCCGTTTCCGCTTAAAGCTGTGGAAGCCGAAGCCATTGCGGCACCTTTGCCAAGGCTGATTATCGGCTGTGGCGGAGCCGGCGCGCGCGTGGCGGCGGCTTTGCGGCGGCCAGGTATAAAGGTTGTGACAATTCAACATCCGCGAATGGCGTTGGATAAATTCGACCTCGTGTTTGCCGCCCGTCATGACGGCATAAAAGGGACCAACGTGGTTGTTACGCGCACCGCCTTACATCGGGTGACGCAGGCCCGGTTGAACGCTGAGGCGGCGGTTTGGCAGCCATTTTTTGCTGCTCAACCCCGCCCATTGGTGGCGGTTTTGCTTGGCGGAAGCAATGGCCGGTACCGATTTGATGCTGCTGAAGCAGAATCGCTTGCGGCTCAGCTGGCAAACTTAATCCAGCAAGACGGTGCAGGGATGATCATAACGCCTTCGCGCCGTACCGGTGCGGATGTGATCGCCATTTTGCGCCGTATCCTTGAGCCGTTGGGCGCCTGGATTTGGGATGGTCGCGGTGAGAACCCCTATTTTGGCATGCTGGCGGTTGCCGATGCGATCATTGTGAGCGCTGATTCTGTCTCGATGGTCTCAGAAGCCGTCGCAACCACGAAGCCGGTTTTGTTGATGCGTCTGCCGGGCAAATCCTCCAGGATTGGTGCTTTCATGGATATGCTCAAGGCGGATGGGCGGGTTCGCGATTTTACCGGACGGTTGGAGCAATGGAATTGCCAGCCCCTTGACGATACCGCGTTGGCAGGTGCGACATTGCGGCAATTGCTTGAAATCTGAGAGAGCGGGTGATGCTGGATATTGAAACGTTCGATAATTTGCGGGGCGGCAATGTGGTTTATAAGGCCCTCGCGCATCCGGTCGCAGCCGAGGCTCTGGCGCGCTTGGTTGACAGCCTGAATGAGTCGGGCATGACCGCTATCTATGACCCTGATGGGATTGCCGGGCCGTTACTGGCGCTTAGCCCTACCATCGATGTGGCAGGAATTTATGTTCATGATAGTCTGGCTGTCGGGCAGGTGCGTGGTGGCCACATTGCCCGTGCGTTACTGGAGCTCCCGAGCTCTGGTGCGGCACATGTGCTGATTGCGGCATTTGATGCGGGCCGGTTGACCGCCCGGATTACGCCATTCCTACCACCGGGAGCACAAGTGATAACGCTTGACCCGATCAAGCTGCCGGCGAATTTGGTGACAAATCCTAGCCGCTACCTCGACCCGGTCAATTTTGCTACGAATTTCGTGTTTTTCCGCGATGATGATCATTTTGCCACGCGCCTGACGACCGTAAATTATTGGGCCGGTTATGGTGCGAAAGAGGTTAAATTCTTCCACCGGTTGTTTAGCCAAACCGGGACCGTTCTTGCGGAATGGGAAATACCGGCGCCGCCGAAGGCTGGTGGTTTCGTTATCGATAGCCGCGAAGTGCGCGCACGTTTTGGTCTGGCCGCCTTCACGGGGCAATTATTTATTCATGCTGTCGGTGTGGCGGGCCATGATGTGGTGAAGTATGCGCTTGATACTTATGCTACCAATAATAGTGCCTCACTCTCCTGCACCCATGATGCCAATGCTTGGCCCTCCGAACGATTTGCTGGACTGCCAGCACCTTTGGCCGATGAGCGCGTCGTCCTTTGGGTGCAAAACAGCCATGCTGTGACAATCCCTTCCGGTGCCCTGAGCCTGGACCGTATGGGGAACGAAAAGCCAGTCCCGATCGATTTAGAAATTCCAGCTTTTGCCACCCATCCGGTGGATGTAGCGGACTATTTTCCTGCATTACATTGGCCCGCCCAAATTGAGTTGCGAGCTGGACGACATTTGGTTCGTCCCCGCTATGAGGTGACGCGGCAGGGCCGCTCCCGGATTGCGCATATTAACGTCGAGCGGAGCGACCTGAAGCCCGACCCCGGCATTAAAACATTGTCGCCCGCACTGGGACGAGGGTTTTTGCTGCCTTTCCCGATTTTACCGCGTCAGGCATATAAAACCATCGTTCAGCCCACACCTATGGCGGTGAGTGAGATGAATATGCCGCTCAGGATTGACGTGTTTGACCCTGAAGGGAAAAAAATCCTTGAACACTATTTGGGCGTGCTGCCCCGCAACCATGATATTGCGGTGGATATGGATGAGCTTTTGGCAACCGACCTTCTGCCAAGCGGTGGGCATGCTGAACTGGTATATGATTTTCGTGATGGTGGTGACGCCAATGGCTGGCTACACGCCTTGTTCCGCTTTGAGGACCGGGTGAGCGGACATGCGGCGGAAAGCAGCTTTGGCGCGCATATGTTTAATACAATCATGACCTATAAAAGCGAGCCACAATCCTATAACGGCCCGCCACCGGGGCTTTCGACGCGGCTGTTTTTGAAAATGGGTCTCGGCGGATGGGACAGTTTTTGCACGTTGATCTATCCGGCCTCGGCCGCTTGGCATCCAAAATCGACCACAATGCTCGAATTACATGATACTGATGGTGTGATCCTGGAGACCAAGACAATTAACATCGCCTGTTCGGGGTCGATGGCGGTTTATCCTACAGCGCATTTTTCGGCAGCGAACATAAAGGCTGCAGGCGAAGCTGGGTATGTATTGATCAGGGACGTGACCTGCCGTTTGTTCGGCTTCCACGGCGTTACCGACGGGGAGGGACGTTTTTCGCTAGATCATATGTTTGGTTTCTGAGAAGAAAGCCCGCCACCAAATGGTGGGCGCGACAGGGATTGAACCTGTGACCCTTCGCGTGTGAAGCGAATGCTCTACCGCTGAGCTACGCGCCCCCTGTGGGGAGGCCATCGGATAGGCCTGGAGGGTTGAATTTGTCAACCGCGGGGAGGCAATCTGGTCTTGCGCAAATGTCGGTCTTCTAAACACGATTTCAGTCCTGAATGGGACCAATGGGGAATATCCAAAGGGTTCGCGATGCTTACTAAGTTAGACAGCCTTGTTTGGAATAAGTTCCACCGGAAGGCCATGATTGCCCTAGGATTAGGGTGGGGCATGGATGCCTTTGAGGTGACGCTGGTCGGGTCCATTTTGGGTGTGCTCGGGCCGCTATGGAAGTTGGATGGCTTTGGGTTGTCGGCCATTCTTGGGGCATGGTTCGCCGGCATTATGCTTGGTGCGCTCGGCTTTGGCCTGCTTGCTGACTGGTTTGGCCGGCGGACGGTATTTTTGGCGAGCCTGATGATTTATGGTATTGCCACCTTTGCGACGGCTTTTGCTCCGGGGATTTCGTTTTTGCTGATTTTGCGCTTTGTCGCGGGCGTTGGCGTTGGCGCCGAATACTCAGCGGTAAATGCCGCCATCGCCGAACTAATTCCCAGTGCCAAACGAGGCTTTGCTGCTAGTTTCGTGATGAATTTTTGGTCTGTTGGCACGCTTATGGCGGCTATCCTGTCTTGGCTGACATTTTCCTTGTTACCCTCGGATTTCGCCTGGCGCGTTGTGTTTGCTTGCGGTGGAATGGTCGCGCTTTCAACCTTGTGGTTACGTCGCCAGCTACCGGAATCGCCCCGCTGGCTGCTGGCCCAAGGCCGGGCGGCTGAAGCAGAGGCGGTGATTGCCGCGATCTCTCGTGGAGAGGTTCTAATTGAACGGGTTGAAGCCTTCAAAGTCGAGGTTATTCCCGCCAAGCGCCGCTTTTTAGCAGATTTACAAATGTTGCTCGCGCACCATAAGGGGGTTTTGGCGTTGGGCTGCGTGCTCGATTTTGCTGAGGCTGGTGGGTATTACGGGTTGTTTGCCTTCTTGCCTCTCGCGGTACTGCCTAACTTACATCTGGCTGCAACCGCGTTGCCGCCTTTTTACATTGCGGGCAGCTTGGGGGCATTGGTCGGTGGCATTGCGGTTAGCTTGCTGTTGGACCGGCTGGGTAGAAAGCCAGTTGTAAGTTTTTGCTATGGCGCCACTGCGTTGGCGTGCCTTGGCTTTGCAGCGCTGGCACCGGTTGGCACAACGCCGATCATTGTCGGCTTTGTCATCGTGAATTTATTAGCGACGGCAAGTTGGGTTGGCGCGTACCCGACATTCTCGGAACTATTCCCGACCGCGCTACGTGCCAGCGGCGTGGGCATATCGGTTGCTGTGGGCCGGATTGGGGCGCTTATTTCGCCATTTTTAATCGCGTATGCCGGGAAAACCAGCTTGGCGGCTGCGCTTGGTGTGCTGGCGGGATTTTGGTTGATCGGCCTGGCGGCGATGTTGGTTTGGTCAGTCGTCGGCATTGAGGCGCGCGGGTTGCCGCTGGAACGCTTGAGTAAGTCGCCAGCTTGAAACTTACCCGAACAGGCCGAATCCTTGTTTTAGGCGGTTGCTACAGTAATTTGCAGGCAACCCAGGCGCTTTTGCAACAGGCAGAGCTTTTGGGCATATCGGCCGCCAACCTGATTTGCACTGGCGATATCATTGCCTACGGCGCGGACGCCAAGGCGACGCTTGACCTTGTAAGGCAGGCAGGTGTGACGTGTTTAATGGGCAATTGCGAGCTGTCTCTCGGCCGGAAGGCCGATGATTGTGGCTGCGGGTTTGCCCCAGGGTCGGTCTGCGACGCCCTTTCGGCTTATTGGTATGCTCATGCCGCGGCTGAAATAGACGATGTTGACCGCAGCTTTATGGCCGGACTTCCGCAGCAGATTGAGCTCTCCCTCGAAGGTAAAAAACTACGTTTTGTGCACGGCAATCTTGACCGCGTAAATGCGTTTGTTTTCCCCTCTGTCAGTAACCTGGAACTGCAACGCCAGCTTGCGCTCTCAGGCTGTGATGCGGTGATCGCAGGCCATTCAGGTATTCCGTTTACGCGGCATATTGGTGATAAAATTTGGCATAATGCCGGTAGCATTGGCATGCCGGCGAATGATGGCACGCCCCGCGGCTGGTTCAGCCTGATTGATGTGCGTGATGGTGATTTGGTGATCTCATCGCAGCCGCTGCGCTATGATTATCACGCAGCCGCACAATCTATTCGCCAGGCGCGTTTGCCGGAACCCTATGCGGCTGCACTTGAAACCGGCATTTGGCCGAGCCTGGATATTTTGCCCGCCGCTGACCGTTATTTCACCGGAATTCCGCTGGAAGCCAGAGCAATAACCGAGCCGACACCATCGCTGCGATTACAAGAGCTTAGGACGCTATGGGTGAATACCGGAACATTATGCAATCTGGCCTGCACCAAATGTTTTATGGATAGCTCGCCATTGAATGACGCGCTGGCATATTTCCAATACAACGATTTTATAGAGATATTGGATCACGCGCCGTCGTCCGTCGTCGAGATTGGGTTCACAGGTGGCGAACCATTTATGAACCCGGAAATCATCCCAATGATTACAGCCGCACTACAGGCTGGGAAACACGCCTTGGTGCTGACGAATGGTATGCGGCCGATGCGGCGGCACGAGGAGACATTAACGCAGCTTGGTAAATTCTATCCGGAGCAATTAAACATCCGGGTCTCGCTTGATCACTATGACAGGGAACAGCACGAGGCATTGCGTGGCCCGGCGAGCTTTTTGGCCAGCTTGGAGGGCTTAAAGTTCCTGCAACGGGCCGGGCTTAATATATCGGTTGCCGCTAGAACGCCGTGGGGGGAAACTGAAGCTATGATGCGGGCTGGTTTTGCGGATCTTTTTGCAGAGCACAATATTGAGATCGACGCCCAGAACCAAGCCGGACTGATCTTATTTCCTGAGATGGATTCGGCCAGTCCAGTTAGCCTGCCCGTCACGCAAGCCGCTCTAGGAGCCGTTCCGGCTGATAAGCCATTGATGTGCTTGAATTCACGTATGGTCGTGCGTCGCAAAGGGGTGGACTATGTGAGTTTCACCCCATGCACTTTGCTGCCAAATGAGGATTTGGGTGCCACATTACCGGCGGCCGGTGACTTGTTTAGCCTTAACCATCCGCATTGTGGTCAGTTTTGTGTTTATGGCGGCGCATCCTGCGTAGGTGCTCCCGGTTAAAACCTCTTGTGAAGCGTTGGCTGCCGTGCTGTTTGCAGAGCCATGCAGAATGAAAAAATCCTGATCCTGGATTTCGGCAGCCAGGTCACTCAGCTTATTGCTCGCCGCCTTCGTGAGTCGGGCGTATATTGCGAAATTTGGCCATTTAACGCCGACCCGGCCAAAATTACCGCATTCGGTGCGAAAGGATTTATCCTTTCGGGCGGTCCAGCCAGTGTTACCGATGAAGGCTCCCCACGTGCGCCAGACGTCGTTTTCTCAGCCGGCGTGCCGGTATTGGGCATTTGCTACGGGCAAATGGTGATGTGCGCGCAGCTTGGCGGAGATGTCAGTGGCGCCGATATCCGCGAATTCGGACGTGCTTCAATCGATGTGATTGAGGATTGTGCTTTGTTCGAAGGGGCCTGGGTTAAAGGTGCCCGCGAGCAGGTTTGGATGAGCCACGGTGACCGCATTACCGCACCGCCGCCAGGCTTTCGGACCGTGGCTGTAAGTGAAGGGGCACCGTTTGCCCTGATTGCCGATGATACCAGGCATTATTATGGTCTAATGTTCCACCCCGAGGTGGTACATACGCCGCACGGCGCACAATTATTGCGCAATTTCACCCATAAAGTATGCGGACTGTCCGGCGGTTGGACGATGGCTGGTTTCCGCGAAGCGGAAAAAGCCAAAATTCGTGCACAGGTTGGAACGGGACGAGTGGTGTGCGGGTTATCCGGGGGTGTGGATTCGTCAGTTGCAGCAGCTTTGATTCATGAGGCCATTGGTGACCAACTGACGTGCATTTTTGTCGACCATGGCCTGCTGCGCGCCAATGAGGCTACGCAAGTTGTGCAAGTGTTCCGCGATCAGTTCAAAATAAATCTCGTTCATCGCGATGCGTCGGATTTGTTTTTGGGCCAACTCGCAGGCGTTACCGATCCTGAGCAAAAACGTAAAATCATCGGCAAATTATTTGTCGACGTATTTGATGAGGAAGCGGCCAAAATTGGCGGTGCAGATTTCTTGGCGCAGGGAACACTGTACCCCGACGTTATCGAATCCGTTAGCGTGCTGGGTGGTCCAAGCGTGACGATTAAATCGCATCATAACGTTGGCGGCTTGCCGGCCCATATGAAGATGCAATTAGTTGAACCGTTGCGTGAACTTTTCAAGGATGAGGTGCGCGCATTGGGCCGCGAACTTGGTCTGCCGGAAGCGATTGTAGGGAGGCATCCGTTTCCCGGGCCCGGCCTTGCCATTCGGATTCTGGGTGCCGTTACCCGCGAGGCAGTACAAATATTGCAAAAAGCTGACGCCATTTATCTCGAAGAAATTCGAAATGCTGACTTATACGATAAAATCTGGCAGGCATTCGCGGTTTTACTGCCGGTGAAATCCGTAGGCGTGATGGGTGACGGCCGGACGTATGACCAGGTTTGCGCCTTGCGCGCCGTGACAAGCACCGATGGTATGACAGCCGATGTCTACCCGTTCGAAATGTCGTTTCTGAGCCGGGTGTCTAATCGTATCGTTAATGAAGTGCGTGGTATAAACCGGGTAACTTACGATATTACCAGCAAGCCTCCTGGCACTATTGAGTGGGAGTAATCTTGTGGCGGAGTTAAAAATTCAGATTATTCCGGTCACGCCTTTTGAGCAGAATTGTGCTCTCATCTGGAATACAGAAACGTCTGAAGGTGCGGTGATCGATCCTGGTGGTGACGTTCATAAAATCATCAAAGCGATTAAAGATCAGAACGTAAAAGTTAGTAGCATTTTCTTGACTCACGGGCATCTTGACCATGCTGCCGGCGCGACAGAGCTTTCGAAGGAATTGAATGTACCAATTATTGGCCCGGATTTGAGGGATAAATTTCTGCTCGATACGTTACCGGAGCAAGCACTCCGTTTTGGTGTTCATGGCCTATCTGCCGTGACACCTGACCGCTGGCTCGCTGAAGGTGATGATATCAATATCGGCGGCGAGATATTTGAAGTGCTGCACTGCCCCGGCCACACCCCTGGTCATGTTGTGTTTGTTAACCGAGACGCGAATTTCGGCATTTTTGGAGATGTGTTGTTTCGTAACTCGATCGGCCGGACCGATTTTGAGTATGGCAACCACGAAGATCTGCTTGCCGCGATCAAAGACAAATTACTTGTTTTGCCCGATGATTTTGCGTTTATTTGCGGTCATGGCCCGGCTTCAAACATTGGCGCAGAACGGCGGAGCAATCCGTTTATACGCTAAGCACCGCTTTCATCGAGGTTGTAACCGGCTTCATGAATATTTGGGCCGAAATTGTGTTTGGATGAGAGGCGGTTGATTTTTCAACCGTTTTGCTCAACCGTTTCAGTCAATCCGCTGTTTATACTTTGTCTTCGGGCGTTCAGCACTCAACCCACCATGGAGCGCCGAGCCGCGGCCTGACAGTGATGGGTTGGTCATGAAATATTCGTGCGCAGAAGCTGGCGGGTCACCCGCTGTTACCCGATGCCATGTGCCGTCAGCGCGAAGTTCTGATGATTGTGCGTCGTCACGCAGATTAACCACCATGATTTGATCTAGGATCTGGGCGTGAACAGTTTCATTATGGATTGGCACAAAAGTTTCAACACGCCCGTCCATATTGCGTGCCATCCAGTCAGCGCTCGACATGAAGACCTTGTTTTCGCGTGATGGCATTGGGTGGCCGTTGGCAAATACACAAATGCGGGCATGTTCAAGGAACCGGCCAACAATCGATTTAACCTTTATATTATCGGAAAGCCCCGGTACCCCGGGGCGCAGACAACAAATGCCACGTACCACGATGTTGATTTGAACGCCTGCCCGGGACGCCTCGTAAAGCTGGTCGATCAGGCGATCATCGACCAGTGAGTTCATTTTCAGCCACATTCCGGCTGGTTTCCCAGCTTTCGCGTTGGCAACTTCTTGTTCGATCAACACGCCGATGGTTTTACGTGTGGTCAGTGGCGAGAAGGCTAACTGTTCCATCGTTTCCGGTCTGGCATAGCCGGTCATATAGTTGAACAAGCGAGCCGCATCCCGCGTGAGGGATGGATCGCAGGTGAAGAAGGAAAGATCGGTATAAATACGCGCGGTTATCGGGTGATAATTGCCGGTACCGAAATGGGCATAGGCACGTAGCGTGCCTGCTTCACGGCGCACGACATAAGAGATTTTCGCGTGGGTCTTCAGCCCAACAAACCCAAATACCACCTGTACGCCGGCCGCTTCGAGTGCACGTGAGAGACGGATATTTGCTTCCTCGTCAAATCGCGCCCGTAGTTCCACCATCGCGGTGACAGACTTACCGGCTTCAGCCGCTTCGATCAGGGCCTTGACGATGGGAGAGTCACGGCTGGTGCGGTAAAGTGTTTGTTTGATCGCAACAACTGCCGGGTCTGTCGCGGCCTGACGAAGAAATTGTACAACGACGTCGAAACTCTCGAACGGGTGGTGGACCAGAATGTCTTTGGCCCGGATCGCACCGAAGCAATCGCCGCCAAAGTCCCGGATACGCTCGGGGAAGCGCGCCGTGTATGGGGCGAATAATAAATCTGGCCGGTCATCGACGATCAACTGTTTGACATCAACAAGCCCCATCATGCCCGACTCGAGATAAACTTCGTCGGATGGTGCTGCAACGGAATGGATGACGAATGCCCGCAACTGGTCTGGCATCTCTGTCTGGATTGTCAGTTGTATAACCTTGCCCCGACGGCGCCGCTTCAACGCGGTCTCATAGGATTGCACAAGGTCCTCGGCCTCTTCTTCAAACTCAACATCGGTATCGCGGATTAGGCGGAACAAACCTGAGCCTTCAACTCTGAAGCCAGGGAAAAGCCGGCTCATGAACATGCCGACCAAGTCTTCGAGCATAATGAAGCGTATTACACCGACTTTAGGGCCAGCCGGTAGGCGAACAAACCGATCAATTTGGCTAGGCAGAGGGATCAGTGCTGACATATTGCCACGCCCGTCATCACGCGCCAGATCGAGCGCCATTACCAAGCCCATATTCGGGATGAAGGGGAATGGATGGGCAGGGTCAACCGCAAGCGGCGTTAGCACAGGGAAGACACGTTCCATGAAATAGCCGTCGAGGAACTGTGCATCATCTGAAGTTAGGGCCATCGGCGTCGAAATGACGATGCCTGCCGAGGCTAGTAGGTCACGGAGGTTATTGAAGGTTCTCTGTTGCGCTGCAACGAGCTCTCTCGCACGTGCCGTGATGGCGATAAGCTGTTGGGCCGGCGTTGCGCCATCGGCGGAACGCTCCAGAATCCCAGCGTTGGACTGGCCGATGAGACCAGCGACGCGCACGGAGTAAAATTCATCAAGGTTTGATGCGCTAATTGAAACGAAACGCAGACGTTCAAGCAGCGGGTGCCCGATATTTTCAGCCTCGGAGACCACCCGGAAGTTAAAATCCAGCCAAGAAAGCTCACGATTGATAAAGCGACTGGGATTATCGAGGGCAATTTCGGCGACCGGCACCATCGGAGAGTGATCCATACTCTGGTCCTATAACAAGGGAAGGGTTTCCGGCGAGTGACCGTTCGATAACAGTTTTCGGCTTATAAATCCGGGCTTGTCAAATCTTGTATCGATTCTAAGACCAAATTCCTGGTTGCCTTTCGGCCGTTTGCCAAGGCAGCGCGATCTATCCTTGTAATTGCCTCGATCAGTGCGGCCGGCGTGCGCGGCAGGTGAGTGAGCAACAGATTTTGAATATGCGGGTCAAAAATTATTTGTCGTTCCGCGGCGAGACGGACCAGCAGCGCTGCCAACTCCGCATCGTTCGGGGGACGAATTTCGATCGCTGAACTGGCTTTTAAACGGCTGGCAAGGTCTGCCAATTGGATTCCTTGCCGCGCGGGTGGTACTCTTGCCGCCATCAGAACCGGTTGGCTATTTGCCGCCGCTAGGTTGAGGTGATGAAGCAAAGCGGCTTCGTCACGCACCAAATCAATATCGTCGATCGCAAGAGGGGAAATAGGCGTGGACAGGCCCCCCGGAAGGGACAAGCCATTCCAAATGGGTGCTTGGCGGGCGGTGGCCCAAATATGCAGTAAATGCGACTTACCACACCCAGGATCGCCCCACAGGATTATCCGGCCATTTGTCCAGTTTTCAGGCTTTTCAAGCCAAGTTTCGGCCAGTTCGGTGCCAGAGGTCGAGAAAAAAGCAGCAGCAGTGAAGCTTGGCTTTGCTTCAAACGGCAGTGGCAGTTGCCTCATGATGAAGGCGGTGGATCAAGGTAAAGTGGGCTCATCAAATAGCGCTTCAGCCAAAACCGTGCCAGCACGCCGAGCGTTGCGGTAACAGGTACCGCGAGCATGATGCCAAGAAACCCGAAGGCTGCCCCACCGGCAAACAGCGAAAAAATAACCCAGACCGCCGGAAGCCCGACCCGGTCGCCCAGGAAGCGTGGTTGAATGATATAGTCGTTAATCGCCTGACCAAGCGCAAAAACCGCCAGAACCGAAAGCACCCCATGCCATCCTGGCGATTGCGATAGGACAAGCAATACTGAACTACTGGCGCCGATTATGGTTCCGACATACGGAATGAAGGATAATATTCCGGCGGCCAACCCGACGATCAGGCCCAGGTCGAGCCCCACGATGGTAAGGCCTGTGGCATAAATAACGGCGAGCATCAGGCAACATATTGCCTGGCCCCTGATCCAGGCCGCCAGAATGCGGTTTACTTCCAACGCCTGCACCCGGATCACGGCCTCATAAGGCCGGGGCAACCATGTATCCACATGGTGGACGATGCTTGGCCAGTCACGCAGGAAATAGAATGCCACAATCGGCGTAATAACAAACAAGGTCAGGATATTCACGACCGCAAAGCCGCTACCAAGGATGCTACTGGCGGTTGATTCCACAAAGGATACAATCTCGCCAGCTTGATTTGATGCCAGATCTTTCAGTTTCTGGCTCATTACGCCTGGTCCCAGTCGCGCTTGCAGGTCAGTAACAATATGTCCGAAATCGGTCTGGGCGGTTTTAATGTAGCCGGGTAGGTTAGCGACCAGAATTGAGGCCTGCGCTGTAATCACCGGATAGAGTAGCAAGATAAATAGGACAACAAACAGTAATACCGCCCCAAGGACAATCGTGGTGCCGATGGACCTTGGAATACCACGCCCAGATAAATGGCTAACCGCGGGGTCAAGAAAATAGGCCACACCTGCGGCTACGACGAACGGCATAAGGACCGAAGAAAAAAGCTGAAAAAACACCCAAAGAATCGCTAGGAACGCGAATAACAGCCCTAAGCGTTGCCACTGAACTTTGCGCGCTGTCTGGTCCTGAACAGATATCTCACTCATGCGGGCACGGTCCAAGATTGCGCCTTGCTGGCGCGTATGGTGAAAGATGAGGGATATTCATCGCGCAGATATAGAAGCCGAAGACACATGGCATTGGCTTAGCGCATTGGGGGCTTGTATGACTAGCGTGACTTACCGGGATGCCGGCGTTGATATTGAAGCAGGGGATGCGCTGGTGGAAGCCATCAAGCCCCTCGCGAAAGCTACCAGCCGTGCTGGGGTGTTGGGTGGCTTAGGCGGATTTGGCGCCTTGTTTGACCTGAAGGCCGCCGGTTATGCCGACCCTATTCTGGTTTCTACCACCGATGGGGTGGGGACCAAGCTGAAGTTGGCTATTGAGACTGGCATCCATGACTTTGTCGGCATTGATCTAGTCGCGATGTGCGTGAACGACTTGGTGGTTCAGGGAGCTGCCCCGTTGTTTTTCCTCGATTATTTTGCCACGGGTGCGTTGGACGTGGGGGCAGCCACCCGTATCATCGCCGGTATTGCCGAAGGCTGCCGGCAAGCCGATTGCGCCTTGGTGGGCGGTGAGACCGCCGAAATGCCGGGCATGTATGCACATGGTGATTATGACCTGGCCGGATTTTCAGTCGGGGCGGCAGAGCGGGGCGAACTTTTGCCTGCCAATGTTGCTGCTGGCGATACGATCCTCGCACTGCCAAGTGCTGGGGTTCATTCGAATGGTTTTTCGTTAGTGCGCCGGGTGGTGGCAAATGTGGGCCTGAATTGGTCGGACCCGGCACCTTTTGCGGCGGGCGCTGCCTTGGGTACGGCGCTGATGACGCCAACGCGGATTTATGTCCGCTCCGTGCTGGCCCTGCATAAGGCAAGGTTATTAAAGGCGGCGGCTCATATTACCGGCGGTGGTCTGCCGGGCAATTTACCGCGTGCGTTACCACCTGGGATGGGCGCAAAGCTTACGGCGCCGTGGCCGGTTCCACCGGTCTTTTCATGGCTTGCCAAGGCAGGCAATGTTACGACATCTGAGATGCTGCGGGTTTTCAACTGTGGCGTCGGGATGGCTCTGGTTGTGTCCGATGCCGATGCGGCCATCGCAGTTCTTCGTCTCGCTGGAGAAAATCCTTTTATTTTGGGCGTGGTGACTGACGAGCCTGGTATCCGGATCGATAACGAGGAATCGGTCTTCGCGTGAAGGTGCCGGTTGGCATCCTGATTTCTGGTCGCGGTTCGAACATGCTCTCGCTGATCGAGGCGGCGAAGGCGCCGGACTATCCGGCGGAAATCGTTTTGGTTCTGTCTAACCGTGAAACGGCACCAGGGCTTCACCTCGCCGCGCAGCACGGCATCCCGACGATCGCGGTCGCCAGCAAAGCCTTTGGTGCTGACCGCGAGGCGCATGAACGGGCTGTGCAAGGAGAGCTTGTTCGGGCCGGAGTTCAGGTGGTCTGTCTTGCAGGCTACATGAGACTGTTGACGCCTTACTTTGTCGGCCAATGGGCCGGCCGGATGTTAAACATACATCCCAGTTTACTACCAAAATATCCGGGGCTCGAGACACATCAAAGGGTTTTGGAGGCAGGCGACAAAATTCACGGCTGTACTGTCCATGTTGTCACGGATGGTATGGATGAAGGGCCAATTGTGGGACAGGCGGAAGTGGCGGTTTTGCCGGGTGACACTGAAGAGAGTTTGGCCAAACGTGTATTGGCGGCGGAGCATCTTTTGTTTCCACGTGCACTCAAGGACTTCTTGAAACGAGACAAAAACACAACTTGAACAAGAATTTCTATTTTTAGATTCGGTTTAAAATCGGTTCTTTTTGATCGGTATTGCCAAGTTCCTCTCTACCCTTGTAGAGGAGTTTCACGTATTTGTGTGCTACGTGAATCGATTTAAGACAGGATTTTCTATGGCTAGCCATTCACCAGACCCGAACGGTACTCAAGATAACGACCAGTTCACGCAGGTTAGCCAACAGGGCTGGAATCGCTTCAGCCGCTTTTTGCTGATCAATGTTCTTGTAACGATAGCGGCTTTGTTACTCATTGGGGCGTTCACCGTCTGGTCTTAGGGCTCTAGCGCACGGGACGACCGGCGGCGCTTGCCGTTCGGTCCGGCCAATGGTCATGCTGCTTGCATGAGCATCATATCTGTCCAGTCGCACGTCATCGCCGGTTATGTAGGTAATGCCGTAGCCTCTTTTGCATTGCAGCGATTGGGTGTTGAGACGTGGGCTTTGCCGACCGTACTGATTTCCCACCATCCCGGACATGGTGGATCCCAGGGGGACCGCATCCCGGTTCAACTTATTCAGAAATTGCTTGATGGCATGCAAAGCCACGGGTGCTTTGCTCGGTGCAAGGCGGTTATTTCTGGTTATCTTGGCGGCCTAGAAGACGAGGATACGGTCCGCGACATTGTTCGTCGTTGCCAGGATGCGGGGTCTAACTTCGTGTATTTATGTGACCCGGTGATTGGCGATAATGGCCGTACCTATGTAAGCCCGGCAGTTGAGCGCGCGGTTAGGAATCTTGTTCAAATTGCCGACATAGCGACGCCGAACGCCTATGAATTATCGGCCCTATCGGGACGCTCGTTTAGTACCAGGGCGGAGGCTCTAGCGGCTCTTCGCATTGTTCAAAGTCTTGGGCCAGATATCGTTCTGCTCAGCAGTTTTATTGGCCGAGATACGGCTGCGAATGAAATTGATGTTTTGGTGGTTGATCGCGCGGATGCTTGGCGACTGTCTCTGCCGTTATTGAATTATAAATTTTCCGGTGCGGGAGACTTGCTAGCCGCTTTATTCTTGCATTTCTGGCTGCCACAGCGCGACGTCATTCACGCAATTAACGTATCCTGCACGATATTACATGACGTACTTATTGAGACGGCCCAGCGCAACGCCCAAGAATTATGTATTATTGAAGCTCAAGACAGGTTTGACATTGACGTAGGACGATTTTCTGTGGAGGTCCTCAATTGAGTTTCTTGGCTGTTTATGGCCGCGTGCTTGGGCTGCTCAAACCAGATAAGTATATTGCTGCCGGGCTGGTCATTGCCAATTTTTTTGTGGTCGGGTTGCAATTTGCTGAGCCGGTGCTGTTTGGGCGGGTTATAAACCTTCTCACACAGTCGGATGCGCTGAGCGGCCGTGAACTTGTTTCACGGGCTGCTGCGTTGCTCGGCATATGGGGCGTGATCGGTGTTGCAAGTATTTTAGCCAATGTGGCAGTTGCCATTCAGGCCGATCGGCTGGCGCATCGCAACAGGTTGTGCGCCATGGCAGGCTATTTCAGCCATGTCTTGTCTCTGCCACCGGCGTTTCACCGTGAACGGCAATCAGGCCGATTGCTGAAGATGATGCTTTCAGGCGCTGATAGTCTGTTTGGGATATGGCTATCTTTTTTCAGAGAACATCTTGCAACTTTTTTGGCAACAATCTTTCTGCTGCCGCTGACAATTATACTCAATTGGCAATTGGCAATTGCCTTGATTATTCTGGTCATAATCGTTTCAGCATTTACCGTTTTTGTTATTCGTAAAACTGAAATGGCGCAAAAGCAGGTTGAGGCTTACCATTCCGCGCTCGCCGGCACCGCGCAGGACGCGTTATCAAATATCCTTGTTGTGCAATCATTTACACGCCTGGCAGCGGAAACGGCTAATTTTAACCGCACAACCAACTTAGTGCTTGAAAAGCAATTTCCGGTATTAAATTGGTGGGCTGTCCTTAGTGTAGTGTCGTCTGCGGCAAGCACAATTACAATTGTCACCATTTTTATTGTCGGCACAATGTTGCACCTGCGAGGGCAAGCCAGCATTGGTGATATCGTATCATTCATGGGATTTGCCACGCTTCTTATTGGCAGGCTAACCGGTGCTATGGGTTTTGCGTCCAGGCTTTTTATTCAAATGCCAGTTTTGAGCGATTTTTTTGCGGTGCTCGATGCTAAAACAACAATTTATGAATCACCCGCGGCAGTACCGCTCATTGTCAAAGCAGGCGAAGTAAAGTTCGAAGATATCGGTTTTGAATATCTAAACGGCAAACCGATTATTTCGAATATTTCATTCACCGCTAAACCTGGCCAGGTTGTCGCATTAGTCGGTGCAACCGGTGCAGGAAAATCGACCACCATGGCACTTTTGCAACGCTACTGGGACCCAACATCTGGGCGGATTTTGGTCGATGGACAAGACATTCGGTTCGTCACGCTTGAGAGCTTAAGAAATACCATCGGCATTGTTTTTCAAGATAGTTTACTGTTCAACCGCTCAATCCGCGAAAATCTGTTGGTTGGCAAACCTGATGCTTCGGAAATTGATATTCAAAAAGCTTGCCAGATGGCAGAGGCGTTGGATTTCATACTGGCCCAGCCGAAGGGGTTTGATACCTTAATTGGAGAGCGCGGCAGCAACCTATCTGGTGGGCAGCGCCAACGCTTGTCGATTGCCCGCGCTATTTTAAAAGACCCGCCATTATTAATTCTGGATGAGGCCACAAGCGCGCTAGATGCCGCAACTGAAGCCAAAGTCAGCCGAGCGCTGCGCGCCCTGATGGTAGGACGGACAAGTTTTGTCATTGCACACCGCCTGTCGACCATTCGGGATGCCGACGAGATCCTGGTATTTGACGAGGGGCGAATTGTTGAAAGAGGCGGTTTTGCTGAATTGCTTGCGGCCGGCGGACAATTTGCCCAGCTGGTTGAAACACAAATCATGGCGGGATCGCCAGCTTAACAGATAGCTTAATGCTTGAAATGACAAAAACCATTTGATTTGCGCCCCTCGCTCGCTACATAATGAGCAAACGGAGGAAATTATAATGTTGCTTTCAACAATTTTGAAAAACAAGACGTCCAACGTCATTTCGGTGCGCCCGGATACCAGCATTACGCAGGTTGTAAGCGTGCTGGCGGAGAAGCGTATCGGTGCTGTCCTGGTTATCGACGCGAATGAAAAGCTTGTTGGTATTCTCAGCGAACGTGACATTGTACGAACCTTGGCCGTACATGCGGGGAACACGCTTCAAATGACGGCTGCGCAGCTGATGACCCCGTCACCGACCGTTACATCACCAGACGCCACGGTCGTGGATGCCATGCAAATCATGTCCGATGGCAGGTTTAGGCATTTGCCGGTGGTTCAAAGTGGCAAATTGATCGGGTTGGTCAGTATCGGTGACATTGTTAAGGCGCGGATCGACCAGCAGGCTCATGAGGTCGATAGTTTGCGGGCATACGTGGTTGGTGCGGTCGCTTAACTGCCGCTGCGTTGCCACACGGGTTTACCGAGATCAACTTGGCTGGGGGACGTGGTTGTTGAGGTGATTGCGCCAGCGGCACCGCCAATGGCTGCCCCGACCACGACGCCGATCGGACCACCAATCAGGCCGAATGTTGCGCCGGCCGCCACACCGCTTGCGGTGCCCCCCTGGAGACGGCCAGGCTGGCCATCTCCACAGCCGGCGAGGCTTAAGCAGGCGCTCAACAACAAGATTGGAAACTTAACGCGCATGGCATGCTCCGGAACATCAGGGGTGATAGTCTCAGAAACGCCGCGTTGCAGGCAAGCTTTATCGCTAATACCGCTTGTAGGGTAGAAATTTGCCGCTGAGCGTCATGCGCACCCGGTCACCTTTTTGGTCAGGCTGGCGTTCGAGTGTCATGTCAAAGTCGATAGCGCTCATGATCCCGTCCCCAAACTCCTCGTGGATCATTTCCTTCCAGGTTGTCCCATACACGGCGACGAGCTCATAAAAGCGGTAAATCAGCGGGTCTGTCGGGACAGTTGTCGGCAGCGAGCCCCGGTAGGGGATTGCCGCAAGTGTTGCCGCGTCATCCTCAGATAGTCCGAGCAGGTCCGCAGTCTTTTGGGCGGTTTCAGGCAACATCGACATTTGGCCGAGGCAGGCCGCACAGGTCCAAACTGGCGAATAGCCTATTTTGTCAGCAATATCTTTCCACGTCATCCCAAGCTTGGCTTTAATTTTGAGGATTTTTTGACCAAGCATCGTCTTTTCATCGTTCATTAAGGCTCTCCGACTAAATTTTAGACCATATTTGTGCAATGAGCATGCTTCTGGATGTCATGCCAAGGCATAGTGACTGGAGTTGGCGAAATCGTGAAGTACCATTAGCATCGGCCTAAATTCATCGTGGAGAGATTTAATGTCGGATCGGATCAAAATCGCATCGCCCGCTTGGCTGGACGAATTTAAAGCCTTCATCATGCGGGGCAATGTTGTTGACCTAGCGGTCGGCGTGGTGATTGGCGCTGCGTTCACGGGGATTGTCGGCAGCCTCGTGAAGGATTTGATTACGCCGGTCATAGGCCTGCTGACGGGCGGCGTGGATTTTTCGAATCTGTTCGTCACTCTGAAGGGGCCGGTGGAGCCGACGCTTGCAGAAGCTGCAAAGGCGGGTGCTGTAACGCTGAATTACGGTATATTTTTAAATGCCGTAATCAATTTCATCATCATCGCGTTCGCAATTTTCTGGATGGTGCGGCTGGTTTCCAAGCTTTACAAGGCGCCCGCACCGGTTGCCGCTCCTGCCGGGCCGAGCCCGTCCGAATTATTGCTAACTGAAATTCGCGACCTGTTGAAAGCGCGGCTCGAACAGCCGTAAGCCGACCCGTTATCAGACTACCGAAAACCGACTACGACCGGGGTTAAACCCGGCCATGGCAGTATTTGTATTTCTTGCCTGAACCGCACGGACATGCCGAATTACGGGGGGTCGTACCCCAAGTTTCTGGCTTCGTCGGATCGATATCTTCTTCGCGGTATGGTTGCACCAGCACTGGATTGGCTGAACGCTCTTCGAGTATTGGTGCGGCTAGGCTGCCAACCAAAGGCTTCGGTACCGGATGGTCTTCCATTGTCACTGGCGGTGCAGGTACGGCTTGTGGGGCAGTCCCAACGACCACGTGAGACAAAAGCAGTGTCACTCGTTCTTTAAGGTCTTCAAGCAGGCCGTTGAACAACATGAAGGCTTCACGCTTATACTCATTTAACGGGTCGCGCTGACCATAGGCCCGCAGACCAATTCCTTGGCGTAAATGATCAAGGGCAAGCAGATGCTCTTTCCAGACCTGATCGAGCGTTTGCAGCAAAATTGATTTTTCAATGAATTTTGTGAGCTCCACACCCGTCGTCTGCGCTTTTTCTTCGGCCGCCGCTTCTGCTGCCTCGATAATCCGCTCGCGCAAGCCGTTTTCGTCGATGCCTTCTTCGGCGGCCCAACCCACGATTGGCAGGTCGAGGTTGAGAATGCGCTTCACGTCCTCGGCAAGTTCCTTCGCCTCCCACTGCTCCGCGAAAGCCCGCTCAGGGATGCGGCGATGCACAAGGTTGCTGATCACATCCTCCCGCATTTCGGCAACGACGCTTTGGACCGTGTCGCTGCTCATGAATTCACGGCGCTGAGCGTAAACCTCCTTGCGCTGATCATTCATGACATCGTCATATTTGAGCAGATTTTTACGCGTATCGAAATTGCGGGCTTCCACCTTTTTCTGGGCTTTCTCCAAAGCCTTGTTGATCCAGGGGTGGATAATCGCTTCGCCTTCCTCCAGCCCCAAACGCTGCAACATGCCGCCCATCCGGTCGGACCCGAAAATCCGCATCAGATCATCTTCAAGCGACAGGAAGAAACGGGACGCCCCTTCGTCACCCTGGCGTCCGGAACGGCCACGCAGCTGGTTATCAATGCGCCGACTTTCGTGGCGTTCGGTACCAATCACGAACAGGCCGCCGGCTTGCTTCACACGCGCTTGGTATTCCTCGATTTCAGCGCGGATTTTGGCCTCATCAGCAGCGGGCTCCAGTTTGAGCCGCATATCCAGATTGCCACCGAGCTTAATGTCGGTCCCGCGGCCTGCCATATTGGTGGCGATGGTAATGGCGCCCGGTGCACCGGCTTGTGCCACAATGGTCGCTTCCTGCTCATGGAAGCGCGCATTCAAAACATTGTGTGGGATTTTTTTGACGTTTAACAGATTGCTGATAATTTCACTTTTTTCGATGCTGGTTGTCCCCACCAGAACGGGTTGTCCGCGCCCGCGACATTCTTCAATCAGCGTGGCAACCGCCTCGTATTTCTCGGCGGCGGTACGGTACACCTCGTCGTCGTAATCTTTCCGTGTAACGGGGACGTTGGTTGGAATTTCGACCACATGCAGTTTGTAAATTTGCTCAAACTCGTCAGCCTCGGTCATGGCGGTACCGGTCATGCCGGCGAGTTTGGGGAATAGTCGGAAGTAGTTTTGGAACGTGATCGAGGCGAGGGTTTGGTTTTCCTTCTCGACGGTCACTTTCTCCTTGGCTTCAAGGGCCTGATGAAGCCCATCCGAATAACGCCGACCTTCCATCATGCGCCCGGTAAACTCATCAATAATGACGACTTTGCCGTCCCTCACGATGTAATCGACGTCTCGGGTGTAAAGAACGCGTGCCCGTAGAGATTGCTGCACATGATGAATTAAAGAAATATTGAAAATGTCATACAAATTGCCTTCGGTGAGCAGACCGAAATCGCGCAGCAACTGTTCGACCGTCTCGGAGCCCTGATCGGTCATAACAACCGTCTTGGCTTTCTCGTCTTTTTCATAAAGCGGGTGCTTGCCGTCCTCAGCCACGGGCGCTTTGATCAGCTCCCGAACCACTTCATCGACCTTCGCGTAGAGTTCCGTCGGCTCGTCGGATGGGCCAGAAATAATGAGAGGTGTGCGGGCTTCGTCAATAAGAATAGAATCCACCTCGTCGACGATGGCGTAATTAAAAGGCCGCTGGACCATGTCTTCCAGGCGATACTTCATGTTATCGCGCAAATAATCAAAGCCGAATTCGTTGTTGGTGCCATACGTAATGTCTGCCGCGTAAGCGGCGCGGCGGGCATCATCCGTCAGTCCGTGGATAATGATACCGGTCGAGAGGCCGAGGAAACTATAGAGCTGGCTCATCCATTCGGCGTCACGTCGCGCCAGATAGTCATTGACGGTGACAACATGCACGCCCTGACCAGAAAGCGCGTTAAGGTAAACCGCCAGTGTCGCAACGAGCGTCTTGCCCTCACCGGTCTTCATTTCAGCAATTTTGCCAGCATGAAGAACCATGGCGCCGATTAATTGGACGTCGAAATGGCGTAGCCCCAGCGTTCGCTTGCTGGCTTCCCGAACCACGGCAAATGCTTCTTCAAGCAACTCATCCAGGGTCTCGCCTTCTGCGAGGCGTGCCTTGAATTGGGCGGTCTTGCCCTGCAGCGCGGTATCATCCAACGCCGCCATTTCGGCTTCGAGCGCATTTATTGCAGCTACCCGTCGCTTATAGCCTTTAAGGGCGCGGTCATTACTGGTGCCGAATACGGCGCGGGCAAGGTTAGCGAACATTTTTTATCGATATCCGGTATATGAAGGTCGGATGTCACATAGTCGCGGGGGGGTGGAGGGTCAATTCAAGTCTGCTTAAACGCACCTTGCCCGTTTCCGGGTCTTGGCTCATAGACGCGCCGAAGTTTAAAAAGAGGACTAGCCATGCGCCATTTGCCAAAAATTTCCGCCCTTGCCCTTGTTACTGCTTTGTTCACGCTCCCGGCTTTGGCCCAGACAACGGCACCGGCACCGGCGCCTGCTGCAGCGCCTGCTGATCCGGTTCTTGCAACCGTCGACGGCACCCCGATCCATATGAGCGACGTGCAGTCTGCGGCGGCCGGCCTGCCTGCCCAAATGCAGCAGATGAAGCCAGAGCAATTATTCCCGTTGTTGGTAAATCAGCTGATTGACCGGCAGGCCTTGCTGATTGCCGCAAACGCTGAAAATCTCAACAAAGACCCCAAAGTGCAGGCTCTTATGCAGGCCGCGGCGAATGAGCAGCTCGAAAATTCCTATGTTCAGCAGCAGGTTGCGGCACAGGTTACCGATGCCGCCGTGCAGGCAGAATATAATAAGGATTATGCTGGCAAGCCTGGACCGGCGCAGGTTGAGGCGCGCCATATTCTGGTGAAGACCCAGGCTCAAGCGCTCGATATTATTAAGCAGCTAGAGCACGGCGCTGATTTCGCTAAGTTGGCGGCGAAATATAGCATTGACCCAGGCGCTAAGGATGGCGGTGAGCTTGGTTGGTTCAGCCAAAATGAAATGGTTCCTGCTTTCGCGGATGCCGCTTTTGCGCTGAAGCCAGGCGAATATACCAAGACCCCAGTGCAGACCCAATTTGGTTGGCACGTCATTCTGTCCGAAGGCAAGCGCACCGGTCCGGCGCCGTCATTTGATGACGTCAAGGACCAAATTCGCCAAACTCTGGCGGACAATACCATCAAGGCTACGCTCGACAATGTTCGCAGCAAGGTCAAAGTCCAATTATTCAACCCGGATGGCACTCCGGCGGTAGCGCCGGCAGCGCCAGCGGCCGGAACGCCAGCCAAGCCGTAAATCATGGCAGGTCCAATCCCGATATCGCCGTTGGCGCTGCCTCTGCCATCTTTACCCCCGGTCGCGGGGGTTTCGATGGCGGTGGGCCAGGCCGGCATTCGGTATCAGGGCCGGACCGATGTTTTGTTGATGAAATTTGCCGAGAGCACCACGGTTGCGGGGGTCTTTACCAAAAACCTCTGTCCGGGGGCGCCGGTGACTTGGTGCCGGGAAATTTTACCGGGCGGCATCGCGCATGGGTTGGTGGTCAATGCCGGAAACGCCAATGTTTTCAATGGCGTGGCTGGTCAACGTGCCGTTGAAGCCACCGCCGCGGCAGCCGCCAAAACGCTAGGGGTATCGGCTGGGACAATCTATCTTGCCTCCACCGGCGTAATCGGCGAGCCACTGCCGGCTCATAAAATTGTTGCCATCATGGATGGTCTTCACGCGGATCTTCACCCTGACCGCTTGGCCGATGCGGCACGGGCTATCATGACGACTGACACTTTTCCGAAAGCTGCAACCCGTACCGCACGCCTTGGCGGGGTGGATATCGCGGTCACGGGCATTGCTAAGGGCAGCGGCATGATTGCGCCTGATATGGCGACAATGTTGTCCTTCATTTTCACCGATGCGGCGATCCCGGCGGAGGTGCTACAACCAATGCTCGCCAAGGCGGTGGATCAGAGTTTTAACTGCATCACGATCGATTCGGATACGTCGACCTCTGACACCGTATTACTGTTTGCAACCGGCCAGGCGGGTAACAAACCCACTGATGATCCGACCGCGCTAGCTGATTTTCGCCGGGCTTTGAGTGAGGTGTTGCATGACCTCGCCATGATGGTGGTTCGTGATGGCGAGGGCGCGCAGAAGCTGGTTCGGATCACCGTTGACGGTGCGGTCTCTAACCATTCAGCAAAACGCATTGGCATGGCCATCGCCAACTCCCCGCTCGTAAAAACCGCCATCGCCGGTGAGGACGCAAATTGGGGCCGGATTGTTATGGCTGTGGGCAAGGCTGGAGAGCCGGCTGACCGGGATAAGCTCGCCATTGCCGTGGGAGGCACCTGGATGGCTAAGGCGGGTGGTATTGTGCCCGGTTACGATGAAACCCCGGTGGTTGCGCACATGAAGGGCCGCGAAATTGAAATAGACGTTGATATTGGGCTCGGGAATGGCCGCGCGACGGTCTGGACGTGTGATTTGACCCACGGATATATCGATATCAACGGCAGCTACCGTAGCTGATCGTCCCGAAATTTTGACTTAGGGATAAAGTTTTCCGGTAACCCAGCTATTGCCCTCCCGGCGATAAGTAGTTCGGTCATGCAGCCTGAACTGTACGTCCTGCCAGAACTCGAAATATTCCGGGCGCACCCGCCACCCCGACCAAAATGGCGGCCTGGGGATTTGGTCGTCGGGATATTTCGCTTCTAATTCAGCTATTTTATCGTCAAAAATTTTCCGATCGGGCAGCGGGCGCGACTGCGCTGACGCCCAGGCACCAATTCGGGAAATTCGGGGTCTGCTGGCATAGTATTCATTGGCTTGCTGGTCGGACACCATTGAAATCGGCCCTTCAATCCGCACCTGCCGGTGTAAAGTTTTCCAGTAAAAGAGCAGCGCGGCTTGCGGGTTTTCCCGTAATTCCTGCGATTTACGAGATTCCAGATTGGTATAAAAAACGAAGCCATCCCGGTCCCAGGCTTTTAATAAAACGGTCCTGGCAGCAGGACGCCCAGTGCTAGACGCCGTAGCCAAGATCATGGCGTTCGGATCGTTCGGTTCGGTGTTACTGGCCTCGGTCAACCAGTCACGAAATGTAACAAACGGGTCGAGATGTTCCTGATCCATTGCGAAGTTCTCCCACGCATTATCCAGTAGTACTTGATCGCTATGGATACTCTATGCCACCAACCAAGCTGTATTAGTAAACGCTACTCCGGAGACAGAGCCCATGCCCGATACCGCATCCCAGATATCCCCACCGAAGGGGACACTCATGCAGGGCAAGCGCGGCGTGATCATGGGTGTTGCCAATAATCGGTCAATCGCTTGGGCGATCGCGCAGGCAGTGGCCGCCCAGGGTGGTGAAGTGGCGTTCACCTATCAGGGCGAGGCTTTGGAGAAGCGGGTACGCCCCTTGGCAGCTTCAGTTGGGTCAGATGTGGTGTTGCCATGTGATGTCAGTAGCGACGAGGCGATGGACGAAACCTTTGCCGCCATTAAGGAAAAATGGGGCAAAATTGACTTTCTGGTGCACGCGATCGGTTTTGCTGATAAAAACTTTCTGCGGGGCCGCTACGTGGATACGCCCCGTGCCGCGTTTTTGCAGGCTCTGGACATTTCCTGCTTCTCCTTTACGGCGGTTGGCCAACGTGCGGCGGCTTTGATGCCAGATGGCGGCGCGTTACTGACGCTGTCATATCTGGGGGCTGAGCGGGTGGTTCCGCATTACAATGTCATGGGCGTTGCAAAGGCTGCGTTGGAAGCCTCGGTGCGCTACATGGCCGCCGATCTGGGACCAAACCAGATTCGGGTTAACGCAATCAGCGCAGGGCCGATCAAAACATTGGCCGCAAGTGGAATCGGCGATTTCAGCTATATTTTGAAGTGGAATAAATATAATTCGCCGCTTGAGCGTAATGTTGAGCTAGAGGAAGTCGGCGGTGCGGGCCTTTACATGCTGTCTGATTTGTCGAAAGGCGTGACCGGTGAGGTCCATCACGTGGATTGTGGATATCATACGGTTGGGATGAAGAACCCAAATGCTCCGGATATTGCTGTTGCTAACGATTAAGCGCCGAGGTTCCTTAAATCGTTTTATGTGGTAGAGGCCGGGGTCTGATGCGCCAATATCTAGAATTTGAAAAACCAATCGCTGAGCTCGAAGGTAAGATCGAGGAATTGCGGCGGATGACATCGCCTGGCGAGATCAATATCGCCGATGAGGTGCACCGCTTGTCTGATAAGGCTGACAAGCAACTGCGGGCCCTCTATGCCAAGCTGTCGCCTTGGCAGAAAACCTTGGTTGCCCGCCATGCTGATCGGCCAAAGGCTGCTGGCGTGATAGCTGCATTGATTGACGATTTTGTCCCATTGGCCGGTGATCGCGCCTTTGCTGATGACGCCGCAATTATTGGCGGGCTGGGCCGGTTCCGGGGCACACCAGTGATGGTGATCGGAACTGAAAAGGGCACGGATACGGAAACGCGTATCAAACATAATTTCGGTATGGCGCGGCCAGAAGGCTACCGTAAGGCGCACCGGTTGATGGAGATGGCGGGCCGGTTTGGGCTGCCAATTTTAACCTTTGTGGACACCTCCGGAGCGTTTCCCGGTATCGATGCTGAAGCGCGCGGTCAGGCTGAGGCGATTGCACGGGGCATCGAAGTTTGCCTTAGTGCGCCGGTGCCCTTGATTGCGACCATTATCGGCGAAGGTGGCTCGGGTGGTGCGATCGCTCTGGCGGCCGGCAATACGGTGCTGATGTTTGAGCACGCCATTTACTCGGTCATTTCACCGGAAGGCTGTGCCTCTATTTTGTGGCGCGATGCCGCGCAGGCGCCGCTGGCTGCCGAGGCCATGCGGATCACCGCGCAGGATTTGAAGAAGCTTGGATTGATTGATGAGATTGTGCCAGAGCCCATGGGCGGTGCGCATCGCAGCCCGGAACTGGCGCTGGCTTCTTTGGCTGATGCTATTGCTCTTGCGCTTGCCCCCTTGAAGCCGATGACACCTGAAGCTTTGCGCGCCAAACGGCGCGAAAAATTCCTGGCGATGGGGAAATTAGGGCTGGTTTAACGAAGGGTAGCGGCCGGTTTTGAGGCTGATCCAGGTGAATAGCCCCAAGGCGACGCCCAACACGCCATAAGTGCCATTATAATTAACCACGGCAGCCACGCCGATGCCGATGGCCAAGGCCGCCAGAGCGCGGCGGCCCAGTATGAACGCCGCCAGCCCCAGCAGCAGCGCGACCCAGCCAAAGCCATGTAAATATTGCAGCTTGAGAACCGCCTCGCGCGGCAGACAAAATCCCGGCGCGTTGGCGGCGGCGCAAATGCCGACGGTGTCGATAGGGACGATCGTCAGTTGCCGGAACAGCGCCGCAGTGCCACCGATGGCCAAGGCGAGCACCGCGTACAGCCCGTCCTCGCCATTGAACCGTGATCCGTTTGCCATGTCTTGGGTCTCCTTGCTCTCATCCCCTGGGGGCCGTATTGCTGCGACGCGCCACAACAACAATTTCACTCATCGGTTCATGACAGAGCACGCCCCGCACGCCAAGCCAAAGAGCTTTCAAGACATTATTCTCACCCTCCACGCCTTCTGGGCGCGCCAAGGTTGTGTGATTTTGCAGCCGTACGACGTGGAGATGGGAGCGGGAACCTTCCACCCGGCCACCACGCTGCGGGCATTGGGGCCAAAAGCATGGTCGGCGGCGTATGTGCAGCCGTCGCGCCGGCCGTCCGACGGCCGGTATGGGGAGAACCCGAACCGCCTGCAACATTATTACCAGTATCAGGTGATCATTAAGCCCAGCCCGGCCAAAGCGCAGGATTTGCTGTTGGAAAGCTACCGTGAAATAGGGCTTGATTTGCATAACCACGATTTCCGGTTTGTTGAGGATGATTGGGAAAGCCCAACCCTCGGCGCTTGGGGCCTGGGCTGGGAAGTTTGGTGTGATGGCATGGAGGTGGGGCAGTTTACCTATTTCCAGCAGGTTGGCGGCATTGCGGTGGATTTGCCCAGCTTTGAGATGACCTACGGGCTGGAGCGCCTGGCCATGTACGTGCAGGGCGTTGAGAATGTGTACGAGCTGGATTTTAACGGCGCTGGTGTAAAATATGGCGACGTATTTTTACGGGCTGAGCGTGAATATTCCGCCCATAATTTTGAATTTGCCAATACCGACATGCTGATCCGGCACTTTGCCGATGCTGAGGCTGAATGCGCCGCCCTGGTGGGCCATAAACTGGCGCTACCGGCGTATGACCAGTGTATAAAGGCCAGCCATTTGTTCAATTTGCTGGACGCGCGGGGTGTGATCTCGGTGGCGGAGCGAGCCTCCTATATTGGCCGGGTGCGGGCGCTGGCGAAAGCGTGTGCCGAAACCTGGGTTGCCGGGGAGGCTGCGTGATGGCTGAGTTTTTTATCGAGCTGCTCTCGGAAGAAATTCCGGCGCGGATGCAAGCGGGTGCTGCGGACGAGTTGGCACGTGTTTGCGGTGCTGTTTTGACTGATTTGAAAGCCACCGGCATCCAGACATTTTATGGCCCCAGGCGGATTGCCCTGACGGCCACCGTTGCCGCCGAAAAAGCCGGTGGTGTGATTGAAGCCCGTGGTCCGCGGGAAAATGCACCTGAAGCAGCCCTGGCCGGGTTTCTTGGAAAGTTTAAAGCCAGCCGGGACGAGCTCGTGACAGAGGGCGGATTTTTCCTGCTGCGGCGAAACGAGGCGGCGGTGGCGGCGGCAGACTTGATCGCGGCTTCGTTGCCAACCGCCTTGGCGAAATTCGCCTGGCCGAAATCGATGCGCTGGGGCCAAAGCGGTGATTTTACCTGGGTACGGCCACTGCGGCGGATGATTTGTCTGCTGGATGGCGCGGTGGTGTCCATGACCTTAGGGCCGGTGACGGCGAGCCATGAGACCGAGGGGCACCGCTTTATGGCCCCCGGTGCGTTTAGCGTGACATCGGCGGCAGACTGGCAGGCGAAATTGCGCACGCGCAAGGTGATTGCCGATCAGGCCGAGCGCCGGGCATTGGTCGTTGAGGGGCTGAACGCTGTGGCTGCTCAAGCTGGCCTGACCGTGGCGGAAGATGCCGGGCTGGTTGACGAGGTAACTGGTCTGGTTGAGTGGCCTGTTGCATTATTGGGCAAAATTGACGCTGATTTCATGGATTTGCCGCCGGAAGTGCGGGAACTCTCTATGAAGGTGAACCAGCGCTATTTTGCCCTACGCGACGCGGTGGGTAAGCCAGCTCCTTATTTTGCATTTGCGGCGAATATCGAAGCCCGTGATGGCGGTGCCGCGATTATCGCGGGCAATGAGCGGGTGTTGCGTGCCCGCCTTTCCGACGCGCGGCATTTCTGGGATTTGGACCTTAAAACGCCGCTGAACGCTTCGCTACCGAAACTCGAAAAAATCACCTTCCACGCGAAAATTGGGACGCAGTTGCAGCGTTCTGAGCGGATCGCTGCATTGGCAGAGCAAATCGCCAACGCGCTCGGTGCGAACGCACCACTGGGAGCGGCGGCAAAAACCGCCGGCCTTCTGTGCAAGGCCGATCTTGTCACCGGTATGGTTGGCGAATTCCCAGAACTTCAAGGCATAATGGGTGGCTATTATGCCGAACATATGGCGCAAGGCTGGGATGGCAGCGTTGTAGGACCTGCGATTAAAACCCATTATCAGCCGAAGGGTCCGTCGGATGCCGTGCCTACTGGTGTCGTCTCAGTAAGTGTGGCCCTCGCCGATAAGCTCGATACGCTGATAAAATTCTTCGAAATTGGCGAAAAACCAACCGGCTCCGGCGACCCTTACGCGCTGCGTCGCGCGGCGTTGGGGGTTATTCGCATTATTCTAGAAAACCAACTCACGCTGCCGCTGAAGGCGTTTATCACCAATGGTGAGCTTTTTGCCTTCATCATCGAACGCCTGCGGGTGAAACTGCGTAGTGAGGGCCAGCGGTTTGATGTGCTGGACGCCGTGCTGGCGGCGGGTGATGATGACAATCTGGTGCGGGTGATGCAGCGCGTGAATGCTGTTGCGGCATTTTTGGCGATCGAGGACGGCGCCAATTTGCTCATCGCTTACCGCCGGGCGGCGAATATTTTACGGATTGAAGATGCCAAGGACGGCCCGCACAAGGCTGAACCCGTGCTCGGCCCGCTGCCGCTGGCTGAAGAAGAGCAATTACGCGACATGCTGCCGTTCCTGGCGGGTGAGACGGTCAATGATTTCCGTGATGGCAATTTTGCCCGCGCCATGGCGGCGTTTTCAAAGTTGCGTACATTAGTGGACGCATTTTTCGATAAAGTGACTGTCAACGATCCCGTGCCCCAAATACGCCAGAATCGTTTGCGATTGCTCGCCCAGTTACGTGATACGATGCATCAAATAGCTGATTTTTCGAAGATTGAAGGCTGAGGAGCTTTAGTGGCCATGACCAAATGGGTTTATAATTTCGGCGCCGGCGTGAATGACGGCAGTGCTGCCCTACGCAACTTGTTGGGCGGCAAAGGTGCCAATCTCGCGGAAATGGCCAGCATTAACCTGCCAGTGCCGCCGGGCTTTACCATCACCACCGAAGTCTGCACGGCTTATTACGATAATAACCAGCAATATCCGGCTGAGTTGCAGGAGCAGGTAAGCGAGGCGCTTGCCCGCATCGAAACAGCCGTTGACCGCAAATTTGGTGATAAAGATAAGCCGCTGCTGGTTTCCGTACGCTCCGGTGCGCGTGTTTCCATGCCGGGCATGATGGATACTGTTCTTAATCTTGGTTTAAACGATGTAACGGTGCTTGGCTTGGCAACCGGTTCAGGTGATCAACGCTTTGCCTGGGATTCATATCGCCGGTTTATCCAAATGTATGGCTCGGTGGTCTTGGGAGTCGATCATCACCGGTTTGAAGAAATTATCGAGACTGCGAAACTTGATGCAGATGTAATCGAAGATACCGCGCTGACACCGGAACATTGGCAGCAGGTGGTTGAGAGCTACAAGGAAATGGTGGCCGAAGAAACCGGCAAGCCGTTCCCGCAAGACCCACACGACCAGCTTTGGGGAGCCATTGGTGCTGTGTTTGGTTCCTGGATGAACCCGCGTGCGAATACTTATCGCCGCTTGCATGATATTCCGGCCAGTTGGGGCACGGCGGTGAACGTGCAAGCCATGGTGTTCGGCAATATGGGCGAGGATTGCGCTACCGGGGTGTGCTTTACCCGCGACCCTTCGACTGGCCTGAACGAATTCTACGGCGAATATTTGGTGAATGCGCAAGGCGAGGACGTGGTGGCTGGTATTCGTACCCCGCGCCCACTCAGCCAGGCTTACGCAAAGCCGGGTGAAGTGAGCATGGAAAAAGCCATGCCGGAAGCCTATGCGGAACTCAACAAGGTTCGTGATGTTCTTGAAAAACACTACAAGGACATGCAGGACATTGAATTTACAGTCCAACAAAATAAACTGTATATGCTGCAAACTCGTTCCGGCAAGCGTACAGCTGCGGCGAGCTTGCGCATTGCAGTTGAGATGGCAGAATCTGGCTTGATCGACCGTAATACCGCGATCATGCGCGTTAACCCATCCTCGCTCGACCAACTTTTGCACCCGACATTGGACCCGAAGGCGACGCCAAAGTTGTTTGCGAAGGGTTTGCCAGCCAGTCCAGGTGCCGCTTCTGGTGCTGTGGTGTTCTCAGCTGACGAAGCGGAGCTGCGCAGCCAGAAAGGTGACTCCGTTATCCTGGTTCGTATCGAGACCAGCCCTGAAGATATTCACGGCATGCATGCGGCGCGCGGTATTCTCACCACACGTGGTGGTATGACAAGCCACGCGGCGGTGGTAGCCCGTGGCATGGGCCGTCCATGTGTGGCTGGTGCTGGTGGTATTAGTGTTGATTATGGTGCGCAGACACTTTCAGCCGGTGGCGTCGTGGTCCGCGCTGGTGATATTCTGACACTTGATGGTGCAACCGGTGAAGTTTTTGTCGGCCCTGTGAAAATGATTGAACCACAGCTTTCCGGCGAATTTGGTACCTTGATGGGCTGGGCTGATGAAGCTCGCCGTTTAAAGGTGCGCGCCAACGCTGAAACACCGCTTGATGCCGACACTGCCCGTAAATTTGGTGCAGAGGGCATCGGCCTGTGCCGGACCGAGCATATGTTCTTTGATCCCGCCCGTATTGGTGCGGTTCGTCAGATGATTATGGCAAATGATGAGCGTGGCCGTCGCGCTGCGTTGGAGAAATTACTTCCCTTTCAGCGGGAAGATTTCGTCTCGCTTTTCAAGATCATGGCTGGCTTGCCCGTTACGATCCGTTTGCTTGACCCGCCTTTGCATGAGTTCCTGCCGCATGGTGAAGCTGAATTAGCCGATGTGGCGGTGGCTTTAGGCATGGATGCGCATATGATCGCTGAGCGCGCAGCAGAACTCTCTGAAACCAACCCAATGCTGGGCCATCGTGGCTGCCGCCTGGGTGTTTCGTACCCTGAAATTTATGAAATGCAGGCGCGCGCGATTTTTGAGGCCGCCGTCGAAGTTGGTAAAACTGGTGCCGCGCCAGTACCGGAGATCATGATCCCGCTGGTTGGCATTAAGCGCGAGTTGGATATCACCCGTGCGCAGGTTGAGAAAGTTGCCAAGGCGGTATTTGCGGAAACCGGTACCACCATCGAATATAGTGTGGGCACGATGATCGAGCTGCCGCGCGCCGCTTTGACCGCCGACACGATTGCTGAAGCAGCGGACTTTTTCTCGTTTGGTACCAATGACCTTACGCAGACAGTGTTTGGTCTTTCACGCGATGATGCCGGCAAATTCCTGCCGCACTATGTCGAACAGGGCATTTTGCCGAAAGACCCGTTCGTGTCGATCGACGTTGATGGCGTCGGCGCTTTGGTTCGTATTGCTGCAGAAAAAGGCCGTAGCAAGAAATCAACACTTAAATTGGGTATTTGCGGCGAGCATGGCGGCGATCCAGCTTCGATTGCTTTCTGTGAATCTGTTGGCCTGGATTATGTTTCTTGCAGCCCGTACCGGGTGCCTGTGGCGCGTTTGGCTGCTGCACAAGCAGCCATCGAGGCTAAAAAAGCGGGCTGATCGATGCCGGTCGAAGCGCCTTTTATCGCTCACCGGGGAGAGGTTCTCCCCGGTTGGGCTGATGATAATCACCATATGAACCTTGCCTATTACTTGGTGATGTTCGATGCGGCTTCGGATGTGGTTTTTGAAGAACTACAAATCGGTCAGGCCTATAGACAACAGGCGGACAGTACCTGCTTTGCTGCGGAAACGCATCTTGTCTATGAGCGTGAGATGAATGTGGGTGATAAAGCCACCATTCTTACCACCATTATTGATGTCGATAAAAAACGGCTTCACTTGGCGCACGAGATGTTCCGGGAGGGCGAAACGTCTCGTGCTTGCTTGCAAGAAATCATGTTTATCAACGTCAATCTGACGAGCCGCCGTTCAGTGCCGTGGACCGATGAGGCCATGCGCTGCCTGAGCGACGCGCTGGCGGCGCATAGTATTTTGCCGCGCCCATTAAAATTAGGAAGGTCTATCCAAATTCCGCGTTAGATAAACTTCAAAATCAAAAACCCGCCGATAATCGCGACAGCTAAGATTGATGTCACCAGCCCCAGCCGTTTTTCGATGAAGTTGCGTACCTTATCTCCAAACATCCGCAAAAGAATCGCGAGTAAAAAGAAGCGTCCACCACGGGTTACAAGACTTGCCGCCATAAAGAGCGGAAAATTGAAAGCGGCGGCACCGGCGGCAATCGTTACAATTTTATAAGGAATTGGCGTCAGGCCTTTGATCAAAATGACTGCGACGCCATACTGCGTAAATTTTTGCTGAAATGCCGAAAACGCCGCTTGATAATGATAGAGGTCGATAATTGGTTGTGCCAGCTTGGCAAATACCCAGAAGCCAATTGCATAGCCCAGTGCGCCACCAAGGACACTACCAAGGGTCGCGATCGCTGCAAACCCAAACGCCCGGGGCGGGCGAGCCAGTGCCATGGGGATCAATAAGGCATCAGGCGGAACAGGGAAAAAGCTAGCTTCCGCGAAGGCGATTCCAAACAGCCAAAAGGGCGCGGCGGGACGTTCGCTAAGGGAAATAATCCAATTGTAAAATTGCTTCAGCATGGCTTTGCCATGCCATACACGGGTTAAATCGGCAATGTGATGCGGGCACGCAGTCCGCCACCCGGCATATTGAGAAGCGTTATATCGCCGCCGTGGGCGCGGACAATGTTCCGGGCAATTGAAAGCCCGAGTCCTGATCCACCCGTTTCACGGTTCCGGCTTGTCTCCAATCGTCGGAAGGGTTCAAAAACGGTCTCGGTGTCTGAGGCGGGAATGCCTGGTCCCTTATCTTCGACATCAATCTGAACGGTGTGAGCGTTTTTTTGCACGAGCGATACCAGCGCTGCATCGCCGTATTTTACGGCGTTATTGACAAGATTTATGATGGCCCGCTTCAAACTCAGCGGCCGCGCACGGATCGCTAGATGGTCTGGCCCATTATATTTCAGCGCATCGCTCGGCTCTCCTAGGCCATCCGAAACGTCGTCAAGAATGGTTCTCAGAAGGCTGGGAAGGTCGATCAATGTTATACCTTCGCTTGCAGCTATGTCGCGCCCGAACGCAAGTGTCGCTGAAACCATCGCCTCCATCTCGTCCAAATCAGCGAGCATTTTTAAACGCTGTTCATCATCCTCCATATATTCCGCCCGCAGCTTCAGGCGAGTTATGGGGGTTCGCAAGTCATGCCCGATGGCGGTGATTAAAAAGGTGCGGTCTTCAACAAAGCGCCGAATGCGCGATGCCATGGTGTTGAACGCCATCGCTGCGGTGACAAGCTCTGTCGGTCCTGTTTCGGGTAGGTCCGGCGCGTTGGCAACATCGCGCCCCAACCGCTCAGCCGCTTGTGCCAAAGTACGGACGGGTACCAGCAAATGCTGAACGGCCCAAAAGATCATCACCGCTCCCAACAGCGACATTACGATAAACGCGGTACTAAACTCGGGAGAGCGCCAGGGCTGCGGGGGGCGTATAGGGGTGATGATCGTTAGCCATGTCTGGGGGGGATGGAATAACGAATTTGGTCTTCCGCCAGTTGGGGGCGGGGCGGGCGGGGTCAAGCTCGGTTGGTCAGGCGCAGCTTCATCAGGTGGCAAGCTCGGCGCCGGTGGGTTCAAGCCGTGTTCGTCCGGGAGCGCAAAGCTCACGATATATTGTTGTGGATTGGTGGTGCCGCGTAATTCTAAACCACGAGGCCGGATCGCGGGCGGAATACCGTAACCTACAATGCTCGCCCGTAAAATTTGCCGGGCCTGCAGAGGCAGTACTGTGGTGGTGTGGTCGTGAGACGGTGGCAAGCTATTTAAGGTAATTTGGTCGCCGCGGGGAATCGGTTCATTCAACAGGCTTGCGGCGCGTTGGTTCGCTGGTGTTGCGGCGACATGCCGATAGATAATCACGTCCTGGGTAGCCACCTCACGCAGGTATTCAATGCGGGCAAGCTTGATTTGGTTAACTGTGTGAATCCCCAGCCCCAGAGCTTGAATGAGCGCAAAACCAAATAGAAGGATCAGTGTCGTTCGGCCTGCGAGGCTATTTGGCAGGAGGGTTGGCCTCATGTCCGTTCAACGGGCGTGGATAAGACATAGCCGCCACCACGGACCGTTTTGATTAATTGAGCATTCCGGCCATCATCCTCAAGCTTACGACGCAGGCGTGACACCGCCACGTCGATGGCGCGGTCAAACGGGCCGGCCTGACGGCCGCGTAGAAGGTCTAACAGCATGTCGCGGGTTAATACGCGGTTGGGACGATCTAGCAGTGCGACGAGCAATTCATACTCACCACCCGTAATGGCCACCTCGATGCCTGAAGGGTCTAATAGCCGGCGCCGTGCGGTTTCAAGCAACCAGCCAGAGAAGCGATAGGTTTTGGCGGAATTTTCAGCTGCGCGGTCTTCCGATTCGCTGGTTCGGCGCAGCACGGCCCGAATGCGGGCGAGTAATTCGCGGGGGTTAAATGGTTTGGTGACATAGTCATCCGCCCCGAGTTCGAGGCCGATGATGCGGTCAGTCTCCTCTGCCATGGCGGTCAGCATGATGATGGGAACATTCGTCTCAGCCCGAAACCAGCGCGCGAGGTCTAAACCTCCCTCACCGGGTAGCATCAGATCGAGAACAATGAGTTGGAAATGGCCGTTCAGGAAGGCCCGCCTCGCTTCCTTGCCATCTCGCGCGGCGGTTACGCGCAGGCGCTGCCGCTCCAGAAATTTTGCCAATAAATCGCGAATTTCTCTGTCATCATCGACGACTAGAATATGAGGCATGGTTTCCATGTCTGTTACAATAGCGCCAGGTGGGTCGGTTTGGCAGCCCAAGTTGCAATAAGTTGCAATTTGCGCGGTTCTGTCTCGGAGCGTACGTGGCTCGCCCGATGTGATTGCGCGCGGCAAAATTTCTCTTGCATTGCGGAGGCGTTGGCCCTAAGGCGCCTTCACGCAGCAACGCACGTGCCTCTGCCGCTTCTTCAGAGCTTCATTGGAGGGTGGTTACGCAACGACGTCAAGCGTTCTGGCAGCACTGCTGGCGCTCCTGTGATGGGAAGCCGAAAGTGGCTGGTTCGTTGGACCGTTTTGTAACCAAGCCCGTCGCCTCATCTTAAAGGCGGGTTTCCATAGAAAGGCTCTTTGTGATGACCCCAAAAGTCGCCGCTTTCCTTGATTCGTCTGCCTTGGCAACGCCTTGCCTGGTGCTTGATCTTGATCGTGTCGCTGAAAACTATGCGGCGCTGCGGCAAGCCCTGCCGGCGGCCAAGATTTACTACGCCGTGAAGGCCAATCCTGCGGCGCCGATTCTGCGTTTGCTGGTCGGGCTTGGCTCTTGTTTTGATGCTGCCAGCATCCAGGAGATCAATGAATGCATCGCGGCAGGTGCATCAGCGCGCGCGATCAGCTTTGGTAATACCGTCAAGAAGCCGAGTGCCATCGCAGCGGCGTTCGCGCATGGGGTGCCGCTTTATGCGTTCGATTCGATTGAAGAATTGCATAAGATTGCGGCCCATGCCCCAGGCTCGCAGGTCTATTGCCGCATTGCTGTGAACAACGTGGGCGCTGATTGGCCTCTTTCAAAGAAATTTGGGACCACCCTGGGCCGTGCGCGGGACATGATGCTGGAGGCCCCGTCCTTGGGGTTAGTGCCGCATGGCCTTTCGTTCCATGTGGGCAGCCAGCAAACCGGCACCGCGGCCTATGAGATGGCAATTGCCGAAGTGGCAATGTTGTTTACCGACCTGAAGGCGGCTGGGATCGAACTCAAGATGCTCAATCTGGGTGGCGGGTTCCCCATTCGGTACCAGGACGATGTGCCGAGTACCGATTCGTTTGGGCACGCGATTATGCACGCCATGACCACCCATTTTGGCAATGACCTGCCTGACATGCTGATCGAACCGGGCCGGGCGATGGTTGGCAATGCGGGCGTGGTGGCGGCTGAAGTAGTGTTGGTTTGCCGCCGGATGCCCGAGGATGAGCGCCGTTGGGTCTATCTTGATATCGGTCGCTATGGCGGGCTTGCTGAGACTGAAGGTGAAGCGATCCGCTACCAAATCACGGCTGGTAAAGGTGCCACAGGTCCGGTTGTGCTGGCCGGCCCAAGCTGCGACGGCGTGGATATAATGTATGAAAAAACCGAATATCGCCTGCCGCTAGGTTTGCAGGCCGGTGAACGGGTTCTGATCCACAATGCCGGCGCTTATGTGACAAGTTATGCAAGCCAGAATTTTAATGGTTTTGCACCGCTCGCGGAGCACTATCTGTAGCAGGCGGCGCGGGCTATTCGGTTCGTGCCAACTTTGCAAAGGGAGATTGCTCTATGACGGATATGAGGCTGAAGGCTGCTGACGGTTCGGGCGAATTTAACGCCTATGTTGTTGAACCCACGAAAAAGCCAGCCGGGGCTGTGGTGGTCATTCAGGAAATTTTTGGTGTTAATGACGCCATACGGGCAACTTGCCAGGAATTGGCCGATATGGGCTTTTTCGCGGTTGCCCCGGATTTGTTCTGGCGTCAGGAGCCGGGTGTGAACCTGACTGACAAGTCAGAGGCCGAGTGGAAAAAGGCTTTTGCCCTGATGAATGGTTTTGACCAGGATAAAGGCGTGGATGATTTGAAGGTTGCCCTTGAAGCCGCCCGCAAATTGCCCGGTGCCAATGGCAAGGCTGGGACCATCGGTTTTTGCCTGGGTGGGCGCCTGGCTGTTATGATGGCGACCCGTTCAGACGCTGATGTGAATGTTTCATATTACGGCGTCGGTCTTGATGGCTTGGTGCCGGAATTTGAGAATATTGAGGCACCGCTGCTGATGCATATCGCTGAGAAAGATGAGTATGTGCCCTCCGAGGTCGTTGAAACGGTGCTCGACGCTTCCGAGGATAATGAGTTCATCGATGCATTTGTTTATCCGGATGTTCAGCACGCTTTTGCGCGGGTGAATGGTGTGCATTTTGACGCGCGCGCGGCCACCATTGCCAATGGCCGCACGGCAGAAATTCTGTCCGACATACTGGGTTGATTTCACGCCGTCTTGTGATGGCTGGGGTACTTGCGACCCCAGCCATTGCCTGCGGGCAGGACCGACTGCTTGCCGACCGTTTAATCCAAGCGATCCAGACGCAAATGGCAGCACTACCGGCGGGGCCGGTGTTGCTGAGCAGCTTCCTTGTGGATACCGGTCCGAATGCTTCTGACTTTGACCTTACTCAGTCAAATGCTGCTTATATTTATGATAACGCCTTGGCAGGATTAGCGCTTCTGGCGGCTGGTGACCGGGCTGGTGCGGCGCGCATTGGCAGTGCTCTGGCAATGGCTCAGGCGCATGACCGCTTCTGGAAGGATGGGCGGCTACGTAATGCCTATCAAGCGGGGGGTATGGCCGTACCGGCGAAGTTACCCGGCTGGTGGGACGGGAACGCCAAAGCATGGCGCGAAGACCCCTACCAAGTTGGGTCGCAAAGTGGTCCCATCGCGTGGGCTATGCTGCTTTGGGCGGCCTTAGGGCAAACTGGCCCGGCTAATTTGGCGGCAGCATGGCTTGATGACCAGTTGCGTGCGAAGACTGGTTATTACGGAGGATTTTACGGTTTTGAGCCTGGTCCGACCAAGTTGATGTGGCAGAGCACCGAGCAAAATATTGACCTGACGGTGGCGTTCCAAAAATTGGGCCGCACTGAGGATGCCCAGCATGCGCGTGATTTTGTAAGGTCAATGTTCGACACATCGGCAGGCTTGTTTGGCACAGGCGTGGCGCCGGATGGTACCACCAACCGCTTGTTAGCGGCCGATGCCGGAATTTGGCCCTATCTGGCCGGCTTAGGGTCCAGCTTGTCCGCCAAAACGGCCATAAACAAGCTTTTACGTGGGCGGGGACTTGGTTTTTCCTCAGTCAGTCAGGGGATTTGGCTAGAGGGCACGGCATTTGCGTGGCTTGCGTTACGATCGCAAAGTACCAAGATAGCTTCACAATTTGCCGTAACACTTGTGCAAAATATCTCCCCGTCCGGCTATGTGTACGCTACTGTCGCGCCTTCATTATCGACAGGTTTTGCCGTTGGACCATCGGCCCAACCCAACGCAGCGCCTGTTCAATTTAATTATTACCGGCGGCCGGCCTTGGCACCTACCGCCTGGGCAGCCATGGCTGCACTGGATGTTAACCCGTTGGCGGGATAGCTTGTGGCAAAAGGCTCAAAACGATCTGGTGATCATCAATTATGCTACCGCCTGCAACTGAACTACTAAAGTCTGCTCACATATCGAAGCCTGCTTGGGCGGTTTTCGATGCTGCGTGGTATCTAGCGCGCTACGAAGAAGCGCGGCTGGCATGTGAAGGCGATTCTGCGGTGGCTCTGACTTATTACTTGAGCCAGGGTTACAAGTTGCGGCATTCGCCTAGTCGGTTTTTTGACGAAGTATTTTATTGCGATCAAAATCCAGACATCGTCGAGTTAATAAAAGCTGGCGCATATCAATCTGGCTTTGATCATTTCTGCCAGCACGGGCACCGGTTGCTTTCGCCCCACTGGCTATTTGACGATCATTTTTACAGCCGCCTCTACGAAGATATGTCGCTTGAAAATCTGGACCAGCATGGGTTCTCTGGTCGTTACGATCACTATTTACGCTCTGGGCAATTTGAGAATCGATGTGCCCATTATTTATTTGACCCGGTATTTTATCGCCAGAAAATAGCTGAAGCGGCGCAACCAGATTCAGCGCTTGAGCAAGGACCGTACACACATTATCTGGATCATCTTCTGAATGGTGGGCCAGAGATCCAGCCGTCAATCTACTTTGACCCGCAATGGTTTGTTGATCATCATGCCGGCGTTCGGGTCAGTTTGGTCAAGCAAGGCCACATATCGGCACTCCAGCATTATCTTTGCAACCCAAATCCGGATTTATATAATCCGGTTGCGGAGTTTTTCGAAGCATATTACCGCGAATCAAACCCTGATATTAAAAATGCGGTCTTAATGGGCGACTTTCGCTGTGGATATGAGCATTTCGTCAAATTTGGTGCTTTTGAATTACGTAAGCCAAGTCCCGATATTGATCTCGTCTACTACCTTGACATGAATCCGAAGGCTCGAGATGATTTAAATACTGGCTTGGTCCGTGATGCTTTTGCACATTTAAGATCAATTGGTCTTTCAGAAAAACTCATTTTCAAAAAGCCAGAGACCGATCTAGCCATTACTGAAGCAGCAGCCAAAAGATTATTCGTTACTAAAGCTGTCAACCAATTGCCAAATTTGGCTAGGCTGAAACTTAATTTCACGTATTCAGCGCCGGATATATCGGTTGTTATCGTTTTATTCAATAGATTTGAATTAACGATGCTATCACTTTCCTCGCTACGCAATAACTTTTCTGGTGAGATTGAGCTCATTATAATCGATAATTTTTCGGATGATCAGACGAAAATGATTCATCGGTTTATAGAGGGAGCGGTGATCAAGCGTTTGCCCGAGAATATTGGCTTTTTGGACGCGGCGAATATAGGTATTCAACTCACCACGGCACCGATTACGTTGTTACTTAATAACGATATTGAATTGGGATACGGAGCAATTAAAGCTGCTATCGCAAGGTTACAATCGGCGCCTGACATTGGTGCGGTCGGCGGAAAAATTTTAAGATCACATGGATTGCTGCAAGAAGCAGGCTCAATTATTTGGAATGACGGAAGTACGTCCGGCTATATGCGGGATGGCGAATCCACCACACCGGAAGTGAATTTTATCAGGCAGGTTGATTTTTGCTCCGGTGTCTTTCTTGCGTGCAAAACAGCATCCATAAAGTCCCTTGGTGGATTTGATCCGGATTATAGCCCATCTTATTATGAAGATGTTGATCTTTGTGTTCGGCTGTCGTTGGCAGGAGATCGGATCATCTATGATCCCGCGATCCTCGTTCATCATCTTGAGTACGGAAGCGCGGCAAGCTCCGAAGCAACGGCGGCACTGATGCGACGCGGCCAGAAAATATTTGCATCAAAGCACCAAAAATTGTTGGCTTCTAAATATGTCCGAAACGATCAGAATATAGTTTATGCAAGAGCAGCTTCGGCCAATCAAAAAAAGATTTTGTTCATTGAAGATAAAATCCCGTTGCGTCACTTGGGCAGTGGTTTCGTGCGTTCAAATGACGTTGTGAATGCAATAGCGTCTCTCGGTTATGAAGTATCAGTGTTTCCCCTCAACCAAGGGTCCCGGGATGTATCAGAAATATATTCGCAGTTCTCCGATAGTGTAGAAGTACTTTATAACTCTGACATAAATAGGTTGCAGGCTTTTTTAAGCGAACGGCTGAATTATTATGATATAATCTGGGTGACGCGGACGCATAATCTTACGCGGATTATGCCGATTCTCGAGGTAGTTGGTATTCTTCGACATAAAATAAAGCTGATTTTAGATACCGAAGCTATATCAGCGACTCGGCAGGCCGCCCGGTATAGTTTGGAGGCCCCGGAGCCTATGTTTAATATGGATGCCGCACTTGTCCGTGAGCTGTCATTCATCGATCATTGCCATGAGGTTTTAACGGTTAGCAAAATAGAAGCCAACTTACTCAAGCGCGCGGGTGTTGCGAACGTGTCTGTTTTGGGGACGATGAAACCCCCAAGTCCGACCAGCACCGGGTTTTCAGAAAGACGCGATTTATTGTTTGTTGCCAGCATTCATGATGAAGACAGCCCAACACTGGATGCGCTCCATTGGTTTCGAAGTAAGATCGCCCCGGCCCTGGCGGAATATTTTGAGGTGCAACCGATATTGAATTTTGTTGGTTATATTGCGCCGGATATCGATTTGTCAGCATTTTCGGGTGATCCCAATATTCGGATACATGGAGCCGTTGCAGATTTACGCCCTTATTATGAAGTCTGCCGGGTTTTTATTGCCCCGACGCGTTTTGCGGCTGGAACGCCTTATAAAATTTACGAAACAGCCTCGTTCGGGCTGCCTTCAGTGGTAACTGACCTTCTTGCCACCCAGCTAGGTTGGCAGAATGGCGATGAAGTATTGAGTGCACCAGTAGCGGCCCCCGCAGTTTTCGCGCGCAGGATTGCCGAGCTTTATAACGATGAAATATTATGGACAAAAATCAGGAACGCTTCGTTGCGCCGGCTGCAAGTTGAAAACACGCAGGAAGCCTTTGTGGACGCGTTGAAGGCCGTTATTGACCGTGTATGTGGTGCAAAATCACTGGGCAGCGGCAAGGGTAGGCCGTCCCGGAAGCCGGTGGCGGTACGATAGCGCTTCCGCGATATGGGTGCGGTGAACCTCGCTAGAGCCTGCTAAATCCGCGATGGTACGGCCAACGCGAAGCGTTCTGGTGTAGCCGCGCGCTGAGAGCCGTAACTTCGTTGCAGCCATTTCCAGAAACCCCTTTGCCTCTGGGGTGAGGATGATAAGGTCCGCCAATGCCTCGGCATTGGTTGCGGCCCCATCTTCGCCATAGCGCTCACGTTGAGATTGGCGGGCAGCGGCAACGCGGGCAGCAACCAAATGGCTTGCCTCACCGGCAGGTGCTCTGGATAATTCGCTTGGTGTCACCGGGGAAATCTCGATAATCAGGTCGATGCGGTCCAACAGCGGGCCGCTCACTTTGCTTTGATAATCCTCACCGCAGCGTGGTGCCCGCCCACATTCGCGAGCGGCATCGCCTAAATATCCGCATCGGCAGGGATTCATGGCGGCCACCAGTTGGAACCGGGCGGGATAGGTAATATGGGCAGCAGCGCGGGAGACTGTTGTCTGTCCCGCCTCTAGCGGTTGGCGCAGTGCCTCTAGGGTGGCGCGGGGAAATTCGGGTAGTTCATCCATGAACAACACGCCGCGATGGGCGAGTGAGACCTCTCCAGGCTTGGCCCGATTACCTCCGCCTGAAATGGCGGCCATGCTGGCTGAATGATGGGGCTCGCGGAAAGGCGGGCGCGTTACTAGTCGTCCTTCATCAAGCAGGCCCGCAACAGAATGTACCATGCTAACCTCCAGCGCCTCGCGCGCGGACAGATCAGGCAGCAAACCGGGCAGGCGGGCGGCCAGCATGGATTTACCTCCACCGGGTGGTCCAATCATCAGGAGATTATGGTTGCCTGCCGCAGCGATTTCCAATGCCCGCCGGGCGGTTTCCATGCCACGCACATCGGCGAGATCCAGGGTTTTGTAGCCCCCGCCTAATTTTCCCATGGGGGGAGGTGAAATAATTTGCGTGCCCCGAAAATGGTTGATTAGGGATAGCAAATCGGTCGCGGCCAGTACCGAGAGATCACCTGCCCAGCCGGCTTCCGGCCCCTGTGTTTGCGGGCAGATCAAACCAAGGTCACGGCCGGTGGCGGCAATGGCGGCCGGTAGCACGCCTGCCACGGGGTTTATGCGGCCATCGAGCGATAATTCTCCCAACGCTGCATATTGTGCCAAATCCTCATGCGGTAAAACATCCATTGCCGCCAGGACGGCAAGGGCGATGGGGAGGTCGAAATGACTACCCTCTTTCAATACATCCGCCGGCGCCAGGTTCACTAGAACACGCTTGGGTGGCAGAGCGAGGCCCATCGAGGTAAGGGCCGCGCGCACGCGTTCCCGTGCTTCGCCGACGGCTTTATCGGGCAGTCCCACCATTAAAAAATTGGGTAAACCACTGGAAATTTGCACCTGAATTTCAACAGGCTGCGCGTCTATCCCAGCAAACGCAAAACTCTGCACACGCGCGATGCTCACAACCAAAATACCCGCATAGGTTGCAAGGTAGGATCAGGTTAATACATTGTCTAGCCTTAGATGCAGCAGAGCCAGAAATTAAATGGCCGGGCCCTTAAACGCTTTGGCGAAGTGCTGCAGGAACACCGCTGATCGCTTGATCGATCATGGCGGCATTACCGTCGGCCGCAAAGCCGGAGCGTAGAAGCTGTGATGAGGCAGCGGTCGCGACGTCGATCGCGACGGCGCGGACCTCTTCGAGCGCTGCCTTCTCCGCCGCGGCAATCCGGTCTAGCGCCAAGCGTTCACGCCGCTTGGTCATCGCTTTCGCGTCCGCTGCCATGGCTTGGCGGGTGCGGGCAGCCTCTGCTTCAGCATGGGCAATGATCTGCTTGGCATCTTCGATGGCCTGCGCCTGCCTTGCCTGCGCGTCAGCCAGCATTGCCTGAGCTTCAGCCTTTAGCTTAGCGGCTTCATCTAGGGCTGATTGAACGGAGGCTGTGCGTGCATCCAGCATAGCGATAACCGGTCCGATAATTTTTTTGGCGAACAAAACGACAAAAATAACAATCGCAACGGCAACCCAAAAAGAACCATGTTCCCAGGGAGATGCATTTATGGCTTGATATTCCATGGGCTATACCCCTTCAGGCGGCTTTACGGGCGGCCAGCGCCACGTCAATTTCAGGGATCAAGCTTGTCTCGTCAGCGGATTTACCAGTGAGCTTGGAAAGCAAGGTTGCAGCCACATCAGCTGCAACAGGCTTGATCGCGGCCAAAGCTGCATTGCGCGCATCCCGGATCTGCTTTTCAGAATATTCAAGCTGCGCATCAAGCTTATCATTAAGCTCTTTAGCTTCAAGAAACGCTTTCTCTTTTGAATCAGCTTCGGCTTTTGCGATATCCGCCTGGGCTTTTTCGCGGGCTTGCTTCATCAATACAGCCAACTCGGCAATCGCCTTATCGGCTGACGCCTTGGCAACGCGGGCAGCTTCAAGATCGCTGGCAATCCGAGAGGCGCGAGCCTCCAGGACAGTCCCAATCTGTGGCAACCCCCAGCGCGATAAGGCAAAATACAACACCACCAGGATGACAGCCATCCACTCCACCTGAGACATGGTGAGTGGGTTTTGGAAATCCATTTGCGGCATGGTGCCTTCCGCCATGGCGGCGGCCGGGGCCATGCTGAGCGCGATCGCGAGGGTGGTGCGGCGGATCATATTAGGTGAACAGAATGACCAGAGCGATGACCAACGCGTACAAGGCAACCGCCTCGGTCAAGGCAAAGCCAAGCAGAACGTCCCGGAACATAGTGTCGCGGGCAGCCGGGTTGCGGCCAACAGCGGCCACGAAGGCTCCGAACAGATTACCAATACCAACGCCCGCACCGGCAACGCCGATGGTGGCAAGACCCGCACCGATGTCTTTAGCGAGAAGGGCAGTTTGAGCAGCGTCCATTTAAATTTCCTTTCCGAAACTTTTAAGCAAAATCGTTAGTCAGTTAGTGCATATGCACGGCGTCGTGCAGATACAAACAAGTGAGGATGGCGAAAACATAAGCCTGCAAACCAGCCACCAGCAATTCAAGGGCGACGAGCGCAATGTTCAGCCCTAGCGGGATGACCGATGCGAACGCACCCAGAATACCAAAGCTGGCGGTGAGGAGCAGCATAAACCCGGCAAACACTTCCCACATCACGTGGCCAGCAGTCATGTTGGCGAACAAACGAACCGAGAGCGAAACGGGGCGGGACAGATATGAGATAATCTCAATCGGCACCAAAAGTGGCAGCAGCCAAGCCGGCACACCTTCCGGGACAAAAAACTTCAAGAACCGGAAGCCGTGGGTGTAAAACCCAACACCAGTGGAAAACACGAACACAAACAAAGCGAGCGACAAGGTCACCGCAATATGGCTGGTGAACGCGAAGAAATATGGGAATAACCCCAACAGGTTGCCGAGCAGAATGAAGCTGAACAGAGTAAATACCAGCGGGAAAAACCGCAGCCCTTCCTCACCGATCGTGTCCACGCACATGTTTCGCACAAATTCGTAGAGCAGTTCAACCAACGCCTGCACGCGACCCGGAACAATGGCCCGTGCACTGAGCCCGACGGCGAATAACACAACAATGATGATCGCGCTGGCCAGCATGGCTTCGTTGGAGTTGGTAAAATTAACTGCGGCCCCCAAAGGCCCAAGGCCTGTGGAGAGACGAAACTGTCCAAGCGCGTCGATCGATGGGCCTGCCATGCGTAATCTTCCTCGTTACCCCGTTTTCGACCCGGTCGCGCGCATTAAATTGCGCAACCCGGCCGCCATACCCACCGGTACCATCAATATCATCAGCCAAGGCTTCGTATGGAAAAGCTGATCCAGCCCCCACCCGATCACCACGGCGATGACCATCGCGGCCACCAACTCAACGCCCAGGCGCATGGCAAGATTAATGGCCTTTTGAGCGGCACTGGCGCTGTTCTGCGCCTTGTCCGTCTTGGGCTTACCCAGACCAGCATTGTCCCGCGCTGCCGCCAGACGTTGCTCGAATGAATCTTGATCCCGACTTTCGTTCATGCACCTGTTTTCAGCCCCCTTTTAACCGGGCGCTGGTAGTTGCGGGGGTTGCTACCCATCCCCCCCCTTTATGTCAAGAATACCAAACCCAATAAATGCCGCGGAAAAGCTGATTACTCGGCGGCAAGGGCATGTCCAGGCGTATCAACCAAGTCCACGGCGCGGGCGAGATCGACTGAAAGAAGACGCGAAATACCGCGTTCCTGCATAGTTACCCCGTATAAGCGGTCCATTCTTGCCATGGTCATGTGATGATGGGTGACCACCAGAAACCGCGTGCCGGTCTCACGGACCATATCTTCGAGCAGCGAACAGAAGCGCTCGACATTGGCGTCATCGAGCGGCGCATCCACCTCATCAAGCACTGAGATTGGCGCCGGATTACATTTAAATACCGCAAAAATCAGAGACAATGCGGTTAATGCCTGCTCACCCCCGGAAAGCAGAGAGAGTGTTGCCAATTTTTTGCCGGGCGGTTGGGCATAGATCTCCAGCCCGGCTTCCAGCGGGTCATCCGAACCAACCAAAGCCAAATGAGCTTTGCCACCGCCAAACATGCGGGCGAACAAGGCTTGGAAATGCTGGTCGACTTCGTTGAACACTTTTGAAAGCCGCTCGCGGCCCTCGCGGTTCAAATGGCCGATTGAGCCGCGTAGTTTTGCGATGGCTGAAGTAATTTCATCACGCTCACGATCTATCGTTGCAATCGCTGCTTCGGCTTCTTCGGCTTCAATATCAGCGCGCAAATTAACCGGACCCATCTCCTCGCGTTCACGGGTGAGACGTTCCCAGCGCTTGCGGGCTTTATCCTCGCTGTCTGATGTGATGTCTGCCGGCGGGTCCGGCAGAGCAGGGCTAGCGCCGAGCCGTTCCAAAATTCGCTCAGCAACGGTCCCCCAGGCATGGTTGGCGGCGGTTATATTGCCTTCCTCGCGGGCGCGGGCCTCACGGGCGCTGCTGAGCGCCGCTTCGGCACCGCGGGCCTGCCTGGTCGCGTTATCAGCAGCTGTTTGGGCAACATGTAGAGCCTCAGCGGCACGCCGATGATGAGACTCGGCCGCATTGAGCGCATCCAGAGCCTCACGCCGGGCATTGGCCGCAATGGCCGGGGCGTCGGTAAGGGCAGCTGCCATAGCCTCAGCCTCGGCGCGGCGGGCTGAAAGGTCGGTTAGTCGCTCATTTGCGTCACGGGCACGTTCTACCCAATCATCGCGTTCGCGTTCTAAAATCTCCAAACGTTTAGAGCGCGCGGCATCGGCGGCGCGCAAGGCTGCCAATTGGCTGCGGGCGGCCGCTTCAGCCTGGCGTGCCACGCTTAACGCAGCACGGGCTGTTTCAACCGCGGTGCGAGCTTCATTAAGGTTAGGTAGGTTGGCCGCTTTTAATTTTACATCATCAAAGGCAGCGTTTGCCTCGGCTGCTTCGGCGGCGAATTGGTCGCGCTGTGTCTCAACGGCGGCAAGTTTGGTATTGCCGCGTTCAGCCTCGGCACTCAGCCGCACAGCTTCGGCGCGGGCACGGTCAAATCTCTGCTCGGCAGCTTGGCGAGCCGTACGGGTGGCTTGTTCGGCGGCACGGGCATCTCGCTCGGCCTGCTCGGCTTGCGTTCGGGCGGCCCGAACCGCTTCGGCGGCCTGCCGACTGCTGGCTTTCTCACTCTCCAGCGCCTTGAGCCGGTTGCGTTGCGCCAACCTTACGGCAGCTTCGGAAGCCGCACCGGGCCGGATTGTGTAACCATCCCAACGCCAAACACCGCCTTGGCGTGAGACCAAAATCTGCCCGGGCGTCAGGTTGCCCTGGTGCAAATCACCATCCGCACCTTCAGGCAGCAACAGAATATGCGAGAGTGCGCGGGTGAGAGCAGCCGGCCCTGTTACCAGGTTGGCGAAGGATTTCAGCGGTACAACCGCTAGATCCAGCGGCGGCAACTGGCGCCAATGGCGGGCCGCATCAGTGGCCGCAGACGCGGAGAGTTCCTCCCGCAAGGCAGCCCCAAGGGCGGTTTCTAAGCCGGGAGGAACCGAGATTGAATCTAATATCGGGGTGGATTCACGGCCAAATTTTTGTGCGAGTAAGGCGGTCAGCGCGTCATATTCAGTGGCGATTTTGGTGGCCGCCGAGTCTGCGGCGGAGGCATCAGCGCGCGCTGCGGCCAAGGCAGCTTCGGCGGCGACACGCGCTGCTTCGGCGGTCGTTACCGCTTCACGAGCGGCCAGCAACCCGGCCTCAGCTGCGGCCCGCTCAGCCTCAGCGTCACGTAGCTTTTCCGCGGGTATTATCGCGGCGGAGACACGGGTAAACTCGGCCTGCACTTCAGCCAGCCGGTTGCTGGCCCGTTTCGCGCGCGCTTCAGCTTCGCCCAACGCACGGCGGGCGGCTTCAGATTCCGCGGCAATCCGCGCGGCATCCTCAGTCGCCCGGTTGGCCCGGGCTTCGGCCTCGCGCATGATTTCCAGGGCTAAATCTTCAGCCTGCCCAGCATTTTCCAGGGCTGCCGGTGACAAAACCTGCTCCTGCAACAGCCGGGCTTGTTCGTCATTCAGGCGGCTCTGCGCAGCTTCAGCATCCGCGGCCAGTTTGCTCGCATGGGCATGGTCGCGTGCGAGTGTGTCAACGCGCGTGCGCGCCTCAGTAAGCGATGACCGTGCCCTGGTTTCAGCCTCAGCTGATTGTTCCTGCGCAATGCGGGCGCGTTCCAGCAGGGTGCGTGCCTCAGCTTCGGCAGTTCGTAGGGGTGGTAAGGCTGCTTCTGTCTCGGCAGCCAGGGTGGCGGCCTCGGCGGCGGCAACCGTGGCTTCGGTTACTTTCTGGTCTGCCAAATTAAATGCAAGCTGCGCCGCTTCGCGGGCTTTTTCGGCTACTGCACGCTGAATGGCCAATAACTCGGCCTCAGCGGCGCGAATGGCACCGGACAGGTTGCGGTAGCGACTCGCCTGACGGGATTGTTTTTTCAACTCCGCCAGCCGCGCCTCGATCTGGCCTTTCAAATCCTCGGCGCGGGATAAATTTTGCTCGGCTGCTTTCAGTTTTAGCTCGGCTTCGTGGCGCCGCGCGTGCAGACCGGTGATGCCGGCGGCTTCCTCAAGTAATGCTCGGCGTTCATCCGGGCGGGCATTTACCAGGGCGCCGACTCGGCCTTGGCTAACCATCGCGGAGGCCCGCGCACCCGAGGCGAGGTCGGCAAACAGGGTCTGCACATCGCGGGCCCGGGCTTCTTTGCCGTTGACCCGGTAGGAACTGCCAGACCCGCGTTCGATTTTACGCGATATTTCCAGGTCAGAGGCTTCGTGGAAAGGAGGTGGCGCTAAGCCTGAAGTATCTTCAAGCGTAAGCGTCACTTCCGCTAAATTGCGCGACGCCCGGCCAGCCGTCCCCGCAAATATCACATCCTCCATCTCGGTGCCGCGCATATTGCGGGCATTCGCTTCGCCCATCGCCCAGCGCAAAGCCTCGATGACATTGGATTTACCGCACCCGTTCGGCCCCACCACCCCGGTAAGACCCGGCAGAATCTCGACGGTGGTGGCGTCTGCGAAGCTTTTAAAGCCAGCGATTCGCAGGCGGGCAAAACGGGCTGGCATGGCTACGCTTTTGCAGCCTTGTTCACGATGTCTGCAAAATCAGCATATTCCAGCGCGCCTGGATGCAGGGTGCCGTTGATAAGAAAGCTGGGCGTTGAATTAACGTGATACATGGTCTCAGCTTCTTGCTGGCCCTGGAGAATGAAGTTCTTCAGCGCGTCATTTGCCAGCGCCGCGTCATAAGTAGGGCGGTCCATCCCGGCCAAAGCCGCGTATTTGTAAATGGATTGTTTGTAATCGATGCCAGGTGTGAAGGCCCAATCACTTTGGCTGGCAAACAGCGCTTCAATGAATGGGTAATATTGATCAACCGGCAGGGACCGCGCCACTTGGGCGGCCATCAGCGCCACCTGGTCAAGTGGGAAGTCTTTGTAAATAATCTGCAATTTGCCAGTATCGACGAGGTTTGGCTTCACCTGCGGCATCGTGACCGTGCCAAAATGAGCGCAATGGGTGCAAGTGAGGGAGAAATACTCAATGGCTGTTACCGGCGCTTTTGGCGAACCGATGGATCGTATCCCCATCGGATCAACACCGGCACCCTGTGCATAAGCGCTTGGTGACAAAATCGTTGCACCCACAAGGGATAGTATAGAACGGCGTGATAAATGCATGTTTTCCTCTATATGTAGTTTAGGCAAAAACTGGGGAAAGAGTCGAATCGTTATTTCAGCCCTTCCGTACGAGGCCCTGATATAATTTGGCCAAAGCCTCCCCCAAAGGCCCTTCGGGCAAGTTTTCAGGCGGTTTCACCGTTCCGCGCCGGGACGGGGTGATAACTGCCTGGGGTGTATCGGTGGTTTGTTGAATAAACCGCAGCCGCTCAATCATTTTCTGGCCAACCCCTAGATTCAGGCGGCTGATCAGGCTGCCAGCCTGATATTGCAATTCCATCGCCACCGGACCGCTACAGGCCAAAGTGAGCGTGCCGGCCGCAAATTTAACCGGCACGGCACGGCGGCAAAATTCGGGGCCGGCAAGACTTTCCCAATCTGCCAGTAATTGCGCGGCGGCCGGGGCGCGTTTGCGAAAGGCCGGGCGGACCACCGGGGCGATGAGTGCCGCGATGCCGCGCGGCGAGAAGTTGCGTGCTGGCTGTTCTGTGGGCACATCCTGGTTACGTGACGACCTTACCATCCGCCCAACAGCTCCTATCCTGGTACGCCAAACACCGGCGGCATTTACCTTGGCGGTCTGCCCCAGGTGAACCCGCCGACCCATACCATGTATGGCTCTCTGAGATCATGTTGCAGCAGACCGTGGTAGCAACCGTGATCCCCTATTACGCCAAATTTCTGGCTGCGTATCCTACGATTGCGGCTTTGGCAGCAGCACCAGTAGATGAAATTTTGGGAATGTGGGCCGGCCTTGGCTATTATGCGCGCGCCCGCAACCTGCATGCCTGCGCAAAGCAGGTGGCGGCTTTGGGTGGGTTTCCTGAAACGATTGAAGGGTTGCGAAGCCTGCCGGGCATCGGGCCTTATACCGCCAACGCGATTGGCGCGATTGCGTTTAATCTTCCGGTATTGCCGGTGGACGGAAATATTGAACGAGTCGCGGCCCGGATATTTGCTCTGACAGACCCGATTCCGGCGGGGAAGGCAGTGATTGCGAAGGCGGCTGAACAATTTATGGCGGACAAAGCCGCGCAGCGAGCACCAGGAGATTTTGCGCAGGCCCTGTTTGATATCGGGGCTACCATCTGCACGCCACGGTCCCCGGCTTGCGGGCTTTGCCCGTGGCAGGTTGCGTGTCGGGGGCAAGCGCTTGGCATCGCTGAGACCTTGCCGGTGCGTGCGCCGAAGGCTGAACGACCGCACCGGGTGGGGGTTGCTTATGTATTGATGGACAAAGCCGGTGAGGTATTGCTGCTGCGCCGCCCGCCGAAAGGCTTGTTAGGCGGTATGCTGGTACTGCCGGAAACCGCCCCAATGCCGGTGAAGTGGCGGAATGTTGGTGAAATTCAGCATGTATTCACGCATTTTACCCTAAGTTTGGCGGTAAAGCGGGCGGTCGTGGCAAAATTGCCAAGCGGGGTATTTTCGGCCCCGGCCCGGACCGTGCCTTTACCATCGGTGATGCGCAAGGCGCTTGACGCTGCGCTCAACTCACTCGACGATTAGCTATGCAAGATATTTCTCCCCATGACGGTCTGCTCGCCATTGATACCCATGTTGATATCCCTTGGCCGGATGGCCCGAGCCCGTTTGAAGACGGCCCGCGCTGCGTGGATTTACCAAAGTTAAAGGTTGGCAAAATCGCCGCTGTTTGTTTTGCCGCTTATATTCCGCAAGGTGCTCGCGATACTGCCGGGCATGAGCAGGCGGCCATTAGGGTGCGGGCGATGCTGGATGCCATTGTGGCGATGGCGCCGGCTGATGGTGCGGGCGGGGTACTGACCAGCACGGCCGATGCCATTGAGGCCGCCTTTGCCGCGGGTAAAACTGGCATCATCCCCGCCATTGAGAATGGCTACGCCATGGGCGAGGATTTGGCAGCCTTGGATGAGTTTGCCGCCCGTGGTGTGCGTTACATGACCCTGACGCACAACGGCCATAACGCCCTGGCCGATGCCGCCATTCCGCTGGCCAGTTTGGGCAACGCAAGCACGGAGCATGGCGGGCTTTCAGAGCTTGGCCGGGCGGCGGTGGCGCGCATGAACGAGTTGGGAATTCTGGTGGATATTTCGCACGCCGCCAAATCCACCATGCTACAGGCAGCCGCACTCTCACGCACGCCAATTCTGGCCACCCATTCCTGCATTCGTGCTCTCTGTGACCACCCCCGCAACCTCGATGACGAACAACTGGAAGCGCTGGGCGCCACCGGTGGCCTGGTGCAGATCACCATCGTCTCGAACTTTTTGCGCCCCAAAGCCCGTGCCAGTGATTTAACCGTGGCCGATATTGCCGACCATGTGGACTATGCCGTGGAAAAAATCGGCATCGACCATGTCGGCATCGGCACCGACTTCGATGGCGGCGGCGGCGTGAAGGGCTTCATGAACGCCGCGCAAGCGCCGAATTTGACCA
>NCAT01000075.1 GCA_002255575.1 Acidocella sp. 20-57-95
ACCGGGGCGGCGGGAGCGCCGGCTGCGGCGAGGTTCATGAGCGAACATTTATTGCAGCAGACCTTGTCGCCCGAGATGGCGGCGATGGCGGAATATTACGAGCAGGGCGTGACGCCGCCAACGCTCGCCGATGCGGCCGCGTCGCGCTACGGCCGGTTCACGGCCGGTGGCACTCCTTTGGCGGCGGATACGCTGGATGGGCTGGTGCGGGTGGAAGCGGAACGCCTTGCCGAAAGCGGCGCTGCGACCGCTACGGGCGCGGATAATGGGCGGGATGAGCTGATCTTGCGGGCTTTGGCGGCCTTCGCGGCGACGGGGCTGGTGGGCCGTGAAGAAGCGCTGGCCAGTCTGGTTCGGCTGTCTGGGGCGGGACCAGCCAGCGAAGGGAGCAGCGCGGGGGCAGGCGACAAAGCGAGGCGTTTGGACGCTGCGATGGCTGAGGCCGCTGTTGCGCCAGATCGTAGTAGCGCGACGGCCGCGCCCCGGCGGGACATGAACCCGATGCTGGCGCGGCGACTGGGGATTGAGCCGCAGCGCGGGTTGAAGCCGGATGAAGTGGCGTCCCTTTTGAACGGGCAGCGCGCGGATGGCGGAACGATCGAGGGACGGGTGCAGCGCGCCTCAAGCCTGCCGCTCGCGCAAATTTTTGGTTTGGATGCAACACGAGTGCCAACGCCCGAACAATTGGCGCGGATGCTGGCGGGGCGGAGGGTGAATGGCGAGTTATTACCCGTCGAGGAAGCTGAGCGGGCAGTGCGGCGTTTGCTCTCAGGCCTTAGCGTCAAAGACAAAGCGCCGACCGCCGAACAGCGCGCGCATATTCTCGCCGGGCGTGATGCCGAGGGGCGGGAGGTGGAGGCCCGCCAATACCGGACCATTCTTGAAGCCGCCAAGATGCGGATTGGCTATATCGAGTTGAGATCGTGCGGGAGGATGAGCAGGGCCAGCCGGTGACTGAGCTGCACACGCTGACCGGCACGCAGGGCCGCGCACCGGGCGACATGCAGATGCACACCCATGTTGCCGTGTTCAACATCGTGGAAACGCCGGGTGGGCGGGTGGGCAGTATTAATTTGGCGTTGCTCGAAGGGCGGATTCATGAATGGGGCGCGCTGTATCAGGCCTATCTCGCCAATCATCTGCGTGCTCATGGTGTGACGGTGGAACTCGATGCCCGAACCGAGATGGCCAAACTCTCCGCCGTGCCCGACAGCGTGGTGGCACAATTCAGCAAGCGGACAACCGGCGGCACCGCAGCGGCGCGGGTCTTTGCAAGATCCCTCGGCCTGGATTGGGAAACGCTTACCCCCGCCCGCAAAATCTCCTTACTGAAAGCCGGGGTGCAGAACCCGCGTGAGGCCAAGAGCGATGATGTCAGTGACCTCGCTGCCTGGCGAGCGACGGCGACGCGGCTGGGATATGAGCACCGGAGCGTGCTGCGTCCGGATGGTCTCATGCCTCTCCCCAGCCGTGAGCAGCGGCTGGAGATTGCATTCCAGGCCGCTCTGCCGTTGCTGGGCAGGCAATTCGACCGGCGGGCTGTGATTGATGGTGCAGATGCCCGGATCGCCGCCGCCAAGGGGTTGATCGCCGCGGGGATTGGGGAGGCCCGCGATGTCGACGCCATCACACAGGCTTTCCGCGAACGCGGTGTTCAGCGCCGGGGTGAGGACGCCGCGTTGATCTGGGGGCGTGTGCCAGGGCGCCAGGGCCGGGACCGGGTGGCGGTGACCACGACGCTCGAAGTTCGTGAGGAACAGAGGCTCATCGAGACGGCACGGGTTGGGGCGCGCGACCGCTCTGCCGCGCTTTCGCTCAAAGCCATCGCTGCGGCGGTAGCCTCATTCCCGGAGATCGATTTTACCAGTGCGCATGGCCGGGCGCAGCGGCGGATCATCGATCAGCTGGGCACTGGCGGGCGGGTGGAGCTCGCCATAGGTGTGGCGGGCTCCGGCAAGAGCACCTTGCTGAAGCCATTGGTCCGGGCCTGGCAGGCGGATGGCAGGATTGTCCACGGCATCGCACTGGCATGGCGGCAATCGGATGATCTGGCGGAAGCCGGGATACCGACAGCAAACACCCGCGCTGTGACGGCATTCCTGCGGGATTTGGAGCGGGGAAAGCTCGTGCTCGGCGGCAAATTCGTCGTGGTTGTCGATGAAGTGGGGTTGCTCGGCACGCGTCAACTCAACGCGATCATGGCGGCGCAGGCGGAGAAAAAGTTCCACCTGGTCATGATTGGTGACCCCAAGCAGATGCAGGCGGTGGAGGCTGGTCCGGTGATCGAGTTGTTGCGCCGGGCGCTGGGCACCGACAAGGTGCCGGAATTGGGTTCTTCGGTCAGGCAGAAAGCAGAGGAAGAGCGCGAGACCGTGCTGATGTTCCGCAATGGCCAGACAGAAGAGGCCGTGCGCCGCAAGGGAGCCAACGGCACGCTGCAGGTTGTGCCGGGCGGATATGAAGAGGCGGTGGCGCATACGGCTTACCTATGGCGGCAGCGGCTTGAGGCGAACCGGGATCGACCGGACTTCAGCATTTCGGTGAGCGCGCCGAGTAACGCGGAAGCGTATGATATCAGCCTCGCCATCCGTCAGCAGCGCCGGACCATGGAATTGGGGCGAATCAAATCACGATCAAAGCCACCGATGGTGCGGGAGAGCGGGAGTACGAATTGGCGCTTGCCGTGGGGGACCGCGTGCGCCTGTTCCGGCGTACAAATGCAAAATTCTCGGATGCCGGCACTGTTGGAAATATCGGTCGCAACGGGTCAGTGTTGGAAATTATTGCCGTCGACGCCGCCGGGCTGATCTTGAGGAATGGTACGGGCAGGGAAGGGGTGGTAGGCTGGGATACATTGCGCGATGAGGCCAGCGGCAGGGTTCAATTGGCTTATGGTGATGCGCTGACCACAAATACCGCGCAGGGCACCACCGTGACGGAGCATATTCATGCGATGCCCGCCGGCACAAAACTGGTATCGGCGTTTGGGGCCTATACATCGGGAAGCCGGCATCGGGAGCAGAGTTTTATCGTAACATCGGAGGGGGCGGAGCGGGCTGAGGTGATTGCGCGGCGGCCGTTGGGCGACCGGCGCGAAATTGGGCGCGGTGATCTGTTGAACAACATCATCCGCAAT
>NCAT01000076.1 GCA_002255575.1 Acidocella sp. 20-57-95
GCGAGGAGTACGATCAGATTTCCGATCGCGTCATTGCGCGAACATATCCAGGCCGAGCGCCGGTTCGCATCGCCGCCGCGGTAACGCCACAGCATGAGCACGACACCTCCATTCGCAAGCAATGCCGCGAAACCGACGCTTCCCATGACAACGGCGCTCGGTAATGTCCCGGCATAAGCGTGCCAAGCCGTGTTCGCGAGGACCCATGCTGCAAATGCCAGCATGGTCCAGCCTTTCGCCAGAGCGGCGCGGGAACGCCAGGCGAGCGCCATGCCGGCGACACCCAGGCTAATGGCGTAATTGGCGGAATCTCCTAGGAAATCGAGTGCGTCCGCCTGCAAAGCCGCTGACCCCGCCGCCGCCCCGGCGACAATCTCGCCAATAAAAAACCCGGCATTGATGATCAGCGCGATCCAGAGAACGCGACGCCATCCTGGGTCCAGGACGGACGCGACGGTAGCAGGGGCGCAGCAGCTTTTAGACATGCTCATCCTCGACGAAGCAGCGAGACTTGGTGTATGCACCCTGTAGCTGCTACAGGGTCAAGACCATGGATCATGACAATTTGAGCATCGGCGATCTGGCGCGCGCGACCGAGACCAAGGTTGAGACCGTCCGCTATTACGAACGGGCCGGCTTGCTCCCTGAACCAGAACGCACCGCGGGTAACTACCGCGCCTACCGGGCCGAACACCTGGCGCAGTTGAGCTTCATACGCCGCGCCCGCGATCTAGGATTTTCATTGGATCAGGTACGCGAATTGCTACGTTTGGCCGATCAGAAAGACCAAACTTGCGCTGAAATTGATGTTATCGCTCGTGGGCACTTGGCTGAGGTGGACCGCAAAATTGCGGATTTATTGGCATTGGGCAGTGAACTACGTCAAATCGTCGGCCAATGCGGGCATGGTACGGTTGCTGAATGCCGGATTATCGAAGCCCTTTCACCAACTGAAACCAATCGACCGACTTGTAATTTCACTGATTTGCCGAAGCCATCTACATCTCAGCCGCGTGTGAAATTATAACGAACAAATTTCCAGATGACCGCATTGAAGAGAGTACGATGTCAATTTTGAATACCCTGCTTATGCTCACCCTGTCAGCATTCTTGAATTCAAGGCGACGCATTGGTTCGTAAAGTCATGAGTGTAACCGATATGCCGCGAGGGCTACGGTTCAATCATTAAATTGATTGCGGACTTCTCAATCTGAAGAAAATATTGATGCACGCGCGCAGCAGAGGGACAGGTTCGGACGGATCGGTTATGACGCACCATGCAATCTGCTTTACTGCTCCGGCGTGGCCTCTGGCTCGAATACGCTACCCTCGGCTGGAATGTCGTCGGCGCAGTGATATCCTGATCGCCGCTGTGCGGGCTGGCTCAGCGGCACTCGCCGGTTTTGGACTAGATAGCGCCATTGAGATTTTTGCGTCGGTTGTCGTGGTTTGGCAGCTTAAGGGTGTCGATCAAGGCCGAGAAATTTTGTCACTAAAACTAATCGGCACTGCTTTCATCGCATTGGCAATCTGCGTCCTCATACAATCCGGCTGGACGTTGTTTGCCAACGCTCATCCTGCACCTTCACTACTTGGGATCGTTTGGCTAGCAGTAACATGCGTCGTCATGTTGCTGTTGGCACGGGGAAAGCTGGTTACAGGCCGAAAGCTGAGCAATTTGGTACTTACCACTGAGGCGCGCGTTACTTTGATTGATGCCGCACTGGCCGGTTCCGTGCTGATAGGTGTCGGCCTAAATGCCCTGTGCGCTTGGTGGTGGGCT
>NCAT01000077.1 GCA_002255575.1 Acidocella sp. 20-57-95
GTCGCTTTGCACCAGAGCGATCAGCCAGCCCCGCAGAAAATCCCGATCCGCCTCGGTGTCCTTCAGCCCACGCAGCGGCGCCAGCCCCGACGCCTCACCACGGCGCAATTCGAGATAGGTGCCGCCCGTGGCGCGCACCAGCAATTCCCCGCCCCGGTCCTTATCGAAAAACACCAGCGAGCCAGCCCGGCCTGACTGTGTATTCTCCTCCACCATCGCCTGCTCGAACATCGCCAACAGGAACATGAGCAGTGCCGTCTTGCCCGAGCCTATGGGGCCGAAGATGATGGTCATCGCGACATCGGCGACATGCGGCACATAATCATAGGCTGTGCCACCATCCGTGCGGAACCTCGCGATCGGTGCGCCCCAGTGGCCAGTTTGCTCACCCGCTGGGAAATTATCAAAGCTCGATAGCCCCGCAAAATTGCGGGAATTGATTGCCCCGGGTCGCGTGCGCCATTCGAGATTACCAGGCAATTGCGACCAAAAGGCAGCCTCCAGCCCCAGCCGCTCCTCGACCACCACGGCCCCGGCATCGGCCAACCGTCCGCGCGCCCGGCCAGCGTGCTCCTCCACTGCCGCCAGCGAATCCCCATAGACCGCCAGCGAGAGGTGATGCGCGCCCATGACAAATTCATTGGACGCCAGAGCATCCGCCGCTTCCTCCAACCCGGCGATCTGGCTGACCGCCTTGTCCTGCGCGCCCAGCATCTGGGCGGATTTCAAAGACAGCCTATCCTGCGCCTGGGCACGGGTGACGAAGGCGAAGGATTGCGCAAGCACGATGGGGAACGGCACGGAGAGCAGCGTGTTCAGCATCCCAGGCCGGGTCTTTGCCGGATATTCCCGGAACGAGAAAATCGTCCCAAAAATACTTTTATCCGGCGCGCGGATCTCTATGCCCCGCCGCCCGCAAATAACGCGATCGGTGTAAATCGAATCACCCAAATGCCCGGAGACGACCGGCACCGGCAGCGGCCGACCGGTGATAATCAGCCGCAACGCCTCGGCGATTTCCGAGAAGGCGATCCCATCCCGCTCATACACACCAAGGCGCCTGACTCTGAACCCTTCCAGCCCATTGGCCAAAACAAGCCATTGGTCCTCTAACTCTCGCGCCAGCCCATCCGCTGCTTCCGGGGATTTACGCCCGAGCCGCGCCCATTTTCTGGCCATGCCCGAGCCAAGCGGGCTGCGCGGTGAAATCAGCAGGCTGATAAAATAATCATTTCGGTACAGCCGACCCGCGAGCACCTTGTTCCGATAGGTTTCATCCAGTGCGTGGGCAAAGCCGGAGCGGAACCGGCGGGTAGGTGTTGCCCCCAGATCGGCATGGCGGATGAGATGCGTATGGATGGTGACATTGTCATCGGCGAGATTGCGATAGGTCGTGTTGAGCAGCCGCAGCCTTGCATTGCGCAGCGCATGGTCTGCCAGTTCGAACGCCTGGCCCTCAACATGCCCCATTGCCAGCAGCGCCCCGCTTTCCAGCAGCACGGTTTGCGGCCCGATATGCGCGATATAGGGCAGATATTGCGTGGCGGCGCGCTCCGCGCGGGCGCTATCCCCCCACATCGCGCATGCCCCGGTAACGAGCGCGGCCACGAACCGGTGCCGGTGACACCGAAGCCCCGCCCCATCTCTTGCTGTCCACCGACCGGCCGGCGGTGCGCAAGTAAAGCAGCACAACACCGACGGCGTTATAATCCCGCGCCACCAACTCCCGAGCCGCCAGCCAGAGCGGCGCCATGACCATCAAATAAAGCGGGTTCTTGAAG
>NCAT01000078.1 GCA_002255575.1 Acidocella sp. 20-57-95
TTTTTGAAAGCCCGTGTTCATGTCGCGCAAACGCATTCACACCGAGGCCGAGATCGAAAGCTTGGCGGAAATGCTCCGCCCGCTCTGGCGGCAGGGCGACGTCGTGCGGCCCTGGCTGCGCCAACATTACGGCATGTTGTTGGAGCTTGTGCATGGTGATTGGTCCTGGGCTGCAATCGCACGCGCGATGACGCTGGCTGGCATCACCTACAGCACCGGCAAAGCGTGGGATGCCGACTGGCTGCAAAGCGAGGTCTATCGCGCCCGCCGCCCCCTGAAAGGCTACCAGCGCAAGACCGCCACCGGACCGCCGCAGAGTACGGCGCAGCAGGCAGAGACGGCGTTTGCGGTGCCGGTGCCGGAAGCGGTACCGGTCGGGGCGCGGGACAGCCAATCAGATCCGCCGGGTGCGTCAGACAGCGCGGAATTTCAGCCGGCGCGCTTTACGGCTGAACCGGCAAGGCCCCTCATCCGGCCGCCCCTCTCTACCTACGACGAGGTCATGGCCCGCCTGCTCGGCAAAAAATCGCCGCCATGAGCCCCAGCCATCCCTTCCCCTGAACGGAGCCAACCGATGTCTGAACCGAAAGACAATATGCCAGAATTGCTGCGCTTTCCGAATGCAACCGGCGGACGCGCCTCCTCCCCGGGCAGTACATCTCCGGAGTTTAGCTTCGGAGCAGACGAGGATTCTGTCCCACCGGAGATGGAGTTGGGCGGCGCCGCCAGCCCGGCGGTACCCGCTGCCAGCCCAACGCCTTTGACCGGCATCGATTTAAGCGGGCGGCACAAAGTCATTTTCTGGGTGGGGCGGGGCAAAACCGGGAAGACCACCGGCATACGCTGGCTGGCCGAGAAAACCCTGATGAACGGCACGCCTCTGCTAATGGCGGATCTGGACACGACCAACGACACCTTCTCCCGCTATATCGACAAGGTGGCCCGCCCCCCGGAGACCGCCGACCCCGGCCTGTCCCTGAAATGGCTGGATCGCCTGTTGCAGCATAGCCTGGGTCAGAAAATATCGGCGCTGGTCGATCTGGGCGGCGGCGATACCACCCTACGTCGCCTCGCTGTCGAATTACCCGATCTGGTCGCCTTGTTCGAAGCCCAGGGCTTCGCGGTGGTGCTGTTCCATACGGTGGGGCCGCAAGAAGAAGATTTATCGCCCCTCGCCACCTTGCAGCGGATCGGGTTCAAGCCGACTGCCTCGTCCATCATTTTGAACGAGGCCATGATGGATGTCGGGGAGACCCACGATACGGGCTTCGCGCGCATTTTGCGGCATAGCGTCGTCCGCCGCGCGATTGGTGAGGGGGCAGTACCGGTGTTTATGCCCAAGCTGTTTGCCGCCCAACAGGTGGAAATCCGCCGGCTGAAATTCCATGATGCCGTCGCGGGCAAGACCGGCCGGGCCGACACACCGCTCGGGCCGTTCGACCGGGCCCGGGTCAGGCTATGGCTGGAGGCCATGGACAGCAATTTTGCGGGGATCAGCTCATGGCTGCCATGAACGAGCCCCGGGAAGATCTCGATCTGCGGCGCTACAGCGAAATCCTTGGCCGCGAGATCGCCCAGATGCAGGAGGAGCTTGAGCGGCTCATTCAGGTCACCGGGCTCAAAAACGACCCGGTGCTGCCGCTGATCAAGGTCCTGTCCTCGTCGCTGCGCCTGCAATGGCGCCTGCATAACCAGGCCGTGCGCTATTTCCACGATGCCAGCGACCGGCTGGACCGCGAATACCATGATACCCTCAAGAAGACGGCGCTGGCCGTCCAGCAAGCCGAGGCGGTGTTGCAAACCAAACAGGCCGAAATTGTCGAGCAGCTGACGCCCAAGCTCGCGGATAGTGTGCGCTATGCCGTGTATCAGCACGGCAAAACGGTGAAATACAAAACCCTCGGTATCTGGGCGATACAAAACCCTCGGTATCTGGGCGGTCGTGGTGCTCGCGCTGGGCGCCATTCCCTGTCTCTTCACCTATGCCGCCGGGCTGAATGCCGGGCGGTTTCAGGGCGAGGTTGCCTCCCATCTGATCTCGGTTGCCATGAAGGCCGGGCCGGCCGAGGCCGTCGCCTGGGGCCAGCTGATGCAGGATAATGACGGTGCCGTTGCCATGGCGGCCTGCCGCAAGAGCCTTCAGCAGGATGCCGACGGGCGGCATTATTGCTTTATGCCGGTCTGGACAGATCCGATCCCGACCGCCCTACCCATGGCGTCCGGCCAATAGCCTGGACGGGACCGTCCAGGCTACGCCGAGAGAAAGGAAACCACCCTGGCCTATTTCACTGATCGGCGAACAAGGCGCGGACGGTCTCAATCGGCATCATCAGCACCTTCTCGCCCAACGGCGAGGCCAAAAAACCGTGCCGCCGATAGAACGCCATGGCAGTCTCATCGATAGCGTGGGTGACCACCGCCCTGACGCCCGCCACCTCGGACACGGTGAGGCAACGCTTTAATGCATCCGCCAACAAGTCGGTGCCCAGGCCAATGCTTTGGTAACGCTGGTCCACCGCCAAGCGGCCGATTAGCATCAGCGGTATCTGCTCGGGCATCCCGCGCCGCAACTTGGCGCTGGGCAGGGACAGACGCTGCTCCATGGCCGTGGTGATCGCATAATAGCCAACGACGAGATGTGGTAGCTCGCCAGCGCGTACAACATAGGTTCTCGCTGACAGCCCCTCACTGATTAACGCCCGCTCTCGTAACCACTCATCCAAGGACGGGTGCCGGCCATTCTGGAAGTCCGAGACATCGTGTGCTGCGGTCAGGCGTTCTGGCGGTAACAACCGAGGTCTCACTGGCTTGGCCCCAGTTGTCCCCTTCCCGCCAGGTTTGGCCATTAGCGTTCCCAGGCCGGAGGCTTAGTCAGCCGGGTCCGCAATTCCGCCACGTCCTGTGCCGGCGCATCCAGCATCGCCAGGAACGCCTCGTGCGCCTCGTGCGCCAGGAAGAACACACGCTGATCCAAAATCGTGTCCTCGGCCTGGCGGCGGGCGCTGTCCAGCATGAATTCCGACAGCTTCTGCCCCCGCAGCGCCGCGGCGCGGGTCAGGATTGCCTTGGTCTCAGCCGAAGCCCGGATTTGAATGACATCGTCCTTACGGGCCGGACCGGCAGGGCCTAGCTGGGCCATCTCTCATCTCCATTGCAGGAGTGGACAATTGCACAACGTACACACAACGTCAATACAATTCATGGAAGCGTCCCCAGCTATACAGCCCGGTCTCCGGAAAGAGACTGGGCCGGCAAGACAAGACTTAATCAAATGAGAGGGGATATGTTTCCCGCTGGCAACAAGCCTGACGCCGGCCTTGGCAGCCCAATGCGGATCGCCCAAACTTCCGGCATGGTCCCCTTCAAGCCGATCCCTGGCGACGAACCTGCGCTGGCGTATGCGCCGATCCTCAAGGCGGCGATGCTGACCTTCGACTATGTCGACCAGCACGGCCCAATCGGCTTGACGCCCGCCAAGGCCCTGAAACGATATTTTGTGCAATGGGCGGCCGAAGCTTTCGCATGGCCACGTTACACCGCGAAGGAACTCTACGTCGTCAACAAGGTTCTAAACGAGGCGGACTTTCCGCCTCTGACCGTGTTGCATGACGTCCGCCAATGCCAACCGCTTGCGGGACAAGCCCGGCGAATTATGGGGATGCTTGGCCACCACGCTGCTCTATGGTCTCGATCACCGCCAATATACCCGCTTCGGTGATGCCCTGATCGGCAACTGGGACGTCTTCCTGAATGTCATCAATATCGAGGCTGACCATGCGGTGAGCGAGGAGCGGCTGTTTACCGCGCTGTTCGGCGCCCCGGAAACCGATATTTGGACCGCGCACTACCGGCTGGCTTCCACCTTCTATCTTCATGTCCTGCGGCCCCTATGCTGGGCCGGCTTGTTGGCCGAACATGAGGTTGGCGAGGGCTTCGCGAAACGATCAGTCTTTACCAAAACACCCTTGTGGGCGGCTGTCTTCACGCTGGAAACGGACCGGCATTTGCAGCCACCTACACGGCATTGAGCTCGGCGACGGAAGCAATTGGCCGGCCATTTGTGGGCATGATGGGCCGGAAGCTTTCGGTCCAGCTTGGAGCTGGAGTACAGGATATATCGCTACTTGTGAACGGCGGTTAGCCACACAGCTTCATTGCGTCTCGCAAATAATCGGCGAGGACCCGCGCATGGTTATGCTCCACATCACGCGCGGCGTAGAG
>NCAT01000006.1 GCA_002255575.1 Acidocella sp. 20-57-95
CACCTTCTCCGCCAGCCTCCCAGAGCGGCAATTTCTGTTGGAATTCGAAATTTTTCAGTGACACGAGAGATCAACGCCCCCCGCCGCATTGCTGTTATTGGCGGCGGCCCTGCTGGGTTGACGGCGGCGGACGTACTGGCAACTGCCGGGCTAGACGTCACGATTTTTGATCGTATGCCCAGCCTGGGGCGCAAGTTTCTGATGGCCGGACGGGGTGGGTTGAATATCACCCATTCTGAAGCCTTCGAGCAATTTTTGGCGCGTTACGGGCTCGCCGGGGCGTGGATGGCCCCTTGGCTCGCTGCATTTCCGCCACAAGCCACCCGCGATTGGTGCACTGGCTTGGGGCAACCAACCTTTATTGGCAGTAGTGGCCGGGTGTTTCCCACTTCTATGAAAGCCAGCCCATTGTTGCGCGCTTGGATCAAACGGCTGGAAGGTCTGCGCGTGCGCATCATCACCCGTGCCAACTGGACCGGATGGGATGAAGCAGGCTTATGTTTTTCCGACGGTCAATGCTTCCAAGCTGACGCGGCTGTGTTGGCGCTGGGTGGTGCTTCCTGGCCGCGGCTGGGCGCAGATGGCAGTTGGGCGTCGCTGCTGCCTGATATTGCGATTTCCCCGCTGCGCCCCGCCAATTGCGGGTTTCAGGTTGCCTGGTCGGCGCATTTTATTGCGCGTTTCGCGGGCATACCTCTTAAACGTATCACACTGTCCTGCGCCGGCCGAACCGTGCCGGGGGAGATTATGATCACACGCGATGGTGTGGAAGGGGGGGCCGTCTATGCGCTCTCAGCCCTCGCCCGCGATATGCTTGCACACCACGGAGAGGCGATACTGCATATTGACCTGAGGCCGGATGTCGATGCCAACACCCTTGCAGCCCGGCTGGCGGTCGGCGGGCGCGAATCACTGAGCAATATTCTGCGAAAACACGCCGGCTTATCCCCGGTGGCGATTGGGCTGATCCAAGAAGCCCGCCATACCGGCACAACATTGCCGCTGGTTGAACTGATTAAATTCTTGCCATTGCGCCTGATCGCACCGAGCGGCCTGAACCGCGCAATTTCCACGGCGGGTGGCATTAAGCTCGAAGAATTGGATGGCAATTTAATGCTGCGCCGTCGCCCCGGCGTGTTTGTGGCCGGCGAAATGCTGGATTGGGAGGCCCCAACAGGCGGCTATTTGCTGCAAGGATGCTTGGCAACCGGCATGGCCGCCGGGCGCGGCGTTTTAGCCTGGCTTGCCAGCAACCCATAAAAACAAAGCTTGCATTGCGGCTTGGGGAAAACCAGTATCGCTGCCAGAAACGTGATTGTTCAAGGGGTGCCATGGATACCGCAAAACTAGACAGCATGATCGAACATTACGCCCAAAGCCATCGCAACAAACGCAATGAGATCATCCATTGCGTGTGTGTTCCGGCCATCGTGTTTGCGGTGATCGGGTTGATTTATGCGTTCAGCCTAACGATGGCGTTGATTGCGGTCATCGCATCCGTCATTTATTACGCCCGCCTTGGCCTGCAGGCAGCCGTAGAAATGGCTGTTATTTTAGTGGCAATGCTGGCCGTATGGAGCCTGTTTGGCGGCGCCCACCATTTGGCAATCGTCGCCATTGTCATTTTTGGTCTAGCCTGGGTTGGCCAGTTTATTGGCCATTACTACGAAGGTGCAAAACCTTCCTTTTTAGACGATGTGCAATACCTCATGATCGGGCCGCTCTTCGTGATTTCGGTTCTGAAGCCGAAACTCAAGTTATGAAGATGTCGTAGCCTGCTTGCGCAAAATATGTTTTTGAATCTTCCCGGTTGATGTTTTCGGTAGTTCCTGGAAGAGATATTTCTTCGGCACTTTGAAGCCCGCCAGATTTTGTTTGCAGAATTCTGTCAGCTCAGCCTCGCTGGCCGCCAAGCCGTCCTTAAATGTAACCACCGCTAAAGGTACTTCACCCCATTTGTCATCGGGTACCGCAACCACCGCCGCTTCACGGATCGCCGGGTGGCGATATAGAACTTCTTCCACCTCCAGCGACGAAATATTCTCGCCGCCCGAAATGATAATATCTTTTGAGCGGTCCTTCATTTCCACATAACCATCCGGGTGCAGCACGCCTAAGTCACCGGTCAGGAACCAGCCATTCTTAAAGGACTCTGCGGTGGCTGCGGGGTTTTTCAAATAGCCCTTCATCACCACGTTGCCGCGAAAAGCAAATTCGCCCACCGTTTTTCCATCCGCCGGTACCGGCTTGCCATCAATATCCAGAATGGTGAGGTCTTCCTCCGTGATGGTTGGAACACCTTGACGGGCCATCAAGCGGGCTCGCTCATTTAAGGGCAGCGACAGCCATTCCGGCTGAATTTCACATAAGCCTGAGGGGCCATACACTTCAGTCAGCCCATAAACATGCTGCACCTTAAAGCCAAGTTCCTCAGTTCCTGCAATAATCGCGCTCGGCGGTGCAGCCCCGGCGGTGGCCACCACCACCTTATGCGGCAAAGGCTGTTGCACATGCTTTGGCGCGTTGATCAGCATACCCAACACGATCGGCGCACCACACATATGGGTCACGTAATGACGGGTTATATGATTGAATATCGCGCCCGCCTCAACTTTGCGCAAACATACATGGGTGGCCCCTAAGGCAGTTACCGCCCACGTAAAGGTCCAGCCAGAGCAATGGAACATCGGCAATGTCCATAAATAGCGGCTCTCCGGCGTCAGTCCAACCGATAGCGCCACACCCAACGCACCAAGATACGCGCCACGATGATGGTACACCACGCCCTTCGGGTTGCCGGTGGTGCCAGACGTATAATTTACCGCAATCGCCTGCCATTCATCGGCCGGGTGCTGCCATGCCATCGGCGCAAACGGCGCGATCCACGCCTCATATTCCGGGGCGTCCATGCTCAGCCCAGCAGGTGCCGCTTCATCAGCGATTTCAATTACTTTAATGTCACGGCCTAATAGGTCCAACGCCGCACGCGCCCGCGGTGACCATTCACGGTCCACCAAAAATAACTTTGCTTCGGCATGGTTTAGAATGAAGGCGATTGCACTTGGGTCCAGCAATGTGTTGATCATACTCAGTACCGCACCCGCTAGGGGTACGGCATAATGCGCTTCCAATGCCGCGGGTCCGTTCGGTGCGAGCACCGCCACGCATTCACCAGGCTTCACACCTTCGGCTCTGACCGCCGCTGCAAACTTTCGCGCCCGCGTTGCAAATTGCGCGTAACTATAAGCGCGGTCATGATGCGTGACGGCGATTTTATGCGGAAACACACGCTCCGCTCGCCGCAGAAAACTTAACGGCGAAAGCGGCACAAAGTTAGCCGCGTTCTTATCAAGGTCAGCTTCAAAAATTGATTGCGGTTGATCCGACATTTTTTTGTTCCTCTAATCAATCTTGGATATCGTTTTGCGTTACGGCAGACGCGAACTCAGGTTCGTGATGCGCATCACAAGGTTGCCCCTGCCAGCAAAGTTTCAATCGGGTTCCAGCAAAAAGCCGTTTGCGGAGTCTGGTTACCACCCACGCGCGAAATACTATCGGCAATTCGCTTACCACCCAGATGTGCGTAGAAAAAACTCGCCGGGTTTTCGCGCAATACCCACACAAAAGCCGAGGCACAGCCAAGTTCGGCCAAATATAAAGCTGAAGCGCCTAACAGGGCGCGGCCAAAGCCGTTGCCTTGATAATCATCCAGCACATACAAAGTTTCAATTTCGCCGTCACCCAACGGATTATTGCGGGTGCGCCGGGCTGTCGAAAACCCCACAACATCACCCTGCTGCGTGATTACATGAACCCCAGCGCCATTAAGAATTGCACGTTCATAGTAAGCCGCCTGACGAGCTGCTGAAAGCCGCGCCAGATATTGGTCTGGCAACAGCCCCGCATAGGCGCTGCGCCAAGCCGAAACATGCACCTCTCCAATGGCAAGCGCATCATCAGCTGTGGCACTGCGCAATTCGGTCACGCGGTGCGCTCCAGCACTGCACCATAAAAACCATCCGTGCCGTGGCTACGGGGCGTCAGGCGCAGATAGGGACCATGCAAAGTCCCGGGCAACGGATCAGACAACGGCACGCGGCTGAAATTAGGGTAACGTGAAAGAAACGCCAGAACCTGCATCTCATTCTCCTCTGCCAATAACGAGCATGTGGCATATATCAGCCGGCCGCCGATTTTCACCAGCCTCTGCGCTTGGTCCAAAATCATTGCCTGCTTCGGCAGTATTTCAGCGAGGTCGTTTTCTTGCAGGCGCAGCCTGGCATCTGGGTTACGCCGCCAGGTGCCGGTGCCGGTACACGGCGCATCCACCAGCACACGGTCAAATTTCTTCTCCTGACGTTTGGTCCATTTATCGCCGGCTTCCAGCAAATGCCGCTCGGCATTATGCACCCCGGCGCGGCGCAGACGTTTGATGGCACCATCCAACCGCGAGGCCGAGACGTCGCAGGCCACGATATGCCCCTTATTTTCCATCGTCATGGAAATGGCGAGTGTTTTGCCACCCGCGCCCGCACAATAATCAGCAACTCGCATGCCGGGCTTGGCATCCACCAGCAAGGCTACCAACTGGCTGCCTTCATCCTGGATTTCCACAATCCCTTCCTGGAAGGCCTTGCCTTGCGTGATTGATTGCCGCCCTGGCAGCCGCAGTCCCCACGGGCTGAATTGGGTGGGACGCGCCTCCAACCGCTCCGCCGCCAGCGCCATAATTGCCTGCTCACGGGTGGCTTTCAGGGCGTTCACGCGTAGGTCAAGCGGTGCGGTCTGTGCCAACGCGTCCATTTCAGCTTTCAAACTGGCGCCAAACAACGCTTCGAAGCGTGGCATAATCCAGTCCGGCACCTCAAACTTTACCGCATCGGGCATGTTTGGGTGCTCAAGCGTGTGGCCGGCGAATTTCTCCAGCACGATCGTCTCAAGCTCGGTGAGTGGCGGCGGACCATAACGCCCAGCCACAAACGCCATGCCGATTTTATGCACAGTCATGCCTGTGAAAATCGCCTGCGCCCCCAGCAGCAAACGCGGGGTCGGCTCCGCCCCAAACTTCTCCAACCACCAGCCCAGATGGCGGCGCGCCCGCAGCACGCCCCATACGAGGTTACTGACCTCACGGCGGTCGCCCGCCCCAATGAAGCGGCGGTTGCGGAAAAACGAATTGGCGACTGCATCGGCCGGACGGGCATCGGCTTCGATCTCCGCCAGCAAATCAATCGCAGCGGCTAACTGCCCAGCGGGGGTCATGTGATGTCCTAATTATTCTTGGCGGTAATTCGGGGCTTCGCGGGTGATGGCGACATCATGCACATGGCTTTCCCGCAAGCCAGCGCCGGTGATGCGGCGGAACTTGGTTTCGGTCTGCAAGGCGTTGATATCCTTGGAGCCCGTATAGCCCATACCAGCCCGCAACCCGCCGACAAGCTGATGCACCACAGCGGCCATCGGGCCTTTATAGCCCACCCTGCCCTCGATGCCTTCCGGCACCAGCTTCAGCGTGTCCTTGATCTCCTGCTGGAAATACCGGTCCGCCGAGCCACGGGCCATAGCGCCCAGGCTGCCCATGCCGCGATAGGATTTGTAGGAACGTCCCTGGTACAGGAACACTTCGCCCGGCGCTTCATCGGTTCCGGCCAGCATTGAGCCGACCATCACCGCATTGGCGCCCGCCGCCAGGGCTTTCACCATGTCACCGGAAGCCCGCACGCCGCCATCGGCGATCGCCGGCACATCGCGGCTGCGGCACAAGGCGGCGGTTTCCAGCACGGCCGAGAATTGCGGCACGCCGACACCGGCCACGATGCGGGTGGTGCAGATACTACCCGGCCCAATGCCGATTTTAATGGCATCGGCCCCGGCATCAATCAGCGCTGCCGCGCCATCCGGTGTCGCCACATTCCCCGCGATGATCTGCACCGCGTTGGAAGTCTTTTTAATCCGCCGCACCGCGGCCAGCACGCCTTCGGAATGCCCATGGGCAGTGTCGATCACCACCACATCTACCCCAGCTTCAATGAGGGCTGCGGCACGCTCGGCACCGTCATCGCCCACGCCGGTGGCGGCGGCTACCCGCAGGCGGCCCAGCTCATCCTTATTGGCCAGCGGGTGCGCCTGGGCCTTGTCCATGTCCTTCACGGTCATCAGCCCGATGCAGCGATACTCATCATCCACCACCAGCAGCTTTTCCAGCCGGCGCTTATGCAGGAGTGCCCGCGCTTCATCGGCCCCCACACCGGCCGAAACGGTGGCTAAATTTTCGCGGGTCATCAGCTCCGAGATTTTCGCGTTGGGGTCAGTGGCGAACCGGACATCGCGGTGGGTAAGAATGCCGACGAGCTTGCCATTGCGTTCAACAACCGGGAACCCACTGATTTTATGGTATTCCATCATCGCGCGGGCATCGGCCAGGGTCTGGTCCGGGTGGATGGTCAGCGGGTTCACCACCATGCCGCTCTCAAACTTCTTCACCCGCTTCACCTGGGCAGCCTGCTCCTCGATCGTGAAGTTTTTGTGAATCACGCCAATCCCGCCCTGCTGGGCCATCGCAATCGCCATCGCGGCCTCGGTCACGGTGTCCATCGCCGCCGAAACCAGGGGAATATTCAACGAAATGGCGCGTGTCAGGCGGGTTTTGGTGGTCACCAAAGTCGGCAGAACCTGCGAATAGGCCGGCACCAGCAGCACATCATCGAACGCAAACGCCTCAGCGATGCGCGAATTTGGATTCGGGATAGATAGAATGTCGGAAGCCATGGCCGATTGCTTTCAGTAGAACCTTGGCGGCTTTTAGTAAGGGGCCAGCCAGATTGGCGCAATAGGCGGCCCGGATGCCTGTTATGCTGCATTCCCGTGCTGATGATTGTCCAATCATCGAACTTGCGCGACAATCAGGACATGAGCGGTCGGCCGGGTGGAATAGGTTAACAAAGTATCCATGGAACATAATCAGGCAAGAAATGATGTCGCTAACCGCATGGCAGTGAGACTTCAAACAATTGACTAAAGCATTTCAACCTGGCCTCGGCGGCTTTACGCGCGCGGCTTTCCTGCAAGGTTCATGGTCTTTTGGGCCAGTCTCAGGCCCGCCCTACCAATATTATCTCAAGCTGCTGCCTGATGAGCGGATCGGCAATTATTTTCACCCAAACGAGACCTATTGGCGGGTAACCGATGAGGGGCTGGTATTCTTTAACCAGGCCGACGAAGCGACCACGATTTTTGACCAGTACCGCCTATTAAAAAATAACATCCCTCAATTCTCAGGTTATCAGGTAGCACATCCCGGCCCTGAAGCGCGCCATCTGCTCACCGCGACCACCGAGCCACGCCGCATTGCACCGGGACCGGAGAATTTTAGGATCGATAAATATCTCACCAGACCGCCACGCCGCAATTTGGTGATTATGGGGGCCAATGAAAAATCCCTACACCATCTCTGGACCCGGGACTTGCGCGATGAAGACCGCAACTGGGATTTGGCCATAAGCTTTTATGGTGAGCCCCAGAATTATCCATCCCCAGGGCCGGTTGAATATGCCAGCCTGCAAACCGGCGTGCGCAAATGGACAGCCATTCACGCCGCCATGTATGAGGGCAGCCCGTTCTGGGATTACGAACGCATCATGATCATGGATGATGACATCATGACCAGTTGGCGTGACCTGAATTATTTCTTCGAACTCTGCCGCGATTACGGGCTGATTCTGGCACAACCGTCGCTGCGCCAGGATTGTTTCATTACCCACCCAATCACCGCGCAGCGGCCAAATTCCGTGATGCGCTTTACCAATTTTATCGAAGCCATGGCGCCGTGTTTTACTGCCGCGGCTTTACGGATTTGCATTCCCTGTGCCGAAAATAGCTATTACGGTTTCGGGATCGACCATATCTGGCCGCGGCTACTGCGCATTCCCGCTAACAAAATGGCGATTATTGATGCGATTGCGATCAACCATACCCGACCGCTCGCAACCACGTACCGTCTGGACGGCGCCAAAGCTGAGGAAGCCGAATTACTGCGGCAATATAAGATGCAAGCTTCTCTGAGGGACATTACAGAATTTGGCGGTGTCATGATGGCGCCAGCGATGGCCGCACGATGACCCAGCTTCAAGCCCTGCAGCCAGCGTCAAATTTTGGCGCCTTTGAAAACACCACATGGAGATTCGGGAAGACCGACGGGCCAGTTTACTGTATTTTTCTAAAATTATTTTCTGACAACCGGATTGGCGGATATATTCATCCAAATGAAAAATATTGGCGGCTGACCGATGAGGGGCTGACTTTTCACGACCAGACTGGTCAGGTTACCACCTTGTTCAACAAATGCGAAACTGATCCTGCCGGACAAAGACGGCTAACCGGCGTAATCATCACCGAGACAATGCAGCGCGTTGAGCATTATCTTGAGGAAACCAGTGAGCCACTCAGCATCTGCACAGACCCCAATAAATTCAAGCTCGACAAAAATACAACCGGAAAAAAACGTCGCAATCTGGTCATTCTCGGTGCCAACGAAAACTCTCTGCACCATAGCTGGCCAAATAACCTGCGCGATGCCGACCGGACATGGGATTTATGTGTCAGCTTCTATGGTGCTGCTGCCAATTACAGCCGCGTGCGTTCGGCTGAATATTCCAGCCTGCAAACCGGCGTGCGCAAGTGGCAGGCAATACATAGTGCACTGCATGAAACCAGCCCGTTCTGGGACTATGAGCGGATTTTTATTCTTGACGATGACATCCGAACTAGCTGGAGAGATATCAACCTATTTCTTGAAATCTGTCGTGACTTTGACCTGCAACTAGCCCAACCATCATTAACCCCGCACTGCTATGTGAATATCCCGATCACCAGACAAGTACCGGGTAATTATGTAAGATTCACCACCTATGTTGAAGCGATGGCACCTTGCTTTACCCGGGACGCGCTGCGCAAATGTATCGCCACCACGGCGGAGGGCTATTATGGTTTCGGCTTCGACCATATCTGGCCACGCATCTTGAATTTGCCCAAAAATAAAATCGGGATCGTGGATGCTGTCGCCATCAATCACACCAGGCCGCTGGCTACAAACTATTCGCTGGATTTAGCGCACGCGGAAGAAATTGAACTATTCAAGAGATATGGGCTGCCAGTGCAAAAATTATGGTTTGAAACAGGTCGAATTTTGCGGGCTTTTTGAGCATTCGATAGAAATTTTATACCCGAATAACCTGATCGCGGAGCGCTTCGTACCTGTTAATAATTTCACCAATGTTCATTTCTGCATTCTGCGTGTAAAAACTCAAATGACTGACAATAAACGGGGTAAAAATCGCGTTGGTACGGCCAAGACGATGGGGAATTTCGATACTTAGCGCATGTTCATCATCCTTAAACCGACAGGCCATTTCAGCAAGGTCCTTGCCTAGGAATGCGATGAAATTAATACTGAGACGCTGGCTCCATTCGATGGAGATTTGGCGAAAATTATGGCCGATGAAGCGCTCTGGTTCGTCGAGAAACCAATTGTGCAAAGTTTCTGCCAATCCACCATCCTCCCATAATTTGCCGCCAAACCCGTTGGGCGGCAAATCCACCGACATCAGCCCATAGGGAATGAGTTGGCTTTGCTGTTGGTAATAGGCGCAGACATTATTATTCACCACGTTTGCGCTGACCAGAAAATACCAAGGATTTTGTATCCGAAAGGCGATGAAATCACGTAATTTTATCAGATTTATATAGAGAATATCGTCATCGCACTTCAAGAAAACGCAGTTCTTGTATTCGCTGTAGCGTTGTTCATAATAATTATAGAACTCGCTGTACGGGTGGGCATCTTTATTTTCAGCAACAAACAAAAACTGCTTTGAATCCGCCAATTTCGGTAAATAGATTTCACATGGACCACCATTACCGGCGCAAAGTACGGCGCCTATAAGTTGCCCACCATAGTCGATATTATGGCTAAAAATGCTGTAGCCATTAATCGATAATTTTAACGTGCCTTGCGCGTAGTCAATCACACATTGCTTCGTCAACTGCGCCGAAAGTAACCCAGGCGTGGCAACGCTAGCGAGCAATGTCGCCTCGATCGGGTTTTTATTTGTATCCAAACTGTAAAGTTGGCTAATCGTGTTGTCTTCGGCTCCTAAAACCAACAATAATTGTGGCGCGCTTGGGTTCTGAGATGCCACCTGAATATGAATGTTCGAGGCGCCCCGAACCCCAAATTCAAGCCGCGATTTGCCTTGCCCATCTTGCTGGGCCCAGCCCAAAAACCGATGTTCCTTCTTATCCCCAATCCAGCGCAGATTGGGGAACTCCTCCGTCAACCACTGCCTATCTTCCGGCGTTCGCGCAAAATCCCAGACATGCCATTCATCAATAATACCTAGGCTTAAAGCGGCGCGGGCATATGATAATAGCAGTTTCATCCGGTCACGCCTGCCTGCAAAGGTCGTGAGTATAATCTTCTGGCCGTTAATCATGGCACCTGATCATTTTCTAACGCCCACCCGATACATCCAGAATCGCTCCCGTAATATAAGACGCCGCATCGCTGAGCAAAAACATGATCGCCTCGGCGATTTCCTCTGGTTGCCCGGCCCGCCCGATCGGGGTTGCCGGACCCAGGCGCCTCGCGCGGTCCGCATCACCTGACTGCGCTTGAATTTCAGTATCAATCAAGCCAGGGCGAACGGCATTAACCCGCACACCCTGCTTGCCAAGTTCCTTGGCCAAGCCAACGGTCAGCGTATCCACGGCGGCTTTGGCACCTGCGTAATCAACAAAGTCGAAAGGTGAGCCGAGTTTGGCCGCAATTGACGAAAGCAGCACCACGGAACCGCCCTTCCCGCCTTTATCAATCGGCATTCTGCGCGCCGCTTCGCGGGCACAAAAATACGCGCCCAGAATATTCACATCAAACATCCGCCGCAGCCTAGCGCTGTCAATCTCGGCCAATGGCAGGCTAGGGGCAATCATGCCGGCGTTGATCACCACCCCATCCAGCCCGCCAAAAGCCCGCGTCGCGTGGTCGAACATGCCGATCACATCAGCTTCCACGGCTACATCACCAGGGATAATAATCGCTTTCCCGCCCGCTGCTCTCACCGCCTCCGCAGTGGCTTCGGCCGCGCCCACATTAGATACATAATTGACACCGACTGACCAGCCTTTTGCCCCGGCCAATAAAGCCGTCGCCCGGCCAATCCCCCGGCTAGCCCCGGTAATCAAGATCGATTTCATGTTCAAAACCTTTTCATGTTAATCGCTTCCCAAGTCATAGCTTGGAGACCTCAGTGAGTTACACAAAAAAACGTATCCTTGTCACCGGTGGTGCCGGCTTTCTAGGCTCGCATCTTTGCGAGAGGCTGCTGACCGACGGACATGACGTGCTGGCCGTGGATAATTACTTCACTGGCCGGCGCGATAATGTGGCGCATTTGCTGAGCCATCCCAGCTTCGAGATCATGCGGCACGACGTAACGTTTCCACTCTACGTGGAGGTCGACGAGATCTATAATCTCGCCTGCCCGGCATCGCCCGTGCACTACCAGTTCGACCCCGTGCAAACCACCAAAGTGAGCGTTGTGGGCGCCATTAACATGCTGGGGTTAGCCAAACGCGTGAAGGCCAAGGTATTCCAAGCATCAACCTCGGAAGTATATGGCGACCCAACAGTGCATCCGCAAACCGAGGATTACCGCGGCAGCGTCAACCCCATCGGCCCGCGCGCTTGCTATGATGAGGGCAAGCGCTGTGCCGAGACGCTGTTTTTTGACTATCACCGTCAGCATAAATTGCGCATCAAAGTGGCCCGCATTTTCAACACTTACGGCCCGCGGATGCACCCTAATGACGGCCGGGTCGTCTCCAACTTCATCGTCCAGGCATTACGGGGTGAGGATATTACCATCTTCGGTGACGGCATGCAGACCCGCGCCTTCTGCTATGTGGATGACCTGATCGAAGGCTTTGTCCGCCTCATGGCGACCGGCGATGAAATCACCGGCCCCATCAACCTCGGCAATCCCCTTGAAATCCCGATGCTGCAACTGGCCGAGCGTGTGACCGCCCTAACCGGTGCCAAGTCTAAACTGGTCTTCCGCCCCCTACCAGTCGATGACCCCATGCAACGCTGCCCGGATATTTCTAAAGCGAAGACGATATTGAAATGGCAACCTGCTATCGATTTAGATCACGGCCTGCGCTCAACAATTACCTATTTCAAGACGCTTTTTAGCGCCTGAGGGTGGCCTGGGCTTCAGACATCGCCAGCTTCGCCTGGTCCATCACCTCCTCATCGCAAATGACTGCATTTTGTGTCTTAATACGCTCCATAGCTTTGGTCGGCGGCGGCATTGTCGGCTGCGCCACAGCGTTGGAGTCGCTATCACGCATCGTATAATGCCGCATAAATAGCCGCATCACGTGCGCAACCCCAGCCTCCGTGACCTCGCGCCGGTCCGACTCATAATAGAAATTACCCGCATGTTGGCCGGTAATCACCTCATAGGACGGGAAGTAAGCAATCGAGTCCGGGTAGGCACGCTCAATCTCATCAGCCGCAGCCCGCAAAATAGACTTCGAGCAGATCGTCGAGGTTAGCACACTGCGCGGCTCATAGGTTGCCACCAACGGCACTGGTGAGACGGTGAGAATAATGCGGATATGCGGGTTGCGCGCCCGCAAAATGGCGAAAGCCGCCAGCACATCCGCCACCACCTCGGCAACGTTAAAATTTTTGAATTCGTATTTCGAGTCGTCGAAAACGCCACCCGCAACCCCCGGGCATATCGGGTACACCGCCCCGTCCAGCTTCGAGACCCAGCATTCAGTGAGCCCCAGGGTGAACACAAAATAATCGGCATTCTCTACGGCTTCACGAACCGCCTTGAAATGCGGCTGGCGCATCAGGCGCACTTCAGCCTCGGTTGAGAAAGGTTTAATTTCAATACGTGGCCGGAACGCATCCACATACCCATCTTTATACGGCCACACATCATCCGCCGGTTCAAACAAGCCATAAGCACGTTCTAGCAACTGCCGCCATTGCCGCGCGGTATAGACATTCCCATACCGGGCGGTGAACATCCCGTACCCCATCTGTGCGGCAATCGCTTCGGGCATCGCGGGGTGGTGCGTTTCCGAGACATAATACGTAAAACCACTATGCTTTAAATGCCGCGCAATATGCTGAGCAAAACAACTCCCCGCCGTCGCAATACGGTCCTGCGGCGTAATCAGAAACTTACCCTGCACCACCGGGTCCACCGCGCTCATCGCCCGGTTACTTACCGAGGGCCGCCAGAAATTCTCATTTGGCAGCCCCGCATACGGGTTTTTCGCCTGGCGTTTTGGCTTGGTCGAATTTTCAGGCACCGCTGGCACAAACTCGCCTTTCGCAAAGGCCTCCACCATGCGGACCTGTGCGGCACCGTACCGGCTATTCGCATGTAGCCCATCGCCATGAAAAGCCGCTGCCAGCCCGCCATCTGCGGGGTCGATCGTCTCAGGCGGCGGCGGCAAAAATGGTACGCCATACTCCGCACACAGGTCTTTCACCACCCGCCACCACACCACCCAGGCCCGATACCGCATCCCCGCCGGCGGCATGGAACTTTCCATCTCCAGCCTTATTTCCTCGGGCATATAGCGCACATACGCCTGGTCATCACTGATCGGCGGCGGCGGGCACAGCATCACAACCGGCAACGCATATTTTTGGCCCAGGACTGGCAGCAGCCTTATCCACGGCCGCATCAGCTCCTGGTAGTCCATATAAACGGTCGCCGCCGGCAGCAATTCATGCTCCGGCACGGGCGGCGAGACCACCGGGTGCGGCAAATCCCCCGCATCGAGCAAAATATCAAACGGCTTAATATTATAGGCCCGGATGGTGTTCATAATCTCCAGGCCGCTCATCATGGCCACCAGAATGGACGGCCGGTGCGCCGTCACCGCCTGGTCTAAATCCGCCAGGAACTCAGGATTATAAATCTCAACACCATTTTCAAAATGCGAGAATGGCCGGTACCGGCCGATCATCTCGATCACACAGCACTCCAAACTGCCTGTTTGGCTCTCCTGCTGGGCGTCCTTGATAATTTTTGCGTGACTATGGCCGAACACCACGGCGCGGTTTGGCAGCGCGCGGGTTTTGGCGATGGTGGCCGGGCGGACGATAATTTCCATCGATATCAATGGCTTGCCATTAGGGCTTTCGCATAGCGCGCCCTCAATCGCCTCGATCACCACCGCAGACCCTGCAAACTTACCCACGCACACGCATTCCAGCGGCGGTTCGTGATGGCTGACCATACGCGCGGCTATGGCACGAATGCGGCCATTCAACCCGCGGCTTCCCACAAACACGCCACTACGAACCCACCCGCTGGGCACCCCGTCAAGCGTGACGGCCAGATATTCAAACTGGTAGGGCGAGGCCGGGTCTATCTGAACGCTGAACCCTTCAATGGTCCGCTCATCATCTGAGGGCACCCCACCGGCCAGGCTTTCGGTATTGGTCTCATCCCCCACCATGGAGCGATGGGTGGTAAGGCTTGCCGCCAGTTTAAGGCGGCCTGATGGGTCTTGAAACAAGCCCATTGGTCCGCCAGCCACCTGATTATCCATCAATTCACCCGCAATTATATTAGTATATGATCTATGCTATTTCATAGGGATAGCGGCTTTGGCGGGGTGTGAGAATGGGGAAAATTCTGATGATTGAAACTGATGAAATCAGGGTAGAGACTCCGTGGTCATTGTTTATAACAACTCCGTCTTCTACTGTTACACAATTGAGACGACACATCGTACCAAGCCCTATGTCCTATTATAGCGCAAATATTTTTGACGCCTAATTGTTTACAGGGTCCGCACAGAAATCAAACACACAAATGGTAGCTCGAAAAAGTTACCTAACATCCACCAGCAGAACATCAAAATAAAAAAACTTTCCAGCAGCTATAAAGATATGCTTGAACATAAGCGCAAACTGGTCTTAAAAAAGTTCACAAGGACCTCCCACTATAGGGGTCAAGCCATGTACAACGGTGAAAATTGGACATTTAAATGAGTGAAAAAATTAAGCTTCATTGTATGTATACAACAAATTTTGAGCCGATGCTGATACGCTTTCTTTCAGGCTTAGAAGACATAACCGATATCAATATTAATAATCTATCCGAGCTACAGAAGCAGATTTCAGGGCTCGGTGGAGGGCATAATTTGTGGTTGTTTAAGATCAATTTATTGTGCGATTTAGCTGACCCCTCGAAAAACAAAACAGACATTATAAATCTAATCACAGATATTGATCTCGCAATATATGGGCCTCTAAAGCCAACTATATCCGAGTTTCTTCAGACAAACGACATTGTCTTTCAATCCGAATTTAACCAAGGCACTGAGGCCAATATCGGTGTCATTGCTTTCCGAGCCTCAGAAAAAGTTTTATATTTCTGGTCCATCGTTAAAAGTATAATTGAATCCGAAAAAATTTGGGACCAAAAAGCTGTTAATATGGTGATAGCCCGCACCTCCGAGTCAGAGTTTTCGGAAATAAAAACATCTTTGTTACCTCCGAAGATTTGGGCTTTTTCTCAATCTAGACAGCTAGGGTTTGCAAATTGCCATAACGTAATTCTTCATCATGCCAATTGTGTTGAGAATTTGTTGGGAAAGTGGTTACAATTAAACGAATTCAGCCACATTTTTCGGAGAGACTACTCAAACCAAATATATGCGTTACAGCAGGTATTAAGAAAATATAAAGAAATTGAATGGACTTTTGGAAGTTTATCATTATCAGAGCCGTACGGTACGCTTAAATTGAGTACTAACGGCGAGTTAATCGGGTACAGTCACGAAAATGAAGTCAGGCTAGAAGCTACCCAAAGCGGCCTTTATTTTGTAAATGGCTCAGGAGACTGCACGACTTATTTTAGCGAATTTTATTACGATCCAATTCGTGGAAAGCTTCTGTGCGTTGGGCGAGCTATGCAAGAAGGAATCTATCATTACTTATTTTCGAGTTAATATTTCCTAAAAACTACTGAAATAAAATGTAAATAATGGAACAAGTAAAAAGAACCTCTGAAAATCGTTAGATTCCGAGAATTTCAACTCGGAGTTGCTGATGAATTGGTACGACACCAGTATATTTGAAACTGACATTATATTTTTTTACAAATTCAGTCCATGCTCTATATTCATGATGTCGCCAACCTGGATAATTTAGATACTCATCAAAAACGATTATAGTTCCAGGTATAATGTTGTTCTTTAACGTCTCTAAAATTGTAACCGTCGATGAGTACAAATCACAATCAATGTGTATAAAGGATATTGGCTCGCGGTTCCTGACAATAAAACTGGGCAATGTTTGGTCGAAAAGGCCAATCACTAACTCTGCATTCGGAAGCGTCTCTGGTGGTTGCTGTGCAAAAGCGCCAGCTGCGTAACCTTCCCTCCAGTTTTCTGGCAAACCATTGAAGCTGTCAAAACCGTACACCTTACCAGGGTAAGTTTCAGCTATAATTCGCAAAGTGCGTCCAGTGGCCACCCCAAATTCTAAAAACAACCCACCTTTCCGGGCAGATACAACCGAGTCCCGAAGTAATGCATCATCAGAATTGAACCTTGGAACATTCATCAAATACTCGCTAGCAAAGAGCGCTGAATCAATGCTCGCTACTAAAGCAGATAATTGATCATAGTCAAAAGTATCGCCAGCACTTTTGAGAAGAATTTTTGCTAACGATGGAGCTAATTTTAGTGATAATTCATCGAAATCTAAATTGCCGAACATCAAAAAACCTCATTTTTGGTAACTTAGCACATCGTACCGATACATTGAACAGAAAAAACTTAAAACTACTCACAAGCATTCCGGGCGAACGTCAGGTTAGGCACAGCCCGGAATCGCAACCCTGGGGTTTCAAGCTGCTTTTGAATAATAAAACTACCCAACAACCGCTCAGAGATATGCCCCCAGATGCGGCTTGGCGCATCTGGGAATTTACGCTCCAAACCTAAAAGAACTGGAAAAATACTATCCATATATTCAACGAACAATTCTGAGCGCATGATATACATGTTCAAATACCCGGACCATCCGGCGACAAAGTCAAGCACATTCCGCACGCGCGAATATGGGTACGAAGTCGCCAAAACCTGCTTCATCTCCGCCCAAAGGTAAGACCCGTCCGGGTGACACCAGGCATAATTATCCTCAACCAATTCAAAAATCGGTAGCGTGTAAATAACATCATAGCTCTTCACCCAGTTTTTAACGGCCATAATCTCGTCCGCCACCAGCGAACGCCGCATCGCCATAATCATCTGATAGGTAGAAGCCTCATCCACCCCAACCATATAACCATGCGGGTCGGCGGTAATCCGGTCGCGAATGACCTCTAATTCCGGGTAGCGCGCCTTCAGCGCATCAATCCCAAGCGGGTCAATATTAAACAACCGCCGATAATGCTCGAATCCCACATAGTCATATTGCGAAATTTCATTCTGCCAGATGTAATATTGATGCCTGAGTTCACAAAATTTCTGTGCACTGGCAATATTTTTGCCCCCCATATCCGTCAGTATGCCGCTGCCGGGTTCCGGTACCATCCCTGACACGAAGCTCTGAAATAACTCAGTATCAATCACATGCGGCGGGCGAACATGATTGCAGGAAAAAATCTTAACCTTCATGCTCAATCCCAATCCCGGTCTTCAAGCCAGCCATTATTCATAAAATGGCCTTCAGCCGAACCGCCGGAAGCCGCCACGTCCGCGTTGATCCCCATATAATTCTCAACATTGAACCCTTCCGGCACAGCGGTCGGCTGCGATTTTGGCACCACATGCAACAAAGGCACTTCCGTTTTACGGAACAGCGCATTCGCGTACGACGTATACCGCAAATACACACCTAATAATTTTTCAAATAAGAACCGGATCGCATATTGGTTCAAACCGGGAAATTTAATCCTGAATTCAAAAAAACTAGTGAACGCCGCATCCGCGAACGCTGCGAATAAATCCGCGCGCATGATGAATGAATTATGCCATGGCCAAAAATCAATTGTAAAAAAATGCTCTGGAATACGCTGAAATATACCCGTATTGCGGGCGATAGCGACAAAGTCGTCCCAGGTAGGGTCTAAATGCACCAGTCGAAACCGGTCAGCCCGGCCATTGCCAACCTGCGGCACCACAATATCCGCACGCTCAATCCAGCGGGCGAGCCGTGCTTTGTCAGCGTCATTAAAGGCGACCCGCGTTGCTTCATAGTCTTTCAGCACTGCCGCCGTAATATCAAAACGTGACCGATTCCAATCACGAGCAAATTTTTCACGCAAAGCAAAGATATCAGGGTAGCTCTCTCGCAGTCGTACCGTTTCCAGAATATCAATAAACATCGGCCGGGCAGCATTTTCAAAGCCGATATAATCAAAGTTGCTCGCATTTTGTAACGCATAATACTGGCAAGCGATCGGCCCCCAGCTTCGCGGCCCTTGGCCATTTAAAACACTGAAATCATCGCGTTCAGGCGGCGGATTAAAAATAGAAAACACCTCTTCATAGACCGGAATATCACCCATGAGAGACCGTTTTTCCGAAAGATAAGAATAAATAATAAGCTTCATGGTGTCATTATTTCTTCAAAAACCGCCGTCTAAAATAAAACATCAGCATGATGGCAAAAGATAACGCTAGGGTAAGGAGAAAGCGCAGACCTGTCAAAAACTTTACGGCGCTCGTCTACTCTGGCCGAAACCCCGTCGCCACCACATACATCTCCTTGGAATCCTTCCGGCTCGCCGGCGGCTTGGCGTGCCGCACGGTGCGGAAGCGCAGTTTCAGCTTGTTCAGCATCCCACGCTCAGCCCCGCCCTGGAAAAGCTTCGCCACAAAAGCCCCACCAGGGTCCAGTACCTGGGTGGCAAAATCCAGCGCCAGCTCAGCCAGGGCCATAATGCGAATATGGTCGGTCGCCACATGGCCGGTGGTGTTCGGCGCCATGTCCGAGAGCACCAGGTCCGCCCCGCCGCCGAGCAATTCTTTCAAGCGAATATCCATGCCTTCAGCCATGAAGTCGCCTTCAATCAAGTCCGCCCCGGCAATCGGAATAATCGGCAGTAAATCAATGCCCACCACCTTCACCGCCCCACGCGCCAGGGCCACTTGGGTCCAGCCGCCAGGGGCAGCCCCTAAATCCACCACCCGGGCATCCTTGGGCAAGAAATGGTACTTATCGTCCAACTCCAGCAACTTAAACGCCGCGCGTGAACGGTAGCCCTGGGTTTTGGCAGCCTGCACATAGGGGTCGTTCAATTGGCGCGAGAGCCAGCGCTGCGAGGATGGTGCCAGTTTGCGCGCGTTTTTCAGCCGCACCGCATCGCGGCGCGCCGGTATTACAGGATCGTTGGTCATAAGGTCCCGTAGCCCCGCCTCGGCGGTTGAGCAACGCGCATCAGGCGTATCAGCATCCCTTCGCGCAGCCCACGGTCAGCCACGGTCAGTTCCGGTACCTGCCAAAGCTCGTGAATGGCGGCGAATATGGCGCAGCCCGGCAGCACAAAATCCACCCGGTCCGCGCCTATGCAGCCATGCTGGCTCAAACCCTCCCGGCCCAGCAGGCGCGCTTCTGCCAGCGCGGCATCCACCTGCACCCGCTGCAACGCCACACCATCAATCAAGCCCCGGCGGTAACGGTCCAACTTGAGCGACACACCGGCCAGCGTTGTCACGGTGCCGCTGGTGCCCACCATCAGCACCCCACCTTGGGCGATTTCCTTGCCAATTCTATGCACCGCCTCAAACGGCCGCAGCATATTGGCCACATCCGCCACCACCGAGCTGAACCCAGCCTCCGAATAGCAGGCATTGGCGCAGCGTTCGGAGAGCGTGACCACCCCCACAGGCAGCGAGATATAGCCGATCAATTCCGGCGGCGTGCCATCGCAATTCACCCGCACCCAGGCAATTTCGGTTGAGCCACCACCAATATCAAACAGCAAAGCCCGCCGCCCGGCCTTACAAATCAAGGAAGCGCAGCTTTCCACCGCCAGTTCGGCTTCTTCGCGCGGACCGATAATTTCCAGCGGCAGGCCGGTAGATGCGCGCGCCCGGCGGATAAAATCGGCACCATTCTCGGCCTGCCGGCACGCTTCAGTGGCAATTGCCCGCAGTGTAACCTTACCGCCCTCGGCCTCCAGCCCCCAGCGCTTGAGCCGTTCTGCACAGACTGACAGCGCCGCCAGCGCCCGGTCCATCGCCACCGGGGCTAGCTCGCCCGTCTCATACAGCCCCTCGCCCAACCGGACGACCCGGCTGAAGCTATCGAGCACCTGGAACCCGCTATGGCTGGGGGTGCCGATCAACATGCGGCAATTATTGGTGCCAAGGTCGATACCCGCGAACAAAGCGCGCCGACCGGCCCGGCGCGTTTCGGCACCCCGCCTTGCATCTGACTGAAAATTGGTCGCCGCATTTGTAACCATTACAGCTATATAGTCGCGCTAATTTGCCATGCAGGGCAAGGCGCAAATAACCAGAAAAACAGATATGCAGGTAAAATTGCATCCAGCAGTTGCCGAGCGCTGCCGCCGGTGCTATCGGCACGCCCTCGCGCTGGCTGCGCAGCACCGTTGGGGGATAGTTTAGCGGTAGAACACCTGGCTCTGACCCGGGTAGCCTTGGTTCGAATCCAGGTCCCCCAGCCACGCGGCGGCTCCATAAATGTAACCGGCTCAGCTATTGCTTTGGTGATCTTTACCGGTTGTTATCCGGCAAAATGTCGGTTTTGTGTGTAAAATGTATATGAAGTCCAATGAGACAGCGGCCAGTAATGGCGTTATGCGGCCGTGGAAACGCGCATGGTTGAGTTATTCCAACCTAGCGCATATCGTTTCGATTTGCTTCATTATGGTGTCGCGTCGGCCGGATGCAATTTTGCATCCACAATTCTGGGCCGAGGATGGGCAAGTTTTTTATCATGACGCCTACACATTTGGGTTATCAAGCCTTTGGCTGCCCCTAGGCGGTTATCTAAATACTTTATCGCGGCTAACAGCGCTTATCGTTCAGCCCTTTCCCTTGTTATACGTGCCTGCTCTGTTCGCGGGTTGTGCGGCTTTTTTTCAGGTTCTACCCGTCATCATCATGTTATCCCGGCGGATGGACGCGGTGATCCCATCGATGCCAGCACGGCTTGCTATCTGTTACTTCTACGCCTTGTTACCCAACTCTTCAGAGCTGAACTTAAATCTCACCAATGCGCAGTGGCATCTGGCACTAGCAGCTTTTCTAACGCTGATCAGTCTGCCCGCCGATCATAAGTCTGATGGGAAATTTGATAGGGCTTTATTAGCATTATCGGGATTAAGCGGACCATTTGGCCTTGTCCTGACGCCGCTCGCATGGCTTGGATACATACGGTCTCGGGCAGGATTGCTTCACGCTCTCATTTTAACGTTTGTAACAGCGGTGCAGATTGGCGTTATTCTCACGCACCATGCGGTTGGTTCGCGCGTGCTAACGCCGCTCGGGGCCAGTCCGCTGCGGCTTATGGAAATCATACAAAACCAAATTGTTCTGGGCGGGCTCATCGGCGCACTGCTCATGAAGGTTTACCAGAACGCCATACCATTCTTATGGTTCGCGATCGGCGATATTTTTATAACAGCTACCGCGGTGGCCATCGGACTCATCGCGTTTCGCCAAGGGTCCTGGGTTTACCGCCAATCAGTATTGCTCGCCATTGCCTTGTTGGCTGCCGCGCTGGTCAGTCCTGTCGCATCAACGTCGCAGCCGCAATGGCAGGCGATGACATATTCTGGCGACGCAATGCGCTATTTCTCCACCCCCACACTGGTCTGGTTTACCACCGCTCTGGTCTGCCTTGGCTCGACAGCGAAATACCTTAAAGTTGCTGGTATGGTAATTTTGGTTTCGGCGTTCGTCGGGGGCTTTTTCAGCTTCCAATACCCGCCGTTCCAGCCCACTGGCTTTAGCGCGGAGGCTGTTCAGTTTGAAACGGCCGCGGCGGGAACAGTTTGGGTTTTCCCGGAAAACCCTCCCGGCTGGGCAATGACGCTGGTGAAACACTGAACTTCAAACCCAAGAACTCTCCCCGTCGCCGCTTGACGGCACTACCAACCACCCGCACATGCCGTGCATGATCAATGTGCCTTACCTGAACCCCGAGGATAAAAACGCTGCCGCCGCCATTGCAGCAATTGGTGAAGAATTAGCGCTGTTTGATGATTGGATGGACCGCTACCAGTTCATTATCGAACTTGGGCGCAAATTACCGCCCTATCCCGTTGCATGGCAGGATGAGGCGCACCAAGTGAAAGGTTGCCAAAGCCAGGTTTGGCTGGCGGCAACTGAGCAAGCGCAAAATTTATATTTCGCCGGCGCGTCTGACGCCGCCATCGTATCAGGCTTAGTCGCTTTGGTATTGCGGGTTTATTCGGGCCGCAGCCGGGCTGAAATATTGGCTACATCCCCGGCATTCCTGAAGGATCTCGGCCTGATCGGCGCACTTTCAACCAACCGCGGCAACGGGGTCGCCGCCATGGTCGAGCGAATACACGCCATCGCCGCCGGCTAAGCTATTAAAACCGGCGGATCTGTGAACGCGTCAGCGCGTATCCGGCGATCCCGAGTATGATCAATACCGGGATCATGAAGAGCGCCATCCAGAACGCCACCGCAGCCACCACCAGCAACACCGCAAAGGCGGCGAGCCGGGCGAGGATTGTGCCGTAGCTGGGTTTTTCGGGTTCAACGAAGCCGCCATCCGGCGTCATGTCGAGAATTGGGCCATTTTGCTTTGCCATTTTACCGATATAGGCGCTCAACCACGCCCCAACAAGCAAAACCACCACGCGCCAGTATCAACCTGCTGCCATTGGCAATTCAACCATATGTGCCACATGTATTGTCGTAACCATCGGAGGCTTCATGCGCACGCCATTCATCGCCTACATCACCAGCCTAGTTGTTATGGGCATTATGGATGGGTGCTGGCTCGGCTTTGCCACCAGCCGGCTCTACCGGCCTGGCATCGGGCATTTAATGACTGACAAGCCCGTGGTGCCCGCAGCAGTGCTGTTCTATCTGTTATACGCCGCCGGGGTGACGTACCTCATCACCCTGCCCGCTTTGACCAGCGGCGGATTATCTTCTGCCATTATGCGCGGCGCGGTGTTCGGGTTGATCGCTTATGGCACGTACGACCTCACCTCACTCGCGATTCTACAAAACTGGCCGTTAAATGTGACCGTCGCAGACATGATTTGGGGTGCCATCATCACCGGCGCCACGGCCGGCATTGCGCTGCTCGTCACACAGAAATTTGGGTAACCAGCCCGGCGCGACTATTATGCCCAAATGCCCGCTGCCGATGATTTATTCGCCCCAAATGATGTAACGCCCAGTGCCATAACCGCGCAGCCGCTGGCCGAGCGGCTGCGGCCCAGGCACGTCGCTGAGATTGTCGGGCAGGAACATCTATTAGGGCCAGAAGGCAGCCTTACCGGCATGTTAAAGCGTGGCTCACTGGCATCTCTCATTCTTTGGGGCCCACCCGGCGTGGGAAAAACCACCATCGCGCGGTTGCTGGCCACTGAGGCCAAACTGCACTTCACCCAAATTTCCGCGGTATTTTCCGGCGTGGCGGATTTGAAGCGAGTGTTCGATGACGCGCTCAAACGCAAGCGCTTGGGCAAAGCCACCTTGCTGTTCGTCGATGAAATCCACCGCTTCAACCGCGCCCAGCAGGATGCGTTTTTGCCCGTGGTGGAAGCCGGCACCATCGTGCTGGTGGGCGCCACGACCGAGAATCCCTCCTTCGCCCTCAACGGCGCCTTGCTCTCCCGCTGCCAGGTGATGGTGCTGCGGCGTTTGGATGATGCCGCGATGGAAAATCTCTTGGTGCGGGCGGAAACCGATGCCGGTGCACCGCTACCCCTCACCCCCGAAGGCCGTGCCACCTTGCGGGCGATGGCCGATGGTGATGGTCGGGCTTTGTTGAATCTAGCGGAGCAGTTATTCGCGCTCGACGATAAAACAAAGCTGAACTCCGACCAGCTCGCGAACCTCCTCTCCCGCCGCGCCGCACTCTACGACAAAGACCGCGAGGAGCATTACAACCTCATCTCCGCCCTGCATAAATCCATGCGCGGCTCCGATGCTGATGCGGCCTTGTATTGGCTAGCCCGCATGCTCACTGGCGGCGAGGACCCGCGCTATATTGCCCGGCGCATCACCCGCTTTGCCTCCGAGGATATTGGACTTGCTGACCCACAGGCTTTGGTGCAGGCGCTGGCCGCCTGGGACGCCTATGAGCGGCTGGGGTCGCCAGAAGGCGAGGTTTGCATCGCCCAAGCAGTCATCTACCTCGCCACGGCGCCAAAATCGAATGCCACCTATAAAGCCATCGGTGCCGCTAACCGCGCCGCCCGGGAAACCGGCAGCCTAATGCCGCCCGCGCATATTCTGAACGCCCCCACCAAACTGATGAAAAACCTCGGCTACGGCGCCGGGTACGAATACGACCACGAGACCGAGGCCGCCTTTTCCGGCCAGAATTACTTCCCCGACGGCATGGGCCGCCCGGATTTATACCGCCCGGTCGAGCGCGGTTTTGAGCGCGAAATTTCCAAGCGCCTCGCTTATTGGGCGAAATTGCGCGAAGAGACCCCATGACTGATATTATTCTCCCCGTCCCCGAAGCCGAAGCTGACAGCCGGCTTGACCGTTTCCTGCGCCGCAATGTCGAGGGTCTTACGCAAGCGATGATTCAGAAGCTGCTGCGGACCGGCAAAATCCGTATCGACGGCAAGCGCGCCGAAGCCAGCACCCATGTGGAAACCGGCCAGATTGTCACCGTGCCGCCCATCATCCCGCCGAAGGACATGCCCAAAGTGCGGCAGGTGATGGTGATGGACCCGCATATGCTGCGCGACCTGGAAGGCATGATCCTATACCGCGATGAGTCCGTGATTGTGCTGAACAAACCGGCGGGTCTGGCCAGCCAGGGCGGCAGTGGCATCAAGGTGCATCTGGATGGCATGTTGGATGCACTACGCTTCGAGGGCACTGAGCGGCCCAAGCTGGTGCATCGGCTGGACCGCGATACCTCGGGCGTGCTGCTCCTCGCCCGCGGGGTGAAACCCGCCTCACGCCTGGCCGCCGCCTTTAGGGGCCGCGATGTCGAGAAAACCTACTGGGCGCTGCTGTGGGGCGTACCGCCAGTGCTGGAAGGGCGGATTGATCTGCCGCTGCGAGGATAAGGAAGCGTTGCGGGCGGTGACGGAATATAAAATCATCGACTATGCCGGCAAAAAATTCGCCTGGGCGGAGTTGAACCCGCTAACCGGCCGGATGCACCAGTTGCGCGTGCATACGCTGGCACTTGGCACGCCGATATTGGGGGACGCGGCGTATGGCGCTGCGTTTGCTGATGGTTTTGCCCCACAACTGCACCTGCATGCACGGCGATTGAAAATCCCGCACCCCGATGGTGGGTTTTTAACCGTGGAAGCCCCACTGCCTAAACATATGAAGGATAGTTTCGAGGCTTTGGGTTTCACCGTGCCCTCCGTGATGAAGCCGAAGCGCGTTACAAAAGGATAAAACTCAATGGGTTACGGTTACTAAACACTACTTAAGCATGTATCCATTCGTTTTCACTGTACGAACCCAACCTAAAGTTCTATATAATACGGCAGAACAACTGTACTTTCGTATCGGAAATGACTATGGGTAGCCGCCATCCAATAACGCCCGCACAACGCCGGAACATTCATACGCTGGCCCCCTTCCAGCACGCGACCATGGGCCAGAATGCCGCCAGCCAAGCTGAGGCAGCAGTCACACGGGACGTTATTGGCTGGGACGTGATCGATTCCAGCCACCTCGTAAACGCCAATGGCGCCGAACTCGTGAGCCATAAGCGGCCAGGTAAAAAAGCCTATTGGACCGCGATCGTACCGACTCAGGATCCCGAGCGCCTACAATTCATGAAAACAGACGACGGCCAGTTGGCCAGATTTCCCAATTTATCAACTGCCATACAAGCAGTGGAGCTGTTTGTGAGTATCCGCAACGAATTCAGCCAGTACGCCGATCGCGACAAAGTGGATATCACAGCTGGGAATATTGGCGTTCATGGTGGCAGTTACTAAGGCCGCAAGCCACTAAACCGCACCGCGACACGCGCGATTGCGCCTTGGCCGCCATCGCCGCCGGCTCCGTGCAAGGGTTTAATGGCCGCAACTGGGTGTCAGATTTCATTCAGTACGATTTCTGGCCGTCCGCCGCCGCCCGGTCAGAACAGTCCGCCTCCGTCCTTTATCGCTGGCCGTTCTAAGATCGCGCCACGACCAACCGGCGATAGCTGTCTTTGCTCATGACAACAGGCGGCTACCGCCGCTCCCTTGTCGCCGAGAAGGTAAGTTCGGGGAAGTTTTCCTTCATCCGGTTCAGTTCCCAATTATTGCGCACTAGATACACCGGCGCGCCCTCGCGGTCTTCGCTCATCGCACTGCGGTTCAGTTCGATGAAGGTTTTTAACCGCGCGGCATCCTCGGAGAATATCCAGCGGGCCGTATCAAACGGCGCTTGCTCAAACGCTACCGGCACCGAATATTCCTGCTCGATGCGGCTGGAGAGCACGTCCAACTGCAACGCCCCCACCACGCCCACAATCCAGTCTGAGCCGGTCATCGGGCGGAATACTTGCGTTACACCTTCTTCGGCCAAATCCTCCAAGGCTTTGCGCAACTGCTTGGCTTTCATCGGGTCAGCCAGCCGCACGCGGCGTAGAATTTCCGGGGCGAAATCCGGGATGCCGGTGAAGCGCAGAACCTCGCCCTCAGTGAGTGTGTCACCCACCCTGAGCGTGCCATGGTTCGGGATGCCGATAATATCGCCGGGATAGGCTTCTTCAGCCAGCGAACGGTCCTGGGCGAAGAAGAAAATCGGCGCCTGGATCGCCATCGGCTTTTTGGTCCGCGAATGGACCAGTTTCATCCCCCGTGTAAACTTGCCTGAACAAATGCGGGTGAAGGCAATCCGGTCGCGGTGCTGCGGGTCCATATTGGCCTGCACCTTGAACACGAAGCCAGTCACCGGCGCTTCATCAGGCTCCACCACGCGGCTATCAGAAGCCCGCGGTTGCGGCGGCGGGGCATTGGCCACCAGCCCTTCCAGCAATTCGCGCACGGAATAATCCTTCAACGCCGATCCGAAATAGACCGGTGTTAAATGCCCCTCCGAGAATGACTGTAAATCAAACGGCGGAAAGGCTGCATGGATCAGCTCGATATCCTCATCCAACTGCGCCTTCTGGTCAGCCGGGATGGCGAATTTCTGTTCAGTCTTGGTATCGCCAGGCTTCACCGCCGAAACCAACCGATTATTGCGGATATCAAAACAACCCCGGAACAGCCCGCCAGTGCCGATCGGCCAGACCATTGGGCAGATATCCAACGCCAGCGTTGAGGAAATCTCATCCAGCAGCTCAAACGGGTTTTGCCCTTCCCGGTCCACCTTGTTGATGAAGGTGGTGATGGGAATGTTCCGCAACCGGCAAACCTCGAATAGTTTTTTGGTCTGCAACTCGATGCCCTTGGCGGCATCAATCACCATCACCGCGCTATCAACAGCGGTCAGCGTGCGGTAGGTATCCTCCGAGAAATCTTCGTGGCCGGGTGTGTCCAGCAGGTTGAACACCGCCCCGCCGAATTCGAATGTCATCACGGATGATGTCACCGAAATGCCGCGCTGGCGTTCGATTTTCATCCAGTCAGAGCGCGTCTGGCGGCGGTCCTGCCGGGCCTTGACCATGCCGGCTTCGCGGATGGCGCCGCCGAACAGCAGCAATTTTTCCGTTAGCGTAGTTTTGCCGGCATCAGGGTGCGAGATGATGGCAAAGGTGCGCCGGGGCGGAATGCCGGTGGCGGAGTCAATAAGGGGAAGCGCCTGATCCATCCGGCTCCCCTACCAATTCCGCCACCAAAAAGCCAATCAGCCAACCACGGTGCTGGTATGATAAACCTTTGGCGGGGCTGCAAAGCAATGCCCCACATTGCCGCGCCAGACCTGGAAATCCGGCGAGTTGCGGAAATCCTCCATATGATGGGCCACAGTTTCCCACGTCACCATCAGGATAAAATGCTCAGGGTGCTCGATGGAATGTTCCAGCTTCACCCCATGGCAGCCAGCAGCACGCAGGAACACCGGCACGCTGGCCGCCACCCCAGCCTCAAATTCCCTCTCCATGCCGGGTTTAACCGTAATCTCGGCAAATTCAGTAACCATCACTCTGTTTCCTAACTATGCTGCAACCGTTTTATAAACCTGCTCACCCAACCCCTGCACACCAACCTTCAAGCTCTGCCCGGGCTTCAAAAAGATTGGTTCTGGCTTAATGCCCAACCCCACACCGGGCGGCGTGCCGGTCGCGATAATATCGCCCGGATAAAGTGTCATGAATTGCGAAACATAGCTCACCAGCTTGGCCACCCCAAACACCATGGTCTTGGTATTGCCGTTCTGGCGGCGGATGCCGTCCACCTCGGTCCACAGGTCCAAATTATGCGGGTCCGGTACTTCATCCTTCGTAACCAAATACGGCCCCACCGGCCCGAACGTGTCGCAGCCTTTGCCCTTATCCCAGGTACCGGAGCGTTCCATCTGGTATTCCCGCTCGCTCACATCATTCACGGTGCAATAACCGGCGACATAATCCAGCGCCTCCACCTCGCCCACATAACTAGCTTTGGTTCCAATCACCACGCCCAGCTCTACCTCCCAATCGGTTTTCACCGACCCGCGGGGGATTTTAATATCATCAAACGGGCCGCTGAAGGCGGATAGGGATTTAAGGAAAATAATCGGCTCTTTCGGAATCTTACCGCCCGTCTCAGCCGCATGGTCGGCATAGTTCAACCCAATGCAGACAAAATTCAGCGGCCGGGGGATCGGTGCGCCGATCCGATGCGCGGACTTCACAAAAGGTAGGGTTTGCGGGTCAAGCTTGGCCAGGGCGGCAATCCAAGCAGGGCTCAGCGCCTCACCGGTAAGCCCCACCAGCGCATCACCCAGGCTACGAACCTGGCCTTCGCCATCCAGCAGCCCCCATTGTTCCTGGCCCTCATCTCCATACCGTAAAAGCTTCATTTTAAAAGTTCCTGATTTTCATTCACGCAACTGGCTCAAAGCTGGGTGGCGTGTTGCCCCGTATCCAACTTCGCCAATCAGACTAAACCTGTTTCTGCCATTGGAAAGTTTCAAGCAAGATGCCGCTATTTGCTGTTCATGCGCTCGACCACCCTGACCACCTGCCCAGAAGGTTGCAGCACTATGCGGAACACCGGTCATTTGTGGAAACAGCCAACGCGCTAGGTGTGAATGTCGTTATGTCCGGCCCGCTGCAAAGTGATGATGGCGGGGTCATGATAGGGTCGCTATTCCTCATCGAGGCCGAAAATTCTGCGCAAGTCCGGCAGTTTATCGAGGCCGATCCATTCTCAGTGAACAAGGTCTGGGACCAGGTAAGCGTCACCCGCTTCCACCGGCGCCGCGGATAAAAAAAGGCCGGTCTTTTGACCGGCCACACCATTTGGTGTCTTTTTTAGAAGCTCCCTAAACTTGGCGGCAAGAACCTCGGTTCATCAAATCTTCACAAACCGACGGCAACCACTGGCGGGTTTGTGGCGGAAAAATGGCAATCACGCAAGCGTGTGTTCGCAAAAAAATCGCGTTTTGGGAGCTAAAATTTCAATACAGCCATAGGTTACGGATTTTTTATTCCGTTTCAGCCGTAATTTTTAGTTATATACCATCACAACCTAAACTTAACATGTATTTCTTGGGCCAAAGCTTGCAATTCCAGGGCAGCCGGCGAGGTGGGACTCGCCTCTGTCACCCCCAACCCATCGGCAAAGGCATTTGAATAGCCCGCCCGGTTACCTAGCGACGTGCCAAACAACAAAATGCCACGGGCAGCAATCTCCGCCTCCATCCGTTTGCGCAACCGCGAAGCTGCCGGTGCCCGGTTAAACACCAATGCAACCGGCCGCTTTTCCTCAGCCGCCAGTTTCAGCGTGCCCTCCGCCGCCCACAAATCAGGCGGGGCAGGGTTTAAGGGGATCAGCACCAGATCAGCACTGCGAATCGCCCGCCTGGCATCGGTGTCAATCACGGGCGGCGTATCAATCAGCACCAGATCATAAGCGGCCTTCAACTTGTCCAGCTCAGTGCTCATCCGCCAGCCGGACGCTGCATGAACATCCAAATTATGTTTTGCCTTGACCGTGCTGGCTCGTAATTTACCCCAGATCGTCAAGCTACCCTGCGGGTCGATGTCGAGCACCGCGACTTTAAGGCTTTCAGCAAACACCACGGCAAGCTGTGCCGTGAGCATGGTTTTCCCCGCACCACCTTTTTGCTGAGCGACCGCAATTACCTTACCCATGCTTATATTCTCCGATTCGATGTTGATTAGGCGTCAGACCGCAGGTTGTGCCAAGTTTTTTCTATGCACGAACTCCTGACCCCAGCGGAAATGTCGAAAGCTGACCAATTGGCCGGCGATGGCGAAACACTGATGCAAGCTGCCGGGCGTGCCGTGGCGCGCGCGGTCATGCGCCATTACCCGCCCTGCCGTGTCGCGGTGCTCACCGGCCCCGGCAATAATGGCGGCGATGGCCGGGTTGCGGCCCGCTATCTGGAACAGCAAGGCTGGTCAGTCGCCATATTGCCCTTCGCTACCGCCAGCATCGAAGCGGTTGCCAAAGCTGATCTGGTCATTGATGCAATCTTCGGTGCCGGGCTATCGCGCGACATTGCCCCTCCCATCGCGACCCTTTTACAAGCCGCCAAACGAATTGTTGCGATCGACACCCCCAGCGGCGTTGATGGTGCCACCGGCGCCATTCGTGGTTACGCAGCACAAGCCGAACTCACCATAACCTTCTTCCGCCTCAAACCCGGCCACCTGCTCTACCCTGGGCGCGGCCTGTGCGGTGAAACCAGCCTGGCCGACATCGGCCTGCCCGCCAGCGTGCTCAACCAAATCAAGCCACAAACCTGGCAAAACAACCCATCGCTCTGGTCCCTGCCCAGCCGCAGCGCCACCGGCCATAAATATAGCCACGGCGATGTCACGGTACTTTGCGGCACCATGCCGGGGGCCGCCCGCCTGGCCTGTGCCGCTGCCCGCCGCGCCGGCGCCGGCATGGTAACATTGCACACCGACACATATTTCATCCCCCCCGAAGCCGGGCTCATTGTCTCAGCCGCCCCGCTTGAAACCCTTATCGCTGACCCGCGCCGCCGCGTATGGGTGTGCGGACCCGGCCTCGGCATCAAACAAGCCACCATCAAACTCGCCGCCCTCATCGCCGCCCAAAAGCAAATTATCGCCGATGCCGACGCGCTGACCGCCTGCACCGATGAAACTGAAAAACTACGCGGCACCACTGTCATCACGCCGCATCTGGGCGAATTCACCCGAGTCTTCGGCCCACCCGGCCCCGACAAGCTGGCCGCCGTCCGTGCCGCCGCCCGGATCACCAACGCCGTCACCATCCTCAAAGGCCCCGACACAATCATCGCCGCCCCCGACGGCCGCGCCGCGATTAACGCCAATGCTCCACCCTATCTCGCCACCGGCGGTACCGGCGATATCCTCGCCGGCATCATCGCCGCCCTTCTCGCGCAAAATATGCCCGCTTTCGAGGCCACTTGCGCCGCCGTCTGGTACCACGGCCAAGCCGCCAGCCTGGCCGGCCCCGGCATGATTGCCGAAGACCTGCCCGGCCACCTTGCGCGGGTTATGCGTGCGTAAATAAGCCCGGGGGGCTCTGTCCGCGGCCCTACTTAACTTCCAGCTACGCCAACAATGGTGACCATGAGGGGTCAGACGCATTGGTGGGGGTATCGACCAGGCGTTCATTGAAGCCATCGATGCCGATGGTCACCAAGCGGGAATCGTGGCCGGAGATGCTGGGGGTTTGGCGGTAGAACATAATCACGCGGCCGTTCGGGCAGAAGGTTGCCCCTTCGACCAGGAAGCCTTGGCTGAGGATGCGCTCGCCGGAGCCATCTGGCTGCATCACACCGATTGAAAAGCCGCCGGAGCCCCAGCGTGTATAAGCGATGAGGTCGCCGCGCGGTGACCAGACGGGTTCAGCGTACTGGCCGTTACCAAAGCTGATGCGTTTTACGCCCGAGCCGTCAGCATTCATCACGAAAAGCTGCTGGTTGCCGTCACGGTCGGAGTTAAAGACAATCTGCGACCCGTCCGGCGAGTAGCTGGGGGTAACGTTGATAGATGAATAATCAGTGAGTGGCTGTGCCCCACCACCAGTGGCAGCCACCTTCACCAAAGCCGCGCCACTGCCGCGCGAGACCGACATCAGTAGTGAGTTGCCATCCGGCGAAAATTTCGGCCCGATGGTCATTTCACCAAAGCTGCCGACCAAGGATTGGCGTCCGGTCTGCAGGTCAAATAGATACACCCGTGGCTGGTTGTTCTGGAAGCTGACAAACGCCAATTGCTGGCGGGTTGGGTTGAATTGCGGGGACAGCGCCATGGCCGCGCCACTGGTGAGAAACTGATTATTCGCACCATCATAATCCATCACAGCCAGGCGGCGAACCGGGCTGGTCACGGGCCCGGCCTCCGAGATGTAAGCCACGCGAGAGTCAAAATAGCCGTTTTCACCGATCAACTGCTTGTACACCACGTCTGCGATAATATGAGCGATCCGGCGCCAGTTTTCCGGCGTAGTGGTGTAGGCGGTACCCTGTACCTGTTGTTGCTGGGTGATGCTCCACAGCCGGAATTCCACCCGCAACTGGCCGCCCCCGGCATCCGCCACATCGCCGGTAATCAGCGCCGCCGCTCCTAAAATATTCCAGTTCTGCCAAACCGGCACCCCGTTTACGATAGAATTGGGTACGAAGCTGGACGGGTCGATCGGGCGGAACAAACCCGAATGCCCCAGATCATCGCTGATCACCTGGGTGATTTGCGCCCCGATACCCGAAGGCGCGCCGGTTGGATCACCGATTACAGGGATCGCAATGGGGATCGGCGCGTTTGACGCGTGCGAGACATTGATGGCCGGACCATTATCCGCGCTGCCGGACGGTGCCGGTCCACCGCCCCCCCCCAGGACCGACTGTGCCTGGGCCAGGCTGGGCAGCATCAGCCCGGCGGCCCCGGTGCCAAGCAGGCCACGGCGGGAGAGCGAGAGCAAGCGTTGGGTCATGTTCATGCGAATACCTCTGGCTAGGTTACGGGCTGAAATTGAAAATAAAGGTTTGGTTTTTGCCAAGCATATATGATGGCAAAGGCAAGGTTGCGCATTGCACGTTCATGACAGCGCTGATAGCGCGTTGCGCGTAGGCTGCGTAAATGGGGTCGCTCATGCGCGATTGGTCCTGTTCGGCAATTTGCGCGTTACGGACCGTGCCGGTGCCATCGGTTTGCACCAACAAATGCACACTGAACGTGGAAACCCCAGGCGCCCCAGCATCGATGTTCCAACACGGCCGCACATGCTCGCCAATCGCACCACGGTCAGCGCCGGAGAGCCTGGAATTGGCGGTGCTGTTCGGGCTGCCGCCGCCATTCGGCGCGCCACCTTGGTCGGGGTTATATTTGGCCGTCGGCGGGGTGTCCTGCTTTTGCAGGGCCTCCAGCTTTTCCAGCGTGTTCAGCACAGATTGACTGAGCGGTGCCGGATTTTTCGTTATCTGCGGCTGATGCGTCGGGCTCTGTGCCGGGGCTGGTGGCTGCACCGCCGGCGGCAGAGGGATCTTTGGTTGCACCATCGTCGAGGTGGTTTTCTGCGGCGGTGGCGGCGGCGGTGGCGGCGGCGCTTGCGCCGCATCCGGGCTTTCGGTCGGCGGTGGTGGCGGTGGCGCTGGTGCCGGCGGGGTCGGCAGCTTTGGCGTGGTCTCAGGTGCAGGTGGTGGCGGTGGCGGTGGCGGCGGCGGGGCAACAATTGGCTGCGGCTTTGGTTGCTTTTCGGCCATATTGGCGTTGCTGACTGTCGGCGTATCCGCCGGCGCTGCCACCTTCCCCGGTGCTTTGGCTTGCTGCGGCTGGGCGGGGCCAACAAAATCCACGCTCACCTCATCATCCGCCGCCGTATCCAACGGCTTGGTCGGCAGCACGATCAACGCCGCTGCAATCAGGAGCGCGTGAATCGCGAAGGAGATCATGGCGCTGCGGCGCATAGCCCTATCCATAATATGCAGCTTCCGTCAGCCTATTTTCCCGAGGCAGGCGGCGGTGCAGAACCTGGCTGCTGCGCCAGCAATGCCACTTTGGTAAAGCCGCCCTGCGTGATGGTCGCCATCACTTGCAGCATGTCACCATACGGCACAGCCTGATCGCCCCGCACGAAAATCCGCTGGTCCTGATTATTCTTTGAAATCTGCTGCAGAGTCGCAACCAGGTTATCAATTTGAACCTGCGAATTCTGCAGGAAAATCTGGTTCTGCGCATTCACAGTAATGGTAATCGGCGTAGAATCAGAATTGACCGGCTTGGCATTGGCCTGCGGCAAATTCACATTCACGCCAGAGGTGATCATAGGGGCCGTGATCATGAACACGATCAGCAGCACCAGCATCACGTCCACCAAGGGTGTAACGTTGATTTCCGCCATCGGCCGGTAGCGGCCCCGGCCTTTGCCTTTGCCGCCAATCATGCCGCCGGCCATTTAAGCCTTCTCCTCGGTTTGGCGGGAGAGAATGGCGCTGAATTCGGTGCCAAACCCCTCCAGCCTGTCGGCAAAGCGCGACAGCCGGTTGCTGATCGAATTATAGGCCAGCACCGCCGGAATAGCGGCTACCAAGCCGATGGCGGTGGCGAATAACGCTTCAGCAATGCCGGGGGCCACCACTGCAAGGTCGGTATTATGCATCGCGGCAATTGCCGAGAATGAATGCATAATGCCCCAAACGGTACCGAACAAACCAATAAAGGGCGCGGTCGAGCCTACCGAAGCCAGAAAGATCATATGCTGTTCCAGCCGTTCCATCTCACGGGTGAGGGTAACATTCATCGCCCGGTCCACCCGTTCACGCACGGCGGTGCGGCCAATATCAACACCGGCAATCCGCACCGTGCGGCGCCATTCGGCCATTGCGGCGCCAAAAATTGCCGCCATCGGGTGGGTGGGGTCAGCGCCTTCACGATCATACAAATCATCTAAGCTGCCACCGGACCAGAAATGGTCCTCGAACTGGTTGGCATCCTTGGTCACGCGCTTGAGCGTGATGGTTTTTTCAATGATGATCGCCCAGACCCAGACACTGGCCAACAGCAAAATAAGCATCACCAGCTTCACCACAATGTCGGCTTCGAGGAACAAGCCCCAGAGCGACAGATTTGCTGAAGGCGCAGCCATTGCTGCCGTACTAACCGCCTGATCCACTAAAAAACCCCTTCCTCTATCTCTATTCGAGCCCAGCCCGCAGGCCAGCCAACGATTCTGCCGGAATCCGTGCGGCCCGCCCAGTATCACGGCTGACGCAGCCAAGCGACACCTCAAGCACGCCCAGAGAGTCGTTGTCTCGCCAAAATTCCTGACGAAGTTGTAAGGAAGCGCCACTTATTGTGAGAATAAATGTCTTCACCATAATCTCGTCATCCAGCCGTGCCGGGCGCTGATAGACCAGATTGATGCGGTGCACCACAAACATGCGGCCATGCTGGGCGATCATCTCGGAATGGGGCACGCCCAGTGCGCGCATGGCTTCGGTGCGGGCGCGTTCGGCAAAGCGCAGATAATTGGCGTAATACACAATGCCGCCGGCATCGGTGTCCTCGATGTAAATGCGAAGCTTGAAGATAAACGGGCTGCTCATTCGACATCGCCTAATAAGTCCCCTTGAGAGGGGCTTTTTTGTGGCGGCTTCAGGCCGAGATGCCTCCAGCCAGGGTCGCCCAACATCCGCCCGCGGCTGGTGCGGACCAGAAACCCTTCCTGGATCAAATATGGCTCGACCACGTCTTCCAGCGTATCCCGCGCTTCCGCCAGAGCCGCCGCCAGCGTTTCAACGCCAACAGGGCCGCCACCGTGATGCTCCGCCAGACGCTTCAAATAGCGCCGGTCCATGGCATCCAACCCTTGCTGGTCCACATCTAGCTTCGTGAGCGCGGCGTCCGCTTCCTTGGCGCCAATCACCTCGGTTCCCGCCACCAGAGCAAAATCCCGAATCCGGCGCGTCAGCCGCCCGGCAATACGCGGCGTGCCACGCGCCCGGCGCGCGATCTCCGTGGCCCCTTCATGGGTCAGGTTCATAGCCAACTTACCCGCCAACCGCGCGACGATTTTGGTGAGCTCGGCGGTGGTGTAAAATACTAACCTAAGCGGAATCCCAAACCGATCCCGCAACGGTGTGGCAAGCAAACCCGAGCGCGTGGTGGCGCCAACCAGGGTGAAAGGCGGCAAATCAATCCGCACCGTGCGGGCGCCAGGGCCTTCGCCGATGATCAGATCAAGCTGGAAATCCTCCATCGCCGGATACAAAATTTCCTCAATCGCGGGCTGCAGGCGATGAATTTCATCGATGAACAGCACATCCTTAGGGTTCAAATTAGTCAAAATGGCGGCCAGATCACCAGATTTTTGAATCACCGGGCCCGAGGTCGCACGGAACCCCACCCCCATTTCGCGCGCCACAATCTGCGCCAGCGTGGTTTTACCCAACCCCGGCGGGCCGTGCAGCAACACATGGTCCAACGCCTCGCCGCGTGATTTTGCGGCGGCAACAAATACTTTCAAATTCTCGCGGCTGGCCTGCTGGCCGGTGAAATCATCGAGCGACTCCGGGCGCAGCGAGGCTTCGGCATTATCGTCCCAGGATTTTTCGCCGGATAGAATCCGGTCGTCCGCACCACTCATTTCGCCAATGCCTTCAATCCAGCCCGGATTAGCACATCAAGCGGTGCGTCATCCCCCAGCTCAGCGACCGAACGCGCCAACGCCGCTTCCGCTTCCGCCCGCCGGTAGCCAAGATTCTGCAAGGCCGAGAGCGCATCCGCCGCGTTACTGGCCGCCGGCAACGACGCGCTAAACACGATCCCTGCCCCACCGCCACCCGGCATCGCAACCGCCTTCTCGCGCAATTCTGAGAGCAGCCGCACCGCAAGCTTCGGCCCCACACCAGGAGATTTCGTCAGCGCCGCCCGATCCCCCGTCGCAATGGCCGCAATTAACTGGTCGGGCGAAAGCGCTGAGAGTAAGCCCAACGCCACCTTCGCGCCCACGCCCTGCACGGTGGTCAATAACCGAAACCAATCACGCTCGGCACTGTTACTGAACCCGTAGAGAGAAATCGCATCTTCCCGAACCTGCGTTTCAATCAACAGAGACGCTATGGCAGGCGGGTTCGGTAAAGCCGCCAAAGTGCGGCCGGAACAAAACACCAAATAGCCCACACCATTGACATCAATGATGCATTTGCCGTCTTCAATCGCATCGATAACGCCACGCAGCTTTGCAATCATGCCGGCTGCTTCCACTGGCTCAGGCTGGCCCGCCGGTGGGCATGGCAAATCGCCACCGCCAGCGCATCCGCCGCATCCGCGCGCTTCAAGGTGGCACCAGGCAGCAGCCTGCGCACCATCAGCCCCACCTGGGTTTTATCGGCATTACCGGTGCCCACCACCGATAATTTCACTGTCTTGGCGCCATATTCAAATACCGGAATCCCCCGCCGCGCTGGTGCCAGCAATACCACGCCACGCGCATAACCCAGCTTCAGCGTTGCGGTGGCATCCCGGTTCACATAGGTCTCCTCAACCGCCGCTTCATCGGGCTGGAAGTTTTCCAGCAATATCGCCAGCGCGTCATCCAAAGCCTTCAAGCGCAACGGCACATTTTCAGTCGCATCGGTTGCAATCACCCCGTCGGCCACATGCCGCAGCCGGTTGCCGTCGGACTCCACAATCCCCCACCCGGTAAACCGCAAGCCCGGATCAAGGCCCAGCAAACGCACCATCAGGCCGAGAGTTTCTGCATGACATCTTCCGGAATTTCGAAGTTGGCATACACGTTCTGCACGTCATCATCATCTTCCAGAACATCCAAAAGCTTCAGCACAGATCTGGCTTTATCCTCATCGAGTGGCACCGTCAGGTTCGGCCGCCACTCAATTTTGGCCTCCTGGGGGGTGCCAAATTTCTGCTCCAGCGCATCGCGCACAGCAAAAAAGCCTTCCACGCTCACGGTGATTTCGTGCGTCTCCGCATCGCTCACCACGTCATCCGCACCGGCGTCAATCGCAGCCTCCAGCATGGCATCCGCAGTTGCCGCCTTCGCCTCATACCGCACCACGCCGAGGCGGTTGAACATGAAGGAAACCGAATTGGTCTCCCCCATCGCGCCACCTGATTTACTGAAAGCCGCCCGGATTACAGGTGCGGTACGGTTGCGATTATCTGTTAGCGCTTCCACAATCACCGCCACGCCGCCCGGCCCGTAGCCCTCATAGCGCACCGCCTCATAATTATCGCCCGCCGCCGCCGAGCTCGCTTTCTTAATCGCGCGGTCAATCGTGTCGCGCGTCATATTAGCTTTCAACGCCGCCGCTATGGCCGAACGCAACCTTGGGTTCGCCGCCGGGTCGGGCAGGCCTTCCTTGGCCGAAACCGTGATTTCCCGAATAATTTTCGCAAAAATCCGGGCGCGCTTGGCATCCTGCGCGCCTTTGCGATGCATAATATTCTTAAACTGCGAATGCCCAGCCAACGCACAACCTCATAAATATCAAAACTTATCGCTTGTACCACCCCGGCCCGCGCCGTTGCTAGGGTCTGTGATCGGTTGAGATGAGCGCGCGCTGCGCGGCAAGCCAAAGCGCGCGTCACGCTTGTCTGAAAGATTTGGCGCATAAAAAACCCCGACAGTCGCCTGCCGGGGTTTTAAGGACGTTGAACGCTGGATTACTTCACGATGATCTCAACCCGGCGATTCTGCGGCTCGCGCACGCCCGGGCCGGTTGGCACTAGTAAATGCGTCTCGCCAAAGGCGTGTATCGCAATTTCTGCGGCCGGAACACCATCAGTCATTAACTGAGCCGCCACCGCTTTGGCACGGCGCAGCGAGAGCCCCTGATTATAGGTCGGGGTGCCCGATGTATCAGTATAGCCGGACACGCTGATGACCGTGGTCTTCACCGCCTGGCTGTCGATCGCGGCTTCCGCAATCACCTGCTGCGCGCGCGATGTTAGAGTCGCCTTATCCCAGTCGAAGAACACCAGATACGTTTTGGCTGGCGCCGGCGCCGGGGCAGCCGCGGGCGTAGCGGCCAACGGCGGCGCCACCGGGGCAGCAACGCCAAATGCATAACGGGCACCAACCGTAAATGTATGCAGCGATTCCTGGCCAAACTTGCCGCTACCAGGCACGGCAGACCCGGGCGGGAAACCACCCGTGACGCTGAATTTCGCGTTTTCAGAGCTGGTTAACTGCATAAAACGATATTCAGCCGTGAGTGACAGGCCGGGGAGCGCCGCAACCGGATAGGCTGCACCGGCGATCAGGTCATACGCAAAGCTGCCGGAAGTAAGGCTACCAGAGGCAGGCTGAAGGCCAGTCGGTACGGCGCGGTAATCAGAATTGTAGAATTGGTAGCCCACGCCACCGCCGAGATAAGGGAAAACCGGCAACCCGACCGGAATGTCGTAAACCAAATTCACCATCGGGCCGAATTTATTGTCGTACCGCCCCAGCTTAAGGCTCGGATAAGCCGAGGTAACCTTAGATGGGGTGTTGTGGATGTAATCCACATCGACCTGCACCCGAAAACCATCGCCAAACCCGTAGCCAATTGTGCCGATACCCGTATAGCCGGGGCGATAACCGAACCGCCCAGAAGCCGAATATCCGCCAATCGTGCCATTCACAGCAACCGAATTTTCAAGCGTAGTGCCCGCTTGCAAACCCACGAAAACACCGGTGACCGGCTGGGCGTTCGCAACGACAGGCAGTGACACGCAAGTCGCAGCAGCTAAGGCAAGGCGCAGCTTCATGAGAGGGCTCCTGGTAGGACTATAACTTTATGAAGGACTTATTGCTAATAGAGAATGGTATCGCAAGCGCCAAATGCAGAAATTCAGGAAAAATAATAAATCCCCGGCAGTCTCCCGCCGGGGTTTCCGTGGTTTAAGCAGCAGATGCCTTAGTTCAGCACAATCTCAACGCGGCGGTTCTGCGGCTCACGCACACCTGGGCCGGTTGGCACCAGCAGATGCGTTTCACCGTAGGCGAAGATCGAGATTTCGGAGGCCGGAACCCCGTCCGCCATCAGCTTGACAGCGACGGCCTTAGCACGGCGAACCGACAGAGCCTGGTTATACGTGGCCGTGCCAGACGTATCGGTATACCCAGACACCGTGATCTTAGTGACCTTGGTGGTCTTCGAATCAGACGCGGCTTCTGCGATCACCTGCGTGGCACGCGGGGTGAGGTTGTATTTATCCCAGTCAAAGAACACCAGGTAGGTTTTGGCCGGAGCCGGCGCTGGGGCCGCAACTGGGGCGGCAGCCGGGGCCGGAGCCATTGGTGGCGGTGCAAACAACGAATAACGGAGCCCAACAAGGAATGTGTGTGACGATTCCTGGCCAACCTTAACCTTTGTCGGGAACCTAGAGCGCAAAAAACTAGTTGGAAAATTTAAATTATAATTGCGGCTCTCTGTTAGCTGCATGAACCGATATTCAGCTGTGAGTGAAAGTTGCGGCATGGCCGGTAACGGATAGCTAACACCTGCTATTATGTCATACGCAAAACTGGCTTTTGTGCCTCCGACTGTAACGCCATTCGCCAGCGGAACTTTGAAAGCTGAGTTGTATTCAACCCACTGATAACCGACACCAGCGCCGACATAAGGGTAGACCGGCAAACCAACCGAGAAATCGTAAAGAACATTCACCATCGGGCCGTATTTATCTTCGCCTCCGGCTGCCTTCACGTTGCCCGATTGGCCTGATGAAAAAGACTGAGTGCCTTGAGTAATCGTCGCGCTCAGATTGCCGGTGGCACGCGTGTTGCGGATAAAATCCCCATCCAGCTGAACCCGGAAACCATTACCGAATCCGTAGCCCAAATACCCAACGCCCGCGTAAGAAGGCCGGTAGTTGTTATGGGAAGATATGTTGATATCAACACCGGGCACTGGAGAGAAGTTTAGAGAATTATTGGATGAAAGTTCGATGCTGGTCCCTGCCCCCAGGCCAATATAGGGCCCTGTTACAGGCTGAGCATTGGCAACAACAGGCAGTGCAAGGCAGGTAGCCGCGGCGAGCAAAAGACGGAACTTCATGTCTGACTCCAAGGTAATACCATAGACAACGCTAACATATTGAGCAGGCGGTGCGAGATAATCACGACAAGAAATCGAAAAACTCTCATCCTGTGGCAAAATTGCAACTTAATTCATCTTGCCTGTTTTTTAATCAAATAAGCGGCGGTCAAAAAAAGGCGCCGCATTGCTGCGACGCCTTTTTTTGTACCCGAAGGCGGCGATTAGCCGGCTTGCAGGTTTTCCGCCGAAAGCTTGCCTTGCTGGCCGCTCTGGATTTCATAACGGATCTTCTGGCCCTCATTGAGGGTACCAAGGCTGGAACGCTCAACAGCCGAAATATGCACGAATACATCTTTCGAACCATCGTCGGGCTGAATGAAACCATAGCCCTTAGTTGCGTTAAACCACTTCACTGTACCTGATGCCATGTCGCATCTCCTAAACAACAGCAACCCGCAAACGCGCGGGCCGAAAAACTCTTCAATTGTCAGGAAGCGCCGAGGGCAGATAGCCAGAAAGCACGTAACAACCAGAAACGAAAAGCGCCGTCCGCGTTCTATACAGAATTTTCAACAGATACGCCAGTACAATCCTATTGTGGCAAATCGCTTAGCTGCCACCCACCGCCAAGGGCTTGAATCAACGCAATACTTGCGAGCAAACGGCTCTGTTGCACGTTTAAAGCGGTTTGCTGGTCTGAGAAATAGGTTGCCTGCGCCGTTACCACCGTGGTGTAAGCCTGGGTACCAGCCTGGTATTCATTTAAGGCAATCTGCACAGCCCGCCCGGCATCGCTCACCGCCGCCTGCTCCACTACGGCCTGCTGCGCCAAAATTCGCAAATCTGAAAGTCCATCTTCAACCTGCTGAAACGCCGTCAATACCGTTTGGCGGTAGGTGGCCACGCTTTGCTGGTAACCAAATTTTGCTGCCGCCACCGTGGCACTGCGGGTACCACCGTCAAACAATGTCTCACTGACATTGCTGCCCAACGACCACAACGCATTGCTGACAGAAAACAGCCCGGAAATTGGGTTGGCCGAATAGCCACCCAGCGCGGTCAGGCTGATGGTAGGATAAAAAGCCGCCTCGGCTACCCCGATTTGCGCATTATTTTCCGCCATTAAACGCTCGGCTGCGGCAATATCTGGCCGCCGTTGCAGCAAAACGGAGGGCACCCCGACAGGAATTTCAGGGACCGCTGCAATCTGTGCCCCCGCCGGCAGCGATAAATCCGCCGGCGCATGACCCACCAACACAGCAATCGCATGCTCATATTGCGCGCGCGCTTCCCCCGCGCTGATCAACTGCGCCTGCGCCCCTTCCAACTGCGTCCGGGCGGTAATCACATCAAGCGGCGTTGCAACCCCGGCATTGAACTGGTTTTGCGCAATTTGCAGACTACGCTGATAGGCCGCCACGGTTTGCGTGAGCAGCGCGATGATGGAATCAGAACCCCGCAAATCCACATAATCTGTCGCCAACAGCGCCTGTTCAGACAAAGTGGCATTGGCGAGGTCAGCAGCGCTCACTTGGGCTGCCGCCCGATCCGCTTCCAGTTGGCGGCGGATTTTGCCCCAAATATCGGGCGACCAGCTAACGCTGCCTTCAAACGTGCCGCTGGTCTTCGGGCCATTACTAGCCCCACCAATGCTCCCTGAAGACCCGCCACCGCCATTACCCGCGCGTGTGGCGCTGCTGGTCAGACCAATCGTCGGGAAAAGCCCGCCGCGCACCTCATCGGTAATTGCTTCGGCCTGTTCAAACGCCGCGTAATCCGCCGCCAAGGTCTGGTTGTTTACCGCCACCAGCGGCTCCAGCTTATTCAGCTCTGCATCATTATAGACCTGCCACCAAGGCCCCTTCGGCGCCGCATCAGCGGGCTGCGCTTGAACCCAGCCAGGCGCTTCCTTGTAGCCGGCGGGCACGCTCATCGCAGGCTGATGATAATCAGGCCCCACCATGCAGCCGGTGAGTACCGTGCTAAACGCTAGCGTGAGAATTCGCCTCATTCAGCCCCCATTAATCGAACAGCCCGCGGTGCGGTTTGTGGCGTTTTGCCCCAACGATCAAGGAACAAATAAACCACCGGCGTGGTGTAGAGTGTCAGCACCTGGCTTACGAGCAGACCACCGATAATGGTAATCCCGAGCGGTTGGCGTAGCGATGCGCCCTGCCCTAGCGCAATCGCCAGCGGCAGGGCGCCGAACATGGCGGCAAAGCTTGTCATCATAATTGGGCGGAAACGCAGCACCGCCGCTTTAAAAATCGCTTGCTCAGAGGTATATTTTTCACTGCGCTCTAATTGTAACGCAAAATCGATCATCAAAATTGCATTCTTTTTTACAATGCCAATCAGCAGGATCATGCCAATCAGCGCTATAATGGTCAGAGGCATATTGGCAATCAGCAAAATCAACAGCGCGCCAATACCGGCGGAAGGAATGGTGGAAATAATCGTTAGTGGATGAACCGTGCTTTCATACAAAACCCCCAGCACAATATAAACCGCCGCCAATGCTGCTAAAATCAATAAAGGCTCAGCCCCGAGCGAAGACTGAAATGCCGCCGCAGTGCCGGCAAAACTGCCTTGGATCGAGACCGGAACATCAATGTTACTCATCGTTTTTTGAATTTCTGCTGCCGCCGTGCCCAACGCCACATTCGCAGGTAGGCTAAAGGAAATGGTTGCCGCAAGCTGCCCGCCCTGATGATTGACCGCAACCGGTGTGGTGCCTTGTTGATACGTCGCCAAAGCTGCTAACGGCACCATAGTTTCCGGGTTGGTACTAAGCGCCGTGCCGCTCGATGCGTTCGACTTGCCGCTGCTGGCAATCGAATTAATCGCTTTATTGGTGGCAGAATCCAACGCCACGGTGGTTACAGCGCTGGCTTGGTTACTCACAGCGCTCGCGGAACTCACCGTACCAGCCGGAAAATTTGTCTGGGATGTACCGCTTGCCGCGCCACCCGAGGTACTTATATAAATCTGCTTGAGCATGTCAGGCGTCTGCAAATATTGCGGCGCCAACTCCATAATCACCTCATACTGGTTCAGCGGGTTGTAAATCGTCGAGACCGATCGCTGACCGTAGGCATCATAAAGTGTATTATCAATTTGCGCCGGGCTAATATTGTAAGCCGACGCGACCGTTCGGTTGATGGTGATCTCGGTCTCCAAACCACCCTGCTGCAAATCAGAATTCACATCCAACAGAGCCTTATCCCGCCGCAAGGCTGCAACGATTTTTGGGACCCAGGTATATAAAGTGGCACTATCATCGCAGAGCAACGTATATTGATACTCCGCATTACTGGGGCGGCCCCCCGCGCGCAAATCTTGTGCTGGCACCAGAAATGTATCGGCACCAGCAATTGCCGCCAATGGTTTACGTAATCTGGCAACGATGGCGGTGGCGGAGACCTTGCGTTCCGAGAGTGGTTTTAGCTGGATGAACATAAATCCCGAATTGGTGGCACGCCCACCTGTGTAGCCTGAAACTGTTGCCACCCCTGGGTCATGCTGCACGATCGCTTCAAGCTCGGTTAGCTTCTTGCTCATGCGGGCAAAAGAAATACCTTGGTCAGCCCTAATATTGCCGATCACCAAGCCGGTATCCTGCTCCGGGAAAAACCCCTTTGGCACCACCACGAATAAAAATATATTCAGGCAAACAGTTAAAATTAGCGTAACGCCAACAAGCCGCGCATGCCGTAACGCCCAGGTCAGGGATGTTTCATAATGTCCTTGCAGCCACTTAAAACCACCTTCCAGCCACCTAATAACGCGCCCCGGCGGCTTCTTTGGTGCCGTATCATGCCGTAAAAACATCGCGCACAACATTGGCGTGGTGGTCAACGAAATGAACAGAGAGATCAGGATGGTGATCGCCAATGTTTCGGAAAATTCTTGAAATACCCTGCCTAATATGCCAGGCATCAGCAAAATCGGTAGAAAAACGGCAATCAATGACAGGCTCATCGAAAGCACCGTGAAACTCACCTCTGCACTGCCGCGCAAGGCAGCCGCCAAAGGCTCCATCCCGTCTTCAAGGTGCCGTTGCGTATTCTCCACCACCACCACTGCGTCATCTACCACAAAGCCGGTCGCAATGGTCAGGGCCATCAGGGATAAGTTATCAATACTGAAACCCAGCAGATACATCGGCCCAAAGGTGCCAACAATGGAAACCGGCACAGCTATGCCGGGGATTAGTGTTGCACGACCGGAACGTAAAAACACAAATACTACGCCAACCACGAGCAGCACCGCAATAAACAGCGTTCGCTCCGTATCCGCCAAAGCCGCCCTGATCGATTGAGAACGGTCAAGGGCTACCTGCATATGAATACTCGGCGGCAACGCAGCCGCTAGCCGCGGCAGCATCGCCCGTATTTGGTCAACCGTTTGGATCACATTGGCTGACGGGCTTGGATGCACAATTACCAGAACCGCGCGCTGCCCATTAAAAATACCCGCGTTGTTGATGTTTTCAACAGAATTCGTGATGTCCGCAACATCGCTCAGCCGCACCGCTGCACCATTGCGGTAAGCAATAATCAGGTTACGATATTGATCGGCGACCGTGGCCTGGTCGTTGGTATAAAGCTGAAAACGCTCCGTACCAGCGTTAATATAACCCTTCGGGCTGTCGGCATTGGTGGCCGCCAACGCAGCCCGGACATCTTCTAGACCGATACCATATTTATTCAATGGTCCTGGCTGCAAGTCAACCCGCACAGCCGGCAAGGCAGAGCCGCCCAGTTCAACCTGCCCCACCCCGTCCACTTGCGAGAATTGCTGCTGCAAAATTGTATCAGCCGAATCGTATAATTGACCGGGTGTGAGTGTTTTAGAGGTGAGCGCTAAAATAATAATCGGTGCGTCGGTCGGATTCACCTTTTCGTAGGTAGGGTTTGCGCGCAGCGTGCTTGGCAAGTCGGCGCGCGCCGCCTGGATCGCCGCTTCTACGTCGCGAGCCGCACCATCTATATCTCGGTTAAGCCCAAATTGCAGCGTGATACGCGTAGAACCCACACCGCTCTGGGAAGTCATTTCCGTCAGGCCGGAAATAACCCCCAAATGTCTTTCCAAAGGTCCAGCCACGGATGTTGCCATCGTATTCGGACTGGCACCAGCCTGATTGGCCGCGACCTGAATGGTTGGGAACGAAATACTTGGCAGCGGCGCGACCGGCAGTTTAAAAAAAGCCAATGCACCGCTGAGCGCGATCCCGACCGTCAGCAGCGTGGTGGCAACCGGTCGCTTAATAAAAATCGCGCTGATATTCATGCAACACGCCGCTTCAAGCGCGAGGCAAGCCTGTCAAACGCGACATAAATCACCGGCGTGGTGAACAAGGTCAGCACCTGGCTCACCATCAATCCCCCAATGATCGCGAGACCCAGCGGCGCGCGTAACTCAGCCCCCTGCCCGCCCCCCAGCCAGAGCGGGACTGCCGCTAACATAGCGGCCACCGTTGTCATTAAAATCGGCCGGAAGCGCAATAAGCAGGCTTCGTAAATCGCATCGCGTGGCGACTTGCCTTCATTGCGCTCGGCATGCAGCGCAAAATCAATCATCATAATGGCATTTTTTTTAACAATGCCGATCAACAGCACAATGCCAATAATGCCGATCACATCCAACCCATCGCCAGCAATCCACAAGAATAACAACGCACCAATGCCAGCGGATGGTAATGTGGAGAGAATGGTCACCGGATGAACAAAACTCTCATAGAGTACGCCTAAAACGATATAGACGGCGATCAGAGCTGCTAGTACCAGAAACACCTCGTTGGAGAGCGAGGACTGAAACGCGAGCGCAGCACCTTGAAACGTTGTGGTAATCTGGGGCGGGAAATTAAGGCTCTTTTCCGCGGCTGTAATCGCATTCACCGCCGCACCCAGCGATGCACCAGGGGTAAGGTTAAATGATATTGTGGTGGCTGGGAATTGCCCAAAATGCGCAATCACCAGCGGTTCTGTCTGCACCGTGAATGTTGCAATCGAACTCAGTGGTACCTGCCCACCACCAGAGGACGAAGAGGGCAGGTAAATATGCTGCAAGGCAGCCAGCCCATCTGCCATCGTCGGGTCAACCGAGATGATCACGCGATATTGGTTGGTCTGGGTAAAAATGGTCGAAACAATGCGCTGGCCGAATGCATCGTACAAAGCACTATCGACCGTTGCCGGGGTAATGCCGTATTGTGCGGCACTTTGACGATTAATATTAATAAACACTGAGAGCCCACTATTCTCAAGATCAGAGGCCAGATCTGTCAATTGTGGAATCGTCTTTAATTTATCCATCAAGAGCGGCACGTATTTTGTGAAGTCTGACTGGTTAATGTCCTCAAGCGAAAACTGATACTGCGTTGGGCTCACCACCGTATTTAATGTGAGGCTCTGTACCGGCTGCATATACAGCTTGATACCGGGAATACCGGCGACTTCCTGTTTCAATCGGACAATAATCTCACTCGCTGATGCGGTGCGTTGTTTTTCTGGTTTCAGATTTATCAGAAATCGACCCTGATTGAGGGTATTATTTTGCCCATCGATTCCGATATACGATGTCAGGCTTACAACATCCGGATCCTTCAGGATGATATCAGCTAATTCCTGCTGGTGTTGCGCCATCGCACTGTAGGAAGTTGATTGTGCCGCTTGGGTTATCCCTTGAATCACGCCATTATCCTGGACCGGAAAGAAGCCCTTTGGAATATAAACATACATCAATATAGTCAGCAGCAGAGTGGTAAGCGCTACAATCAGCGTTAGTTTAACATGCGACAATACCCAGTTTAAGCCGCGGCCATAGCTTGCGATAAGCTTGTTAAACAGCGCCTCGCTTTTCATCTCAAACTTATTGGGATGCTGATCTTGCTTACTTTTTAATATCTTTGCGCACAGCGTCGGCACCAGCGTGAGTGCCACGATCGCCGAGATCATGATCGTGACAGCGAGTGTGACGGCAAATTCGCTGAATAAACGCCCCACCACATCGCCCATAAATAACAGCGGTATCAATACTGCAATTAACGAGATTGTCAGCGAAATGATGGTGAATGCAATCTGCCCTGCGCCTTTCAGCGCCGCATCAAACGGCGCGTCACCCATTTCGATATAACGAGATACGTTCTCGATCATCACGATCGAATCATCTACCACAAAGCCGGTGGCAATAATCAGAGCCATCAACGACAAATTATCAATCGAGAATCCATATAGATACATCACGGCAAGTGTGCCGATCAGCGAAACCGGCACAGAAATGCTCGGGATAATTGTGGCACGCAGATTGCGCAAAAACACAAAAATCACCAGCACCACAAGCCCAATGCTCAGCAGCAGCTCAAATTCAGCATCGGACACTGACGCGCGGATCGATGAAGTGCCATCTGAGACAACCGTTACGTGCATCGCTGCCGGCAGACCAGCGGCAAGGATTTTTAACTTAGCCTGGATGGCATCAACAGTCTGGATAACATTGGCATTTGGCTGGCGATCAACATTTAAAATAATCGCCGACGTACGATTACTCCAAGCACCCAGCTCGGTATTTTGGGGTGCTGAAATGACCTTGGCAACATCACGCAAATACACAGGGGCGCCATTTTTATACGCAATCACGAGATTATTATATTGCGACGCATCGGTAATCTGGTCGTTCGCATTAATCGTGTAGGTTTGGCTCGGTCCGGAAAAACTTCCCTTCGGTGTATTCACATTCAGATTATTGATGATTGTGCGGATATTATCGATACTCAGCCCATACGAGGCTAATACCAACGGGTTCACCTGCACCCGCACGGATGGCTGATTACCACCGCTGATGGTCACCAGCCCCACGCCGGAAATTTCCGATATTTTTGAGCTTAATTCAGAATCTGCGAGGGATTCCAAATCGGTCAACGCAAGCGTTTTTGACGTAATTGCCAGAGTCAGGATCGGTGCATTTGCCGGGTTCACTTTGGCGTAAATTGGCGGCGCAGGCAGATCACTTGGGAGTAAATTTCCCGCCGCGTTCAGCGCGGCCTGCACCTCTTGCTCAGCAATATCAAGGCTGAGCGATAAATTAAATTGCAATGTGATCACTGAGGCACCAGCGGAACTCGCCGATGTCATTTGATCTAGCCCCTCCATCTGGCCCAACTGCCGCTCCAACGGCGCGGTAATGGAAGATGTGATAACATCCGGGCTGGCACCCGGATAAAAAGTCTGTACCTGAATGGTTGGGTAATCGACATCCGGCAAGGCCGAAATAGGCAGGAACTTATACGCCAGCAGGCCAACGAGCACGAGCGCGATCATCAATAACGATGTCGCGACAGGCCTGCGAATGAATAATTCTGAAGGATTCATGGCAACGCCGGCACTATTGCGCGGCCGGCTGGCTGTTCTTCTGCTTGTGCTTTGCCGCACCAGCACCCACGGCAGACACAGGGCTGGCAATGGTGACCGCAGCGCCATCACTTAGCCGATCAACACCATCAGTGACCACTATATCACCCGGCACTAATCCTTTTGTGACGACGGTGTTCTTGCCATCCGTCGGGCCCGGCGTCACAACCTGCACTGATACGGTTTTATCTGCATTGACCCGGTACACATAGTTGCCCGGCGCACCAGATTGCAGAGCCGTTGATGGTACCAATGTCGCATTCTGTAATGTTGCGACCGTCAGATGGATATTCACGAATTCATTTGGAAACAATGCTTCGTTTGTATTTGCAAAACTTGCTCGCAACTTCACGGTACCGGTACTGGTATTCACTTGGTTATCGATAGCTGTCAGCGTGCCATCAGCAATCTTGCTGGTATCATCGCTGGAATAGGCGCTTGCGCTGAGAGTGGCACCGGCTTGTATTTGCGCCAATACAGGACCTAATTCGGTCTGCGGAATGCTAAAAATAACGGTAATTGGAACAATCGTTGTCACCACCGCAATGCCAGTGCTGCTACCGGAGGTAACATAGTTCCCAGGATCGACCAAACGTAATCCAACCTTGCCTGTCGCCGGTGAAACGATATGGCAATAGGTCAAATCCAGCTTGGCATTGTCGATTTGCGCCTGGTCCACCTTTACCGCAGCTTCATCTTGCGACACTAAAAATTGCTGGTCTGCCACCTGCTGGGCTGAAATAGAATCCTGCCGCTGCAAGGTCTCGTAGCGCGCGAGGTCAGATTTTGCCTGCGCCAACAAAGCGTTGTCCTTCGCCTGCTGGGCGCTATATTGCTCCAACTGCACCTCATATTGCCGCGGGTCGATCTGGGCTAAGAATTCACCTTTTGTGACGTTCTGACCTTCAGTGAACGCAACTTCCGTGAGATAGCCGCTCAATTGCGGCAGAACTGTTACGGTCGCGGTTGGCGTTACCGTACCAAGTGCGGTGAGCACTTCAGGCATCGGTCCCGAAATAACTTTTGCCACCCCCACAGCTTGCGCGGCTTGCGGATGATTACCGCCAACGGCACCTTGATGACGCCAATAAGCAAATATGCCAACCACCAAAATACCAATAAGGACGAGCAGCCAGCGCAGGCGCTTTTTAGGCTTCGCAACGCTGTCTGCATTTGGTTCCACCACGCCAAACTCCATCCAATTCAAGTTATATGGCTATATTAAACGCCGTTCCCACTGCTCTCATTTTTATTGTGTTACAGACTTACAACAAATCGTAACCAAGCCACCTAACCAACCGAGATCAGCTTTTTCCCGCCCATATATGGCTGCAAAATCTCCGGCACATTAACCGTTCCGTCTTCGTTTTGAAAATTTTCCAAAACGGCAATCAAGGCCCGTCCCACAGCAACGCCAGAGCCATTGAGCGTATGCACAAAGCCAAGGGTTTTGCCATCGGCCTCCCGGTAACGCGCATTCATCCGGCGCGCCTGAAAGGCGCGGGTATTCGAACAAGATGAGATTTCCCGATACATGCCCTGCCCGGGCAACCAAACTTCAAGGTCAAATGTTTTCGCGGCGGAAAAACCAGTATCGCCCGCACAGAGCAGCAAGCGGCGATAGGGCAGGCCCAAGCGCTCCAGGATCGTCTCCGCACAGCGCGTCATCCGCTCATGCTCGCCATCACTCGTCTCGGGATGTGTGATACTGACCATCTCCACCTTAGGAAACTGATGCTGGCGCAACATACCACGCACGTCGCGCCCGGCAGAGCCCGCCTCGGAGCGGAAACATGGCGTTAGCGCCGTAACGCGGATCGGAAGCTGGGACGCCGCCAAAATATCATTGGCCACAAGGTTCGTCAGCGAAACCTCCGCCGTTGGAATGAGCCAGCGTCCATCCTCCGTATGAAACAAATCATCTTTGAATTTCGGCAACTGGCCGGTGCCAAACATGGAGGCATCGTTCACCAACAGCGGTACAGTGGTTTCTACATAACCATGCTCAGTTGTGTGAACATCCAACATAAACTGGCCAAGAGCGCGTTCCAACCGCGCCAAACCGCCACGCAGCACCGTGAAGCGTGAGCCAGCCAGCTTTGCAGCACCGGCAAAATCCATCTGCCCCAACGCTTCGCCGATTTCAAAATGCTGCTTCGGTACGAAATTAAAATTTCTGACCTCGCCAAATGTTTTCACAACAACATTGTCGGCTTCATCACGGCCATCAGGAACATCGGCATCGAGGATATTCGGTAGCACCGAAATGCGTTCGCGCAGCTCAGCTTCCAATTTCGGAACTTCCGCCTCAAGCTGCTCCATCGAGCCGCGCAGCTTAGCTCCTTCAGCTTCCAAGTCCGTCGTGTCGGCTTTGGCGCGTTTGGCTTCACCAATGCGTTTGGCCAAAGCGTTGCGATTCGCCTGTAATAGCTGCAACTGCGCAACCGCCGCCCGCCTGGTATCGTCAAAGTTTTTAATTTCATCAGCGGATGTCTCAACCCGCCGCCGCGCCATCGCCTTATCAAATCCATCCATATCCTCGCGGATCATCCGAATATCATGCATCCACGTCATCCACAGGCTTTGGCTCCACGGCTTTCACGCAGAACACTGAAATCTCATAAAGTAAAATCAACGGCACAGCCAAACCAGATTGCGTCAGCACATCAGGCGGCGTTAAAATCGCCGCCACAATAAAGCAGCCAACATAGGCGTAACGCCGATATTTCTTTAAGCCTGCGGAGGAAATAATCCCAACCTTGCCCAGCAAAGTCAGCAAAACCGGCAATTCAAACGACAAGCCAAACGCAAAAATCAGCTTCATCACCAAATTAAGATAATCGCTCACCTTCGCCATCAGGTCGAGCTGGATATCGCTCCCTGGCCCAGTATTCTGGAAGCTCAAAAAGAAATTCCAGGCGGTTGGGAAAATAACGTAATAAGCTAAGGCGCCGCCGGCAAAAAACAGAATCGGTGTGGCCACCAGAAACGGCAGCATCGCCTGCTTTTCCTTACGGTACAGGCCGGGCGCAATAAACAACCATAATTGCGAGGCAATCACCGGAAACGCCAGGAACCCGGCGCCAAACATCGCTACCTTGATGTATGTAAAGAAAGCCTCATAGAGCGCGGTATAAATCAATTGCGGCTTCTGGCCGCGCGCTTCCAGAGCATGGGCCAGTGGCGCCGCTAAAAAATTATAAATTTCCGGCGCAAAATGGTAGCAGATGAAAAAAGCAATCACGAACGCCACGGCCGACCACATCAGCCGCGTCCGCAACTCCGCCAGATGGTCCAGCAGCGGCATTTCCTTGTCGTGAATCTCATCGGCGGGCGGGGTCACATCAGCCATTTAATATCCCCAACGCTTGGTACCAGGCGGAATAAACGCCGGCACGGGCTGCTTACGGGCGGCATCCGGCGGAATAAAGGCCGGCGCTTCCGGCATGTCCTCGGTCACGTCCACCACCGGCGCGCTGTAAATGGTATTGGGCACCGGCCGCATGGCATTTTCGCCAAAATCAGCTTCAGATAGAGCCGATTTAATCGAGCCATCCGGGTCGATTGTCTGCTCGGCAGCCGCTTTGAAGTCAAAACGCCGGAGCTTGTTAAGCTCGGTCTTTACCTCCGAGAGATTAGCATCCCGCATCATCTCATCAACGTGGCCCTGGAACTCTGCCGCCATGCCGCGCGCTTTCTTCATCAGCCCGGTGACGGTCTTGATTGCGATCGGCAAATCCTTTGGCCCGATGGCTATCAACGCCACCGCCAGAATCAGACCAATCTCTGCCCAAGAAAATCCAAACATGCGCCGCTTGCTAGCAGCCTACGGCCGGTTCGGCAAAGCCCTGGCGATGCGCTCTAGCCCGCTATCGCGCAGCCCCATCGCGGCCAGGTGTGATATGGTGTTTTCAAGATATTCCCGGCAGGTGCCCAGATCACCACAGCCGGTAGCAATCAGGGCGGCGGTTTGTTCGATTGACATCTCCGGGATATAGCGTGGGTGGGCACGGTTGATGACAAACGTCACGGCGCGGATCGGGCCATCCTTCGTAGTCACATTGACCCAGCGGGCATTATAGGCCCCTCCGAACATCTCACGTTGCCAAAGCAAACCCAGCTCCTGCCTGATTTTCGGCGCGGCAATCCGGAATGCCGCACCCTTACAGGCGCCGCCATGGTCAAGTGCCAGCATCAACCCCGGCGTTTCCGGCGTCCCCCGGCCCATCAACATGCGCAAGCAGAACCTGCGATGATAGCCGCGCAATAAGGCGGCACGCTTTTCCACATGCTCGAAAGCGGGGTTCCAAATCAGCGAGCCGTACCCAAACACCCATAAATCCTGCGCCATCTCATGAGCGGCTAATATCGCTTCCAGCAAAGCCGCCATTTCCGCATCGCTACGGAATTTCATATCAGGGTGGATTTGCGCGTATTCACGCTGCCGGGCCTTCAAGGTCCCGTCCAGCAGGGTCTCCCGCGTGATTTTAAGCGGTCTGGTCACGATCGGGTTCGGACTCCATCTGTGGTTCGGGCGGCATTTCCGCCGCCGCCGACGGCACTGACAGCGACACTTGCGGGTCGATCAGCAATTCCTCACGCTTGGGCAAATCGCGCAAATCATTCAATCCAAACTGCGCTAGAAACGCCGGGGTGGTGCCCCATAGCGTCGGCCGCCCTGGCGTTTCGCGCCGACCTTTGGTGGTGATGAGCCCATTTTCCAGCAGCAAATCCAGGGTGTTCTGCGACAGGCTGGCACCACGGATTTCCTCGATCTCAGTACGGGTCACCGGCTGGTGATACGCCACAATCGCCAGCGTCTCCATTGCCACGCGTGGCAGGCGGCGCGGTAGCTCCACCACCTTGCGCAAGGTAAGGGCCAGGTCTGGCGCGGTACGGAACTGCCAGCCGCCGGCCACCGCCTCCAGCCGCACGCCCCTCCCCTGATAATGTGCTGACAAAGCCGCCATCACGGCATCCACATCCACGGCATCGGGCAGCAGATTGATCAAAGCCCGCTGGCTTACCGGCTCCCGGCTGGCGAAAATCAAAGCTTCAGCAAGCCGCACCGCCGGGGCCAGATCAACTTCAGTCGCCGCTATATCAGTCTCGCTCATTTTTACCCTTTTGCACCAAAATCGGGCCAAAATCTGTCTCTTGCCGCAATCTCACTGCACCGTCCTTCGCCATCTCCAACCCCGCCACCAACGTGGCCGATAACGCCGCCCGCTTCGGCAGACCGCCCTGCAAATCACTCGGCAAGAAAGAGTCCAGCGTCGACCAGTCCGGCACCGAACCGAGCAGCCTTTTTAGCCGTTCCAGCGCGTTTTGTACGGAAAAATATGTCATCGGCTTTGGACGATACTTTACCTTTCCCGCCGCCCGCCGCCGCGCCGCAAGGTAGGCGCTAAGCAGGCTGCTCATATCCAACCGCAATTTCGAACGATCAGTTTCGGTGAAATCCTCCGGTATGCCGCGGGCAAATTCATCCCAGCCCAATTGTGGCCGCTTACCCATCCAGACCGCCGCCGCCCGCACCGCCTGCAAATCAATCAAACGTGCTGCCAAGATTTCCGCTGCGGTCTCGGCATCTTCTGGTTCACCCATGGCGGGCACCAGCAGGCGGGATTTCAGCCAGGTCAGCCAGGCCGCCATCACCAGCCAGTCGGCCGCCAATTCCAGCCGCACCCGCCGCGCACCCTCAATGACCGCCAGATATTGCTCAACCAGGGCCAGTATCGAAATTTTCGCCAAATCAACTTTCTGCGCCCGCGCCAGTTCCAACAACAGGTCCAGCGGGCCTTCAAAGCCGTCTAGCTGCAATACCAGCGCATCAGAATCCATTGGTGTGCCCGGTCATTTGGAAAACCAAATTAGTCGCCCATGGCAGCGCCGCATTTAGCGCATCGTTGAACGGGTCGAAATGGATTCCCGCCTGCCCCAGCAAAGTGGGCAACACAAACAGCACTAGCAACACGGCAAAAATACCGTATTTTTCCATACCCGCTAGCCATTTTGCCGCGGGGAGCGGCAACAGCCCCACTGCCACGCGCCCACCATCCATGGGCGGCAGCGGCAGCAAATTGAACAGCCCCAGCACCAGATTAACTGCAATGAAATACAGGAAAAAATCCGGTGCAAAGCCCGTGAAAAACAATTGCGCCCCGATAATCGCCAGCGCAAAATTCATCAGCGGCCCGGCGATCGCCACCATCGCCATCATCCGCCGCGGGTTGTAAGTACCACCAATATGCAGCGCCATGGGGTTTACCGGCACCGGCTTGGCCCAGCCAAACATAAATGCCACTCGCCCGATGGTGGCCAATTGCGAGACGACCAAAAATATCGGCAGAAACACTGTACCGATCGGGTCAATATGGTTCAGCGGATTCAGCGTCAGCCGCCCGGCCAGTTTGGCGGTTTTATCGCCCAACGCCCAGGCTGCCAGCCCATGCGCCAGTTCATGCAGAATTATCGCAATCAAGGTGGCTAGAATGCCAGAGATAGCTTCAGTGACCATTCGCCACCGCCTCCAGCACGGCACGGTTGCCCGCCATGTCCCCCGGGCAATACAGGGCCACGTCACACCCGGCTTGCAGCGCGCCTACCGCCCGCTCAGCCGGGGTGCCGCTTAGCGCGCCCATCGCCAGATCATCACTCACCAACGTGCCGGTAAAGCCAATTTTGCCGCGAATAATCTCGGCAATCACCTTGGCCGATAAGGTCGCGGGCAGCGTATCATACGCTTCGTACACAATATGCGCGGTCATCGCCCAGGGCAGCTTATTGTTGGCAATGAAGGGAAAAAAATCGGCACTAAGATCTGCATCCCGGGCAATCTTGGGCAGACCCTCATGGCTGTCAATTTGCGCCCGCCCATGGCCCGGTATGTGTTTGATGATGGGCGTGATGCCCGCGGCCATGATCCCCTCGGCAATTTGCGCGCCCAAGGCCGCCACAACCTGTGGGTCGTGGGAAAGCGCCCGGTCGCCGACCACATCGCTTGCCCCCTCATAGCGCAAATCCAGCACCGGGGCGGCTGTCATGGTGAAACCGGCTTCTTTTACCATCACGCCCAGCGCCTTGCCGTGCGCCAAAGCAGCCTCCGGCGTCTTCAGCGCAGCGGCCGGTGGCAGATTGCGCCAGTGCGGGGCGCGCAGCCTCGCCACCCGCCCGCCTTCCTGGTCCACCATCAGCACCGCATCCGGCGCCAAAATCTGCCGCAATATCGCGTTTAATTGCCGCACCTGGAACGGTGTTGAAATGTTGCGCGAAAACAAAATCACGCCTCTTGGCGGATACTCGCGCAGCAATTGTGCTTCATCATCGGCCAGTTCAGGGCCAGCCAAACCGATGATCACCGGTAGTGTCAAAACCCAGCCACCGTGCAGGCCGCACCCTTGGCGGTAAGCTGGGCGCAGAAATCCCGCGCCGCTTGCTGGTCGGCAAAACCGCCCACCCGGAGGCGCCAAATATTATTGCCGTTCACAATCGCTGGCACAAAGACCGGCTTCTTGCCCGCCAGCAAAGTTGGATATTTGGCATTCAGATGTGCCCAAACCTGATGCGCCCCGGCAGAATCGGCCGTTGCCGCTAATTGCACCTGCGTAGGGCCGGCGGGCGCAGGCGCCGATGCAACCGGCACGGGTAACGCAGTGGCCGGCACAATGGATGGCGCAGCGGGCGCTGCACCCGCCGCACCAGGACCAGGCGCCGCTGGTGCGACACTTGCAGACACCGCTTGCAGTTGCTGGATATCTGGCTGCGGCGCGTCCGGCGCTAAGGTCGCCGGGCCGGAACTGGCCGCGCCCGACATAATCGGCTCATTTGCCCCCGGCACGGTTAACCCGCCAGGGTCGGCAGGGGCTTCCCGCAACGGCGTGGTGGGGGCCGCGATTTCCGGTGGCGGGCCGAACCCCATGCGCGGCCGCACCCCGCTCCACACCAACGCCACACCAATCACCGCCACTGAAATACCACCCGCCGCGATCACCATACGCTTCATCGCCGGGTCCACCGGCTCACGCTGGCGGCGGGCATGATAAGAATATTCTGGAATATCCAAGTCCGGGTCGTGCTCAGTGTTCAAATCAGCGCATCTCCTCAACCGGCTGCACGCCCAGCACCGCCAAGCCCGAGCGGATCACCATGGCGGTCGCCGTCACCAGCGCAAGACGGGCTTTGGTCTCAACCGGCTTCTCCGCCTGAATAAACCGTAACGCCGCATCATCCCGCCCGGCGTTCCACAGGGCGTGGAAATCACCAGCTAATTCATACAGGAAAAACGCGATTCGGTGCGGCTCACGTGCCTCCGCCGCTGAGTCGACCATGCGCGGCCAGGAGATCAACTTTCGGATCAACGCCAATTCCTCAGGTGCCGCCAACGAGGTTAAGTCCGCTTGCGCCAGCCCCGTCACCTCACCCGCGGCCCGCAACACACTGCGCGCCCGCGCATGGGCATATTGCACATAGAACACCGGGTTATCGCGCGTTTGCGCAACCGCCGCATTCAAATCAAATTCCATCTGCGCGTCGGATTTACGCATCAGCATGATAAAGCGCACCGCATCCGGTCCAACTTCATCGATCAAATCGCGCAATTCCACGAACGTGCCGGCGCGCTTGCTCATCCGCACCGGCGCCCCGTCTTTCATCACCCGCACAATCTGGCAGAGCACAATATCAAGGCTCGCCGGTGTTTCCCCCGCCAGCGCCTTCACCGCCGCCTGCATGCGTTTCACATAACCGCCATGGTCAGCGCCCCACACATCGATCATCTGGCGATACCCACGCCGCATCTTATCCGCATGGTAAGCGATATCATTGGCAAAATAGGTGTTGCTGCCGTCAGATTTCGCAACCGGCCGGTCTACATCGTCACCATACGCGGTGGCGCGGAACAATAACTGCTCGCGCGGCTCCCAATCATCCGGCGTTTTGCCTTTGGGTGGTTCCAGTACGCCCCGATAAATCAACCCGGCCTGTTCTAAAATCGCGAGCCCACGCGTCACCCCACCTGATTGCACCAAGGCATCTTCTGAGGAAAACACGTCGAAATACACCCGCAACGCGGCCAAATCGTCGCGGATCAGGTCCAGCATTTTCGCGACCCCAAATTGCCGCGCCGCATCCAGCCATTCGGACTCAGGCTTATCGACCAACGCGGTACCATGCAGTGCCGCAAACGCCGCGCCCACAGGCTCCAAATACGCCCCGCCATATTGCATACCGCCCGGCACACTGGCGGCGTAGGCATCAGCCTTGTCAGCCAGCCCCAAAGCCTGCAAATAGCGGAAATACACCACCCGCCCCAGCGCGATCACCTGCGCCCCGGCATCATTGATGTAATATTCCTTGGTCACATCATAACCCGCTTTGGCGATAAGGTTCGCCAACGCATCACCCACCACCGCCCCGCGACAATGGCCTACATGCAGCGGCCCGGTCGGGTTGGCGGACACATACTCAATATTGATTTTCTGGCCCTTATCAGTGCCCTGCCCGTAAGCCTCCTTGGCCGCCAAAATCACCGGGATCTGTTGCAACAAAAACGCCGCCTCAAGCGTGATATTCACAAAACCCGGCCCAGCCGCTTCAGCCTTCGCAATCCCCGCCCGCTTCACCAGCGCATCTACCAGCAAAGCCGCAATCTCGCGCGGATTTTTCCCTGCCGGTTTGGCCGCCACCATCGCCGCATTGGTCGCCATATCGCCATGCGCGGCATCACGTGAGGGTGCCACCTCAATCTTGGCCAACACATCCGTGGGCAGCCCCGGAAACGCCGCCGACATATCTTGCAAAACCCAAGACCTTACATGGGCAAATAGATTCTCAGTCATTCAAAACTTCCATTACGCTGGCACGGCTGGGTCGGTCAGCCTTGCATATTCTTCCATCGCAAAACGGTCGGTCATCCCGGCCACATAATCGCGCACAGTCTCGGCGGCTTGCGGGCTGTTTGAGGCCCCAGCCAACCCCCGCCATTCATCCGGCAGCAAATCCGGCCGTTCCAACAGCAGCGTGCCAAGCTGCTTGGTTACCATCTGCGCCTTCAAACTCATCCGGTTCACCCGCCAATGGCGGTACATCCGGGTGAACAGGAATTTTTTCACCGCCTGGCTGGCCGCCGCCATGGTAGGCGAAAACCCAACCACCGGCGTCTCACAATCCCGGATCGCCTCAACATCCTTCGGCGCCAGCGCCTGCAACCGCGCCTGACTTTCCACAATCACATCCTGGATCATCAGATGGATCACCCGGCGCGACATCTCATTGCGCACGCGCTTCTCATCACGGGTCAGCCCCCGCGCGGTACGCAGCGCATCGCCGATCAGGGGCAAATCCGCCAGATCATCCAGCTTAAACAACCCGGCGCGTAGCCCGTCATCCAGGTCGTGCGTGTTGTAGGCGATATCATCGGCAAACGCCGCCACCTGCGCCTCAGCCGAGGGCTGACGGGTTAATTCCAAATCGTATTGTGCGTTGAATTCGGCGATATAATCCGGCGGGTTGAACAATGGCCCGTTATGCTTGGCCAAGCCTTCCAACATTTCCCAGCTTAAATTCAGCCCATCAAACCCGGCATATTTATATTCCAGCCTGGTTACCACCCGCAGGCTCTGGGCGTTATGGTCAAACCCGCCAAAAGCCTCCAACGCCTCATTTAGCCCAGTTTCCCCCGCATGGCCAAACGGCGGGTGGCCCAGATCATGCGCCAGCGCCAGTGCTTCGGTCAGGTCCTCATCTAGCCCCAATCGGCGCGCGATCGAGCGGGCAATCTGCGCCACTTCCAGCGAATGGGTCAGCCTTGTGCGGTAAAAATCCCCTTCGCGGGTCACAAATACCTGGGTTTTATATTGCAGCTTGCGGAACGCTGAGGCGTGCACCACCCGGTCGCGGTCGCGCTGGAACGGTGTACGGTCCGCCGCTTCCGGCTCATTGTGCAGGCGTCCCCGCGAAGTTTCGGGCATTACAGCGTATGGGGCCAATGTCATGGTCTCATGTCCTACACAGCGCGGCCCTTCAATCCAAGGGCAGGAAGCGCTATATCAATCATATGAGCCAATCGATTGAGACATTCCGCCTCACCCCAAACGCCACCCGCCGAGTCGCCGAAATTCTGGCGAGCGAGCCCAGCGCAAAGGCGCTGCGGGTGGAGGTGCTGGCCGGCGGCTGCTCCGGCTTTCAGTATAAATTCGACCTGACCGACGCGCAGAACCCGGATGATCTGGTGATTGCCAATAGCGGCGCCACGGTATTCGTGGACCCTACCAGCCTCGATCTCCTCGCCGGGGCGGAGCTTGATTTTAAAGACTCGCTGATGGGCGCGCATTTCGCCGTGCAGAACCCGAACGCTACCTCCTCCTGCGGCTGCGGCACGTCTTTCTCCATTGATTGATCATTTGTGAGGAAAATCACCACTTGGAACGTCAATTCCGTCCGCACGCGGGAAACCCACGTCGCGGATTTCCTGGAGCGCGAGCAGCCAGACTTACTGCTGTTGCAGGAGATTAAATGCGAGGAACATCAATTTCCCGCCCTCACCTTCAGCAATCTCGGCTACCAATCCGCCGTCGTGGGCCAGAAATCCTACAACGGTGTCGCCATTCTGCACCGTGCCCCGGTGGAAGTTACCCACCGCAAACTCCCCAGCATGACCGAGGCTGACAGCCATGCCCGCTACATCGAGGTCCGCACAGACAATCTCACCGTCGGCAATCTTTACTTACCCAACGGCAATTCCAACGGCGATGTCGGCTACGCCTACAAGCTGGAATGGATGGCCGCCCTGCGCGCCCACGCCGCCGCCATGATCGATGCCGATCAGGATTTCATCCTCGCCGGGGACTATAATATCTGCCCGACCGACGCCGACTACGCCAAAGGCGCAATCTCATCCACGGATGCCCTGGTCCGCCCGGAATCCCGCGCCGCCTTCAACGCGCTCATCTGGCTCGGGCTCACCGAAGCCGTCCGCGCGCTGCACCCAGCCGAAACGCTCTATACCTTCTGGGACTACCAAGCCGGCGCTTGGGACCGAAATTCCGGCCTGCGTATCGACCACGCCCTGCTATCCCCGCGCATCGCCGAACGCCTCACCAGCACCACCATCCACAAATCTGAGCGTGCCAAAACACAGCCATCCGACCATGTGCCGGTAAGCATCGAACTGGGTTAGAGGGCGCCCCAGGGGGGCATTGCCCCCCTGGGCTTAACGGCGATCTTAGCCGGGCGCCGGTACCGGCCCCATGCCGGGCATGTCGGGCCGCGGTGCGACAGTGGGAACGGAAGCCCGGCGTTGGTCAGGCATTGGTTCATCCACGACCTTGCGGACGATCTTCTCGCCATTAATGACCATGCGGATTTCGTCACCCGAGAGGGTTTCATATTCCAGCAAACCCTTAGCGAGCGCGTGTAGGTCGGCGAGGCGCTCGGTGAGGATCCTGCGGGCTTCGGCGTAAGCGTGGTCGATAATGGCTTTAATTTCATTATCAATCTCGCGCGCGGTGGCTTCTGAGACATTCTTATTCTGCGTCACGGAATGGCCGAGGAACACTTCCTGGCCGTTATCGCCATAGGAGATCATCCCGAGTTTTTCGGACATACCCCATTCTGTGACCATCCGGCGGGTGGTATCGGTGGCCATTTTAATGTCACCAGAGGCACCGTTGGAAACGCGGTCCGGCCCAAAGATAATCTCCTCAGCGGCACGCCCACCCATCGCCATGATAAGCTGCTGGAGCAGTTTCACCTTGCTGGTGGAGTAGCGGTCACCTTCCGGCAGGCTCATCACCATGCCCAATGCGCGGCCGCGTGGAATGATGGTGGCTTTGTGCACGGGGTCGCATTCCGGCAAGGTAATCGAGCAGATCGCATGGCCGCCTTCATGATAGGCGGTCATTTTTTTCTCGTCATCGGACATCACCAGGCTGCGGCGTTCCGCACCCATCATGACCTTGTCCTTGGCGTGCTCGAATTCCGACATCGCCACCACGCGCTTGCCAATACGGGCGGCAAGGAGCGCTGCTTCATTGACGAGGTTGGCGAGATCTGCACCAGAGAAGCCAGGCGTACCACGAGCAATAGTCTTGGCATCCACGTCAGACGCCAACGGCACTTTGCGCATATGTACTTTCAGAATTTTCTCGCGGCCCAGAACATCCGGGTTCGGCACCACCACCTGGCGGTCAAACCGGCCAGGGCGGAGCAAAGCCGGGTCCAGCACGTCTGGGCGGTTGGTGGCGGCGATCAGGATCACGCCTTCATTGCTCTCGAACCCATCCATCTCGACCAGCATCTGGTTGAGGGTCTGTTCACGTTCATCATTACCACCGCCGAGACCAGCACCACGGTGACGGCCGACAGCGTCAATTTCGTCGATGAATATGATGCAAGGCGCATTCTTTTTGCCCTGCTCAAACATATCACGCACGCGCGAGGCACCGACACCGACGAACATCTCAACAAAGTCCGAGCCGGAGATGGTGAAGAACGGCACGTTGGCCTCACCGGCAATGGCGCGCGCCAGCAAGGTTTTACCAGTACCCGGCGGGCCGACCAGCAAGCAGCCCTTGGGGATTTTACCGCCCAGACGCTGGAACTTCTGCGGGTCGCGCAAAAACTCAACAATTTCCTGCAATTCGCCCTTGGCTTCATCAATGCCGGCGACATCCTCGAAGGTCACGCGGCCCTGCTTTTCGGTCAACAACCGGGCGCGGGACTTACCAAAGCCCATGGCGCGGCCACCGCCGGACTGCATCTGGCGCATGAAGAATATCCACACCCCGATCAGCAGCAGCATCGGCGCCCAAGAGATCAGGGTCTTCACGATCGGGTTGATATTATCCCCAACCGGCTTGGCATCGACATGCACGCCTGCGGCCACTAGCTTACTGACAAGCGAAGGGTCTTCAGGGGTGTAGGTTTCAAAGGATTTACCGTCTTTTGTGGTGCCGGTGATATCATGACCGGTGATGGTCACGTCCTGCACCTGAGCATTATTCACCTCATCCAAGAAGCTGGAATAGGCGATCGGCGTTGCTGCCGTACTGCTAGTAGATGGTTGAAATACGTTGAAAAGCACGACCAAAAACAGTGCCACAACAACCCAGAGAGCGATATTACGACCAAGATTATTCATCTAGCCTTGTCCAGTTCTTTCAAAAAAAGCCGCCATTAAAACCAATGACGTCAAAACCCATGATTAGCATGGCACGCATTATTCAGAGCCGCCATTAAAACTTCATATCCGGCATCAACATAAGCACAATCTAGCGCTTTCCCAGCCCCTTACAACCATTGGCGCAATTAGCTCGCAAACGGGTGGCTGGTGGCTGGATAAGGGGGGGTGAATTGGCATGGCGCAGGAAAGCAGGTGACCACACCATCGAGGCGTAAACAAGGCATGCCGCGCAGCACCAAGGCGGGTAACGCAACGGCCTTACGGAATGCCGAAGCATCGGCACCTAAAGCGCCAATGAACTGACCTTTGGCACTTTGTTGCAGCCGGAACCTGCCGTCCCAGACGGTGCCCGCCACAGCGTCAGCCGGCGGTGCACAGGCGGCGGGCTCGCGCGCCAAAACCCAGCCGCCCCCCAATTTGCCAGTGCGGGCAAGGCGCGCGCCCCCTAATGTGGCAGGGCGCAGAGCGGCTGACAGGCGATGCACGGCTGCTTGCGCCGGCGCGTATTCAGCCCCCGCCACCACCCGGATCAGCGCCGCCAAAGCGCCGGCCGGTGCCTGGTTTGTATGGATCACCGCAAAACCCTGGGCGTGCCAAGTAACATGATGCGCAATGAAAGCTGCCACCTCACGCTCGACGATTTGTCTGGCTGCGGGCGAAGCTGGGGTTGCGTGAATGCCCGCCTGCCTGATCCGGATTCGTTCAAAGCGCGGGTTATAATTGGAAGGGTCTTCGACCCAATGCATGCCCTGCCCTACCAGATAGGCGCGTAAAACGGCGGGGGACATGTGTAACAAGGGTCGCAGCAACAACACATTGTTGCGGGCGGTCCAGCCTGCCATGCCTTCCAGGCCCCCCGACCCGCGCTGCGCCCGCATGGTAACCGTCTCTGATTGGTCGGCGGCGTGGTGGCCCAAAGCCAGAAATAAGCAATTTTCCTGCCGGGCGGCATCCATCAATGCCTGGTAACGGGCAGCACGGGCGGCCTGCTGCACACCCGCCGCCGTCGGTAAGCCGACCAGCCGAATAATACGGGTAGAAATGTTGCGGGCCAGCAAGCGCGATTGCGTGAGGGCAGCCTCTGAAGCCGATTCCGGCCGCAAACCATGGTCCACAATCAGCGCAACCATGTTGCCGAAATGGGTTGCGACCCATTGCTGCATCAGCAACGCGAGTGCGGTACTGTCTGCCCCACCGGAAACCGCTACCGCGATACGTGGTTCAGGTCCCAATGGCCCAAGCCGGGCCATGGCGGCGGCAAAGCCTAGCTGCAATGGGCCCGGCGGCTGGCGGCAGCAATTTCAGGCGCCATGCCTTTCGGCGGTTGCGGGAACTGGCTGTTCAGCGAAGCCAGCGTATCACAGGCGGCTGACGCCTGGTGGATGGCCGTCAAAGAATTCGCGAGACCGAGCAGCGACCCGGGGGCGTTACTGCCGCTGCGTGAACGATTATAGGCATCATCAAACGCAATCGCCGCTTCCTGCGCCTTGCCTTCGCCATACAAAGCCTGAGCCAATACATATTGCGCCTGATAGCCATCCGGGGTGGCTTTGGCGGTCGCTAGCACGCTGCGGGCATTTTGCTCGGCGGCCTGGTATTGATGATGCGCCAACGCCGTTTCCGCTTCGTGCAAGGCTGCCTTTGGTGAGGCCGGCGGCAACGCTGGCGCGGGCGCCGTGGGCGCTGGCGTTGTCGCCGCTGGTGCCGGGGTGTTGGGGGCGTTTTCAGGGACCAAAGCCGGAGCACCCGCTGGCGCACCTGCCGCCGCACCGTTCGAAAGCTGGAACTTCAAATCGCCAATTTCTTTCTCAGTGGCGGCATTTTGAGTGTTCACTTGGTTTTGCAGCGTATCCACCTTGCCGTTCAATTCCTGCACTTGCGCTTGCAACTGATTGACCTGGTTCAGCAAGTTCGTCACCACACTGGCGTCTGCCGGCGTGCCACTGCCCGATGATACTGGCGCCGGGGCAGCCGCAGCGCCCAGCGCCGACCCGCCACTACCACCGCCACCGCCACCGGCCTGCATTTGCTGCATTTGCTGCTGCAATTGCAGAATCTGGTTTTCAAGCGCGATCCCTTCCTGGCTCTGGATCATCGGCTGCGCGTGGGCAACGCCCAGCGGTAGCAGCACAGCGAAAGCGGCAACGGCGAAACGGAAATGACGCATTGGCAAACCTTTGAAACTCTGTCCTGCCCGTCTAATCCCGCACCGCGATGGTGAAAAGATGGCAGAGGTTAAAAACAAAAAAGGCGGCGTCTCCCCGAAAGGAAACGCCGCCGATTTTTAACTTTCATACCCAGCCGGGGCCGGGACTGTGAAACTTACTTGCAGTTCTGCGGGTTGTTGCCCTGAACCGAGGTAATGGCATTACGGTTCTGCTGGTAAGACGCATCGTCGTTACCGGCGGCAACCGGGCAATCCTTACCATAGGAAATGGTCTGGATGCGCGAAGCGGCAACGCCCTGGGCAACCAGGTAATCACGGGCAGCGTTCGCACGGTGCTTGCCGAGCGCCAAGTTGTAGGTTTCGGTGCCGCGCTCGTCAGCATTGCCCGCGACCAGAACGTCAACGTTCGGGTACTTGGCAAGCCAGGCAGCCTGGCGGCCAAGGGTTGCATCCGCGTCGGAGCTCAGGGTTGACTTGTTGAAGTCGAAGAACACGCGGTCACCAACGTTGGCCACCAGATCCTGTTCGCTGCCCGGCGCAACAGTTGCACCACCATTGCCGTTGCTGGCAGTGGTGTTAGCGGTTGGGGTAGAAGAGCAGGCTGCCAGCAGGGCAAGGCCGGCAAAAGCGCCCAATACTTTGAAATTCATAGTAAAATCCGTCCCTGTCCAGAATGGGTGTCGAAATTGACAATAGAGCAGGTTTGAGACCACATGGTCCCGAACCACGAAGCCGGGATTACAGCTTGGGTGTGTAACGGGTCAAGCATCGTATCCATGTATTTTGTGCGTCTGAGCCATGATTTCAGCTATTTTTCAAAGATATTTGTTACTGTTGATAATTTGTAACACTTAGTGACGGGGCGAACCCGCCGCTGCCGCCCTGGCTTGACAAATTCACTCACTCACTGTCTGCGAAGCGCCACCAAACTGCTTAAGTGCGGGCTCTCAAACCGGATGAATGATGATGCTGGACCCTGATTTGTTGCAACTACAAGCCGAGTCGGAAGCGGCTATTCAAGCTGCCGACTCTGCCGCGCTGGAAAATTTGCGCGTAAGGTTGCTGGGCAAATCTGGGCAGATCACCGCTTTGTTAAAAGCCCTGGGCGGGATGGAGCCAGAGGCCCGCAAAGCGCGCGGGGCGGCGGTGAATGAGTTGAAAAACGCAGTGAGCACCGCCCTGGACGCGCGCAAGGCGATTCTGGATGAAGCTGCCCTCACGCAAAGGTTGCAAGCTGAGCGCATTGATATTTCAGCACCACCGCGCCCTGAGACGTTCGGCACCATTCACCCGATCAGCCGCACGATGGAAGAGATCGCGGCGATTTTTGGCGCCATGGGTTTCACCATTAAAGACGGACCGGATATTGAGGATGATTGGTATAATTTCAGTGCGCTGAACATTCCAGCACACCACCCGGCGCGCGCCATGATGGATACGTTTTATTTGCAGGGCCAACCCGGCCAGCGCCCGCCAGTGCTGCGCACCCATACCTCGCCGGTGCAAATCCGTACCTTGCTGAAGGAACCACCACCGATCCGCATCATTGTGCCGGGCCGCACCTTCCGTGCCGACCATGACGCCACCCATTCGCCGATGTTCCACCAGACCGAGGGCTTGGTAGTCGGCAAGGACATCACGCTGGCGCATTTGAAGGGCTGCTTGATTGATTTCCTGCGGGCGTTTTTTGACAGTCCGGATTTACCCGTGCGCTTCCGCGCCAGCTACTTCCCGTTCACCGAGCCTTCGATGGAAGTGGATATCGGCTGGAACCGCAAAACGGGTGAAATCGGCAAGGGCAGTGACTGGCTGGAGATTCTGGGCTCCGGCATGGTGCACCCCAACGTGCTGGCCAATTGCGGGATCGACCCACGTGAATATCAGGGCTTTGCCTTTGGCGTCGGCATTGAGCGGATTACCATGCTCAAACACGGCATCGCGGATTTACGGCTGTTTTATGAAAGCGATGTGCGCTGGTTGCGCCATTACGGATTTTCGCCGCTGGCACCGGCCATGTTGCATGAGGGCGTTTAAGTTATGAAATTTTCCCTCTCCTGGTTGAAGACCTGGCTGGACACGGATGCACCGCTGGAAGCGATTGTGGAAACGCTGTCAGCCATTGGTCTGGAAGTGGAAGGCGTGGAAAACCGCGCGACCGCACTGGCACCTTTTGTCATTGCCGAGGTCATTGAAGCCTTGCCACACCCCAATGCTGACCGGCTGCGGGCCTGCCGCGTGAATGCCGGTGGGGCCGAAATGTCGGTCGTATGCGGCGCACCAAATGCGCGCACCGGGTTGAAAGTGGTGTTCGCGCCGCCTGGCGCATTCATCCCGGGTTCCGGCATCACGTTGAAGGTAGGCGAAATTCGCGGCGTGAAATCCGAAGGTATGCTGGTGAGTTTTCGCGAACTGGGGCTTGGTGAGGACCATGAAGGCATCATCGAACTGCCAGAGGATGCACCGGTGGGCATGCCTTATGCGCTGTGGGCCGGCATGGATGACCCGGTGATTGATATTTCCGTCACGCCTAACCGGGGAGACGCACTGGCCGTACGCGGCGTGGCACGTGATCTGGCTGCGGCTGGCTTGGGTAGCTTAAAACCATTAGTGGCACCCAGCATCACAGGTACAGGCACCAGCACAATAATTTGGAAAAATCAATTTCCTGAAGCCTGCCCTTACATTTTAGGCCGCACCGTGCGCGGTGTAACCAACGGCGAAAGCCCGGATTGGCTGAAAGCACGCCTGACATCCATCGGGTTACGGCCAATCAATGCGCTGGTGGATATTACCAATCTTTTCACCATCGATCTGGGCCGTCCGCTGCACGTGTTTGATGCCGATAAAGTGGCTGGCAGTGTGTTGACCCTGCGGCGCGGCAATGGCGAGAGCTTTGCCGGGCTGCATGGCAAACCGGTGATGGTGACCTCGGACGATTGCGTGATTGCCGATTCTAGTGGCGTGCAGTCCCTTGCTGGTATCGTCGGCGGGGAAGCTACTGGGTGCGATGAAAGCACCAAGAACGTGTTCATCGAATGCGCCTTGTTTGACCGCGTGAAAATTGCGCAAACCGGCCAACGCCACGCGATTTTCTCTGATGCGCGGCAGCGTTTTGAGCGTGGGATCGATTCCATGCTGTTGCCAGTGGCGCTAGATGCCGCGACATCGATGGTGATGGACATTTGCGGTGGTACGCCGAGCCTGGTGACCGAAGCGGGGGAAAAACCAGACTGGAACCGTAAGGCAAGCTTGCGCTTTGCCCGGCTGAAGGAATTTGGCGGTGCGGATGTGCTACCGGATGAAGCTGTGGCGTCGCTTGAAAAACTTGGCTTCACCATCTACCGGCGCGATGGCCAGCATGTGGAACTTGATGTGCCATCCTGGCGCAACGACATCGCCAGCCCCCCTGCCCTCGACCAACGCGAAGCCGCTGGTGCTGAAAAAGCTGCGGCGGGTGCTGCGGAAATTGAACCTGAGCATGATCTGATCGAAGAAGTGCTGCGGTTGCGCGGGCTGGATGCGATTGTGCCAGTCTCGCTGCCTGTGCCCTCTGGCGTACCGGCAGCAATGCTAACAGCCAAACAGGCCCGCACCGCCTTGGCCCGGCGCATGTTGGCAGCACGCGGCTTGATGGAATGCGTGACCTTTAGCTTTTTGGATCATAATATCGCTGGCTTGTTTGGGGAGGCAAAGGATTTGCGTCTGGCCAACCCGATTGCCGCTGACCTGGATGAAATGCGCCCGACACCGGTTGCCACCCTGGCACTGGCGGCCGCCCGCAATGTGGCGCGTGGCTATGGTGATTTGGGCTTCTTTGAGGTTGGGCCTGCTTATATGAGCTCCAGCGAACAATTGCTGGTGGCCGCAGGCATCCGCACGGGTGAGACAGCACTTTCCGCCATTCAGCCCCCGCGCAAATATGACGCGATGGATGCCAAGGCCGATGCGCTGGCGTTGTTATCTTGTTTGGGCGTGCCCGTGGAAGCGGTCACCGCCACGGCTGATGCGCCCAAATTCTACCATCCCGGCCAGTCTGGTGTGCTGCGACAGGGGCCGAAAATCGTACTGGGCCAGTTCGGCACTTTGCACCCCAGCCTGTGCGCAAAGCTGGATTTGCCCCTGGGCAGCGTCGCGTTTGAGGTGTTTCTCGATGCCATTGCGGAACCCAAGCGCCGCAAGAAGGCGGCACCCGCCTTGCCGCCCTTCCAGCCCATCCGGCGCGATTTTGCCTTCCTGGTCTCAGCCGATACGCCGGCCGATGCGCTGCTGCGCGCGGCCAAAGGGGCTGAGCGCAATTTGGTCAGCCATGTGGCGTTGTTCGACCGGTATGCTGGTAAAAACCTGCCGGAAGGGCAAATATCGCTCGCGATTGCTGTAACAATCCAGCCAACGGAAAAGACACTCACGGAGGCTGAACTGGATGCCATCTCGGCCAAAATCATCGCTGCCGTTGGCAAGGCGACAGGCGGGGTTCTACGGGGCTGAAGACTTTGCTTGCAGAGCAAAAACCCTGAGCGCTGAGGCTAAAGGATGCTCAGGGGTGCGGGTGGCATCCACGCGTGCGACCAGCCCTACCAGCGATGTCGATTCCAGTGCCGCGATATTTTGCAACGCCGCCCAGAATTCCGGTTCGAGCGCGATGCTGGTGCGGTGGCCAGATAAGCTAAAGCTGCGTTTTTCCAGCATCTTGCAACCGATACAGCAATGCCGGGAGGAAAATAAAGGTGGCGATTAAGACCGCAAGCAAGCTCAACAACAGCAAATAACCCATACTGGCGGTGCCGCGATCATGCGAGGCTGCTAATGTGCCAAAGGCCGTACCGGTGGTCAGCGCCGAAAACAACACCGCATGCGCGGTGGCGGAGGATAGAAAATTCCGCATTCCCGCACGGAAATTCATCACGAAATAAACATTGAACGACACACCAACGCCTAATAGCAGCGGTAGTGCGATGATGTTGGCATAATTAATTTCCAACCCGGCAAGTTTTGCAAATAGAGCGGTCAGCAAGCCGGAAAGTGCGAGCGTCATAATCACCAACGCCATGTCGCGAATATTACGGAACACCAGGAACAAAATCACCGCAATCGCGATGCTGGCGAGCAACGCTGCCTCGCGGAATGACTCTAAAATCGTCCCGGCAGTGGCGATGGTGGAGATAGCCGGGCCACCCGCATTCGGGGCCACCGCAAGCACGGCGCTGGAAAATGCCCGCAAGCCGGTTGTGGTTTGCGAAGCGGCGGTCGGGAAGGCTTCAACCTTCACTTCACCATTTGGCAAAAACCAATCACGCGCAATGCTGGCAGGCAGGTTTTGCCGAGTGATTTCCTGCGCGCCAAGGCTGACATTTAAGCGCTGCAACTCTGCCGGCAAAAACCGCGTGACCGCACCGTTCATTGCCATCACATGCGCATCATCCTCGCCGATTAATTTGGTCAGTGCGTTGGCGATACCCAGCACCGGTGAGTTGGCAGGAAGCTGGTCTTTTACTTTTAGAATTGCATCGCGGGTGGCAACCATTGAAAGGCGAATATCCTGCGCCGTCACCGGATTGCCCCCACCCGTCTGCGAAATATTCGTGGTCTCAATCGTGGGTGCCAAAATCGTCTCTGCCTGGTTCAGCATTGCAAGCTTTTGCGCCTGGTCAGAGGGGATAAAGGTGGCGCCCGAAATCACGCTCGCCACCTGCGGCAGGGCGCTAAGTTTTTGGCTTAACGCGCTGGCAGCCGCGAGGTCTGGTACCATCGCATCGGCATAAAACGGATTGGTCGTTGGGTTATCGAGTAAGCGGTGCAACGTGACCATGCTTTCAGAGGCGGGGTCTTTGGTATTTAGCGGGTTCGCATCAAACCCGATTGTTACCGCTGCTACCGCACCGGCCAATGCCAGCACCGCAAAGCCGATCAGGACAGGTTTTTGGTGCCGCCGCAGCAATCTATCCGTTTGCACACCGTATGGCAGACCAATGGTGAAATTTTCTTCCCTTGGCCGAAGCAACCGCAGCAGCGCTGGCAGAAATGTGATGGTGCAGATAAAAGCCAACAACATACCCACCCCGGCGATGATTCCCAATTCTGCCACACCAACAAAATCAGTTGGTGCGAAGGCCAAAAATCCGCAGGCGGTGGCGGCGGCGGCAAGGGCAATCTGGCCACCCGCAACCCGGGCTGTTTGGATGATTGCCGCCCCTAATTCGGGCGTTTCATGCCGCACATCACGCAGCCGCACGCAATATTGGATTGCAAAATCAACCGCGAGGCCAATGAATAAAATGGCGAAGGCTACCGAAATTAAGTTCATCACGCCAATCGCCACAGCCGCAAAGGTGATGGTGTACACCAATCCCAGTACCAAGGTGGCCAGAATCGGCACAATCAACCGCCATGACCGCAACGCCAGGAATAGCCACAAGGAAATCAATAACACGCTGACGATGCCGCCAACCACCATCCCTTGCGTGAGCGAGGCAAATTGTTCGTCAGCTAGTGGAATCTGCCCGGTATAATCAACCGTCACCCGCCCGGCTTTCACATCCGGCAAAGCAGCGGCAATACGCTTGAGCGCCGCCGTGGCGACTCCGCCCGGTGTCAGGCTGGAATTATCCAGCACCGGATGGGCCAGCACAAATTCGGCATCGCCGCCCAAATTACCGCCGATAAGCGACTGCCAGGAGAGCGGCACCGGGTGGCCATCGGCCGCGGCTTGCAAGGACGTCGCCACCCCGCGAAGGGCGGCATCATAGGGTTGCAGATTAGCCCGCCCCATCTGCACGCCCTGGGCGAGCAGCCCAATGCCGTTCAATAAGCCCCGCGCTGAGGGGTCCGCCGCTAACTGACCCAGAAAAGGCTGCGCTGCGATGACCGAGGTCAGCAATTTGGCAAGCTGGGTGGGGGGTAACAACAGCAAGCCTTCGCGCGTGTAAAACGCATTGCCGGCGGGATAATCAGAATCGTGAAAATTTGTCTTATCGGCACGCAGGGCCGCGTTTAATGCAGCGGCGGTCTCTGCTGCTTCCTCAGGTGTGGCACCACGCACCACCGCAACAATCAGCCGGTCAAATTGCGGGAAGTTCTTATCCTCAGCCATTTGCGCCTGGCGCCAGGGTAAGGAGGCGGCAAATAAATTATTGGTGTCGGTATCGACGCTAAGATGGCTCGCACAGTAATTCAGCCCAAGACCCGCCAGCAGCAATGCCACAACAACAACCAAACCGGCCCGCTTTTGCGATGCGGCGGCGATACGCACAATCAGACCCAACAATTTATGACCCTTTAACTGATCTGGCTTTCACATAAGCAGGTGGAGCTTGCTTAAAAAGCCAGCCCTGACATGACGATTCGGCCATAAATATCCGCGAGGACAAGCTGTAGTGCTTCGAGCAGCAAAATCAGGATCACCGGGCTTATATCGATGCTACCGAAATTCGGGAGCCGACGGCGGATTGGGTTCAAAGCGGGCGCTGTCAGCCGGTCTAGAAAATCCCCGATCTGATAAACAATCGGGTTGCGGCTGTTGATCACACCAAACGACATCAGCATCGACATGACGACCGCTGCGATCACCGCATAGATATAAAGTTGCAGCAATTCGCCAGCCAGCCAGAAAATCGCATTGACCATGATATTCCCCAAAAATGTATCGCCCAAGCAGTAGCGGGCCGCACGGTTGGAGGCAAATACTTGACTTGCGCGCGGTGATGCGCGAAGCCCCGGTCCGGATGGACCCTTACGGTTACAATTATCAGTTAGGGGCTGTAGCTCAGTTGGTAGAGCGCGTCGTTCGCAATGACGAGGTCAGGGGTTCGATTCCCCTCAGCTCCACCATGATCCTGCTTTCATGAAGGACCCGACCCGGGAGGCGGCGTACGAGCTGTTGAAGGCCGTATTGACGCGCAATACCTCGCTGGATGCGGCGTTGGACGGGCTACCGAAAATTGATGCACGAGATAAAGCCGCCGCGCACCGGCTGGCCGCCACCGTGCTGCGCCACACTGGCACGCTGAATGCGGTGCTGGAAGGGTTTTTGCTGCGTGAACCCCCGCAAGCGGTGCGGCATATTTTGTGGCTGGGGGCAGCGGCCTCACTATTTCTTGAAAGCCCGCCGCACGCCGCCGTCGGCACCGCCGTGGACCTTGCCAAGGCCAAAAAACTTGAAGCCTTTGCCGGGCTGATCAACGCCGTGCTGCGCAAAGTAGCCGCCGGTGGGGTGGATTTACTCGATGGGCTCGATATGCCGCGTTTGGACACGCCCGCCTGGGCTTGGGCAAGCTGGGGGGCTAACGCCCGCGCCATTGCTACCGCACAGCAAACCGAGGCGCCGCTGGATGTTTCCGTAAAGCCGGGTGTGGTCATGCCGGGCGAACAGCTGCCCACCGGGTCGTTCCGATTTGCGGCTGGAACCTCGGTCACGGCGTTGCCCGGCTATGAGGAGGGCGAATTTTGGGTGCAGGACGTGGCCGCCACCCTACCCGCGTTGATTTTGAACCCGCAGCCCGGCGAGCGTGTGTTGGATTTATGCGCCGCGCCAGGCGGTAAAACCGCCCAATTGGCTGCCGCTGGCGCCCGCGTGACCGCTGTTGAGCGCGACGCTGGGCGGATGGGCACGTTAAAAAGTAATCTCGCCCGGTTGCGGCTGGATGTCGAAACCGTGCTGGCGGATGCCACCATTTGGCGGCCTTCAGAAAAATTTGGCGCGATATTGTTGGACGCACCTTGTAGTGCCACCGGCACCATCCGCCGCCACCCAGATTTGCTGCATATTCGCAAAGCCCGTGACCTGATCGCCCTCAACCGGTTGCAAGATGAACTGCTCAATGCCGCTTATGAAATGTTGGCGCCAGGCGGGCGGCTGGTTTACGCCGTGTGCTCGCTGCAGCCCGAAGAGGGCGAGGCGCGGGTTAATGCGGCGTGCAAACGGCTTGGGCTGCGGCATGACAGGCTAGGGCTGGCCAGCCTGCCGGAAGCTGTTACTGAGGACAAGAATATCCGTACCCATCCGGGCCTATGGCCAGAACGCGGCGGGATGGACGGTTTTTTTGTTGCAAGGCTGACCAAGCCTTAACAAGCCTTGTGAATCAGGCGGCGGGTTAGGTACAACCTTGCATGACCACGCACCCGAATCGTCTCATTATTGCACCGAGCCTCCTAGCCGCTGATTTCCTTAAACTCGGCGCCGAGGCTGAGGCCGTGGAGAATGCCGGGGCTGACTGGCTGCATTTGGATGTCATGGACGGGCATTTTGTGCCGAACATCACCTTTGGCCCGCTGGTGGTGAAAGCGCTGAAAACCCGCAGCAAAATTCCACTTGACGTACATTTGATGATCGCGCCGGTGGACCCTTACATTGCAGCCTTTGCTGAGGCGGGCGCAGACCATATCAGCGTGCACCCGGAATCCGGCCCGCATTTGCACCGCACGCTGCAGCTTATCCGCTCGCTCGGCAAAAAGGCCGGGGTGGTGTTGAACCCTGCAACGCCCGTGGAAGCGATTGTGAATGTCATCGATCTTGTTGATATCATCATGGTAATGACGGTGAATCCCGGCTTTGGCGGGCAGGCGTTCATTGCCTCGCAACTCAGCAAGATAGCCGCTCTGCGCCGGTTAATTGATAGCTCCGGCCGACAGATTTATTTGCAGATTGATGGCGGGATTACGCCGCAGACCGCCCACAGCGTGTTGGATATGGGGGCTGACTGCCTGATCGCCGGGACGGCCGTATTCGGTAAACCTGATTATGCCAAGGCAATCGCTGATATCCGGGCCGCTATGCCGAAACCATTCCCAGAATTTACGGTTAGTGGCGGATGAATCAGACGGGGAATTTCACCCGCAATGCCCGATTCCTGATCGCCAGGCTGCAAAACATGCGTGCCGCTAATTTCCCGGATGCACCGGCCCTAGCCATCCGTGACCCGTGGCCGGGCGAGCCAAGCCGGGGCGCGAAGCTCGTGAAGGGCGAGTTGGAATATCTGGGCATCACCCGTTCCATGCAGGGCCAGCCATTTGCACAAGCTGCGGGCTCGGCTGTGTTGCGGGCGCATGCGCTGGGCTTTAGCTGGCTGCGGGATTTGCGCGCATTAGGCACCGATGCTGCCCGGTCGCGCGCACGGCATCTGGTTTCGGAATATCTCGATGAAGACCATCATGACCCGTTAAGTACCAGGCCCGATGTTACCGGCGCCCGGATCACGGCGTGGCTCGCGCATTATGATTTCTTTGCTGCCTCCGCCAATGATGATTTCCGGCAAGCTTTGATGAGCCGGATGGTAACAGAGGCACGCACTTTATCAGCCTCCCTGCCCGCGGAGGCGCAAGATGGCCGGGCGCTGACGGCGCTGAAAGGGTTGATCGCGGCGTCGGTGGCGATGCCGGACCATGCGGCCTATCTGGCGCGGGCATTGAAATTTCTGACCGCCGAGATCGAGCGGCAGATTCTGCCCGATGGTTGCCATGTGGAACGTAGCCCGGCTGCCCATGTGGCCGCCTTACAGGATTTATGTGAAATTCGGGCGATTTTGCAGGCCGGTAAAGCTGCCGCCCCGGTCGCGATGGCGGGCATTATTGAACGCTTGGCGCTGGCACTGCGGGCCTTGCGGCACGGCGATGGTGGGCTGGCTTTGTTCAATGGATCGAAAGAGGAATTGCCCGGCATCGTTGACCTCGTACTGAGCCAAGCCGGGCGGGGGAGCCGTAACCCCGCCAATCTCGGGGCCAGTGGGTTTTACCGGCTGGCCGCTGGCAAAAGCTTGGTGCTGGTGGATGCTGGCGTGCCCGCTGCACCGGGGCTTGATCGATTTGCTCATGCCGGGACGTTGGGGTTTGAATTTTCAGTCGGCAAAGAACGCTTGATTGTGAATTGTGGCGCCTCGCCCGCTGCCGGCGGGGATTGGCGCGATGCGTTGCGGGCGACAGCCGCGCATTCGACCTTAACAATCGCCGATGTGGCATCCTCGGAATTGCGCGAAAATGGGCTGGGGCGGCGGCCAACCACGGTACATGCGCAGCGCCATGAAGCCCGCGGGGCACATTGGTTGGAAGCCAGCCATGATGGCTGGGGTAAGCTATTCGGCGCGGTGCATCGGCGGCGGCTATATTTATCGGAAAGTGGCGAGGATTTGCGCGGCGAGGATGTTGTAGAAGCCGCCCAGCCGCAGCCTTTTGTGGTGCGGTTCCATCTGCACCCCAGCGTGACAGCCAGCCTGCAACAGGACCATGGCGCGGTGCTGCTGCGCCTGCCCTCCGGACAGGGCTGGCGCTTAAGGGTTGACCAGGCAAGCCTGAGCGTTGAGGAGAGCGTATATTTTGGCCTGAATGAGCCGCGCCGTGCCGAACAGGTGGTGTTGACAGGTCATCAAGATGGACCGCAACAGCTGAAATGGGCGATCACCAAAGTCGGGTGATTAGGGTCGGGTAGTTAGGGGTTTTGATGGCGCGTATTCTTCTCACCGGCGGCGCTGGATATATTGCCTCGCATACCGCCGTGGCGCTGGTTGAGCGTGGTCATAAGGTGGTGCTGCTTGATAATTTCGCCAATTCCGAGCGTGATGTGCCAGACCGGCTGCGGCGCCTGACCGGCGAATTATTTCCGGTGATTGAGGCGGATATACGCGATGTGAAGGCGGTGACGGACGCTATGAAAGCATTTCCGGTAGATGCGATCATTCATTTTGCCGCCCTCAAAGCGGTGGGTGAAAGCGAAGCTGACCCGCTGCTGTATTACGATATGAATATTGTCGGCACCATTCGGCTGTTTGAAGCGATGCAGAATGCAGGGGTTCACCGGCTGGTGTTTAGCTCATCAGCCACTGTCTATGGACAGCCCGACAGCTCACCGATTTTGGAAGATGCCCCAACGCGGGTCAATAATATCTATGGCCGCACCAAGCTGGTGATGGAGGATTTAATCCGTGACCTGGCCCGCACCGGCAAATTGAAGGGGGCGGCAAATTTACGCTATTTCAATCCGGTTGGCGCGCATTCTTCCGCGATGATCGGGGAAACCCCATCGGGTGTGCCAAATAATCTGATGCCCTATATCACCCAAGTGGCAACCGGCGAGCGGCCGTACTTGAACGTGTTCGGCAATGATTACGATACGCCAGATGGCACCGGCGTGCGTGATTATATCCATGTCATGGACCTCGCTTGCGCCCATACGCTTGCGGTGGAGCATATTATTGCCAATGACGTGTCGGTGACCACCAATCTTGGCACTGGGATCGGCCTTTCAGTGCTGGATTTGGTGCATGCGTTTGAACGTGCCACCGGGCGGAAAATACCACTGAATTTTGCACCGCGCCGCGCTGGCGATGTGGCAAGCTACTATGCCAACCCGGCAATGGCGGAAAAATTATTCGGCTGGAAAGCTGCTCTCAATGTCGATGACATGTGCCGCGATGCGTGGCGCTGGCAGGCCAAGCGCGCCGGCATCAACGACGTCTGATGAATTTCGCCTTCGCCACCCGATATAAAGGGTCGAAAGTGAAGGGACCGAAGAATGAGCGGACATATTAAAATTGTACCGAACGCCAAGCGGGTGGTGGTGAAGGCTGGCGGCGCTGTTATTGCTGATACAAGGGCCGCGGTAACATTATTGGAGGGCACTTCAGCTGGCGTGCTCTATATTCCCCGAGCTGATGCCAACATGAGCCTGCTTCATAAGACCAGCCACACCACCACCTGCCCGTATAAAGGCTTGGCGTCTTACTATTCCATCCCGGCGGCTGGCGCGAAAGCGGTCAATGCGGTGTGGAGTTATGAAAACCCGATCGCAGATGTGGCGGGCATCAAGGAATATCTGGCTTTCTATCCTAACCGGGTTGATTCCATCGAGGAACTTGCCTGAAATCCACCAAGCCGGCCCGCCTGCATTGATCTGACGCGGTTTTTCTGGTGCAGACAGCGCCATGGAGCACCGCAAGCCGAAGACCCTGGTATTTTTTCTCAGCGAGGACTGGTTTTTCGTCTCGCATTTCATCAAGCGCGGCATTGCGGCTAAGCAGGCCGGCTGGCGGGTGGTCTTGCTGGCACGGGTCAGCGATTGCGTGCCGCAGATTGAAGCGGCAGGCATTGAGGTGATCCCGGTGCCGTTCAACCGCAAGCGGTTGAACCCGTTTGCGGAATTATGGTTTGCCGTGCAGCTTGCCGGAATTTACCGGCGCTTGCAGCCGGACCTGGTGCATAACGTGGCGCTGAAGCCGATTATCGTGGGCGGGGTGGCGGCACGGCTGGCCGGGGTGAAAGCGGTGTTGAACGCGCCGGTCGGGCTGGGGTTTGTATTCTCATCGGATAAATTGCTGGCCAAAATCCTCAAGCCGATGGTTACCCTGGCCCTGCGCCTGACTCTCTCCCCGCCCAATTCCCGCGTGGTGTTTGAAAACCCGGATGATATGGCGGCCATGGTGGGCGCTGGCATGGTGCGGCCGGGTACGGAGGTTCTCATCCGGGGCGCGGGTGTGGATATCACTGATTTTTACACCGCCCCGGAACCGCCGCCGCCGGTGCGGGTTATTCTCATCGCCCGGATGATCCGTGAAAAAGGGATTCCCTATTTCGTTGAAGCGGCGCGGATATTACGCGGACAGGCCGAGTTTATACTGGTGGGTGCCCCCGACCCCGGCAACCCCAACAGCGCGACCGAGGCTGAGTTGCGCGGCTGGGAGGCTGAAGGGCTGGTAACGTGGCTAGGGCCGCGCCGGGATATTCCAGACCTGTTGCGTGGCGCCCATATCGCTTGCCAGCCTTCCACCTACCGCGAAGGCCTGCCCAAATCCGCACTGGAAGCTGCGGCTTGCGGCAAGCCTTTGGTGACCACCGATGTTCCAGGCTGCCGGGAAGCGGTGGTGGATGGGCTTACCGGTTTTCTGGTGCCACCGCGCGATGCGCAAGCCCTGGCAGACGCGCTGAAAAAGCTGATCGACGACCTCGAATTGCGCGCCCGCATGGGGGCCGCCGGCCGGTTGCGCACCGAGCAGGAATTCGCCGATGCCATCATCTGTGAAAAGACGCTTTTAGTGTATGACGCCCTCACCCAACCCAGGAGCACGCCATGAAGCGCTTGATCGCCGCCGCCGTAATTGCTGCCTTTGCCACCCCTGCCCTTGCTGACCAGCAGATTGGCAGTGTCAGCACCAATTTCCGGCTGGTGGGGCCAAACGACAAGGTGGTGGTGCAGCGGCTGGATGACCCGAAGGTGCCGAATGTGGAATGCTACGCCTCCTTCGCGCAGACCGGCGGCGTTGCTGGCGGTCTGGGTGTGGCGACCGACCCTAGCCAGTTTGCGCTGTCCTGCATTGCAGTTGGCCCGGTAACCCTGCCCAGCGGGTTGCCGCAAAAGGAAGAAGTTGCGTCCATCGCGGCGTCGTTCCTGTTCAAGCATTTTATTCTCACCCGCATGGTCGATACCGACAAACACGCTTTGGTCTATGTGCTGATCAGTACCAAGGTGCTGCATGGCTCACCCGCCAATGTGGTTTCCGCTGTGCCGGTGGCAAATATCGGCGCTCCCGACAAACCATAAGGACTTCTCATGACTGATATCGTGACCATCCGCCGGGCGTTGATCTCGGTCTCCGACAAAACCGGCCTGGTGGAATTTGCCAAGGCGCTGGCTGCCAAGAACGTGGAAATCCTCTCAACCGGCGGTTCCGCCAAGGCACTGCGGGACGCTGGGGTGAAAGTTAAGGAAGTCTCTGACCATACCGGCTTTCCGGAAATCCTTGATGGCCGGGTGAAAACTTTGGTGCCGCAAATTCATGGTGGCATTTTGGGCAGGCGCGACTTGACTGAGCATGTGGCGCAGATGAAGGCGCACGATATCGCGCCGATCGACCTGGTGGCGGTTAATCTCTACCCGTTTGAAGCGACCGTGGCGCGCGGAGCGGCGTTTGAGGATTGCGTTGAAAATATCGATATTGGTGGCCCGGCGCTGATCCGTGCTGCCGCCAAAAACCATGATTTTGTGGCGGTGCTGACGCAGCCTGAACATTATGCGCGCGTGCTGGCCGAACTGGCCGCGCATGGCGGCACCACGCTGGCCACCCGCAAGGCACTGGCGGGCGCTGCCTATGCCCGCACCAGCGCGTATGATTCCGCGATTTCCAGCTGGTTCGCCGCGCAAAATAACGAGGCCTATCCAGCAATCTTCACGGTGGCAGGCAGCCTGAAACAGACCCTACGCTATGGTGAAAACCCACATCAAACAGCTGCATTTTATTCCACCACGCCGCGTTTTGGCGTTGCCACGGCGACGCAAATTCAGGGCAAGGAGCTTTCCTACAACAACCTGAACGACACCGACGCAGCGTTTGAGTGCGTGGCCGAATTTGCCGACCCCACCATCGTGATTGTGAAGCACGCCAACCCGTGCGGCGTTGCCACGGCTGCCAATATCGCGGATGCCTGGGATGCGGCACTGGCCTGCGATTCCGTCTCCGCCTTCGGTGGCATTGTGGCGCTGAACCGCACGTTGGACGCTGCAACGGCGACCAAAATTGCTAGCATATTTACCGAAGTGATCATCGCGCCAGACGCAAGCGATGAAGCCAAGGCCATTCTGGAGAAGAAAAAGAATCTGCGGCTGCTGCTCACTGGCGGTGTGCCGGATGCCAATGATGCAGGAAATACCTTCAAATCCATCGCCGGCGGGTTTCTGGTGCAGGGCCGGGATAATGGCCACTCTCAGCCCGCCGATTGGAAAACCGTCACCAAACGCGCGCCGACACCATCCGAAATTGCCGACATGGTGTTTGCCTTCCGTGTCTGTAAGCATGTGAAATCCAACGCCATCATCTATGCCAAAAATGGCGCCACGCTCGGCATCGGTGCCGGGCAGATGAACCGGCTCGATTCCGCCCGAATCGCCGCCTGGCGCGGCCAGGCTGCCGGGCTCGATTTGCAAAATTGCGTCGTGGCCTCAGACGCGTTCTTCCCGTTTGCTGACGGGCTGCAAGCAGCCATCGCAGCGGGCGCAAGCTGCGTGGTGCAGCCGGGGGGCTCCATCCGCGACGCTGAAGTCATCGCTGCTGCTGATGAGGCAGGAATTGCCATGGTATTTACCAATATGCGGCATTTCCGGCATTGAGACTTTCATGGTAAACCGTTCCCTATGATCCTGCCATTCACTCTGCCAGACTGGCTGCCTGCCTGGGCGTTTCTGCTCGCCGCCCTGCCGGTGCTGCTTTACGTGCTGGTGTTTCTGATCATGCCGTTTTCGGTATTTGGCGTGAAAGCACGGCTAGAAGCCATCGAAACTCAACTCGACTCCCTGCACGACGAAATCCGCTACCTCGCCAACAAAACCGCCTCCCCCACCACCAAAATCCTGGCCGCTGACGATGAACCCGATACCTTTCCCCATTTCGGCCGCCTGAAATCCGCCCACCAAAACAACCCAGCGCCCAAGCCCCGGCGCGCTGAACCGCGGCTGGATTAATAGGGTAAGGCCAAGGGGCAGAACCCCTTGGTGTCACCTCACTCAACCCGCAGCTTTGGTACTTCGAGCACCAGATCGGTTTTAGGAACGGATTGGCAGGCCAGAATGTAACCGGCCTGAATGTCTTCGTTCGAGAGTGTGTAGGATTTGTCTGTTAATTCGCGGACCTGGCCGGAGATGAGTTTGGATTTGCAGGTTCCACAAGAGCCAACGCGGCAGTAATGCGGGTATTTGATGTTTTGATCGAGTGCTGAGAGCAGCACGGTTTTTTTGGGCTCGACAATAAACGAAATGTCGGCCGGGAGGATTGTGACGGTCGCGGGCTTGGTCGCGCTACCGAAGATTTTTGAGAACATCGTGCTATTCCGCCGGGGCCACGTTGTTGATGAAGTCAGCGGTGTTGCTGCGGCGGTTAGCTTCCACGATCAGCGGATATTCAGCGGGGACGGCGTAGCGGCGGTCCCAGTCAAGCACGCGCGGATGCATTATTTTGCGGAACAAAGGCGGGATGAGCGCGATATAGATCATGGTCAAATAGCCATGTGGCATCATTGGGGCGTCCGGGTAGCAGTTTAGCTCCCAGTAGGGTTTGTCGCCCATGGCATGGTGGTGGGAGTGGCGCGGCAGGTTGAACAACAACCAGGAGGAGACGCGTTGGTTGCAGTTCCAGGAATGCCGCGGCTCCACTTGCGTACCAGCCACGCGGACAATGCCGTAATGCTCAATGTAATTGATCGCTTCGAGGTAGCATTTGCCGAACCACGAAATGGCAAAGAAAATGATCACACCTTTCCAGCCTGCGGCCATATAGAACACGCCGGCATAGGCAAGGGTCATCGCCCAGCCGGTGAACATGCGGTTATGCAGGCTCCAGATGCTTTGGCCTTTGCGGGCAAGACGCCCGGTTTCAATATGCCAAGCGGAGATGATCTGACCGAAGGTGGAGCGCGGGATGAAATGATAGACACTCTCACCCCGGCGGGCAGTGGCGGGGTCGGCTGGCGTGCCGAGGGTGAGATGGTGGCCATAGACATGCTCGATCGAGAAGGACGCATCGGAGGTGAGCGCCAACATCCAACGGCCGGTGATGATCGCAACCTTGCTCCATGTACGGTGGGTCAGCTCATGGCCGATGGTCGTGCCGAAACCGGCCCAGATGGTGGCGAGGCAATAGCCGCCAGTGATAAGTTCGGGCGCGGTGGTGCGGGCGCGGATGGCAAACATATCAAAACCGGTATGGGTTTTTAAGAACCCGCCCACGCCAAAAAGGTCAGACATACCCGTGCCGAGATACCACGCGTAAATGAGCCCAAACCACAGCATCGCAAACGGGATTTGGTAGGCCTGGATGTTGGCATAATACCACGGTTTACCGTCGTTATCGGAGTTATCCTGCCCGCCCACCATGTCGAGCAACGAGAAAACACTCGTGATAACGAACGCTGCCAGATAGTAGAATGGTCCACCGAGCGTCATCATGAAGAAGAATGATAGAGCGAGCGCTGAGAGCGCGAGGGCACGCGGGGTTACCATAGAGGATAAAAACGCTCGCATTGGACGCTCCGGATTTTTGTTTTGGAGAGGATTGTACCGTAAAGGATAGGCTCGCTGCATTGCAAGCCTATTATGCGTTATGATCACGGGGCCGAAATTACCGTCCACTATTCACGCTGAGCCAACCAAAGCCACAGAAACCGCGGCGAAATTACTGGGCTTTTTTACGGTATTATATTACCACACAGCCTGATGCTTGACTTATCATGCAAAAATCACGATAGAGCGCGCTCTGTTATGAGGGACTTAATCATGAGAACGACTGCTTCGCTGAAACCAGCGGACGTAAAGAAGGACTGGGTGTTGATCGACGCCGAAGGTCTGGTGCTCGGGCGCCTGGCTGTCATCATCGCCAACCGCCTGCGCGGCAAGCATAAGCCACAATTCACCCCGCATGTTGATTGCGGCGATAACATTGTTGTGGTGAACGCTGAGAAGGTAAAGCTGACCGGCAAGAAACTGGAACAGTCTGTGTTCTACTACCATACCGGCTATGCCGGCGGCATCAAGGGCCGTACGCTGAAGGACCGCCTGTCCGGCGCACATCCGCAGCGCGTGGTGGAAAAGGCCGTGGAACGTATGATCACCCGCGGGCCGTTGCAGCGCCAGCAGATGAAAAATTTGTATGTGTATGCTGGTGCCGAACACCCGCATGCCGCCCAGCAACCTAAGCCGTTTGATGTCGGCGCGCTTAACGCCAAGAACCGGAGAGATTGAGCATGTCTGAAGCAACAAACAGCTTTGCTGACCTGAAGGGTATGACCGGCGTCGCCGCCGCTGCTGAAACGGCTGCCCCGAAGCGCGAACCAAAGCGCGATGCGCTCGGCCGTTCCTACGCCACGGGTCGCCGTAAGAATGCGGTGGCCCGCGTTTGGATCAAGCCTGGCAAAGGCGAGATTACTGTGAACGGCAAGAAGGCGCCGGTTTACTTTGCCCGCCCGGTGCTGCGCATGCTGATCACCCAGCCTTTCCTGGTGGCTGACCGCTATAATCAGTTTGACGTGATGTGCACGGTGGTTGGTGGTGGTCTTTCTGGCCAGGCCGGTGCGGTGCGCCATGGTATTTCACGTGCGTTGCAGCTTTATGAGCCGGACCTGCGTGGCATTCTGAAGGTTGCCGGGTTCCTGACCCGTGATAGCCGTATGGTTGAACGTAAGAAGTACGGCAAAGCGAAAGCCCGCCGGAGCTTCCAGTTCAGCAAGCGCTGATCCACCAAAAAACCCCGGAGCGATCCGGGGTTTTTTATTTATGGGCAGAATTTCTGGTCCTGTTTGCCGGTGGGCCGCTGTTCGTGCTGGCCTATCGAAAGGCCGGCCTGTTGTTTTTGTTACTTTGGCTCGGTGCGTTTATTTGTGCCCTGGCCAGCCGGGATAACTCACCAAAGCCCTTCCCTAGCCTGACCGTGATTATGCGCAGGCTAGCGCTGATTGCACCGTTCCGTATGGGGCTGGTGCTAACAATGCTTGCCATGAAACCCACGCCTGAAGACTTGATGGCGCGGGCTGCAATGCAGGCTATCCTGAAGCGGTTCGTGCGATTGGGCGGGTTGCTGACACTGGCTGTCTGGCGATTACTGCCCTCATTCTTCCTCGCTTTGCCCCGGCAACACCCGCTCTTCTGGTTGTTGATTATGGCTCTTTATCCGCTGCTGTCGGTCTGGCCGCAAGAAATGATCTACCGGCGATTTCTGTTTCACCGCTACAGCCGCTTATTTCCGAAGCCGCAGTGGATGATTGCGGCCTCTGCCCTCGCCTTCGGCTTTGCGCATATCATTTTCTTAAATATGGTTGCGGTACCGCTAACAATTGCCGGAGGCTGGTTATTTGCACAAAGTTATGCTCGGCATCGTTCGCTGCGCTTGGCGTGTTTTGAACATGCGCTTTATGGGTGTTTAATTTTCACCATTGGGCTGGGGCAATATTTTTACACTGGCTCTGCATGGCATCATTAGTAGTAGCGCCCTGAGCAATCGTCGTGGATTGTCTATTCACCAAATGTATCGACCAAAAAATACTTACCTAATCGGCATCCAATATAGGGGTATCCTGCCATAAAACCGGGTGCACTTCACGAAACTTGGCAATGCGCTGTTGCAGCGGCTTATCGGCCAGATGCGGCATTTGTTTTGACCAGAGGGTAAATTTCGCGGCGTCCTGATTACTCATTGCAAAGCGCTCAGCGAGCTTTTCGATATGCCGGAGAGTTAATAAATCCTGGTCGTGATAAACCAAATAAACCTCCTACCGGCTAATATTGCGAAGTCAAAAGATTAAGGCGCTTGATGTCCAGCAGGGTTTTTAGCTCGATTTCATGTTCGTAATCAGGCATTAGCTTTTGCAAATCTGCGTCCTGTGTGGTTGCAGGGTGGAAATAAATCTCCGTGCTGCCAGATGGCAGTTGCGCCAGCAACTTCGTTACACGCGGGGTGCTCATATGGCCGGACCAGTGGATGCCGAACACTTGGTTGTGGCAGGCGAGACCCGCACGGCGGCATTTGAGCCGCAATATCTGACTCCAGCCATAAAGCGCATAAGCGGCTAGCCCGAGCCGTTCTCCACACGCTTTCAAAATTAATGGAGGCTCCGAGGGCACGCGCAGCCGCTTTAAGCCAAATTCGCGGCCAATGCGGATCATCATATCGGCAACCGTGGGATGCATATGCATATGTTTATGGGCATCGGCATGATGCAGCCTAAGGCCAGTCGCGTGATAAGCGGAGAACTGCGCGCGGATTTCAGCGGCAAGTTCTCGCCGCGCGGCGGGTGAGAAAAAATATTGAAACCCCAACGCCGTTTGGTTTCGGCGGAATTTACCATCCGGCGTGGTAATGGTTGGCAGGGCGGCGTGGCCTAGCAGCGAGTCACCATCTACAAGCACCAGATGCAAGCCAACATCAAGCTTGGGCAGGCGCTGGGCACGCAGCACGGCATCAGCGGCGGATGGCGCAGCCACCATCAAGCTCGCCTGTCCCAGCACCCCTTCCAGATGTGCCTGTTCAACTGCCTTATTGACGCTAACCGTCAGGCCAAAATCATCGGCAGAAAAAATAACGTCCACAATATAATCAGCTAGTGGTTACTGGGGGACAAATCCTTGGCAATGTCACCAGCCACCGATTCAAACAAATGCTCTGCACAGGACGAGGTCTTTTGGTCGCCGCAGACACCCACCAGGGACGACACGTACTGGAATTTGCTATCCAATAGCACCACCGAATAGGCCGAGGTCTGCTGCACGTTGTTATTGTCTGAATCGTCAACGATGCTAGCGAATTCAACAATATAGTTGGCGTCACGCTCATCTGAGACCATTGTGTACTGTGCTGAGGCCGTCACATCTGACTGGAAGGCATTAACAATGCGCTGTGCGATGCCGTCGCCGTCCGCGATCGAGCTATTCACCGCTATTTTTGACACAGTTTGCGCCTGTGCAGAGCCAGCCACGATGCCTAACACCAAACCAGCAATACTTAAGATACGTAATACCATGATTGTTTTTCCAACAGCTAGGGGCTTCGCAGAGCGGTGATGCATGAACGCCAAACCTATGTACCGCCAATGAAATTTTGGCTTCAGCGTACAATTCTCCCCGCGTAACGTTAGCGAGTTTGGCGCGTTTTGGAAAGCAATATTGTGGGGCAGAAGATCGCCGATAGCCACAACCCAAGGGCGCAAACGCCACCCTTGGGGGAGGCCAAACCGGCCTGCGTTAAGCCGCTGAGCGTTCCTTTAAGAAGGCAAAAAATTCGACACCTTCGCGCAAGCGGCGCTTCATCATTTGGGGGCTACGGATCATTTCATTCAGGATTGAAAGGATTTTTGACGGCCTGAAGTAGAACTCTTTGTAGATTGTTTCGACCGAATTGAAAATTTCAGTGTGGCTGAGATGCGGGTAATGCAGCGGCGCAATTTGTACGCCATGCTCGTCAATCAGCTCAGCATGTTCGATATCAAGCCAACCTTCGCGCACCGCCTGGTCGTACAGGAACGTACCGGGATAGGGGGCGGCCAGCGAAACCTGGATGGTATGCGGGTTTATTTCCTTCGCGAACGCGATGGTTTCCTTCAGCGTATCCTGGTTCTCACCCGGCAGGCCGACGATGAAGGTACCGTGAATTTTAATGCCGAGCGTGTGGCAATCCTTGGTGAATTGCTTGGCAACTTCAATCCGCATGCCTTTTTTGATGTTGTGCAGAATTTGCTGGTTGCCGGTCTCATACCCTACCAGCAACAGCCGCAGGCCATTTTCCTTGAATATTTTTAAGGACTTAAAGGGCACATTGGCCTTCGCGTTACAAGACCAAGTGACGCCCAGCTTGCCTAACTCGATGGCGATCGCCTCGGCGCGCGGCAAATCATCCGTAAAGGTGTCGTCATCGAACATGAATTCCTGAACCTGCGGGAAATCCGCCTTGGCCTGCTTAATCTCGGCAATGACGTTTTCAACCGAGCGCGTGCGATAGGTATGGCCGCCAACCGTCTGCGGCCAGAGGCAGAAGGTGCAGCGCGATTTACAGCCGCGACCGGTATAAATCGAGATATACGGGTGCTTGAGGTAGCCGATGAAATAATCCTCGATCCGCAGATGTTTTTTATAAACTGTGGTCACGAAGGGCAGTTGGTCCATGTCGTGCAGGATCGCGCGGTCTTTGTTTTTGATCAGCGCGCCGGCAGCATCGCGGTACATGATGCCGTCAACTTCGGCGAGCGGCTTGCCTTCAGCGATTTCCTTGATGGTGAAGTCAAATTCATTGCCAGCGACAAAATCCACCACGGCAGCGCGTGCCAGTGATTCTTCCGGCTGCACGGCCACCTTGGCGCCAACAAAGCCGATGACCAAATTGGGGTTTTCGGCTTTGAAGGCCTCCGCCACCTTTACGTCGTTACCGAAGGACGGGGTTGAAGTGTGGATGATCAGCAGGTCATTTTTTTTGGCGTGCGGCAGCACATCCGCCATGGTCAGGCGGGCCGGCGGGGCGTCAATCAGGGTTGAGTCCGGCAGCAAGGCGGCCGGCTGGGCCAGCCAGGTTGGAAACCAAAAAGACTTGATCTCGCGCTTGGCCTGGTAGCGCGAGCCAGCGCCACCATCAAAACCATCAAACGAAGGGGGCTGTAAGAATAAGGTTTTCATCATCTGTCTGGTCTCTTCACTCTCAAAGCGATTATCGGTTCGGCTGAATGCGCCCGGCATCTGCAATCATGGTTTGGCCGCGCCAATCAACTTTATTTCCCAGGAAGCTGGCAACATAAATGATTATACACAGCGCGTCTCGCAACAGGAAAAGCCACGCCTCACCCGCTTTGGCAAGCCCAAGCGCCCGGTCAATCCGTTGCGCCAGCATGAAGCGCACCAGCACAACAAGTGCCAAAGCCAGCCACGCCCAAATGCCGCCACCGCTGGCCAATACGCCAAGTGCTGCCCAAAATAGTGAGATTTGCAGCACGGAAGCCGCATAGGGAATGGGGACCAGAGCCCGAATGGTGCGGGCCCAGCGCAATTCATGCCGAAACAAGGCGCCAAAATCAGCTTCCGGCACAGTTGTGGCGGGAATCACCGGGGCGAGCATAAGCTCGTAGCCCTTGGCCCGCACCAGCCGCCCCAACACCTGATCATCCGCAAGGCAATTCACAATCGCTTGTAACCCACCAATTTTAGCCAAAACCGAGCGCGTGAGTGCCATCGTCACGCCCAAACAATCTTCCCGGCCCAGCTTGCGAGCCAGCAAAGCGCCCGGCAGAAATGTATAATTGATCTGGTTGGCCCCCATGGTACTCGCCAAATTCGGAGTGCCAGGCAGTCCGGTATAGAGGGTGGTCACCAGCCCCACGCTTGGCTGCAATAACTCTGCCACCACGCTATGCAGAAAATAGGTCGGCACATGAATATCAGCGTCCGACATCACGAGTATGTCATGAGATGCCGCTGGTAACATATTGATGAGATTTGAAATCTTTCGGTTTGTGCCATGCGAGGCCGAGTCAATGACAAGCTGCACATTGCGCGCCGGGTAGCGTTCCCGTAACCGCTTTACCACCTCTAAAACCGGGTCAGCCGGGTTTTGAACGCCGAAAACGATTTGGAATTCCGGATACTCAATCAAGAAAAAAGATTCCAGCGCCACCTCGGTCAGTGGTTCGACACCGCAAAGCGGTTTCAAAATACTCACTGGTGGGGGCGATGACAGGGTAGGCGTTTTCTGAATAACGAACCGCTCAACCAGCAGCGTGCCGATAAATTGCTGCACGATCCCTACGAGGGTGCAGCACCAAGCGATCCAGGATAGAATAAGCAAATTAATCTTTGAGCACGCCGCCCGAAAGCGTCGCTACCTTGGCTTTCAGAGCAGCGATTAATTTCGAAGCATCCCCAGACGATACCAGGGCGCTGAAATCAGACGATTGCGTCGCAACCTGACTGATGGTGGCATTCTCCAGCACGTCCGTAATCTGCCAGCCATTATCGCCATTAGTCAGCACGTAATCCAACCGGACCGGCGCCGTACCGTCAGGGGAAACGATTTGTGTTTCCACAATTTTTTTGGTGCCAACATCACGTTCGTCCGGCAGTAATTCTAGCTTCTGGCCGCCATAGCCGGAGAAACCATTAATATAACTCGCAACGGTATATTGCTCGAACACAATGGCCAACTCACTCTGCTGTTCGGCCGGCAAGGTGGACCACAAAAACCCAACGGAATTCTGTAAGATCACCGGCAGATTCATGCTGGCTTTCACAACCGGGTCCAGCGCATCGTAGCGGCTTTGAAAGCTGGCATTTGCTGAGCCTGCTTTCATGGTCGCAAGCAAAGCGGCATCAAGCGCCTGCACGGGCATAGATTCCGGCGTATCAGCCCGGGCAGCCAAACCGATAGAACTCAGGATCACGAGGCATAGTGCGGCAGGAAGATGTTTCATGTCAGATGATACGGGTCACTGCGCCGGTATTGCGACAAGTGTTTCAATCGCTTCCGATCCCAGAGCGGTCAGCGCGTGGTTGACGATATCCTTCGCCGTCAAACCCGCATCAATCAGCTGAGCGGCCGGGCTGTTATGATCCACCAGACGGTCAGGCAGCGTCATCGGGCGGAATTTCAAGCCACGGTCAAACGCACCGTTCCAGGAGAGGAAATGCGCCACGGCTGCCCCGAAGCCGCCGGCTGACCCATCCTCGATGGTAATAAGAACCTCATGGTGCGCGGCTAATTGGCGGATCATCGCCTCGTCGAGCGGTTTCATGAAGCGGGCATCTGCCACCGTGGTCGATAGACCACGGGAATTCAGCTCATCAGCAGCTTTCAGCGCATCACTTAGGCGGGGGCCGAGTGCCAATATCGCGACCTTGCTGCCTTCGCGAATAATGCGCCCCTTGCCGATTTCCCAGATCGAGCCACGCGCCGGCAGGGCAACGCCGAGCCCCTCGCCGCGCGGGTAACGGAACGCGCTCGGGCGATCATTAATGGCAGCCGAAGTTGCCACCGCATCCATCAGCTCGGCTTCGTTCGAGGGTGCCATAATGACCATGCCCGGCATACAACCAAGGAAAGCCATATCATAAGCGCCGGCATGGGTGGCACCGTCAGCGCCGACCAGCCCCGCACGATCCATCGCAAACCGCACTGGTAAGGATTGCAGCACAACGTCATGCACAACCTGGTCGTAGCCGCGCTGCAGGAAGGTTGAGTAAATGGCACAGAATGGCACCATACCCTCGGTCGCCATACCGGCGGCGAAGGTTACGGCATGCTGTTCTGCAATGCCAACATCAAAAATACGGTTCGGGAATTTCTGGGCAAACTTATCAAGCCCGGTGCCGCCCGGCATCGCGGCGGTGATGGCCACCACGTTCGGGTTGGCTTCAGCTTCCGCAATCAGCGCCTTAGCAAACACATTGGTGTAGGAAGGCGGGCCAGGCGGTGCCTTGGCCTGTTCACCGGTGATCACATTAAATTTAGCAACCCCGTGATATTTGTCAGCGGCGGCCTCGGCCGGCGCATAGCCTTTGCCCTTTTGTGTCACCACGTGCAGTAGGATTGGTTCCATGCCATCAGAGTCGCGCAAATTGCGCAGCACTGGCAGCAGATGGTCCAGATTATGGCCATCGATGGGGCCGACATAATAAAAACCCAACTCCTCAAACAGCGTACCGCCGGTGAGGATGCCGCGAGCATATTCCTCAGCCCGGCGCGCCGTGCGCTCCAGTGTGCGGGGGAAATGCTTGGCCATACGGGCCGCAAAATCACGCAGGCTCATAAAGCTGCGCGAGCTGATCAACCGCGACAGATAGGCGCTCATCGCCCCTACCGGCGGGGCAATCGACATGTCGTTGTCATTAAGGATGACGATCAGGCGGGACTTCATGGCCCCGGCATTGTTCATCGCCTCGTAGGCCATGCCAGCGCTCATCGCGCCATCGCCAATGACGGCGATCACATTTTTGTGAGAATTAGGATTTTGTAAATCCCGGGCAACCGCCATTCCCAGCCCAGCCGAGATGGAGGTGGAAGAATGCGCCGCGCCGAACGGATCATATTCGCTTTCCGAACGGCGGGTGAAGCCGGAAAGCCCCCCTGGTTGGCGCAGTGTACGGATGCGGTCGCGCCGACCAGTGAGGATTTTATGCGGGTAAGTCTGATGACCCACATCCCAGATCAGGCGGTCAGCCGGGGTGTCAAATACCGCATGTATGGCAACCGTTAATTCCACAACGCCGAGCGAGGCACCAAGATGTCCGCCGGTGACAGACACAGTATCAATTGTCTCGGCCCGCAATTCATCAGCCAATTGCTTGAGCTGGTCGGCTGACAGGTTACGCATGTCGGACGGGATTTTAACGCGGTCCAGTAAGGGTGTGCGCGGCGGCATTAGAGAGCGCCCCCCGTGATCTGCTTAGCTGGCATGACGATGCCCATGAGATAGACTACCCTTCATTCAATCTGCTGGGACTTCGAATGCCTGCCCAAAAGACGGCCGTACACCAAACCCATACCCGTTAAGCACCACATAGTCCGACATCGTGTCACTTGCCAACATCAAGCTGCAATGTAACGCGACAGCAACACTGACATTAAACCGTTCGTGATCGAATAGTTTCTTTACGCTAATGCTTGCGGATTGTGGAGCCAATGACCTAATGCTGGACCAGAAAGTCAAATAGCGTGACTGACTGGCAACAGGAAGAGATTGAAATGGACGGCTCCCATCCTCAAAAGACCATGCGTGTAATTCTGGCTCAGCCCCGCGGCTTTTGCGCCGGGGTCGAACGGGCGATTGATATCGTCGAGCGCGCGCTGATCAAGTTCGGCCCACCGATCTATGTACGGCACGAAATTGTGCATAACCGCCACGTGGTTGAGGATTTACGGGCCCGCGGCGCAGTGTTCGTCGATGAGCTGGATGAGGTGCCGGAAGGTGCAATGACCGTATTCTCCGCCCATGGCGTGGCCCGCAAGGTTGAAGCCGCCGCCGCCAGCCGGGCATTGCCGGTCATTGATGCCACCTGCCCGCTGGTGGCCAAGGTGCATGCCGAAGGCCGCCGCTACGCCGCGCAGGGGCGGGAAATTGTACTCATCGGCCATGCTGGCCATGCCGAAGTGGAAGGTACGATCGGGCAGATCGATGGGACCGTCTACCTGGTGCAGACCGTGGAAGATGCAAGCGCTCTGGAAGTGCAGAACCCGGACAAACTCTCTTATATTACGCAGACCACGCTTTCGGTGGACGATACGCGCGGGATCATTGCCGCTCTGAAGGCCCGATTCCCTTCAATCGTGGGGCCAGACGTGCGAGATATCTGCTACGCCACCCAGAACCGCCAGGAAGCGGTGCATCATTTGGCGGAGCTGGTTGACTTGATTTTGGTTGTAGGGAGCAAAAACTCCTCTAATTCCAATCGGTTGCGCGAAATCGGGGCCGAATTAGGGCGGCCGAGTTACTTGATTGACGATGCCGCGCACCTCGAAGCTTCCTGGTTTGATGGGATTCGCACCGTCGGGCTGACGGCTGGCGCCTCAGCACCAGAAGTGCTTGTGCAGGGCGTCCTGGAAGGGTTGAAACAGTTTGGCCGGGTGGACATCGAATTCCTGGCCGGTACCCCCGAAGATGTGAAGTTCAAACTACCTGCCGAAGTGGCAGACGTACAGTAAACACTGATCGCAGATGTTGATCGTCATGTGTATCGTAATTTGTAAGGACAGTTGAGTATGGTTCCTTTGACCCAGGCCTTGAAGGTCGGTGCCTATGTGGTGAAGCAGCATATCACGGGTGTAAAACGCTACCCGATGGTGCTGATGCTGGAGCCGCTATTCCGCTGCAATCTGGCTTGCACCGGCTGTGGTAAGATCGATTACCCATCGGAAATTCTTAACCAACGTATTTCAGTCGCCGACGCGATTGAAGCCGCCCGTGAATGCCCTGCCCCGATCATCGCCATCGCCGGTGGTGAACCGCTGCTGCACAAAGAATTGCCGCAGATTGTGGAAGCCTATCTGAAAATGGGCAAATACGTGATCCTGTGCACCAACGCATTGCTGCTTGAAAAAAAGATCGACCAATACAAGCCGCACAAAAATTTCTGCTGGGACATTCATCTGGATGGCGACAAGCAGATGCATGATATGTCTGTGGATCAGGACGGCGTTTACGAGCGCGCGATCGACGCGATCAAGCTTTCCAAATCCAAAGGTTTCCGCACCAGCATTAACTGCACGCTTTTTGATGGCGCCGACCCTGACCGGGTGGCGGCGTTTTTTGATATGATTGCAGATATGGACATTGAGGGCGTGATGACCTCCCCAGGTTACGCCTATGAACGCGCGCCGGACCAGGAGCACTTCCTGAACCGCACCCGTACCAAAGAATTGTTCCGCGCGATCTTTAAGCGCGGCGAAGAAAGCAAGAAGCGCGGCAAGAAGTGGAAGTTTACCCAAAGCCCGTTATTCCTAGATTTCCTCGCCGGCAACCAAACCTATGCCTGCACGCCCTGGGGCAACCCGACGCGAAATGTGTTTGGCTGGCAGCGCCCCTGCTATTTGCTGGGTGAAGGCTATGCCAAGACCTTCAAGGAATTGATGGAAACCACCGATTGGGACAAGTACGGCGTCGGTAATTATGAAAAATGCGCTGACTGCATGGTGCATTCTGGCTTTGAAGCGACAGCCGTGATGGATTCAGTGAAAAAGCCTTGGAAAGTTGCCGCCTTAGCCTTGAAGGGGATTAAAACTGAAGGCGCGATGGCGAAAGACATTCCGCTGGAAAACGCCCGCAAGGCTGAATACGTGTTCACCAGCCATGTTGCGCAGAAAATGGCTGAAATTCACGCGAAAAAAGAACAGGCTGACGCGGCAGCGATGGCGGCAGAGTAAGGTTCTTATTTTCAGTAAAAGCCGGTGTTGGGAACAATACCGGCTTTTATTTTGCCGATCGGGCTATCCCAGCGTTTTGATTTTTCTCAGCAAATTCTTGCGGGCTTTCGCGGCATCACTTGCTAGCGCCAGCAGCGCTGGTATTTGGGTTGGCTGCCGCAATACCGAGGCGAAAATTGCAGCGAGTTGGATTTCCCCACCTTGGTTAAGGGCAATCAGGGCGGCCGGTGGCAGGGTTCTGGAGGCCGGGTCCGCCACGGCGCGAAGCACAGCAAATGGTCGGCCAGCTTCGCGGGCGATACGCGCCACTGCACCTGATTCAAGATCGATCGCATCAGCCTGTGTGGCATTAAATAATTGCGCCTTTTGGGCCGCAGTGACGGCGATGGCTGTGCCCGCATAAAGCGCTTCAATATTCGCCCCGCCAAGCCAAGCCAGTAATTCAGCATCGCAGTCAAAATTATCGGTGCCATCACTTACCCGCGCCGGGATTAGCAAAGTGCCCGGGGAAAAATTTTGGTTTAACCCGCCCGCTAAGCCAAAACTAACCAGAGCCGTCGCACCGCGGGCGATCAGGCGTTGCGCGGCCAAAGCCGCACCTGCCGGCGTGCCGCCGCCGGCCTCTACCATGAAGCGGGTATTTTTGAGCAGTGCGGCCTCGGCAGTGAGGCCGGTGACGAAGCCGGTTTGTGTTGGTGCCATGATCAGTTTTTAGCAGATATCGGCAGCATTCACGAGGCTGTCGAGCGTATTTGAGCCAGTTGATAAAACCCGTTACAGCAATATCGCAATCGCTAGGACCGCCCTTATATGACTGAAATGCAGCTAATTCCACCATCCTCCGCCGAAACAACGCTCCCTGGTCGCATTGGGGAAATTGTGCCGTTTGGTGGGTTCCAGCTTTTTGTGGATACCGTGCATTACGACCCGGTGATTGTGAAAGCGCTCAGAGAACGCACCTATGAGGCGAATGAATTTCGCCTGGTGCAAAAATGGCTGCGGCCTGATGACCGGGTGATTGAAGGTGGTACCGCAATTGGGGTCATTTCAATGTGCGCCGCCGCGATTGTGGGCGCAGAAAATGTGATGACCTTTGATGCCAACCCTGCGATTGTGGCTGATGCAAAAATCAATTTTGCCAATAATGGCCTTGCGCCCATTAAAGCCCAAGCCGGTATTTTAAAAAACCGGCAGCATATCGCGGCGCCGGATGAGCAAGTTGATTTTTATATCTCGAAAGAATTTTGGCGCTCGCGTTTATATGCTGCACCGGAAAGCACTGATATTATCTCAAAAATTACAGTGCCGGTATTTTGCCTGGAAGATGAAATTGCCCGCCATAAAGCCAACGTGCTGATTTGCGACATTGAAGGCGGGGAATTTGAATTATTCGATGGTGCAGATTTATCAGACATCCGATTGATCATCGTTGAAACCCATGATTGGCTGATCGGGCTGCCAGCGGTTGATGCGCTCGTGCGCAACATCATCCTTGCCGGTTTCGCGATCGATTTGCGCGATTCCGGCAGCAATGTTGCGGTCTTTCGGCGGGTTATGTGAGGCGCTAAGCCTCATTCAACGCGGCCACAATATGCTCACCCACCAGCGCCGAGGATGCTGGGTTTTGACCCGTGATTAAATGCTCATCGCGGATGGCATAAGCCTGCCAGTCTGGTCCGTTGCTGAAGACGCCGCCAAGGTCGCGCAGTTTGGTTTCCAGCAGGAACGGCACTAGCTTGGTGAGGCCCACCGCCTCTTCCTCGCGGTTGGTAAAACCGGTGACTTTGCGGCCTGCCACCAGCGGCTTGCCATCACTGCGGGTGGCACCCGTTAGCCCAGCCGGGCCATGGCAGACGGCAGCGATGATTTTACCTTCCGCATCATATTGCTTCAGCCAGGCGCCGAGTATGGTGCTGGTTGGCAGATCCCACATCACACCATGGCCACCGGGCAGGAAAATGCCGTCATAATCATCCGGGTTCAGCGTATCCAGCGCCGGGGTTACCTTCAAGGCATCCTGCACGACAACATCTTCCAGGAAGCGCTGCGAAGCTGCATCCTTCACCGCATCTGGCAGCAAGGAATTCGGGTCAAACGGTACCTCCCCGCCCGCGATGGAGGCGATGGTGACGGCAATGCCAGCGTCTGACAAAATATAATAGGGGCTTGCAACTTCTTCGACCCAAGAGCCGGTTTTGTGCTCGCTGGCACCCATTTGGCTGTGCGAGGTGGTGATGATGAGAATTTTATTCATAGCGGTCTCCTGACCTTATCTTGACTACTGAAGTGGTGACGCCAGCACCCGCCAACAATGAGGCAATGATTGCAAATTTGAGAAGGATCGCAGGATCGGTTAAACCGAGGGCGGAATAAACTGAAAGTGAACCCATGACCGAAGACACTGACGACGCCGAGATCATCACCAAGGACAGCAACGGGGCGGTGTTGAAAGACGGCGATAGCGTAACGCTGATCAAGGATTTGAAAGTGAAGGGCACATCCGTGACGCTGAAACGCGGTACGGTGGCCAAAAATATCCGGCTGACGGGGGACCCGGATTTAATTGAATGTAATGTGGAGAAGGTTAAAGGGCTGGTGTTGCGGACGGAGTTTTTGAAGAAGGGTTAAACGGGAGGAAGCAATGCGGCAGCGCATGGTTCTGCTACTGCTTTTGACGCTGGCGGCATGCCATTATGTGCCGCCACAAATGGTTGCCCAACCACCAGCGCCCGCCGCCGAAGCCGCTGGGCTGCGATGGTCCGAAGCGTCTCTGGCCGTGGCACCGGTTGAACGGCCAGACACCTCGGCGGCGGAGCTTTGGAGCGCCCTCAACGGCGCCCCCCTCGTCTCGGCCCCGATGTTTCAGGAGGCATTGGTTGAATCACTGAGCAATGCCCACTTGTTCGCCGCCGTCACCCGTGAGCCTGACCCGAAATATGATTTCTCATCGGGCCCAACCACCATCAGCACCGGCTATGTTCTGTCAGCGCAGATTATTGAGCAACGAGAGGGCGGCTACAGCGCCACGGTGGCGGTTCGCTATATGCTGCGGGAGGCAAGCAGCGGGCGCGTGGTTTGGCGTGATGAACTCTCAACGTCCTACGGTGAAGCGCCAAGCCTTGGCAATGTCTTGCTGCCGAACCACGCCAATAATTCAGCTTTGTGGGAGGCGTTCAAGGAAAATATTGAAACAATGATCGTGAAGCTGGGGCAGGTCTCCAGGCCGTAGGGGAAGCACTGAATATCGACGGTTACTTAAACTTGGAATTGTGGCGAAGACTATGCGGCTGATGGGCGAGCCGGATTTGATTAAGTGTGATGTTGAGAAAGCTGCGGGGCTGGTGTTGTGGACGGTGTTTTTGAAGAAGGGGTGGTATGCGCCGTCGGAAAGGGCAGGATTCAGACCGCTACCGATTGTATTTGAAAACACGCATTTTGAATAATTAAACAATCAGCTAGCGCCGGAAGCCGCCTGACGGCTCTGGACCAGGAATTTAGGTAAACGGACATTGCTGTCCGATAGGTGAGCCGGAGGATATTGACCTAACTTGGACGTTGGCGAGGATTTAGCGTTTCCCGCAAGCAGAGGTTATGTGGGATGGGCAAACGGAATACGGAATGAAAATTTAAGAGATTTCGGAGATAGATTGCTGCGTAGCGCTTCTCTCACCGGTCCCACGGCTTGTTTGTGTTACCTATGCCGTGACGTGCGTTAAAGTAGCGCCGTGAATATTTTTTCTGATTCACGTATTCCATTAGCAAATATCAGAGCCGTATCGATTAAGACAAGTTCTGTTGCATCGTAAATCTGAGGCCGCCGAGTGGCGTCGGCTCTACCCGTATTAATATCTTCACCCAGAAGCATTTGAATGTTGCTGCCGTTAACTTCATACCCAAGATAATTTTTGATCTCTAAAATGTGCTTCTCACTATGTGCTTTTTTGAAATCAAAATGCACTCCACCAAGAGTGTTGGCATGCATTTTTATGATCTCAATTCTACTGTGGAATTCTCCTTTCCAAAAAAACATATTCTGGTTGAAGAAGATAGATGCTTTTTGTGGCATTGGTTTAATATTGTTTGAACGGCCTAGGTCGATAGTTGGTCTGCCGTCTTTCCCTAAAAACTTTGCCGCCAGTAAGCTTGATGAAACTCCGATCCCGCGAAACAGAACGAGCTCCATCCAATGCTCATATACACCAGCCTTACAGAGTTTGGCCGAGTGTCCATTACTGTGAACGAGGAAGGTGATCGTTTTGGGGAGAACAAGTTTTTGGGCTTTGTAGAATAAACCCTCAACAAGCCACCTCCGTAAAATCGGCGCGAGGGTGGATCGCGCCACCGATGGCATCGGAACACCAAATAAAAATTGGTTCTCAATAATTTTGACGTCTTCTAAAAGCTGTTGGATAAGCTCTCTGTCGTCTGCGGCAACGGCATGGACGTATGATGTCATAAGGTCTCTAAGGTCGGAAACTTTGAATGATTAGCATTATTTCCGCTTAAGTCTTTGCCAGAACTAAAACCGACAAGCAACAATTCAACCAACCCGGCCGATCGTAACGAACTGGTGAATGGCTGTTTTGGAGCGGTGTCGCCTCTCACCTAAATTACCGGGATGGGCGCATTCCGGGGATCACCGGCAATGACGTGCCTGCTGGATTCGTAGGAAGATGGATTGCTTCGCTCCGCTCGCAATGACGGTGGGGCGGGCGGAGCGGCGGTGGGTGTTGTCCGTCCCAGATGGATTGCCGCGCACGCAGCGCGTGCTCGCAATGACGGCGATGAGCGCACAAAAAAAAGGGGGCGCGAGGCCCCCTTCCCTTTTTGTCGCCGAAAAAATTACTCAGCGGTTTCGCGTTTGCCTTTGGCACCAACCTGCTCGGAGATATCCTCGCCGGTGGCTTGGTCAACCATGCGCATGGAGAGTTTCACCTTGCCACGGTCGTCGAAGCCGATGACTTTCACCTTCACGCTATCGCCGATTTTGACGATGTCGTTGGTTTTGTTCACGCGCGTCGCGGCCAGTTCGGAGATGTGAACCAGGCCGTCCTTGGCGCCGAGGAAGTTTACAAAGGCGCCGAAATCGGCGGTCTTCACGACCTTGCCATTATAGATCACGCCAATTTCCGGCTCGGCAATGATGCCGCGGATCATGTCGATGGCACCTTGGGCTTTCTTGTCGTCGGTGGCGGCAATTTTGACAGTGCCGTTATCATCGATGTCGATCTTGCAGCCGGTTTTTTCGACGATCTCGCGAATGACCTTGCCGCCGGTGCCGATAATGTCGCGGATCTTGTCCTTCGGCACCTGGATCATGGTGATCTTCGGTGCGTTGTTAGACACGTCTTGACGGCCAGCGGTCAGCGCCTTGGCCATTTCGCCCAGAATATGCAAACGGCCATGCTTGGCCTGCTCCAGCGCGATCTTCATAATCTCAGGCGTGATCGAGGTGATTTTGATGTCCATCTGCAAGGACGTCACACCTTCCTCAGTGCCCGCAACCTTGAAATCCATGTCGCCGAGGTGATCTTCGTCGCCCAGAATGTCAGAGAGAACCGCAAAACCGCGATCTTCCTTGATCAGGCCCATGGCGATGCCCGCCACCGGGCGCGCCAACGGCACACCAGCATCCATCAAGGCGAGCGAGGTGCCGCAGACAGTGGCCATCGAGGAGGAACCGTTGGATTCGGTAATTTCAGAGACAACCCGCAGCGTGTACGGAAATTTGTCCTTGGCCGGCAGCAGCGGGTGAACGGCGCGCCAGGCGAGCTTGCCATGGCCGATTTCGCGGCGGCCCGGTGAGCCCATGCGGCCGGTTTCACCAACCGAGTACGGAGGGAAGTTGTAGTGGAGCATGAAATGCTCCTTGAACTCGCCTTCCACAGCGTCAATCAGCTGCTCGTCCTGTGCGGTGCCCAAAGTGGCAACCACCAAAGCCTGGGTTTCGCCACGGGTGAACAAAGCCGAACCATGGGTACGCGGCAGCACGCCCACTTCCGCCAGAATCGGGCGGACGGTTTTGGTATCACGGCCGTCGATGCGCAGGCCGGTATCAAGAATGTTATTACGCACGATGTCGGCTTCGAGCTCCTTGAAGAGCTCCTTCGCCTTGGCGGCGTCCAGACCTTCGGATGCCAGAGCTTCAGCAGCCTGCTTTTTTACAGCGCCCAGCTTCTCGTACCGCACCTGCTTCTGGGTTTCGGTGTAAGCCGCGCGGAAGCCTTCGCGGGCCAGCGTGTCAACGCGGGCTGTGAGGGTTTTTTCTTCTTCGGAGATTTCCGGAAGTGCCCAGGGCTCCTTGGCGGCAACTTCGGCCAGTTCGATGATCGCCTGGATGATCGGCTGGAACGCCGCGTGACCGAAGGTGACGGCGCCGAGCATAATCTCTTCGGAAAGCTCGGAAGCTTCGGATTCCACCATCAGCACGCCTTCGGTGGTGCCAGCCAGCACGAGGTCAAGCTTGCTGTCAGCGCGCTCGGTCACGGTCGGGTTCAGCACATATTCACCGTTGATTAAGCCAACGCGGGCAGCACCCACCGGCCCAAAGAACGGAATACCGGAAATGGTCAGGGCGGCAGAGGCCGCCACCAGCGCCAGAATATCCGGGTCGTTTTCAAGGTCGTGGCTGAGCACGGTGACAACAACCTGCACTTCATTGCGGAAACCATGCGGGAAGAGCGGGCGGATGGGGCGGTCGATGAGGCGGGAAACCAAGGTTTCCTTCTCGGTCGGGCGGCCTTCACGCTTGAAGAAGCCACCGGGAATACGGCCGGCGGCAAAGAATTTCTCCTGGTAGTTCACGGTCAGCGGGAAAAAATCCTGGCCGGGCTTAGCGGATTTGGCACCCACGACAGTGGCGAGCACCACGGTGTCACCATAGGAGGCCACCGCGGCGCCGTCAGCCTGGCGGGCGACTTTGCCGGTTTCGAGGATGAGCGTGGAACCGCCCCAGGCGATTTCTTTACGGAAATATTTATCAAACATCTGTTCAGTCCTTCATATAACGGCCGACAGATGCAGAAATGTTCAATGATGGCGCGGTTCAAACCGTTCGCGTGAAGCTAGGGGGAAAGCGGCGCCTCGGGCGGCATGGGTCTGGCTGTGGAGGGGAAACTCAGCACAGCCACGGACCATGTGACCGGAAACGCCGCGGTACAAACTCACCCGACGGTTGATTGGCGCGACCACCGAGCGTTCCTGCGCCCTGCCTTATGCCGCTTAACTTAATCACCATACCCTGAACCCATTTCCAGGATATGAACGCACCACCCTGGCGCGCCGGGTGTGAATACAAGAAACTGCACGATAACGCCACAGGGAGCATTTTATGGAACCGAGCTTGCCAATTTTAGCCATCACCGGGCCGGTTGCCCGGGTCACGCTGAACCGCCCACGCCATAAAAACCGGCTACAACCGGAGGATCTGGCCGCTTTACAGGCCATGTTCAGCGGGTTGGCAGCGGATAAAACGGTGCGGGTGGTGATTATCACCGGCGCGGGGGACCATTTCAGCGCCGGGTTCGACCTAAATGCGCTGGCGGCAGGGAATGTGGGCAATGCACTAGATGGCCCTGGCGGGTTTGGGGCGATGGTGGATGCGGTGGAGCGCCTGCCGCAAGCAACCATCGCGCGGTTGAATGGTGGGGTTTACGGCGGCGCGACCGACCTGGCTTTGGCCTGCGACTTCCGAATCGGCATCAGCGGGATCGCGGCAGCCATGCCCGCAGCGAAAATCGGGCTACATTACTATAAAAGCGGCATTCTGCGCTACGCGAGCCGCTTGGGGTTGGATAACGCCAAGCGGATGTTTTTAACCGCCGCCCGGCTAACAGGCGAGGAGCTATTGCGGATCGGGTTCCTGACGGAGTTGGTGGAACCGCAATATTTTGATGAGGCGGTCGATGCTTTGGCGGCAAATTTGGCCGCCAATGCGCCCTTGGCGGTTCAGGGGGTAAAGCTCGCGTTAAACGAACTGGCGCGTGGCGGTTGGGACGAAGCGATTTTCACCGCCCGTGCCGAGGCTGCTCTGGCCAGCGCGGATTTGCAGGAGGGCCTCGCGGCCAGCCTGCAAAAACGCCTGGCAGATTTCAAGAATTGCTGAATTCAACGCTGGCCGAAGCGCGTTGTCTCGAACAAATCCTTAAACTCTCGCGGTTGGCTGCGCCAATATTGCTTGGGCGCCGTGACTTTTGCGCCCAAAGCGGCAGCGGCGTGCCAGGGCCAGTGCGGGTCATAAAGGATGCCACGGGCTAGGGCGACCGCGTCGGCTTTGCCGGTGGCGATAATCTCTTCGGCGTGGCTGGGCTTGGTGATCAGGCCAACCGCGATGACCGGGATGGAAACCGCGGCTTTGACCTGTTCGGCAAATGGCACCTGGTAGCCATCGACCAACGGGATTTGCTGGAGTGGTGAAAGACCGCCGGAGCTGACATGGATGGCTGCACAGCCACGGGCTTCGAGCGCTTTGGAGAGCGCAATGGTACCAGGCACATCCCAGCCACCCTCGACCCAATCAGAGGCCGAAACCCGCACCCAGACCGGGATTTCGGCAGGCACGGCGGCGCGGACAGCCTCAAACACTTCGAGCGGAAAGCGCAAGCGGTTTTCGAGCGCGCCGCCATACTGGTCCGTGCGCTGGTTGGAAATTGGCGAGAGGAACTGGTGTAGCAAATAGCCATGGGCAGCATGTAGCTCGATGCCCTGGAACCCTAATTTAACCGCCCGTTGGGCAGTCGCGACGAAGTCGGCGAGGATTTTGGCGATCCCGGCATCATCAAGAGCTACAGGCGGCTCCTCGGCGGCCGAGATGGGGACAGCGGAGGGGGCGAGCGTTTGCCAGCCGGTGGGCTGGGTGGGGAGGATTTGTTTGCCGCCGTCCCAAGGGGCTTGCGAGGACGCTTTGCGGCCGGCATGGCCCAGCTGAATGGCAATTGGCATCGGGCTATGATGGCGAATTGCGGTGAGTACGCGGGCCAGCGCTACTTCATTATCATCTGAATACAAGCCGAGATCAGCCGGGGTGATGCGGCCTTCAGGCGAAACGGCGGTGGCTTCCACGATTAACAAGCCAGCACCAGAGAGCGACAGGCCCCCCAGATGAATGCCGTGCCAGTCAGTCGCTGAGCCTTCTACGGCGGAATATTGGCACATCGGGGCGATGATAATGCGGTTGGGTAGCGCCAGGCTGCCAAGCTGCAGGGGCTGAAATAATTTGCTCATGGCTCTCTTTCGTAATGAGTGATGTGCGTAATGAGTGGAGTGAGTTAATGAGTGACGTGGCGAGGCATATAGAGCGTCGTTTAGCCGCCGCCTATGGTGCTGGCGATTTGTTTAAAAATCTGCGCCGGTACGGTGCCGCCGGTAACATTATTCATCGGCGTGTTATCATCATTACCGACCCATACCGCGATAATATCACCACCCGCATAGCCCACAAACCAAGCATCGCGGTAATTCTGGGTGGTACCGGTTTTTCCGGCCGTGAATTCATCGGGCAGGAAGGCCGCCGTGCCAGTGCCACCCGTGACCACGGCCCGCAGCATGTCACGCATCTCACTGGCAAGGCCGGGCGAGACCACAGCGACAGGGCCGTTATTGGCGACAGGCACGCGGTTAATCGCGGTAAAACCGTACGGTGTAACCCGGTTGCCGCCATTGAAGAAAGTGGCATAGGCGCCTGCCAACTGCATCACCCCGACTGAGCCGGTGCCCAGGGCCAGCGAGGCGTTATCGGGTAGATTATCGTCCAAACCAAGATTGCGGGCCACCGCAATCACCCGGCGCGCACCGCCAGCGCGAAGTAAAATGCGGATGGCGGCAGTGTTCATGGAATCGGCCAGAGCTTGGCGCATGGTGACCTCGCCCCGGTAGCTGCGTTCGTAGTCCTTCGGGTGATAGCCGGCGAGCGATAATGGTGCGTCGAGCACGGTGTCTTCAGGGGTCATGCCTGCTTGCAGGGCGGCTAGCCAAACCACCGGCTTAATGGCCGAGCCGGTCTGACGGCGGGCGAGGACGGCGCGGTCATAACCTTCACGGTCGCCGACACCGCCGACCAAGGCGCGGACGGCGCCGGTGCGGGCATCCAGCACCACAATGGCGCCCTGGTGCATATTCAGCGCATCGCCCTGGGTGGAAATGGCAGTGTTCAACGCTGCCTCCGCCGCGGTCTGCAGGCCGGCGTTCATGGTGGTGGCAAGCGTCGCATCCTCGCCTTCGGGGATCAGGTTGCCAGCCTGTTGCATGGTCCAGAGCGCGAACCAGGAGGATTTAGAGGTGGGCGACGCATCATTCGCAAGGTCAGCTTCGGCGGCGGTTTCTTCGTCTTGCGTGATGGCACCGGTGGCCAGCATGGCATTGAGCACTTCCAGCGCGCGATTTTGGGCGTTTTGCGGGTTGGCAAGCGGGTTGAGCGAAGATGGGGCTTTCGGCAAGCCCGCGAGAATGGCAGACTCCGCGAGGGTCAGCTTGGTGGCTGGAATCCCAAAATATAGCCTTGCCGCGGCATCAACCCCGTAGGCCCCTGCCCCCAGATAAACCCGGTTTAAATAAATCCCGAGGATTTCATCGCGGGTATAATGTTTCCAGAGCCACAGGCTCAGGATCGCTTCCTGCACCTTCCGGCGCAGGCTGCGCTGGTTGGACAGGAACAGGGTTTTGGCAGTTTGCTGCGTGAGGGTGGAACCGCCTTGCACAATATGGCGATGCATGAGGTCGGAAACTCCAGCCCGGACCAAGCCAAACAGGTCAAACGGCCCGTGTGCCTCAAACCGCCGATCTTCAATGGCAATAAAGGCGGCCGGGACATAGGAAGGCAATTCGCTTGGCAGTACCACCTTGCCCGCCACGTCGCCAAAGCGCGCCACCATCTGGCCAGAAGGATCAAGCAATATAATCGCGGGGCGGCGCGGCTGCGTAATGGCACTCGACGGGTTGGGCAGGTCCCAGACGAACCACAGGGCCACCAATGACCCAACCGCGACAAACCAGATGGCAGCAATGGTGGCATAACGCAGCACCCAGCCAGCCCGGCGCACCGCTTGGCGCGGCAGCGCAGGTTTGGACGGCCCGGGTTTTGGCAGCGCCGATTTTCGCGGTGCGGCTTTGGGCGACAGGGTTTTGGTGCGGGCCATAGGGATATTCAGCCATAGAAAAGCCCGCCGCGCCGGGTCAAATGCTGTTTGGCCCGCACCGCCTTGGCTTGGCGGGGGGGAGCCATTATAGACTGCGCCACGAGCGGGTGTGGCGGAATGGTAGACGCACCGGACTTAAAATCCGTTGGGCCCTAGGCCCGTGGGGGTTCAACTCCCCCCACCCGCACCACACAATCTTTACGCCCCCTTTATTTGTTGCACTGCGAATTCGTCTCGCGGCCTTATGCCGTTGCGCGCAAACCCGCCTCCTGAAAGGCGGTGCGCAATGGGCGATTTGATTGCCGTTGGATACGGAATTTTCGTGTTTGTTTTGCTGATGGCCTACGTCATCGGCTGCGAGAAGGTCTGAGACATGTTTGACCTAATTTTTGCAGGCGGCATTTCAGCCGCACTGCTGGTTTATCTCGTGTGGGCGATGCTGCGCCCTGAAGATTTCTGAAAGCTGAAACAATGACAATGCAGGGGATGCTTTATATTGCGCTGGTGTTCGCGCTGGTGTTGGGCTGCGCCTTCCCGATGGGACGCTACATGGCCGCAATTTTTGAAGGGCGGATAAAATATCTAGCGCCTATTGAAAATGGATTTTACAAATTAGCCGGAGTGGACCCCAAGCGCGAAATGCGCTGGACCGATTATGCCATCACACTTTTACTGCTGAGCGTAATCCATTTTTTATTACTGTATGCAATTTTACGGCTGCAATATTATTTACCGATGAATCCGCAAGGCATCGCAGGTATGTCGCCGCGTCTTGCGTTTAATACCGCAGCTAGTTTTGCCACCAACACAAACTGGCAAGCTTATGCGCCGGAATCGCAAATCTCAAATGGGGCGCAGGTATTCGGCATCGTTGTCCATATGTTCATCTCAGCGGCAGCGGGTATTGCTGTCGCTGCAGCCGTCATGCGGGCATTTCTGGCGGGTGGAGTGCAAACGATCGGTAATTTCTACGTCGATCTAACGCGCATTACGCTGTATTTGCTGATTCCAATTTCCATGATTGCCGCATTACTGCTGGTGATTGCCGGCGCCCCGCAGACATTTGGGGCATTTGTGACGGCGCATACGCTTGATGCGGGCACACAGACCATCGCGATTGGACCAGTGGCGTTCCAGGAAGCGATCAAAGAATTTGGAACGAATGGCGGTGGGTTTTTCAATGCCAATTCTGCGCACCCGTTTGAAAACCCCAATGCCTGGACCAACCTGCTGGAAAATTGGCTAGACTTGGTAATCGGCTTTAGCTTGCCGATTTCATTCGGCATTATGCTGAAGGACAAAGCCCAAGGCCGGGCTTTGATGTTTGCCATGGCGATAATCCTGGCCCTTGGCTGCATTGGCACATATGCCGCCGAGGCGAGCGGTAACCCATTACATATAGCTGCCGGGGTTTCAGCGACAGGCGGTAATATGGAAGGCAAGGATGTGCGCTTCGGTATTCCCGCCTCTGTAACCTTCAACGTATCAGCCACTGGTACATCAACGGGTGCGGTCGATAGCTTCACGGATAGCTATATGCCACTCGGTGGTGCGGTCCCGCTATTCCTGATGCAATTGGGGGAAGTTACACCGGGTGGTGTCGGCTCAGGCTTTTATACCATCATCGTATTTGCACTACTATCGGTTTTTGTTGCTGGCTTAATGGTGGGGCGAACACCGGAGTATCTCGGCAAAAAAGTACAGGCCAAAGAGATCAAACTTGCCATGCTCGGCGTGCTGATCCTGACATTGTTCATTCTCGCTGGTGCTGGTTTCTCACTCATGACGAAGTCAGGGCTTGGCTCACTTGCAAATGCCGGGCCGCATGGGCTTTCTGAGATGCTCTATGCTTGGTCATCAGCCACCGAAAATAACGGCAGCGCATTTGCCGGGCTCTCCGCTGATACGCCGCTACTGGATTATGGGCTTGGTTCTGCCATGTTGTTTGGCCGCTTTGCTTTCCTGATCCCGGTTCTCGCCATCGCGGGCTCATTGGCCGCCAAGCCTAAGCTGAGCGCCAGCGCCGGCACGTTCCCAACCACCGGACCACTTTTTATTGGGCTGTTGATCGGTGTGATTATCATTCTGGGTGGGCTGCAATATCTGCCAGCCGATACGCTGGGGCCATTGGCTGACCAATATCTGCTCAATGCCAGTAAAACTTTTTAAGGGTAAAATATTATGACAACCGCAAATGCTGAAATGATCTCGTTGTTCGACAAAAAGATCATCTCCCGCGCCGCTATCGACTCATTTTCCAAACTGAACCCCATTACGCTAGCCCGCAACCCAGTGATTTTCGTCACCGAAATTGTGGCGGTTGTTACCAGTGTGGTGGGTGTTGAGGATTGCGTCTCTGGTAAACCGGCTGCCTTCCCTATTGTGATCGCGCTATGGCTGTGGCTGACGGTTCTGTTCGCAACCTTTGCTGAGGCGGTGGCTGAAGGGCGTGGTCGGGCACGGGCTGAAAGTATGAAGCGCGCCCGTTCTGATACCATGGCCAAGCTGATACTCGACCCGCGCGAGCGCAATATTTTCAAACCAACACCGGCACCAAATTTACGCAAGGGTGATTTGATACTGGTTGAAACCGGCGACATTATTGCATCCGATGGCGAGATTATTGAAGGTATCGCCAGCGTCAATGAAAGTGCCATCACCGGTGAGTCTGCACCGGTGGTGCGCGAAGCGGGTGGGGATAGATCCGCTGTGACCGGCGGCACGCAAGTAGTCTCGGACTGGTTGGTTGTGCGCATTACGGCGAACCCAGGCGGCACATTCCTCGACCGTATGATTGCCCTGGTGGAAGGGGCTGAACGGCGTAAAACACCCAATGAGATTGCACTCAATATTTTACTGGCTGGTCTCACACTTATCTTTTTGCTCGCGGTGGTTACATTGGTTGGGTTTGGTAGCTACTCACAAACCAATTTCTCCATTCCCGTGCTGGCAGCTTTGTTGGTGTGTTTAATTCCCACCACCATCGGCGGGTTGCTGTCAGCGATTGGTATTGCCGGCATGGACCGGCTGATCCGCTTTAACGTTGTGGCCACATCCGGCCGTGCCGTTGAAGCCGCTGGCGATGTTGATGCACTTTTGCTGGATAAAACCGGGACAATCACATTTGGTAATCGCATGGCAGCGGGATTTTACCCGGTGGCTGGTGTGGCTGAACGTGACTTGGCAGAAGCCTGCACCATTGCCAGCATCGGTGATGAAACACCGGAGGGCCGGTCGATTATCGCACTGGCACGCGATCGTTATCAGATTATGCCCACCGCCCCGAGCGATGCGAACTTCATTCCGTTTAGCGCCAATACGCGGATGTCCGGTTTGGATTTTGCGGGCCAGCAATATCGAAAAGGTGCGGTGGAGTCTGTAATGAAGTTTTATAATCTCACGCCAGATGCCGTATTCAATGAAACGGTAAACCGTCTTGGCCGGGCCGGTTCCACACCCTTGGCGGTGACTGCGAATGGCCGCTTAATGGGTGTGATTGAATTGAAAGACATTGTGAAACCTGGCATCCGGGAGCGTTTTGCAGCACTCCGGCAAATGGGTATCCGCACCGTGATGGTGACAGGTGATAACCGCGTGACGGCGGCTGCCATTGCGGCGGAAGCGGGGGTTGATGATTTCATCGCGGAAGCCACGCCGCAGGATAAGCTTGATTATATCCGTAAAGTGCAAGCGCAAGGACGACTTGTTGCCATGTGCGGCGATGGCACCAACGACGCCCCTGCCCTGGCGCAAGCTGATGTCGGTGTGGCGATGCAAACCGGCACGCAGGCTGCACGAGAAGCTGGTAATATGGTGGATTTGGATAGTGACCCAACCAAGCTGATCGAGATTGTTGAAATTGGCAAGCAGCTTCTAATTACACGTGGCGCGCTGACCACGTTTTCCATCGCCAATGATATCTCGAAATATTTCGCGATTTTGCCAGCGATTTTCGTGGCCACATACCCGCAGTTGCAAGCGCTCAATGTTATGCAGCTGAAAACGCCAGAGAGTGCAATCCTCTCGGCCGTGATTTTCAATGCACTGATCATTGTCGTGCTGGTGCCCTTGGCTCTACGCGGTGTGCAATTTCGCCCCATTGGGGCCGCCGCCTTGCTGCGCCGTAACCTGCTGATTTATGGGCTGGGCGGCATTGTAGCGCCATTCGTCGGCATCAAAGCCATCGACATGATCCTTGGCGTTTTCCATATTTTCTCTTGATCGGAACAACCATGTCTATCGCACGCGAAATTCGCCCGGCTATATCGTTGGTCGTGCTTTTCACTCTTCTTACTGGTTTTATTTTGCCAGAAGCGTTTACCGGGGCGGTGCAGCTAGCACTGCCGTCGCAAGCCAATGGCAGCTTGCTCACGCTCAATGGTCAGGTGGTAGGGTCAGCCATCATTGGCCAGAATTTTACCTCGGCAAAATATTTCCAGCCCCGCCCTTCGGCACTTACCGGTACTGATGCCAAGGGTAATAATATAAACACGCCTTATGATGCCAGTGAATCAGGCGCCTCTAATATGGGGCCGGCCAGTGCATCGTTACTGCAGAGCGTGCAGCAACGGGTCGCTTCCTACCAAAAAGCCTTCGGCCCCGGCCCAGTTCCGGCAGATGCCGCAACGGCGTCCGGCTCAGGGCTTGACCCTGATATATCGCGCGCCAACGCACTGCGCCAAGCCCCTGCAGTGGCCGCGGCCCGCCATTTGGACCCAGCAAAGGTGATGAACCTTGTTAACCAAATGGCCCATCGTTCGTTTTTGGGGGTCGTTGGCACCGACCATGTGAATGTGCTGAAACTGAACCTTGCCCTGGATGCCTTAAGCGCGCGATAAACATGCAGCATGGCGTCTGATAAATACGAGTCTAGACCTGACCCGGTCGCGCTGCTCGCGGATCTCGAACGTGCGCAGCGCGGTCGGCTGAAGATATTCTTGGGTGCTGCCCCGGGTGTCGGCAAAACCTGGGAGATGCTTGTTGCGGCCAACCATAAACATGAAGCCGGGATGGATGTTGTTGTTGGGTTGATCGAGACCCATGGCCGGGCCGGAACGGCTGAAGAGATTGGCCCGTTGGAAATATTGCCGCGCATAAAAATTCCTTATCGCGGCCAGATATTAGAAGAATTTGACCTGGACGGTGCCTTGCAGCGCCGGCCAGCTTTATTATTGGTTGATGAGTTGGCCCATACCAACGCCCCAGGATTACGCCACCATAAACGCTGGCAGGATGTACAGGAAATTCTTGCGGCTGGGATTGATGTCTGGACAACGCTCAATGTTCAGCATTTAGAAAGTTTGAATGACCCGGTCGCCCGCATCACCGGCGTACGGGTTGCCGAAACCATCCCAGACACAGTGATGGATTTGGCTAATGAAATTGAGCTTATTGACCTTACACCCACCGAACTACGCACCAGGCTGGCGGACGGCAAAATCTATCAGCCTGATCTGGCTAATCGCGCGCTGGATGGCTTTTTCCGCGAAGGTAACTTAGGCGCGCTGCGTGAAATGGCGCTGCGGCGCGTAGCGCAGCGGGTCGATAAAGACGTTACATCCTACATGCGCGCCCGCGCCATTCCCGGCCCGTGGCCTGCCAGCGAAAAGGTTCTGGCCCTCGTTGGGCCGGATGCCTCTGCCGTGAATGTTGTGCGGCACGCAGCAAGATTGGCGGACACGTTGCGGGCGCCCTTGGTGGTGTTTCATGCCGAGCGACCTGATGAACATAATAACGCCCAACAGGCGCTCGATCTTGCCGTGCAATTAGGTGCAACAGTTGAATCGACGACGATGTCGGACATTGTCGATACCGCGCTTGATTATGCCACGAAACATAATATCACCCATATTGTGGTTGGCCGTGGGGAGCAGCACCCATGGTGGCGTCGCATCGGTCGGCGTCGGCTAGGCGAGGTTCTAACCAGACAAGCCAGCGCGTTTACACTGCATTTTGTACCGGTGCCGGCAGCGTTGCCGTTCCGGGCTAAACGCGCAGCACCGCCGGTGCAGTTTCAATCTTACCTGATCGTCGCAGCCATTCTCGGCTGTGTTACGCTCAGCGGCATCGGCTTGCGGGCACTATTACCACAAGAAGCGATGGGGTTGATTTTTACCGCCGTTATCGCTGGTGCCGCCAGCATCTATGGCCGCAATCTCGGGTTGGCAACAGCGGTTGCTGCGTTCCTGTTATGGAACTTTTTCTTCCTGCCGCCAATTTATACGCTGTCAGTGTCCGACCCGCGCGACGTAGTCGCGTTGATCGTGTTCCTGATTGTCGGCATCGTTACCGGCACCTTGGCGGGGCGCGTGCGCATCGAAGCTCAAACAGCCAGTGCACGGGTGGAAGCGTTGCGCCGAATTTCACGGTTTGGACAATGTTTTTCACGCGCCACCACGCAACTTGATCTACTGCACGAAACCGCATCGCAAGCGGCCAGTATTACCACAGCGGGGATTGTCATGCTGAGCGAAAACGGTACGCTCGCAATGCCTATCACATCGCCTGCAAATATCACGCTCGATGCTGCGGCTTATGCGGCCGCCACTTGGGCGTTTAAGAATAATATTGAAACAGGCATCGGCACCGCCACATTGCCGACTGTGCCGTGGCGATTTATTCCGCTGCGTGCCAACAATAATCCAATTGGCATTTTGGGGGCACTGCCCACCGCCATACCGCCTGAACCGCTGATCCAAACCTTGGCGGCCTTGGCAGATCAGGCTGCGATGGCGCTGGAGCGGGTGCGCTTGACGGTGGCCGCGGCCCAGACCGAAGCCCGCGAAGGCAGCCAAAAACTCCGTACCGCTTTACTCTCCTCCCTCTCGCACGATCTTCGCACACCGCTCACTGCCATCAGAGGCGCGTCTGATACTTTGGCAGCCACTGGTGATGCTTTGGATGCAGCCACCCGCGCTGATCTGCTCGCCAGCATCGGGCAAAATACCGAACGCATGGTGAAGTTTCTATCCAACATCACGGAGATGGCGCGGGTTGAGACAGGCGAAATCAATGCCAAAAAAGAACGACTAAAACTTATCGATGTTATTGAAGCCGCTATTTCACGTGTGGCCGGAGCACTTTATGCTGGTGTGAATATGGCCGATGATGCCGCCTACGTGTTAGGCGACGCCGCCTTGCTGGAGCAGATATTGGTGAATTGCATTGATAACGCTGTAAAATACGCGCCGCCCGATAGCCGGATCGCCATCTCAGCGCAGCGCCAGAATACCAAGGTTATCATCACCATCGCTGATGAAGGCGTTGGCATCCCCGCCGCCGACTTACCACATATATTCGACAGTTTTTTCCGCGCCACGCGCGGCGACCGGGTGGCGCCTGGCACCGGCCTCGGGCTCGCCATCGCAAAATCCTTTACCGAAGCCATGGGCGGCAAAATCTCGGCACGCAGCCCCCGGCTTGATCTACCGGCCGACGGCCTGCCTGGTACCATTATCAGCATCGAACTGCCCGCCGCATGACACCGACGCGTGGCACAATTTTGGTGGTGGATGACGAGCCACAAATTCACCGTTTTCTCAACCCCGCACTTACGGCGTCTAATTATGAGTATCTCCGCGCCGCGCGCGGTGATGAGGCGCTGCGCTTGGCTGCGGCGCGCGCGCCTGATGCCATTCTGCTCGACCTTGGGCTGCCTGATATGGATGGCCATGAAGTCTTGAAGCGGCTGCGTGAATTTTCCGATGTACCGGTAATTATTTTATCTGCCCGTGACCGCGAAGGTGAAAAAATTGCAGCACTCGATGCCGGCGCCGATGACTATGTGGAAAAACCATTTGGACTAGGCGAACTTTTGGCACGGCTGCGCACCGCACTGCGGCACCATCTGCGTAAGGACAACGCTGAAAAGCCGGTGGTGATTGGTGATCTTGTGATCGACCCCCTGCAACACACTATTTTGTTAAACAATACCGCCTTACCACTCACCAAGCGCGAACATGCGCTGCTGCTATTGCTGGCCCGTAATCATGGCAGGGTACTGACGCACCGGCAGATCCTCACCGCCATTTGGGGAGCGGCGCATACCGAGGATGTGGCGTATCTGCGCGTTTATATTGGCCAGATCAGGCGCAAATTAGGCCCGGTGGCTTCGGTGTTTATCGTAACCGAACCTGGTGTTGGCTACCGACTCACCGAGCCTGAGGGTCCTGTGTGACAGAGATCATTTGCAGCAATGCGTCCGCGGCGGGGCTAGCGCTGCGCTCCCGATGCCGAAGCACATGAAAATCTCGCTCTGGCAGAGGAAAATTCACCTGCCGCAATAAACCGGCTTCCAGGCTTGGTGCCGCGACGGAAGCCGAAATAGCGGTCGCGCCGAGACCAGCTTCGACCGCCGCCCGTACCGCCTCGTTTGACGGTAGTTCCAGCACGACCCGTAATTGGCGAGGCGCCACACCAAATGACTGCAGCGCCTCCTCAAACACTGAGCGCGTACCAGAACCGGCTTCACGCAACACCCAATCGCCCCCGGCTAGGTCTTGCGGGGTCAATACCTTGTGGCCCCAGGAATGTTCAGGTCCGACCACAACCAGCAACTGGTCCCGGGCGACACGCTGGCTGACCAGTGAAGCATCAACAATCGAGCCTTCCACAAACCCCAATTCAGCAACGCCTTCATGCACTGCCTGTGCGACCTGCGCGGTGTTGCCGATGCTCAATCTAATCTCGATGTCTGCATAGCGACGCCGAAAGGCCGCCAGATGGCGTGGTAGCCAGTAGCTGGCGATGGTCTGGCTGGCCTGGACATTTAAGCTGCCGCGCTTCAGCCCGCCAAGTTCCGCCAACACCAATTCCGCCGCGGCCGCATGCTTGAGGACCGTCCGCGCTTCCGCCAAAAACAAAGTCCCGGCCGCGGTGAGCGTGATGCCGCGACCAACCCGGTCGAATAATTTAACACCATGTCGCGCTTCCAGCGTAGCAATCGAGGCGCTGACAGCCGATTGTGCAAGATTCAGGGTCTCGGCAGCACGTGTAATGTGCTGCCGCTCCGCTACAGCGATGAATACCCGAAGCTGTTCCAATGTCATATTCGTGCCCTTTAGCAACATAGATCATCAAAACAATAAGATTGGTAGCCTTTAAACCATCGTATAACGCGATTGATTTGACCATGAAATACTTATGTTTTCCCCCGGAAATGCGCCTTAATCACCCTTTATGAAACAAACGCTCCCTTCATACGCATCTCTTCTTCCCGGCATTTTTCTATGTGTGGCGGTCACGGGCTTGGCCAGTTTGCTTCAAATTGTCGAGCAGGATGTGGCTGGGCAGGCTTATTTGGAAGCTCTGGTACTGGCCATTTTGCTCGGGGTCGCCATCCGTACCGCATGGCGTCCGGGCGCCCTTTGGTCACCGGGTATCCGTTTCAGCGGCAAGTTCCTGCTGGAAGTAGCGGTAGTGCTGCTTGGCGCTTCGGTGAGCGCACGCACTGTGCTGGCGCTGGGACCTAAATTGCTGTTGGGCATCATGGTGGTGGTGGCGGTTTCAATTTGTACCAGCTACTTGGTGTGCCGCTTATTAAAACTGCCACAGCGAATGTCGATCTTGGTGGCGTGCGGCAATTCCATTTGCGGTAATTCGGCCATTGCAGCAGTGGCACCCGTAATTGGCGCGGATGGCGATGACATTGCCTCGTCCATCGCCTTTACCGCCGTGCTTGGCGTAATCGTGGTGCTGTTATTGCCATTGCTGGTGCCGGTGCTGCTATTATCACTCACGCAATATGGCGTACTGGCTGGGCTGACCGTGTATGCGGTGCCGCAGGTACTTGCGGCAACCTTACCGATCGGCGCGTTGAGCAACCAAGTGGGTACGGTGGTAAAGCTGGTGCGGGTACTCATGCTGGGGCCAGTGGTGCTGGTGATTTCATTGCTGACAGCAGGGCTTCGGGAGGCTGAGAGCACCCAGAAATCAAAATTTCCTAAGCTCAGCCAAATGGTGCCCTGGTTCATTGCGGGGTTTCTGGCCATTTTATTGATCCGATCGCTGGGCTGGATTCCAACGCCGATAATCGCGCCGATTAAGTATATCGCTGGCTTGCTCACAACAATTTCGATGGCGGCATTAGGACTGGGCGTCGATGTGCGGGTGGTGGCAAAAGCCGGCGGCCGGGTGACAGCGGCAGTAACAATTTCACTGATTATTTTGGGGATTATTAGTTTTGGGCTGATTAAAATTATGAGGATTGCGTGAAGGCAAATTGGCCGCTCTATAAATAGTCCTCGATGCGGGCTGCGCCTTTGCGGGCATCACCCAACGGCATCATGAATGAGGCGCATAAATAAAAACGGCCCGAAGCATTGCTCCGGGCCGTTTTGTTTTAGCTGAGAAACCTCGATTAGAACTGGTTCATCGTGTTGTGTACGCCACCAGCCTTCAAGGCCGCTTCACCAGCAAAATATTCCTTGTGATCGTCACCAATGTCGGAACCCGACATGTTCTGGTGCTTCACGCAAGCAATACCCTGACGAATTTCCTGGCGCTGCACGTTCAGCACATAACCCAGCATCCCAGCCGCACCGAAATATTCGCGTGAAAGATTGTCGGTGGACAGCGCTGCTGTATGGTAGGTTGGCAGCGTGATCAGGTGGTGGAAGATGCCCGAGCGCTTGGCGGCATCAGCCTGGAAGGTGCGGATGCGGTTGTCAGCTTCGATCGCGAGATCCGTCGCGTCATAATCAACGCTCATCAGCTTTGAGCGGTCATAAGCGGACACGTCCTTGCCGTTTTCTTTCCAGGCATCATAAACCTGCTGGCGGAAATTCAAGGTCCAGTTAAAGGACGGTGAATTATTGTAAGCCAGCTTGGCGTTTGGAACCACAGCGCGAATGCGGTCCATCATACTGGCGATCTGCTCGATATGCGGTTTCTCGGTCTCGATCCAGAGCAGGTCGGCGCCGTTCTGAAGCGAGGTGATCGAGTCGAGCACGCAGCGGTCGGCACCGGTGCCGGCGCGGAACTGGAACAGATTAGAAGGCAGACGCTTCGGACGCAGCAGCTTGCCGTTACGGTTGAGCACCACATCGCCATTGCGGGCGGTTTCCGGGGTGATTTCTTCGCAATCCAGGAACGAGTTATATTGGTCGCCCAAATCGCCCGGGGTATGGCTGACGGCGATCTGCTTGGTCAGGCCGGCGCCGAGTGAGTCGGTACGGGTGACAACGATGCCGTTTTCCACGCCGAGTTCCATGAACGCATAGCGGCAAGCGCGCACCTTCGCGATGAAGTCCTCGTGCGGCACGGTAACTTTGCCGTCCTGGTGACCGCATTGCTTTTCGTCCGACACCTGGTTTTCGATCTGCAATGCACAGGCACCGGCTTCAATCATTTTCTTAGCCAGCAAGTACGTGGCCTCGGCGTTACCAAACCCGGCATCGATATCAGCGATAATCGGCACGATATGAGTTTCGTAGTTTTCAACCTTGGCGAGCAGTTCAGCTTCCTTGGCTTTGTCACCGGCGGCGCGGGCAGCGTCGATTTCGCGGAACATCATGCCCAGTTCGCGGGCATCGGCCTGGCGCAGGAAGGTGTAGATTTCCTGGATCAAATCCGGCACCGAGGTTTTCTCATGCATCGACTGGTCCGGCAGCGGGCCGAATTCAGAGCGCAGGGCCGCGACCATCCAGCCGGAGAGATAAATATATTTGCCCTTTACGGTGCCGAAATGCTTCTTCACCGAGATCATCTGCTGTTGGGCAATGAAGCCATGCCAGGCGCCGAGCGACTGGGTGTAGTTCGCCGGGTCAGCGTCGTAGGCGGCCATGTCGCGGCGCATGGTGGTGGCGGTGAACCGGGCGATATCGAGGCCAGTCTGTAACCGGTTCTGCAAACGCATCCGCACCACGGCTTCCGCGCTGATACCATCCCAGGTGCCATTCTTGCTCTTGATGAGTTGCTGAACCTCGGCGACCTGCGCCTGGTAGGACCCGGCGTGGGAGGTGTTGCCAGCGGTGGTGGAAATGTTGCCGCCCAAACCTTCGGGGGCGTAGTTTGAAGTCTTCATGTTCGGATGTCTCTTTCGTGTAACGGCTGTGATAGCAAGATATCTGTAATATGTTGCAGCCGCGAAGGGCAGCGTAAAAGCGGCCGTAAAACGCGAAAGCGGTACGTGGATTTTCTGTAAATTTTGCGGTTTTGTAAAATATGTAAATTGAAAATCTGGCTCAAATGGCCGGTAACGTGGCCAAAACGGCTGCTGCTTGTAAAATAAAATAACCGAAACAGCTAATTTACCGCTTTAACATCACTTGAGCTCCCTTGGGCTCAATATGGCGGCACCACGCCTCGGGCCCTTCCATCTCGCCAACGCCGCTATTCTTGTGGCCACTAATAGGGTGACGCAAAAATACCCGGCGGCGGCTTTCGCCCATATGTCACCCGATTTCACGCTGCGCGCCGCGTAAAAGGCAGCGTTTAAAGTCGGCGCCCAAATCTAGGCCGCCTCATCGCAATTGCAGAAACGACTACGTTTTCGTTCAATTCTGGCAACCACCCAGACATACAATAGGTCCTATTTACTTGTTGTATGTCTGGGGTCGCATTTATCGAGCCGGCGCGACCGGACGGGAACTTATCCGCCCAGCGAGTAATGCACGCCAACAATGAATTTCTGCCCGTAATATTCGCGTTGAACCGGGAAGTTGCTGGATGCACTTTGGGTAAATTCAAGCTTATAATTAGTGAGGTTGTTGCCCTGGAAGAACACCTGCCAATGTGGCGTGATATTATAGAAAGCGTTCACGTCAAGTTGGAATACCGGCTGGGTATATACATTGGTGCTCGGACCAGATGAAACCTGATACAGATTTCGTGAGTTATAGGTTTCAGCGATATTTAATTCAAACGGACCCTTTTTATAAGTTTCCGTTGCGTTGATGGTGAGCGGGTAAGTCTGTGGTAAAATCGAGCGGCCTTGACCTGGGATCACGTCAGCCGTTGCGTCCACATAGGTTAAGTTTGCTTCCAGCCCCAACCCATCAAGCGGCTTTGGCAAGAAATACAGGTTCTGAATAGCCTCAAGCGTGACACCACGTGCAACCGCACCATTAATGTTACTGAATGTCTGGTACTGTGTCGTCCCTACATAAGTTGAGTTCGCAATCACGTAATTACTGAAATTTTTCAGGAACGCGTCAGCTTCCAGTAAGCCACCATGCGGTGTGTAATAGGCCACCACCGCATCAAAGCTGTCACCGGTCATGGGCTTGAGGTGAGGATTACCGGTGGTCACTAAGTTGCCACCAGAGACCGAAGCACCGTTAATGGTCGTTGAGACGGCGGGGTTAACCTGCTGAAAGCCAGGACGACCAATGCCCGTAGAATAGGCAAGCCGGGCTTGCAGCGCGTCGCTGAAATTATATTTCACCTGAACTGTCGGGAAAATATTAACGTAGCTTTGCGATTGCGTCGTCGGTGTTGCGTCCACCGTTGTAGCACCACCGGCTGACGTGGTTGAACCGTAAGCGGTAAATGAGTCTTGGGTTGCTTCAACGCGCGCACCAGCAAGCACTTCAAATTTCCCAAATTGCACATCTTCTTGGGCAAAGCCAGCGTAGATATTCTCACTATCATGCTGATAGGCAAGCAGGTTTGACGTAGTGTTTGCCGATGACCCATAGGGAATAGCAAAGAATTGCCCATAATTCAGGTTTGGCCCAACAGCATAGGTGTTGCCATAATCAAACTGGCCCGGCTGCCCACCAGTCACGCTGGCAAGAGAGAATGGATTTGCCGGTGTCAAACCAACTTGATTCTGTAAAAAATTACGCGAACGCATAGTGAATTCGCCACCGGCTTTGAAGGTGCCCAAGCTGTTATAGAATGTCGTTGGGACTGAGGCATCAAAACCATTCGCATAAATTTTATCAGTCGAATGGCTCGGCGTGTTGGTAAGATCGCCGAACGTAAAATTACTCGCATTTGCCGGATTATATGCTGCACCAGTCGCATCGGTGATGGTATAGGTACGGATCGCTGGATTAGAAGTATTATAATTAATCGTAAGATTTTGATTATTGCTGTTAAAATGCGACGAATAATTTCGTGTAAAATTATCAATGCCTTCAACATAGGCTGAGTGAACATTCAAGGTAACCAGATTCGCCAGAATGAAACTACCACCGCCTTCCAAGAAGGACATGCCAACGCGTTCAGACGTATTAGCGTAATATTTCGTCAGGTTCGCGCCAGTCGCGGTGTAGCTGTTATTGCCGTTGCTGGTGTATGAACTATCCAGATTTTGCAGATATAATTCGTTCTTTTGAATGCTCTCGACATTGTAGCTGTACAGACCGCGCAAGTACAAATGAACCGCGTTGTTTGGGTCGAAGTCAAACTCGCCTGCATAGCCCTGGGTGATGCGGTTGTTATTATAACGGCGCAATTGCAAATTATTCAAAATTGAAGGCGCACCGGCGACCGTGGACGTATTCCCGGAATACCCTTCTTCCTGGTCAAAAATACCGGGTGATGCGTTGAAATAACCATAGCTTCCAATGAAGCTAAAGGGCTTGGCATTTGCCGTGGGCGTCATGCCTGGAATGGCAAAATGGTCCCCAAGTGTCATGCTGCCTTCAAACAGACCATGGCCCTGGGCGGGCGTGTAACCACCAGCGGCGGTAATATTCAGCACCGGCTTGCCGCTGACCGGCAACTCAGGCGGAAGAATTGAGGCAACGCCGCCAAGCCCAGTTGCGGGAATATCGGGGGTCAATGTGGCAATAACCTGGGCACCGCCGATCAAGCCAGGTGGCAAAAAGTCAAGCGAAACGCCGCGCCCACCGCCACCTGGATTGGCATTGGTATTTACAGCCGGCAGGTCAATACCGGCATATTCGGTGGCGTTGAGATCTTCGGCCAGCCCTCGAATGACCAAGAAGCGGCCAAAACCAGAATCGGACTGCATAGCCACGCCAGGAATACGGCGAAAGGCTTCAGCGCCATTGGAGTCTGGCAGTTTACGAATTTCTGAAGCGGGCCGGACAAAGACGATATTCGGCGCGATCTTTTGCTTGGCCACAGCCTGCGCGCGTGTACCCGTGCTGCTCGGTGCCACATAGCCTTGCGAGCTATTCGATGCAGATACCGAACCAAGATCAATCTCAGTTGACGATGACGTTGTGGAGGCCGTCTGCGCAAACGAAACGCCACCGCTAAAAAGCCAAAGTGAGGTCGTCGCTGCTAAAAAATAACGAAACTTATTTGTCATAAAAATTCAGTCCTTTGCCAAAATACGATGGCGAGGGTCCTACGCGCTGAAGTTCATTTCAGAAACCCCAGAAACTCAATGCATCAAACATTTCACACAACTAAAATTAATAATTCACGGAACTGTCAATTTTTTGTGTGTAGTATTTATTACAGTTTACATTATTGTAAAAGCACAAAATACTTATTTTGATATCAATACTACCGAAACATATCGCAGTTTATTTTGAAACCAACTCGATTTCTAAGAAAAATTATTCAAGGTAGCATGAAGTAGGCGAATACGAGGATCATTTGGCCACAATAATTTCGACCACTGATAATTAATCCCGTATGACCGGGGAGATATAAATTCCTAGCATAAAAGTATTCTTTCCAAAAAGAATTCTATTCAAAAATTATCAACATCATAGCGTGGCCAAACAATAAACAATATAGCATCGCCTGGGCGTAAATCTAAAAGAAAAAGCCGAAATTGAACCCTACTGCCCGAATTTGAGCTAGCAACCTACCGGTATTTTTGCTATCCCACGATGCTGGAGGTAACAACGCATCCGGGCGAGAATTTGAACAGTGACGTATTATGTCAAGCAGCAGTGATGATTGTCACTGAGAACCGACCCTTTTTTAGCCCCTCCCTGCCTTTGATCGAAGGATTAAGCAGTGATCGACATGGTGGTATCAGTGTAATCAGAGTGAGATATGAGTGTGACCATAGGGTAACAATGGGGCAACGCTACAAAGTAAGTATCCACTAAAATCAAAAATGGTTACGCCAAACCTTTAAGTTTTGTATAAAAAACCATTCCATAGGATGTGGTTATTATTCCCGATTAATCCAGCACGCTTTCAGCACCACTGCCGAGCTTGCAAAAGGTTAAACTGAAATGATACCGCGTAATATCCGAGTATCCCGCCAGTTGTAACGACCCAAGCACTCCATTGAAAACGCTGCTATAATGCCATCGCAGAATCGCCCACTTGGCGGCCAATTCTGGCGAAGGCTCTGCGCTAATCCCTAACGTTCGGAAGAACTTTGCCAGCGCTCGGAGCTTGCCGTTAGCAAGTCCAGGGCCGAGTATCGTTAGGTTTCTGTCAACGCCAGAATATTAAAAAGATTTTTCAGCACGATCATCGGTGCGCCAGGTAAACGCTCAGCAGGTTGGCTGCTATGATGGCCACCGCCTTGGGCGTGCAGGCCGTTGAGCATCACCGCAAGAAGGTGAGGTTCTTTGCCACCGTCGATCTGGTCAACGCCCTTGAACAAGAGAAGGCAGTAAACAAGGCAGGCCAACTGGCCGAACGCCTGCTGCGCCTCGACCTCGTTATCCTCAACGAACTTGGCTACCTGCCGTTCAGCCCGTCTGGCCGTGCGCTGCTCTTCCACCTGCTCAGCAAGCTCTATGAACGCACCAGCGTCATCATCACCACCAACCTCAGCTTCAGCGAGTGGGCGGAGGCGGCCAAGGTTCGGCCGGTGCATGGCGCCGGTGGAAAGCCGCCGGAAGGCGGGCGTGTTCGGTGACGCCAAAATGACCATAGCGCTGCTCGACCGCCTGACCCATCATTGCCGCATCATCGAAACCGGCAAGGACAGTGCCACCAAACCCAAAACCAGAAAGGACAAATCCACAGCATCTTGACCGTCCCGTACAACGCGGGACATATCTTCAACCCGGGTTAATTCTAGATGAAAATCCCGGGTCAGTTCTCAGTGAAAATCAACAGACAAACATCACGTCTTACAAAACGGTCGCTCTGACCGGGGGATCTGACCGGGGGAGTGGCACGCTGCGTGTACGGCGGTATTCATTGACATGTAACGACGGTTACATCATGTTTGTGTGGTGTCACACTCATGGCTCCTGCTGACCTATAAAGTTCCGTCCGAGCCCTCCCGTAGGCGCGTGTCGCTTTGGCGTCGGCTCAAGGGATTAGGCGCGGTCTATCTACAAAATGGCGTCTGCCTACTGCCAAAAACCGACGATCACGCCCGCCAACTCAAAATATTGGAAAACGAGATTTTAGAGATGGATGGCGAGGCGGTACTTCTGGAGACAACGGCTTTCGACCGCGTGCAGGAAGACAAAGTCCGTGCGAGATTTAACGCAGACCGTGATGAAGAATACCAGGAATTTATCGGTCGCTGTGCTGGCTTTGAGGCCGAAATTGCGAAGGAAATTGCGATTAAAAAATTTACCTATGCCGAGCTTGAGGAGGAAGACACCGACCTAAAAAAGCTAAAAGGCTGGTTTGAGAAAATCAAAAAACTTGATTTTTACGGCGGGGCATTGGCGAATGAGGCGGCTGAGCGACTGAAACTTTGTGAGGCGCTACTTGATGGTTACGCCCAGCGCGTATTTGATGCGCAGGCTGAAAACCAGCCAGACCCGATATGAGGCCGACGCTCTTTGAGCCTGCCGGGTTGCCCGCATCATTCGATTGCGTTTGTCGGGTATTGTACCAAGAAAGTTCAGCTTCCATGTCATTGCAAGCAAAGCTGTTAAGCATCACAGTATCGCTCGATGGTATGTTGGCGGAGCCGCGGCATAACGCCCCGGATCGCACAAGTACCCCAATTAATTGTCCAATTATACTACAAAAGCTGGCGGGGCCTGATCTGGTGGCGGCGATATGATATTATATCAAAACAAATATAAGCGCCCGGACATCAGCGTGATGAAGGACCGTAATGCGTATCATCTATGCCGTCTAATTATTTATGCGGTGCTCGCGCTGCCCACCGGTAGCTTCGCATGGGCCACCGCCAGCCCCACCAACTGGGTTACGGCAACCGCGGTATCAGAGGCTCCACAAATTTCAGGCTTTGCGTCTGCGCAGCCGAATAGCCTGATCACTATTTCACCATCGCAGGCGGGAATTATAACACGGGTTGATATTGTCCCCGGTCAATCTGTTGCTGCTGGGCAGGTCATCGCTATACTGGGCGGTCCACAAATCGATGCTGCGACGACCCAGGCTGAAGCAGCTTTGACGAGCGCCCGCGCCGCACAGCATGCAGCACAAATTTCCCTGACAACCGAGGAACAAAAACTGCAACAGCATCTCTCGACCCAACAACTGGTCAGTCAGGCTGAAGCGGCGCTCATTTCAGCGAGAGAACAAACCACAACCGATACAGAAAATTTTGCCGCTCTTCAAAAATCTATAACTTTGCGCAGTTCTCTCGCTGGGGTGGTGCAAACTGTTGCTGTTTCCGAGGGCAGCGTTGTGGCCACCGGCCAAACTGTTGCAACCATATTGCCCCGTTCAGGCAGCTGGTTGAAGGCCGTGTTTTATAATGCAAGCATCACCGGTATTGCAGCCGGCACCACTGGCCTCTTTACCCCCAGCACTGGCGGGCCATCAGTACCCGTTATTTTGCGCGGTGCATTCGGGGTCGCCCAGGCTGATGGTGGAGTGCCCGTTGCTCTGGTGCCAGCCGCACCGCTGGCTCCTGGGGCCTTTGGCACCGTCACGCTTAACCTTCCGGTCCGGCGCGTAACGCTGGTGCCCACCGAGGCGCTGATTATGGATAAAGGCCTATGGTGGGTTATGCTGCATACAGCACAAGGCGATAAGCCTGTGCAGGTCGTGCCTGGCCCAGCACAGGGCTATAACACGGTTATAAAAACGGGTGTTAAGCCGGGCGATGAGGTGATCGTGGTAAACGCGTATCTGCTTTACCATCGTGGCATTGCCGCCTTGTATCAGCCGCCTGATTAGTTGCACGGCCGTGATCAATTCCATCAGCAACACACTTAAGCGGCCGATCCTCTGGATTTTGCTATATGCTGGGATGATCGGCTACGCTGTTTATGCGTTGGTGAACATTCCTGTTGAAGTGCTACCGGTGTTTAATTTCCCGGCGATCAGCATTGTCACGCATCTGCCGGGCACAACAGCCACCACCATGGAATCCCTGGTCGCCACGCCTCTGGAAGGGCAATTACTTGGCCTGCCGGGCGTAACCAGTGTGCGCTCCACCATCAGCGACGGTTTGGTTGAAACCGATTTGCGGTTTCGAGAGGGCACCGACCCGAATGCCGACCTGCAGGCGGTGAATGGTGCCATCGACCGGGCGCGGGTCAACCTGCCGCCATCTGCCCAGCCTTTATCCGAAGTTATGGGCAATGCGATCAATGAGGTGGCTGATTATGCCGTCGAAATTCCTGCCAACGTGGCGGCGGCCAAAGTGTCTCGTATTGTTAACGCGAACATCCTCCCAGCATTACGGGCGATTTCTGGCGTGCAACTGGTCAACAGCGCCGGCATTGGTAATGACGCGTTATGGGTGCAACCGGATTTAGCCGCGCTGCGCCAGTCACATATTCCCGTTAGCGCGCTGGTGACGGCATTGGCCGGCCAGGTGAGCTTGGCACCAGGCGGGTATCTTACACTCGGTCACCAGGACTCCTTGATCGAGCTGCATAATTTACCGACGCAGATTGCGGACTTAAACACCACACCGATTACCGGCCCACAGGGGCCGATTGCCCTTGGCGCTCTTGCCCACATTATTCGCACCACCCTGCCAACGCGCCAGCGCGAGCTGCTTGATGGTAGCCCAAGCATCGCGCTGACAATTTTCAAACAGCAGGGTGCCTCTACCCTGCCCGTGACGACGGCCATCGCCGCAAAACTGGCTGAGCTAAACCGTTTGTTGCCGCCCGGTGTGCGGTTCGTTCGTATCTACGACCAAGGCCACCTGGTGCATGCCGTCGCCGCCGATTTGCAGCGCAACCTGTTGATCGGCGGCGTGCTGGCCATTGCCGTAATGCTGTTTGTGCTGGGCGCCGGGAGTGGCGCATGGCTGCTGGCGTTGAGTATTCCTCTCTCCCTGCTGCTTGGCATTGCTGGACTTTATGCCGCCGGGCAAAGCCTCAACTTAATGACACTGGGCGCCATCACCGTGGCGCTGGGCTTGGTTGCCGATGATGCGATCATCGTACTGGAGAGCATCTGTCATCGTTGGGAATCTGGCGACAGCCCGACAGCGGGTATTCTGCAGGGGCTGCGCGATATCGCAGCACCCGACATTATCGGCACGCTCACCACCATTCTGGTATTTTTGCCGCTGCTATTCACCGGCGGGCTGGTGGGGTTGTTTTTCATTCCGTTTGCGCTTGGGATGGTATTTTCGCTGTCGGCGTCGTTGCTGGTCTCGCTGACCCTGATCCCGGTGGGTTTAAGCTTGCTACGGCACGGCGGCGCAATCTCGAAACCTTGGCGTGTTAGTGAACGGCTTTTGCAGTGGCTGCGCGAGCAAAACCGCGAGCTGTTCAATCTCGTTCTTCGCCACCCGCGCTTAAGTGTCGCCGGATGCTCGGTGCTGCTTATGTGCAGCCTCGCCGCAATGAGCCTCGTCTCGGTTAATATTTTGCCGTTGCCAAATGAAGGGGTGCTGCTGGAAGCCTTCACGCTTCCACCCGGCACCGCGCTGCTCGACACTGAGGCGGCAATCAACTCAATCGTCACTCGGATCAACGCCGACCCAGCAGTGGCCCATAGCCTGGCGCGGATCGGCTCCGCCCAAGGCAGTGCCTATACCGAGCCAGCCTATGCCGGGGAAATTGAAATTCTGTTGAAGCCATCGGCAGGGGCCAATAGCCTGGACATGATCGGCGCGCGGATACTTGCCAGGACCCAGACAGCCTCGGTGCAGCTAAGTGTTGATACCCCCACAGTGGAGCGGCTGGGTGAGAGCCTCTCTGGCCTGCCGCAGCCATTCGAGATCCAGCTCTATGGCACCGACTTTTCAACGATGACGGCACTGGCCGGCGAGATCACCACCCGGCTGGACCAGGTTGAGGGACTCTCCGGCGTGTTCAATGATGATGGATACCCAGAGACACAAATTGATATACAGCCGCGCCCTGCCGCCTTGGCCGCGGCGGGCATAACATCGGCCGCGCTAAACGGTGAGCTTTCAGCATTGCTGGCCGGGCAGGTTGTCACCGAGGTGCCGGATGGCAATTTCGCGTTGCCTATTTATATCCGGCTGCCTGATCCGTCTTCATTCTCTCTGGATGATCTGGCTGCCTTGCCGGTTGGCGACCAAAGCACCACACCGCTTGGTCAGCTTGCCATGATTAGCCCGGTTACCAGCCCTAACCAGTTTCACCATATCGACGGCGCGCGCGCGTTTGATATTCTGGCAACACCCACCACAGCACCGGGCATTGCCATTGCTGCCGCCAACCGCGTACTTGACCATCTCAAACTGCCGCCGGATTACCGGATCAGTTTCGGCGGGCTGTATCCTCTGCTGGAACATGCAGCGATCGGTCTTGGGTTAGCGGCACTCACCGCCATCATCCTCATGGCCGGCATATTGGCTCTCCGGTTCGGTAGTGGCCGCGCGCCGAGCTTGCTGATGCTGCAAATTCCCCTGGCGATGACGGGCGGCGCACTCGCCCTCGCAGCCAGCGGCTTGGGGCTCAACGGCATCGGGCTCGTCGGGTTTTTAACGCTTGTCGGCGTAAGTTTGAACCACGGTATTGTTTTGCTGGACCGGGCGCAGCGCAATGAAGCCGCCGGAATGGCGCCTGAACAAGCCATGGCGGAAGCGTTGGATGTGCGTTTTCGACCAATTTTTCTCACAACCATCGTCGCTGTCCTCGGGATGCTACCAACCGCTTTGGGGTTTGGCATCGGTGCCGCGCCGGAGCAGGGGCTCGCCATCGTCATTGCCGGCGGGATTATTTGGAGCGCACTGCTCAGCACAAATTTAATCCCGGCCTTGTATATAACGTACCGTAAAGCAGCAAAATCCTGAATAATTTTCGAAATCACCTATCGTTGTGTTTGTACTGAAAGCAAATTGATCGACATCAAGGCGGCATCGACATCTTTAGGCTAGTAAGTGGTCCTGACTTAGCGCTTTCGCTTTAATCCGAGGCAGTGCTCCGATCATAAGGAGACGATAATCATGACAACACGCTTTCGTGGAGTTACGCTCAGCGGCGTGACCACTTTAATGCTAACCGGGTTTGCTGCGGTTGCGCTGGCGCAAACGCCAGTGCCCGCCCCTGTCGCGCCCGCGGACCAGGATATTCATTGCGACATAATAATGATAAATGGCTATGGGCCCGGTGATGGCGCTGGCATGATGGGCGGCCCGGGTGGCGGCTTTGGGTCTGGCATGATGGGTGGCTTTGGGCCAGTTCATGCGTGGTCGGGCCATGGCAAAATGGCCTCTGCCGACCATTTTGAGGCGTTGCAGCAGGAATTGAAAATCACCCCTGACCAAGCGCCAGCCTGGAAAACCTACACCGACGCCGTAGCTGCGTCAGATCAGCGCTTTTTCACATCCATGAAAGCAGCGTTTGAGCCCAATACCAAAACAACGCTCACGCAAGATGACCGTTTTGCCCTGATGAGCCAGATGATCACGCGCAAAAAGCAGAACTTTGATGAGCAAAAGGCCGCTGCCGAAGTTTTAGTGGCAAGACTAACGCCCTACCAAAGCGGACAGGCGCATGAGATTTTGCCAGGCTTGGCCGAGGGTGGCGGGTATGGTGAGCTTCAGGAAGTGGGACCGACCATGATGAATTTTGATGAATAATCTTTAGAGCCCGCCACGAGTTATCGTGGCGCACTGATCTTTCGGCCTGTCTTGCGCCTGTGGCGCAGGGAGGCCGGAGATTGATGATGGGACTTTGAACATGATGTATGGCTATGGTTATGGTGGCTCGATGATGTGGGGCTGGGGGGGTTGCTTGGCACCTTATTCTGCCTGTTTCTTGTAGCTGCCGTGGTAAAATATCTGTTTTTTGATCGTCGCCCCTAACCGCGTGGAACGTGAATAAATGACATATTACATCAACAAAATTTTAAGCATCGCCTTTGCAGACGCATTGGCACGCACCGTTGCGGCCCTTCAAGCTGAGGGGTTTGGCATTCTCACCGAGATCAACCTGGCAGAAACGCTCCATAAAAAGCTGGGGGTTGAATTTCCAGCCTACCGGATCCTGGGTGCGTGCAACCCGGCCCTGGCTTTTGAAGCGCTCAAGCTTGAAGATAAGGTCGGCACAATGCTGCCGTGCAATGTGGTGGTGCGCGATGCGGGAGATGGCAAAACCGAGATTGCGGCGATCGACCCTGTGGCCTCGATGCAGGCGATTGATAACCCAGAATTAAAAAAAGCTGCCACTTTGGTGCGGGATAAATTGGCACGGGTCATCGCCGCCCTATAGCACGACGTTCGGACGCAGGCTTCTCAACAGCGAAAATGCGATTACATATTTTGCAGGCTGGTTGCTAAGGATAAAATTCCCATGAGATTGTCACGTAGGAATGTTTTAGCCGGAACGGCTGGTTTGGGTTTGCTGAGCGCCATGCCTCGGGCGCAGGCGCAGGCTGATCAACGCCTCACCGCAACCAGCCGGATTCTGGACGTAAACGGCAAGCCCGCCAAAGTTTTTGGGCTGATCGGTCCTGATGGCAGGCCGGGTTTGACGTTGAAACCCGGTGAGCGTTTTGCAGTGACATTGAATAATCAAAGCGGCACCGAGACCATTGTGCATTGGCACGGCCAGTTGCCAGACTGGAAGCAGGACGGCTTTCCTTGGCCGCAAACGCCAGCCATCGCCAACGGGGTTGAAAAATCATATAATTTTGCGCCGGTTCCAGGCACCTTCTGGATGCATTCACACCAGGGGATGCAGGAGCAGCAGTTGATGGCCGCCCCCCTGATTGTGCATGATGCCGCCACTGAAGCCTCCGATATGCAGGAGGTGGTGATGATGCTGCATGATTTCAGCTTTAAAAACCCCGATGAATTAATGGGCGGCTTGACCAAAAAAGGTGGCATGATGAGTGGTGGCATGGGGAGCATGAATATGAGTGGCTCCAACATGAGTGGCTCCAGCATGAGCGGCATGAACATGGGCAGCATGAGCATGGGCTCCGGCGGTATGATGAGCGGCAGTGATCTCAATGATATTGATTACGACGCGTATTTGACCAACGAGCGCACATTGGCCGACCCGCAAATCACCCGCGTTGCCGCGGGGCAAAATGTCCGGTTGCGCGTTATCAATGGCGCATCCTCTACCAATTTCTGGATCGACCTAGGCGCTGTTTCAGGCCGATTGATTGCGGTTGATGGGCATGATGTGAAGCCTGTCACCGGCTCACAATTTCCCATTGCCATGGCCCAGAGACTAGACATTTTATTGAAGTTGCCGGGTGCCGGTGCGTACCCAATATTCGCACAGGTTGAGGGAAAAACGGCGCGTACCGGGCTGGTTCTGGCGACGCCGGGTGCAAATGTGAGCAAGCAGGACGATACCGCGATGGTCGCGGCCAACGCTGCTGATCTGTCACTTGAAACCTCTTTGACGGCTACCAAACCTTTAATGGCACGTAACGCCGACATCACCATTCCCTTGCGGCTTGGCGGCGATATGAGCCAATATATCTGGTCGTTAAATGGCAGTACCTGGCCGAACGCGGATGCGCTGATGATCAAACCCGGTCAACGGGTGGTAATTGATATGACCAACCATTCGATGATGTCGCATCCGATGCATTTACATGGCCATGCTTTCCAGGTTGTTGCCATCAATGGTCAGGCGCTCAATGGGGCACTTCGTGACACGGTGCTGGTACCACCTATGGGTAATGTACGGATTGCCTTTGATGCCAATAATCCCGGCCGCTGGGCATTACACTGCCATAACCTCTATCATATGATGTCGGGCATGATGACGGAGATCAGATATGCCAACGTCGTTTGATAGAACGCCTTGTTTCTAAGTGTTGGCCATACGCTACCCAAGACGCCGGAGAGCCATAAGCGCAAGTGAACAAACAAGACTAAACGAAGCAAACCGCCGCAGTCATTTGTGGCATTGATTTTGGCCGTGTCCCGAAAACGGCGCCCCCCTTGTGATTTACGGCCCAACCTTCCCGCCGCAGCAGCATCTGTATCTGCTATACCGAAGGCGTATCGGTGCCAGTCGGCGTAACCAACTCCTGCAATGCCCGGTGGGCGGTTTTCAGCGCACGGTCCCATTGGTTCGGGGTATGCTGGCGCAGCGGCCACAATGTGGGGTACCAGCCTGTTTGCGGGTCTTCATGGCACCACCGCCAATCAGGGTGGGCGGAGAGCAAAATCAGGCCCGGCTTTCCCATTGCGCCAGCCAGATGCGCTACCCCGGTATCGGTGACGAGCGCAAAGTCGCATAAAGCAAGCACGGCGGCGGTGTCGGCAAAATCCTCGAGTGACGCGCCAATCTGGCGGACATTATCATAACCAGCCAGTAGCTTTTCCTCAGCTTGCGTGACTTCTTTTTGTAAGCAGATAAATTCCGCATCGGGGGCAAATAACGTCGCGAATTGTGCAAGCGGTACCGAGCGGGCGGCATTGCCTGGGAACTTGCTGTTACCCTTCCAGACAAAACCAATGCGCGGCCGTGAGCACGGCCCAAGCCGCTTGCGCCAATTTTCAACAAGGGCGGGATCAGGCCTGACATACGGGATGTCGCGCGGCAAAGTTTCCGTGGTTATGCCCAGCGCCAGCGGCACGCTCAGCAGCGGGCAATGCGCATCAAAGGACGGCAAGGGCTCGCCGCTGCCAACCACCGTCTCAACCCCCGCCATGTTGGCAAATAGCCGCTGAAGCGGCGTGAACACTTCCAAAATTACGCGCCCGCCTTGCGCCGTCACCAGAGGTGCAAAACGCGCAAATTGGATGATATCGCCCAACCCCTGCTCTGGCGTTAGCAAAATCCGCCGCCCGGCAATCGGCGTGCCGCCCAGCCAAAGTGGCCGGCCCGGATAATGCCGTGCCGGCACTCCCGCCTTGCCGGCCGCCCAACGCCATTCGTAGAACGGCCAGCCTTGCTGGTATTCGCCACACCGCAGATGCAGCAGCGCCTTGTTCCAGTAAGCTGAAGCATCGTTTGGTGCTTTTTCTATGGCATCGTCATGGGCCGCGTGCGCGGCTTTTGAATCGCCGCTGGCTTCCAGCGCGATCCCAAGGTTTGACCACGCCAACACCGGCGCATGCTCCAGCGCGATCGCCGCACGGTTGCTCGCCACCGCTGCCGCCAGATCACCCTTGCGGTACTCGATGACCCCGCAATTATAATGCGCTGCTGCCAATGTTGGGTCAGCCTTGCGTGCTTGTTCGAAACATTCGAGGGCAAGGTCCTCTTCGCCTTTGCCATCGCGGATCAGCCCCAATTGCAGCCAACCTTGTGC
>NCAT01000007.1 GCA_002255575.1 Acidocella sp. 20-57-95
CCCATAGCGACCCATAAATCAGCCTTTCAAATGCTGATCCGCTATGAATCAGAGAAAGCCTCGCGCCGGAATCCCCCAGTCAAATGACCACACGCCCTAATATAACTTATTCGAGTAGCGTTTTATTAATTAAAAGTATTTAAGGTTAAATAAATTATTGTATCTCAAAAAAAGTTTGTTCGTTTTGGTATGACTGTTATCAAGAATTCACAATTATTACTGACGATACACGCGTCAGATACTCACAAGAAACATGGCTGATTTGTAATCTTTACTCATAAACCGGTCAGATTAGGCGGTAACCCGGACCTGAAGCTGGCACATGGGGGGCTCAACCCGTTCTTCAAGGCGCCCTATTGCGGATATTCGGGCGCGACATTCACACATCATCGCCGGAACATATCCGACCAATATCCAGACCGGTACGGGGCAAAAGCAGAGCCACGTATATAGGGGAAAATGCCCCGATTGGTGCGGGCGGTCGGAATCGAACCGACACTCTGTCACCAGAACCGGATTTTGAGTCCGGCGCGTCTACCAGTTCCACCACGCCCGCACGGCTCGGGTAGGATTGAGGGGTTAAACGAGGGAGACGGTAAAATCAACCGTCGAAATTTCACCCCGGTTTCATGTCAGCCATTGTCATCTTGGTTTTGGTTGGCTATAGCCGCGCCACTGGTCCCGAATAGCTCAGTTGGTAGAGCTAGCGACTGTTAATCGCTCGGTCGTAGGTTCGAGTCCTACTTCGGGAGCCAGTTTTTCCAGAGGAATATGATTTTCTTAAGGCGCCGTATAGGGTTTTGCGTTATGTCATGCGCTCGAGCGAGGCTGTCATTTGGGCGGCCATGCTGAGCCAGTCGCCAGTTAGATCGACAGTTTGGGTGTGGTGTGCAGGCGCGAAAAGACCCGTCAAGCCGGCTGCGATGGCGGCTGCATTTGGCTCAACCAAATGGGCACGCGCCTGGCCTTCCAACTGTTCGCGCAAGCCGCCGACATTGGTGGCCAGCACATAGCGCCCTTGGGCAAGAGCCGCCGCCGCGACACCGGACTGGCTGGCTTCACGGTATGGCAATACCAGGGCGTCCGACCATGCCAGCAGCGCGGGTAGTTCCGACTCAGGGATCCAGCGCTGGTCCACGGTTACATTTGGCAAGTTCCGTAAGCGGTCCAGCTCCGGGGTGGCTGGGCCTTCGCCACATATTTTCACGATAAACGGCCGAGCAGCGCCAAGCAGGCTCAGCGCATCTGCCAATAAGTCCAACCCCTTATACGGTAAAAGCCGGCCAAAAAACAGCACACGCGGGGCGCCCCCGTGCGCGAGGGGTGGCGCCATGGCGCCGAAGCTGAAGGGCGGGTGCCATAATTTGATGATTTTCTGGCCATTTTGGCCGTAATTCTGGGCGTGTAACTCACCTGCCACATGGCTGCTGAGTGTGATCAAGCAGCTCGCACCGCGCAATAAGCGCTCCTGGTCTAGCAAGCGAAAACTTAACAGGTCACCAGGGTGGGGCTGTGCGTCATGGACGATGACAGCGTAGGGGATATTTTGCTGCTGCAAGGCCTTAATCAGGCGTTGGTCGAGCAGAGCTGGCATCGCGCAAATGGCGAAATCAGGCTGCAGGCGGGCGAGTTTTTTTTGGGTACGGCCGGCCAGAAACGGGTTTAGGCATTTTTGGAGGATAAATTCAAAAACGTCGCGATAAGTAGGTTCTACCCAGGCGCAGTCTGGTTGGTTGGGGCCGCTTAATAATTCAGCGCCTGCCGCCAAGGACAACAAAGCCTGGTGCGTGCCGAGCTGGTTAATGGCTTCGCTTAAGCGTTGTGCGAATAAAGGGCCGGCACCGCGCCGCCCCCAATGCCATACGAGTATTCTCATACAATGCCGTTCGCGGCGGCGGCGGCTAATACTGGTTCAGCACCCAGTTTTAAACGCGCATAGGCTTGGCCAGCGGCACCAAGGCGCGCGCGCAGCGCGGGATCGTCCGCCAGTTTTCGCAAGCCAGCGGCGGCATCTTCAATGTCGGGCTCGGCCCAGAGCGCGCCTGGCATTTCATAAGTGCCGCGCGGGTCTATCACCGGCACCAATTTGTGCGAGACCAGGATCGAGGTCTCGGGCGTCATGAAATCGACATTGCCGGACCAGCCAGTGGCGATCACCGGGCGGCCCAACAGCATGGCGGTGGCCGGGATGAGCCCGAAACCTTCAGCACGGTGCAGGGAGAGGATAATGTCGCTCACCGCGATCAGGCCGCGTAGTTCTGGTTCGGGCAAAGTTTCAGTCATGAGTTGAATGTTGCGTGCCGCGCCGACGGCGGTACGGATCAAAGCGAGGTCATCAGCGTAATCTCTCACACCGGAGAGTTTCATTACGAAAAGATAATTATCATTATCACCAAAGGCAGCTTTAAAGGCAGCGATGGCGGCGAGAGGATTTTTGCGGACCATGCTGGAGGCCAGGTTGAAGATGGTCAGCACGATGATTTTATCTTGCGGCAAGCCGAAGCTGTTGCGATCGCCGGCGAATGGTAGGGGCCCTGTTGCCACGGGATAAGGTACCACCCTCACCCGCCCTGGGACGATGGCTTGCATTGCATCGGCACAAAATTGCGATGGTGCCCAGACTTCGTGCACGAATTTGCCCGCATAATGCCATTGCTTAGGAACAACGGGGAGTTCCCACACCCACATGCCGATGACGCGGCGGTGACGCAAAATATCCCTTGGCAAGCGTGACAGGCCGACTGGCAAAATGGGGGCATTGACCACGGCGAGCAATGCGGCGTGTGGTGAAATGGTGCCTTCAAATGCTGGCACCACACTGGGCAGCCCGAGATTCATGCTACCGCGAGCCAGGCCATGCGCGGCAAATACATCATGCATAATCCGCGCACTTTCCGCGAGGCCATTGGCACCTGCCATATCACCGGCCACCACAATACCGTCGCTTTTGGCAGGTGGCACGGCGTCCGGCTTGCGGGTCAGGGCGGCGGCGATGCCGCTCATGGCGTTGCGGCGAAATTCCCGCGGGAGAAGACGCCAGGCCGCATGACCTGCTTTTAGAATTTGGTGCTTCATAATGCCAACTTAACGCGGCAAAATAGCGGTAGCGTCAAGGATGCGAAGTTTACGGTGTGACATGAAAATGATCCACATAGTCCGCAAATTGCGGGGCGAGGCGTTCCGGCCTAATGTTGAAATGGCCCAGCGGGTAGCGCCGCAGACCCGTATAACCGCCGCGCGGATTGGCCGCCAGTGACGCCAAAACGGCGTTCTTTGCAGCGTTCGAAAGTTCCATACCAAAATTGCCATAAATTTTTTGCAATGCGGCAAGCGGGTCAGCAATCAGTTCTTCGTAATGAATATTTTGCTTGGCTTTGGGCGGGATATCCGTGCGTTGGTCGAACATGATCAGCTCATGCGCGCCTTCGATCCAACGGCTGGTGACTTGCTCACCAATTTCGACGGGATCGACATGTTTTAGAAATGGCCGGCGCAGAACTTCGGTGAGATGAGCCACCGAAGCGAAGACCTTCATTGGGTCGCGGTGCACCACAATGAAGCGCGCGTCTGGGTAGGTTTGTAAAATCGCGTCGATGGTGAACACATGGTCTGGGCATTTTAATACCCAACGCGGAGACTGAATGCCGTGCTGCAAGACCTGTAAAAATTTTTTGTGAAACTGGAAAGCTTCACGGTGGCCGTGATTGATTAGCCATTGCTGGTAGGAAGGCACCCGGAAATTGGTGTCAAACCGCAGGCTCTGAAAGACTTGCGACGTTATTTCGGTGCATTCCTGTGGACTATCCGCAACGACCGGATGCGCTTGTGCAAAGCCGGGGGCAAGGCCCGCAAAAAATTTGAGCTGATTTTCAACGATGCGAACATGGCGGTGTTGCGCCGGGTTGAAGCCGGGGGGACGCGGTGACGGGTACATGGTCTGCCACATGCGCGGCACCTGGTTGGCATCATCCAGGGCCATGAGTGCATGTAGAAACGTGGTGCCACTGCGCGGTAGGCCAAGGATGAAAATGGGCGCGCTGACCGCGGCTTGGCCGATGGCGGGGTTTTGGCGATGCTGGGTTTCAATTTGCTCGGCATTGCGCAGCAACCTGAGGCAGTCAAAACGTGCCGCCATGGTACCGAACAATGATAGCTCGGATTCCGTGTTCAACGATGCGACGAGCTGCAGCAAACCTTGGATGGCAGCAGGGCTGGGGCTGGCTTTGGCGGCCCGCAGCAAGCTGGCTGCGTCGCATTTAGGGCGCAATATTTTCGGTAATAGATCATCCGCGATGCCAAGGATTGCGGCGATGGCGCGAAACCGCCAACTCTGTGGGCTGGTGGTTTCTGGGCTAGCAGGCTGCGTATTCATTAAGCACGGTTAAATGGCGTTGGCGCGCAGCTGGCTAAAGAATTTGGCGCGTACTTTGGCGACTTTTGGCGCAACGACCGCCTGACAATACCCGGCATAGGGATTGCGAGCGTAATAATTATCGTGCTCGGGCTCGGCCTGATAGAATACCGGGGCCGGTTGCACTTGCGTGACGATTTTGCCCGGCCAGAGGCTGGCAAATTCTGCAATGGCCGCCTGGGCAGACTGCGCCTGCGCCGGGCTGTGGGTGAAAATCACGGAGCGGTATTGCGTGCCGACATCCGCCCCCTGGCGGTTGAGCGTGGTGGGATCGTGAATTGTGAAAAACACCTTGAGCAAATCATCATAGCTGATGATTGAGGGGTCGAAGGTGATTTGCACCACCTCGGCATGGCCGGTGGCACCCGAGCAGACCTGCTTGTAGCTGGGGTGCTCAACATGACCACCTGCATAACCCGATTGTACCGTTAAAATGCCGGCAAGCTCGGAATATGCCGCTTCCAGGCACCAAAAACAGCCGCCGCCCAAGGTTGCAATCTCAGTCTTCATGGAAAACACCTTTCATGTCATGCCGCCCAGTGAGCAGATGCGCTGCCAATGCGCTTGGCCCACCGGTGCCACTGATAAGCGTGAGAGTCGAACTAGCGCAAAATCATCAAATGCTGGATCCGATTTAATGTGAGCGAGTGTAACGGGACGTGGGAGCGGTTGCAGCGCTTGCATGTCCACGCATACCCAGTCCCCCGCCTCGGCCGTGGGGTCCGGGTAGGCTTCACGCACCACTTCAACGATGCCGACAATTTCCTTGCCGATGTTGGAGTGGTAAAAAAACGCTAGATCGCCGATTTTCATGGCTTTCAGGTTGTTTTTGGCCTGGTGGTTGCGCACGCCGGTCCAGGGTTCAACCTTGTTGGCCATTTGTTGGTCCCAGGAGAACGCATCCGGCTCAGATTTTACCAGCCAGTAATTCATCCCAGCAGCTTTCCATCCTGGAAGACCGTTCGAAAGCCGCTGATGCTGATCATCTCAAACAGGCCGGCTTCGATATAAGGGTCACCTTCAAACAAGGCGCGGGCATGGGCTTCATCGTTCGCTTCCACCACCAGCACGCTGCCGAACGGGTTGCCATCGGCGCCCAGAAGCGGGCCACCATAGGCGAGCTTGGCCTCTGGCTGGCTTTTCCAATAGGCCAAATGCGCCGGACGGGTGGCTTTACGGGTCGCGAGCCCGCCTTCTTTGTCGTGCGCGATGAGAATGAACTTCATGCTGTAGGGCTCCGATTAAACTGAGGTTAACATAGGGTGATCTCGGCAAGCTTCAAATTTTAGGATTGATGACCTATTACAGCGATATGAGCGAAAAAATACTTAGTCCTGATGCCCCTGTCCTAGGCCGTACCGGGTCTTGGCTGCACCGCTTCGCCAATCCTGGGCGGTTTTTGCGGCTAGCGCAGCCGGCTTTGCCGTGGCTGGCGGCGTTCTCCATTGTGCTGACGGTGGTGGGAATCGTGTGGGGTTACGCATTTGCCCCAGCGGACTGGGAACAGGGGGACGCCGCGCGGATAATGTATGTGCATGTGCCGGCCGCCTGGGTGGCAATGGCTGGCTATGCAGCGCTGGCAGTTTGCTCTTTCTTTTCAATCGTCTGGCGGCACCCGCTGGCGGATTTGGCGGCTGAGGAAATTGGCCCGGTGGGGGCTGGCTTCACGTTTGTGTGCTTAGTTTCCGGCGCCTTGTGGGGCAAGCCGATGTGGGGCGCCTATTGGGTGTGGGATGCCAGGCTGACATCGGTGCTGGTGCTGTTTTTTCTGTATCTGGGGCATATCGCGCTGATCCGGGCGTTTGATAATCGCAGCCATGGTTACCGGGCAGCGGCGATTCTGGCATTGGTGGGCGCGGTGAATTTACCGATCATCGTATTCTCGGTGCAGTGGTGGAATACTTTGCACCAGGGCAACACAATTTCGGTAACAGGTGGCTCGAAAATTTACATCACCATGTTGTACCCGCTGCTGATTGCGTCATTGGGGTTTTATATGAGCTTCCTTACCTTGGTGACGGCGCGGCTATGTGCGGCGATTATGGAACGTAAAACCCGGGCTTTATTGCTGGCGGCGGCGGAGCGCGAGGCATGAACTTAACGCCGTTCATTGATGGCAGCTACGGCATAACGGTGCTGTTTCTGATTGGTATTTTTGTGCTGACCTTAAACCGCTACCGCAGTGCCATAAAGCGCTTAGCGGCGGTTGAGAAACGCTGATGCGGACCAGCAAAAAGCGGCGACTATACTTGTTACTGGGCTGCGGCTTGGCGCTGAGTGCGGCAACGGGTCTCTCTTTGATGGCATTTTCCTCTACCCTCACCTATTTCCTGGGGCCGCGCGAAGTGCTGGCTAAAAACCCGGCGCCGGGGATGGATTTTCGGCTGGGAGGAATTGTGCAGGTGGGCACCGTGAATACGGTAATAACCAATAACACACCGACGACGCATTTTAGGGTCACGGATGGACGAGCTTCGATTCCCGTGACCTTCACCGGCGTGCTACCGGATTTGTTCCGTGAGGGTCAGGGCGTGGTGGCGATTGGCGCGATGTCCCCCGATGGCAGTTTTGCGGCATCTGAAGTGCTGGCCAAACATGGCTCCACCTATATGCCGAAAGATGTTGAGCAATCCTTGAAAGAGGCCGGGAAATGGGACCCGAAATTTGGGCCACCACCTGATGCCTCGACGTGGAATACCATGAATGTAAAGGCGAGCGGTTCATGATCCCGGAACTTGGACATTTTGCATTGGCGCTGGCGGTGGCGCTGGCCTTTGCGCAAGGGGTGATTGGGGTTTTCGCACCTGGTTTGCGTGATCCCCGCGCGATGCGGGCGGCACCGTTATTGGCGCTGAGTCACTTTCTGGCGATTGGGGCGGCATTTCTGGCGCTGATTTATGCCGGCGTTGTTTCAGACTTTACGGTTGAAAATGTCGCGGATTTTTCATCGAGCCTGGTGCCGCTGATCTACCGTATTTCCGGCACCTGGGGGAACCATGATGGCTCGATGGTGCTGTGGTGCTTTATTCTCTCGCTTTGCGGCGCCACGGTAGCGGCATTTGGTGGGAATCTGCCAGCTTCACTGCGGGCGCGGGTGATTGGCGTTTTAGGTTTGGTTTCTGGCGGGTTTTTGTTGTTCACGCTAACCGTTTCAGACCCGTTCACGCGCATTTGGCCGCCACCGTTGGATGGCGCCGGGGTGAACCCGATTTTGCAAGACCCCGGCTTGGCCTTTCACCCGCCGGTGCTTTATACCGGTTATGTTGGCTTCTCGGTCGCGTTCGCGTTTGCCATTGCAGCCCTGATTGAAGGCCGGATTGACGCGGCCTGGGGACGCTGGGTGCGGCCTTGGGCGTTGATTTCCTGGTGTTTTCTCACCGCCGGAATCACGTTGGGCAGCTGGTGGTCTTATTACACGCTGGGCTGGGGTGGCTATTGGTTCTGGGACCCGGTGGAAAATGCGGCGTTGCTGCCATGGCTGACCGGCACCGCGCTTCTGCATTGCGCGATTGTGGTGGAGAAACGGGAATCGTTGAAGGCCTGGACGGTATTGTTGGCGATTGCGACATTTTCGCTGAGCCTTTCGGGCACGTTCCTGGTGCGGTCAGGTATTTTGAATTCCGTGCATTCATTTGCCGCCGCCCCTGACCAGGGTTTGTTTATTTTAGCATTGCTGGGCCTGACGGTTGGGGGCTCGTTGCTGCTGTTTGCGATCCGCGCACCGGCGCTGGCGGCGGCAGGTGTTTACGCACCGCTGTCGCGCGAAAGCGCGTTGGTGGTGAATAATATTTTCTTGTGCTCGATCGCGGCGGTGGTGTTTGTTGGTACGTTGTATCCGCCATTTTCGGATTTGCTGTTCGGTGTGCAGCTTTCCGTCGGGGCGCCGTTTTTTAACCAGACCGTTTTGCCACTGACAGCACCGTTGATTTTGGCGATGGCGGTGGGACCGCTGCTGCCGTGGAAACGCGCGGCCTTGAAACCGGCATTGGAGCGTATCTGGCTGGCCGCCGTGGCGGCAATTATTGTGATGCTGGTGATGACCGAACAGACCAATGCCATTACCGCGTTGGGGCTGGGTGGCGGCGTTTGGGTGGTGCTTTCAGCACTTTCAGACATTGCGGAGCGTACCAAACTTGGGCGCGTCGGGCTGGGCGATTCGGTGACACGGTTGCGTGCCATGCCGCGCGCTGCCTTTGGTGCCGCATTGGGGCATATTGGCTTTGGCGTGCTGGTATTGGGCATTGCCGGGATGACATTGGCCACGCAAAAAGTGGTGGTTTTGAATGCCGGGCAAAGTGCCGATCTGGGCGGTTACAGCTGGACTCTGAATGATATTCATGACGCGCCAGGGCCCAATTACGCGCAACGTGTGGCGGATGTAACGATCAGTGATAATGGCAAGGCGTTTTTAACCTTGCACCCTTCGCGCCGGATGTTCACGACCCCGAAAGTTATCACCAATGATGCCGCGATCAACACCAACGGCTTTCAGGATATTTACGTGGTGTTCGCTGATGAGCCCGCGAGTGGCGGGGCCGAGTTGCGGTTGAACCGTCACCCGTTAGCACCGGAAATTTGGTTTGGTGGGCTGATTATGGCGCTCGGTGGTGCGTTGTCGCTTTCTGACCGGCGGCTGCGCGTGGGCGCACCCGCGCGCAAGAAGAAAGCCAAAGTTGCGGGTGTGGCGGCTGAGTGATGAACACCACCAGGCGGCTTTTATTTACGGCACCGTTGGCGGCTGTAGCGCTTGGTGGGGCGGCATTCTACACCATTCTGGAACGGATGGAGGCCAATAAATACGACCCGCATGCCCTGCCCTCGCCGTTAATTGGTAAAAAACCGCCCGCTTTTAATTTGCCCGGGCTGAATGGCGCGGCGGGGTTTGCCAATACTGATATTGCCGCACCGCCACGCCCTATGTTGGTGAATTGGTTTGCCAGCTGGTGCCTGCCATGTGCCGAAGAAGCCCCGATGATGGCGCAGCTTGCGAAAACTGGCCTGCCGATCTGGGGGATTGCGTACCAGGATAATGCGGCGGCGCTGGCTAATTATTTCGCGCAATATGGCAACCCATATGCGCGGCTGGCGTTGGACACACCTGGACTGACGGCGATTAACTGGGGGGTATATGGCGTGCCGGAAACTTATTTGATCGATAAGGACGGCATTGTGCGCTGGCGCTGGGCGGGGGCGATTACGGATGATGTTCTGGCCAATGGCTTGAACCCGTTGCTGGCGAAATATTCATGAGGAAATTGCTGTTACTGTTGGTTTTATTGCCCAGTCTGGCAGTGGCGCAGACGGTCACGCGCGATGGTGTGACGCTGAGTGCTCCGCAAGAGCAGCGGGCCGAAGCGATTGGGGATCAGTTGCGTTGCCTGGTATGCCAGAATGAAAGTATCGAGGGGTCTTCAGCCACTTTGGCCAAACAGCTGCGGGTGATTATCCGCCAGCAGGTGGTGGCCGGGGCTGATGATAAATCGATTATGGATTATATGGTGCAGCGCTACGGTATTTTTGTGCTGTTGAAACCACCCATCTCGCCGCTGACATGGTTGCTCTATGCGTCGCCGTTTTTAGCGCTGGCGCTGGGTCTTTTGTTTGCTTGGTTGGCGCGGCGCGGCACGGTGGCAGCACCACCACCATTAGATGCGGCTGAGCAAGACCGGCTGGAGAGATTGCTGAAATCATGATCTGGATTTTAATGGCTGGTTTGGCAGTGTTTTTAATGCTGCCCGTATTATTTGCGTTCCGCCTGGGTGGAGATGTGAAAAATCGCCGTGAAACAGCGATCATTTTGCATAAAGCCCAATTGGATGAGCTGGCGCGCGATTTAGCGGATGGCCGGATTGGTGAAAGTGAGTATGCGGGGGCAAAACTGGAAGTTGAGCGGCGTTTGCTGGCGGCTGACACGCTGAACGACCCAGCGCCGACCGGCAATGCCAAATGGCTGCTGGGCATTACGGTTTTGCTGGTGCCGGCGATGGCGTTTTTACTTTATTTGCCAGGCAGCACGCCGAATGTGCCGTCTGAGCCGCACGCGCAATGGGTGGTGAAGGAGCAACAAGCACAATCGCAGTTGAGTGATTTGATCAGCAAACTGCGGGCGCATCTGGCGGGGCTGGACCCAAATTCGGCTGATGCGAGTGAGGGCCAAGCTTACCTGGCAGAAGCTTTGGCCGAACAGGCGGGGGCCCTGACGCCGGAGGCTGTTTCGTTATTCAAGCAATCCATTGCGACAGCGCCGGAAAATGCGCCGTGGCGGCAATTGGATGAACAGCGGCTGGTTCAGGCCGCCACGAGCCAATGAGTTTGTGAACAATACGTTACTTGTTTCAAGATTAAGAGGCACCAGATCTGCATGATGGATGACACGAAACAGCCTGACCCGTCCGCGCCAACAGAGTCTGCGCAAAAATCACCCGAACCCTTGGTAACCCCGCCATTACCGCCTGAAATTGGAGGCCAAAAAGGACCCGAACCAACCCGGTATGGCGATTGGGAAAAGAATGGTCGTTGTACCGACTTTTAAAAACCTTGGAGGTTTGTCATGAATAGAAGTGCGATTATCGGCGTTATTGTTGTTTTGATTGTTGGATTTTTCGCCGTGCCGATGATTGCAGGTGGTACGACCAATACCTGCCAGGCACTCGAAAAACATAATGTAAGTGCCACCGCCAGCAATATTGCCGGGAGCACTAGCGGCATTGTGCATGATACGATCAATAATATTGGCCAGAGCATGGCGAGCGGTCAGGTCACGACATCGATGATGGCGCAGGATCATCCGAATACGCCGTCAGTGGTGAGCTGCAGCTATTATTATTGGAAAGATATTCTTTAACCGTTACATCGCCATCGTAAGAGACGCGCTTCACGATTGAAAATGCTAGGCGGCATCCTGCAAGTTTGCCAATTTTGTTAAATTGCTGAGGACGTCGCGGGCGATGGCGACGCGGGTGTTTATATCCATATCCCGCGCCACAACCAATTTTTGGTCGGGCCGGACTTTGATGGTGCCGCCGCGTGTGCCAATCCAAGCGATCAAGCCGCCTGGATTGTTGAATTCGTTCTTGCGGAAGCTGAGCACCATGCCTTTTGGCCCGGCATCTAGTTTCTCCACACCGGCTTCACGGCAGGCGCGTTTTAAGGCGACGGTTTCGAGCAGGTTTTCAACCTCAGCAGGGAGTTTGCCGAAGCGGTCAACGAGTTCGGCGGCCAGTGCTTCGCTCTCGGCATCGTTCTGCAACGCGCTGATGCGGCGGTACAGGCCGAGGCGTACTGGCAGGTCGCTGACATAATTTTCAGGAATTAACACCGGCAGCCCGAGATTGATGTTCGGCGTCCAGTCACGTTCAGCGGCTTTTTTATTATGGCCTTCGGCGCGGATGGCGTTGACCGCATCTTCCAGCATTTGCTGGTAAAGCTCGATGCCGACTTCGCGGATATGGCCGGATTGTTCATCCCCCAGCAGATTGCCGGCACCACGAATATCAAGGTCGTGTGACGCGAGTGTGAAACCAGCGCCCAGCGTGTCCAAAGTTTGCATCACTTCCAAGCGTTTTTCCGCCGCGGCTGACAAACGATGATGCGCCGGCCAGGTGAGATACGCATAGCCACGCTGCTTGCCGCGACCCACGCGGCCGCGCAGCTGATAGAGGCCAGCGAGGCCGAACATATCGGCGCGGTAGATGATCAGCGTGTTGACCGCCGGCATATCGAGTCCGCTTTCCACGATGTTGGTGGCGAGCAGAATATCGTATTTGCCTTCGCCGAATTCGGTCATCACGCGCTCTAATTCGGTGGGCGCCAAGCGGCCATGCGCCATGACCGTGCGGATTTCCGGCACAATTTCACGCAGGCGGGCGGCCATGGGTTCTAAATCGTCCAGGCGCGGCACCACGCAGAAAATCTGGCCACCACGGAAGCGCTCGCGGGCGATGGCTTCTTTGATGATCAGGCTATCAAACGGCATGATGAAGGTGCGCACAGCCAAGCGGTCAACCGGTGGCGTGGTGATGAGCGAGAGGTCGCGCACGCCGGTGAGGGCTAATTGCAATGTGCGCGGAATCGGGGTGGCCGTGAGCGTGAGCACATGCACATCGGCTTTGAGTTGTTTCAAGCGTTCCTTGTGGGCCACGCCGAAATGCTGTTCTTCATCGACAATCAGCAAGCCGAGATCCGCAAAGGTAACTGATTTCGCCATGATGGCATGGGTGCCGATGACGATGCTGATGCTGCCATCGGCGAGCCCTGCCCGTACCTGAGCGGCTTCCTTCGGTGTGACCATGCGCGAGAGTTGTGCGACCCGCACCGGCAAGCCTTCAAAGCGCGTGGAAAAGACCCGGAAATGCTGGCGGGCGAGCAAGGTGGTTGGCACCACCACGGCGACCTGGGTGCCCGCCATGGCGGCGACGAAAGCGGCGCGTAACGCCACCTCGGTTTTGCCGAAGCCGACATCACCACAAACCAGCCGGTCCATTGGTTTGCCCGCCGCGAAATCTTCCAGCACATCGGCAATCGCGCGCGCCTGGTCCTCGGTTTCGGCGTAGGGGAAGCGGGCGCAGAATTCGGCGAAAGCGCCATCATCGGCGGTGAGCATGGGGGCTTCGCGCATCTGGCGTTCGGCAGCTAGGCGAATGAGCCCGGCGGCGATGTCCTGAATGCGGTTTTTGGCTTTGGCTTTGCGGGCCTGCCAGGAGGCGCCACCAAGTTTATCAAGCGTAACGCCATCGCCTTCCTGGCCGAAGCGCGACAGCAGATCGATATTTTCGACCGGGAGAAATAATTTATCGCCGCCATCATAGAGTAATTTTAAGCAATCATGGGCGGCGTTATTCACCGTCACGGTTTCAAGCCCGGCATAGCGGCCAATGCCATGGTCCTGGTGCACCACTAAATCACCTTCGGCAATTTCGGTGGCATCGGCGATGAACTGGTCAGCGCGCTTGCGGCGCTTGGGCGGGCGGGCGATGCGGCTGCCGAGCAGGTCTTGTTCGGCGACCAATGCTAAACGGTCGGTGACGAAGCCACGCTCGATGCCCAGAATGGCGAGGCCGATGGTGCCTTTGGGCAGGGCGCGGGCTTCGTCGGCGGTTTCGATATTTTTGGTGTCACGCAAACCATGTTCGCGCAGCATAAGGGCGAGACGTTCGCGCGAGCCGGCGGTCCAGGCGGCGATAATGATGGTGCGGCCCAATGTGGCCCAGCGGGTGCGTAGCTCGGCAAAGCCATCAAAGGCCGCCAGCGGTTGGCCCGCCAGAATCGGGCCCGGGCGGCCACCGATATCAACGCCTTCAGTGCCGTCTGGTTTGGAGAACGGGGTGAAGGCAAAACAAGGGGTTTTGGACAGGCATTCAGTCCAGGCGGCCTCGTCCAGATACAGCATGCCGGGCGGGATGGGCCGGTAAGGTTGCTCGCCCGTGCGGGCGGGGCCACGACGCTCAGCGTAATGATCGGCGATGAGTTCTAAACGGGCGGCAACTGCCGCTTCGGCTTGATGGTCGAAACTGACCGAGGCGGTGGGGAGATAATCGAAGATTGTCTCCATACTCTCAGCAAATAAAGGCGCGTAATGCTCAATGCCCGGATGACGGCGGCCGTCGGTTACGGATTCATACAGCGGGTCATCAACGGCTTTGGGGCCGAATAAGTCGCGCCAGTTGGCGCGGAAGCGGGCCACCGAGGCTTCATCGAACGAAAGCTCCGAGGCCGGGTGGAAATTCAGCTCGGTGACCGGTTCACCGCTGCGCTGCGTTTCAGGATCAAAACGGCGGATTGTCTCAATCGAATCGCCAAATAAATCGAGCCGCACGGGCGAGGTTTCACCCGCCGGAAATACATCGATAATGCCGCCGCGGAGTGAATATTCGCCGGCCTCCATCACCGTGCCGGTGCGGTTATAGCCATCTGCATCCAGAAACGCCGCCAAGTCTTCCGGCGCGATGCTATCGCCCACCGCAAGGCGCATTCCGGCCCCCACCAACGCTTTGCGTGGCGGTACCTTCTGCAAAGCCGCATTGACGGTGGTGAGAATAATCCGTTTCTTAACAGGCTCTGCCTGCAAGCGGCTTAGGCTTGCAATACGCTCCGCGATGATCCCGCCATTTGGCGAGACACGGTCATACGGCAAGCAATCCCACGCCGGGAACTGCAAAACCTCAATCTCAGGGCCGAAAAACCCAATTGCCTCGGCCAGAAATGCCAGCCGCGTATCGTCCCGCGCGATGTGAAGAACCGGGCCGTTATGTTCACCGAGGCGGCGGACCAGAACCGTCGCGTCCACGCCGTCCGGCACGCCATATATCGGGATCATTGGCGGTTTAGGGCGGCTTCGCGGATGCGGCGGAGCATGGGGGTATCGGCGTGCGGTGGGATGGGTTTGCGGCCGGTGAGCCAGTCGGCCAGTTCGGCGTCGGGGAATTCCATGACGGCTTCGATTTCGTCGAGCTCGGAGTCGGTCATGGTGGCGATTCGGGTTTTGACGAAGTCGCCGATGAGGAGGTCGTTCTCGTAGGTGCCACGATGTTGGGCGCGGAAAACCATCCGACGGCGGCGGCTGTCCAATGGTTTATCGTCTGGGGATTCGGATATGGTCATGTATGGGTTGCGATATAGAGGCGGTTTGGCCAAGAGTCAGCCCGTGAGTTTAGAAATTCTGGCCCCTTTGCGTGCGCCTATCACATCCCTGCCCGGCTTAGGACCGCGATTGTCGGTTTTGGTGGGGAAGTTGGTGGGGGGGGAGCGTGTGCGCGATGTGCTGTTTCATCTGCCGGTGGAATTTGTGGACCGGCGGGGGGTGACCACCATTCGGGATGCCAAGCCGGGTGTGGTGGCGACGTTGCGGATTGAGGTGATCCGGCATGAGGCGCCGGGGCGTAAGGGCCAGCCGCACCGGGTGGTGATTGGCGATGGGACGGCGTTTGCTGAGATTGTACTGTTTCATGCGGCACGGTTGGTGCAGTTCCCGGTGGGGGCGAAGCTGCTGGTCTCAGGCAAGGTAGAGGTATTTTCCGATAGAATTACCCTGCCGCACCCGGATTTTGTGCTGAACCAGGCGCAGGAGGCGGGGTTTCCGTGGATTGAGCCGGTGTGGCCGTTAGCTGCGGGCGTGGTGCCACGCGTGATGCGGCGGGCGGCGTTGGGGGCGCTGGAGCGGCTGCCGGCGTTGCCGGAGTGGCTGAGTGCCAGCGTATTGCGGCACCGGCATTGGCCTGGCTTTAAGGCCGCGATGGCGGCACTGCATGCGCCCGTGGAGATACCCGATGAAAAGCCGGGCGAGCGGTTGGCTTATGATGAATTGCTGGCGCGGCAGATTGCGTTTGCGCTGGTGCGGGCACGGCGGCGCAAGCGGGCAGGCCGGGTGCTGCTGGGGGATGGCAAATTACGCCGGGCGGCTTTGCAGCGCTTTGGGTTTACGCCGACGGCTGGGCAAATAAAGGCGCTGGCTGAGATTGATCAGGATATGGCGAGCCCTCACCAGATGCTGCGGCTACTGCAAGGCGATGTGGGGTCTGGCAAAACATTGGTGGCGGTGCTGGCGATGTTGCGGGCGGTGGAAGCTGGCGCGCAGGCGGCGTTGCTGGCACCAACCGAGATTCTGGCCAAGCAGCATTACGAGGTTTTGCAAAAACTGAGCCCGGTGCCTGTGGTGTTTTTATCAGGCAATGTGAAGGGCAAGGCCCGCAAGGCAGCGTTGGACGGCATCGCCGATGGGTCCGTGCCGATGGTGGTGGGGACGCATGCGATATTTCAGAAGTCGGTGGCGTTTCACGACCTGGCGCTGGCGGTGATTGATGAGCAGCATCGCTTTGGGGTGGACCAGCGGCTGGCGCTGAGTGCGAAGGGCGAGATGACGGATTTGCTGGTGATGACCGCGACACCGATTCCGCGCACGCTGTTGCTCACCCATTGGGGGGAAATGGATGTGAGCCGGATTACTGAAAAACCTGCCGGGCGCAAGCCGATTACCACGACGATGCATAAACTCGCGGATCTGGAAAAGGTGCTGGATGCAATCGAACGGGCGGTTGGCCATGGCGGGCGGGTTTATTGGGTGTGCCCGCTGGTGACCGAGTCTGAGGTGCTGGATGTGACCGCAACGGAAATACGCTATGCCGCGTTGCAGGCGCGATTTGGGGCGCAGGTGGGCATGGCGCATGGCCAGATGGAACCGGCGCAACGCGATGCGGCGCTGGCGGAATTTGCTGCAGGCACCAAGACAATTTTGGTGGCCACCACCGTGATTGAGGTGGGGGTGGATGTGCGGCAAGCCAATGTGATGGTAATTGAACATGCTGAGCGTTTTGGGTTGGCGCAGTTGCACCAGCTGCGCGGCCGGGTGGGGCGTGGTGAGGCGCAGAGCTATTGTTTGTTGCTGCATGCAGATAAATTAGGTGTTGCCTCCCGCCAGCGGCTGTCGTTACTGCGCGAAACTGAGGATGGGTTTGTGATTGCCGATGAGGACCACCGGCTGCGTGGGGCGGGCGACGCGCTGGGGACAAAACAATCCGGGTTGCCAGGCTATAGGCTGGCCGATGCGGAAAAACATGAAGGGCTATTGCCGATGGCGCGGCAGGATGCGGTGATGCTGTTGGAGACAGACCCGAAACTGGAAACCCCGCGGGGCCAGGCGGTGCGGGTGTTATTGAACCTGTTTGACCAGCGCGATGCGATCAATACTTTGAGGGCAGGATGACACGCGCAGGGATGGCGGGGCAGCCACGCGCCCACAATCATTCCCGGGAGTACCCAAAGCATCCTCTGATCGGCATTGGCATTATTGTGCTGCGCGGCGAGGAGGTTTTGCTGATCAAACGCGGCCGCCCGCCCGCGCAATTTGCCTGGAGTTTGCCAGGCGGTGGGCAGGAATTGGGCGAAACCGCTGAGGCCGCGGCGCGACGGGAATTGCTGGAGGAAACCGGGCTAACCGTGGGGCCATTGACCTTGATTGCGCATGTGGATTCCATCCATCGTGACGAACATGATTTTGTGCAATTTCATTATACGATTCTGGATTTCGCCGCGGTCTATAAAGGCGGAGAGATAAAGGCCGGAGATGATGTGATTGATATCGCCTGGGTGCACCCAAAACAGTTTGATGCATATGAATTATGGGCGGAGGCGCGGCGGGTTATTGGGCTAGCAGTTTCGAAATTGCGGCTTGGAATTTCGTTGAATCCGGCGCCGTGATGCTGGAAAACCAGTCCGTTAGTTGGCCGTCTTTGCCGATGAGATACTTGAAAAAATTCCATTTGGGCGATGTCATAAAACCGCCCTGCCCGCTGACCCATTTGAAAAATGGGTGAGCTGCGGGGCCTTTAACATGGACCTTCGCCATCATGGGGAAATCAACACCGTAATTGAGTTCGCAGAAGCTGGAAATTTCGTCCGCAGAGCCGGGTTCCTGGCCGCCGAAATCGTTGCAAGGCACACCAATTACCATCAGGCCAGAGTCTTTATGGTCGCGCCAGAGTGCTTCCAGCCCCTTATATTGCGGGGTAAAGCCGCATTTGGAGGCGGTGTTGACGATCACTAACGGCCGGCCGGTGAGGTCTTTGAGGGGATAGGGCTTGCCTTGCAGGGTCTCGAAGCTGAAATCATAGGCGGTTTGCATGTTGGTATCCTCCAAGATTTCACCTTACATTATGGGCATGACAGTCAAACCTGATTCGATCACGCCTCTCCTTACTGTGATGGCGGCATTGCGGCACCCGGACACTGGCTGCCCGTGGGATAAGGAGCAGGATTTTAGCACCATCGCGCCCTATACAATTGAGGAAGCCTACGAGGTTCAGGCGGCGATTGCTGCCAACGACCCGGCGCAACTGAAAGATGAGCTTGGGGATTTGCTATTTCAGGTGGTGTACCATGCCCGCATGGCCGAAGAGCGCGGCTGGTTTGATTTTGGCGATGTGGCGGGTGCGATTACCGATAAAATGATCCGCCGCCACCCGCATGTGTTCGGCGATGCCGGGGCGCGGGATTCGGCAGCGCAGACCGCTGCCTGGGAAGCCCAGAAAGCGGCCGAGCGGGCGGCCAAGGCCGAAGCGGGGGTGCTGGATGGGGTGGCCACCGCCCTGCCCGCTTTGCTGCGGGCCCAGAAGCTGACAGCACGCGCCGCAAGGGTAGGGTTTGACTGGCCACATGCTGAGGCCGTGCTGGATAAGTTGGCGGAAGAAACCACCGAGTTACGCGCCGAATTAGCGGTGGCGGACCCGGCGCGGCTGCAAGATGAACTGGGCGATATGTTGTTTGTGCTGGCGAATTTGGCCCGCAAGCTGGGTTTGAATGGTGAGGCTTGCTTGAGCGCTGCAAATGATAAATTTATACGGCGTTTTGGCGCCATTGAAGCCGCGTTGGCCGAAGCGGGCCGGACCCCCGCAGGTGCCAGCTTAGATGAGATGGAAGCACTTTGGACTCAGGCAAAAAGGGCGGGGCTATGAATAATTTGATGGCAGGGCACAAGAGGTTTCGCAGCGGCTATTGGCGGCGCTACCAGAAGCGCTATGCCACGCTCGCACGGGACGGCCAGGCGCCGGCAGCGATGGTGATTGCCTGTTCGGATTCGCGGGTTTCACCGGAAGTGATTTTTGATTGCGCACCAGGTGAGATTTTCGTGGTGCGCAATGTGAGCAACCTGGTGCCACCTTACGCGCCGGATACTGGCAACCATGGTACCTCAGCCGCGCTGGAATTTGCCGTGACGGTGTTGCAGGTGAAAACTGTGGTGGTGTTGGGCCATAGCCTGTGCGGCGGCATACGGGCCTTGATGAGCGGGCCTGCAACAGGTGCCGGTGACTTTATTGAATCCTGGATGAAGATTGCCCAGCGAGCCCGCCAGCGTGTTTGCGATTCGCCCAACCCGGATGAGGATTTTGAGGCGCTGTGCTACCGTTGCGAACAGGAATCCGTGAAGGATTCGCTTGATAACCTGATGACATTCCCGTGGATTGCTGAACGCGTGAAGGCTGGGACGCTGACATTAGCGGGGCTGCATTTTGATGTGCAGACCGGCAAGTTGGAGCCTATTTAATCGTTGGGGCGGTGTTGGGGGCCATATCGAAAACTTCGTCCGACTCTTCAGGTAAAATCTCGCCCTTGGCGGGCAGGATTTCGCCGAACCAGAACGGGTTTGTGATGTGGTCGTCACGCACGCGGCCGGTGTTTGGGTGCAGGAGAATTGGCAGGCCCTGGCGGTTGAGCATCAGCCACGGGATGAAAGCTGGGAATATATCGGCCAAGAACGCCACCTGGAACATCGGCGCGGTATGTGGGCCGACCGGCACGTCGTGCCAGCGGCCTAAGCGCACCAAAAAACGTTCGGATATTTGCGCGCGGAGTTGTTCGGCTTTGGCGCGTTCGGCGGGGCTGCGATAATAAATATGGGCATGGTAACTCGGGATCATGTCAGAAGTGCCTGTTGCAGATGAACCCAACTGGCTTCGTCTGGCGCGAGTAACAAGCCGCCTTCGATTTCCGAAGGGATATAGGGCCAGCCATCGAAGTGCCGCGCATAGCCACCGGCTTCCTTGTGCAGCAGAAATCCTGCCGCATGGTCCCACGGGTAGAGGCGACGGAAAATTTGCATATGCGTATGGCCCGCTGCCAACATGCGGTATTGGTGAGCGGCACAACGATAATCTGACAGGCTCGCCACACGATCCAGCCGGCGCAGCACATGGGTTCGCAAAGGTTCAGGCATATAGCGCCAGGAAATCGAGCCGGTCATTTGCGCCACCGGCACCGGCGCGGCCACGCGCAAGCGGTGGCGTTTGCCGTCGGCATAGACCATCCAGGCACCGCCACCGGCGATGGCAACTGCCGTATCGTCACTCACCGGGTCGTGGATGAAGCCGGCCAGCACTTCGTCTTGTTCAACCAAGGCCAGCATCACGCCGAATAAGGGCAGGTCTGAGGCGAAATTGGCGGTCCCGTCGATCGGGTCGATGATCCAGACTTTGCCTGGCAGTTTCAGGCGTTTGAGCAAGTTCGGGTCGTTGGCAACAGATTCTTCGCCAATGATGTCGGAATCCGGAAACAAAGCTTTCAAACCGGCGGTCAGCGCCTTTTCCGCCGCCACGTCGGCCACGGTCACAGGGTCAAGCGGGCCGGATTTGGTGGTGATGTCGCTGGCCGCGAGATGCTTGAAGCGCGGCATGATCTCGGTGTTTGAAACCGCGCGCAGCAGTGCGATAACGGCGGCGATGTCTTGGGCGTTCACAGGCGCTCAAACCGGGCGCGGTCAGCCTCGCTCATGCGCACTTGCATATGTACCAATTCTTCACCGTCTTGGCGTTGCAGCACTTCGCCGTGACGGTATAGCCAGGAGATTTTAGCGCCATCGGAGACGGAAATATCGCATTCCAAAGTGATTAATTGCGCGGCTAAGCGGCGGTCGATGGCGGAGAGCAAGGCTGGCAGCCCCTCACCTGTGATGGCGGAGACGGCGATGGAGGTGTCATCGCGGGCTGAGACATTGGCGATGCCGCCGACAAGATCAGCCTTGTTCAGAACCTCGAGGCAGCGTTCCTGCCAGCTTTCATCGAGCGTGCCGTCTTTCACGAGGCCATTGAGCACAGCCAGCACATCCGCGCGCTGGGCGGTACTGTCAGGGTGGGCGATGTCGCGCACATGCAAAATAAGATCGGCCTCGGCGACCTCCTCCAAGGTAGCGCGGAAGGCGGCGACCAGCTCAGTCGGCAGGTCTGAGATGAAACCGACCGTGTCTGAAATGATGATGTTGCGGCCCGACGGCAGTGAGAAGCCGCGCATGGTGGGGTCGAGTGTGGCAAATAATTGGTCTTCGGCCATCACGCTGGCACCGGTGATGGCGTTGAATAAGGTTGATTTGCCTGCGTTGGTGTAGCCCACCAGAGCCACCACCGGGCAGGGCACACGCTTGCGGGCGCCGCGATGCAAACCGCGGGTGCGGCGCACTTCGTCCAGCTCCAGTTTCAGGCGCGTGATCCGGTCGCCGATTAGGCGGCGGTCAGCCTCGATCTGGGTTTCACCGGGGCCGCCTAAGAAGCCGAAGCCGCCGCGCTGGCGCTCCAAATGGGTCCAGGACCGCACCAGGCGCGAGCGCTGATATTCCAGATGGGCGAGTTCCACCTGCAATGTCCCTTCACGGGTACGGGCGCGGGCCCCGAAAATATCCAAAATCAACCCGGTACGGTCGATGACCTTACATTTCCAGGCGGTTTCCAAGTTGCGCTGCTGCACCGGCGTGAGTTTGGCATCCACCACCGCCACCTGCACATCATTGGCGGCGATGGCTTGCGCCACCTGTTCGGTCTGGCCCTTGCCGAACAAAGTGGCGGGTGTCTGGTGGCGCAGCGCGTACACCGCTTCATGCACCACCACGAGCCCAATGGAGGCGGCCAGGCCGACAGCCTCAGCCATCCGGGCCTCAGCTTCACGCGAAGACGGGCTCAGCCGGGCGAGCGATTTATCCCAAGGTAGCAGGATCGCGGCGCGATTGGGCGGCGGCGCGGTCTCGAGGAGGTTGCTCAGCCTTGTTCGTCCATACCCGGGCCGAAATCCAGGGTCTCGGGCGCGCGGGCGAGTTTGAGTGTACCGGTCGGGGTGATTTCCGCTGCACTGCCGCCTTCGGCCTTGGTGGCGTCGAACAACATAATGGGGGCACCTGGCATGACGGTGCTGATGGCGTGCTTATAGACCAGCTGGGTATGACCATCCCGGCGCAGCAGCACGGAGAAATTATCAAACCAAGTAATGACACCCTGCAACTTTACGCCATTCACCAGAAACACGGTGACCGGCGTTTTGCTTTTGCGAACATGATTCAGAAATACATCCTGCACATTCTGCGACTTCTCATTGGCCACGGCGTTTATCCTTTTTTTTGTCGTCTTATGACGATGAAGTTAACACGTAAATAAAATGCTCAAGTTTTGCTTACCTCTGCGTGGCGCGCGAGGTATGCATCATAAGTATATCCCAAAGATGCCGATGAGCAACTAGGGGGCTGGCGGTCGTTGTCGTTGGTGGCGCCATTCGCGGTCAAGGGCCGCGTTTAGCTCCGCTCCGAATAACATGGTGTAGGCGGTGAGATAAAACCACATCATTAGTCCAATCAATGTGGCGAGCGGCCCGTAAGTGGCGTTATAGACCGCGAATGTACCAACATAGAGCCCAAATGCCCACGAGCCGAGCAGCCAGACGATGGTGGCAAAAGTAGCACCCGGGGCAAAGAAGATGCGGCCAGAGCCGGAAGGGCCAAAACGGTAGAGCAGGCCCAAGGATGCAACGACGAAAGATATCATCACAACGGCACTGAACAGGCTGACCAGAAATTTTGCGACCTCGGTAAGACCCACAAATTCAATCACTACGGGGATGAGGACCAAGATGGCGATGGCGAGCACGGCGCCCAGAATGGCGATGAGTGTCATGCCCAGGGAGATGAGCTGAAATTTAAAAAAACCCCGCTGTTCAGTTTGGTTATAGGCCAGCGTGAGTGCGTTCATTACGGATTTGGTGCCGGTGGAGGCCGACCAAAGTGAGAGGAGCAGACTGACTAAAAAACTAATGCCAAGGCCGCGGGCCGGCGAGGCGACCAAGCTTTGGATGCGATCTGAGATAAGCTGAAAAGCCGCAGGCGGCATGAATTCCTGCAAATAATGCAAATGTGGCTGCACGGTGGTGGGGTCAAACACCAGGCCATAGAGCGAGATGAGCATGGTGATGGCGGGAAACAGCGCCAGCGTGGCATAGAACGCACAGCCAGCGGCCACCAGCGAGACGCGCTGCGAGGCCGTGGCTTTGCACGCTTCAATAACAGAGCGTTTCAAAAGCCGCAGGTGCAGGCGATGGATGATGCTGGTGGGCATGACCCTTAAGGTAAGGATTTCTCAGCGGCAATCAAATGCGTCATTGATCCGACATAGGCAGAACAATGACGCAACATCGCAAACTTAATAGCCGAGGGCGCAACCATCCTTGCGCGGGTCAGAGCCGCCGACCAGGACGCCGTTGGCATGGTCGATGAAAATGGCCTGGCCACCGCCATGAGGTTTTTCGAGATCGACAATCGCATGGCCACGAGCGGCCAGCGCACTGCGCAGGCTGGTGGGGATGGAGCGTTCCAGCTCAAGCTTACCCGCGTAGGGGAAGTAGCGCGGCAAGTCGATGGCGGCCTGTGGGTTCAGGCCATATTGCAACATGTTGCCGATCACGAAGCTTTGGCCCATCGGCTGATAATGCGCACCCATCACGCCGAACACATACTCGGCCTCGCCATTTTTGGTAGCCATTGAAGGAATGATGGTGTGCATCGGGCGTTTGTTAGGGGCGATGCAATTGGGGTGGCCGCGTTCATAGCGGAAACCAAGGCCCCGGTTATGCAGGAAGATGCCAGTATCACCCGCCAAAATGCCGGAGCCAAAATTTTCGAACACCGAGTTGATCAGGCTGCAGGCATTACCGTCTGCATCGACCACCGAGAGATACACCGTGTCCTTATGCAGGCTACCGGGTGTGGGCAGGAATTTCAGGGCGCGGTGATCATCGATGAGGTTGCGCAGGCCGGAGAGATAGGTTTCGCTGAGCAGATGTTCCACTGGAACGTCTGCTTGGGCGGGGTCGGCCAGGAAGGCGTCACGGTCGCGATAAACCAAGCGGGCAGCTTCGATATGGCGATGCACGCGCACGGGGTCGAGCGGGTCTGAACCAGAAGCAAAGCCATCCATGATGCCCATGATCATCAGGGCCACGATACCGGAGCCATTCGGGGGGCATTCCCAAATGTCACGGCCTTCAAACTTATGGGTGATGGGGGTGACGAATTGCGCGGCGGTGAGGCCCGCCGCGAAATCGGCTTCGGTATGTAAACCGCCGCGGGCTCGCAATTCGGCGGTCATGGCGGCGGCGAGTTCGCCTTCATAGAAGGCTTTGGCACCACCGGCGGCGATTTTGCGCAAGGAGGCACCAAGCGGGGCGTTGCGGAAAACCGTGCCAATTTCGGGCGGAGCACCATCGACCAGAAACGCCTTGGCACCCGTTTCAGTGAGCTTATCCACCGTCTGTGACCAGTCATAATGCACGCGGGGTGTGACGACGAACCCGTCCTCAGCAAATTTGATGGCAGGCTGCAAAGCCGCATCCAGCCCCTTGCGGCCATAGGTTTTGAGCAAAGCCTCCCAGGCGCTGACGGCACCCGGGATGGTGACCACGTGGGGCGAGGTGTTGCGCGGCGTGCCTTTTACGCCGGCCCCTTCCAAAGCATCCATGGTGGCGCCAGCAGGGGCGCGGCCGGAGCCGTTCATGGCGACCACCGGCTGGCCCTTTGGCTTGTACAGCACAAAGCAATCGCCACCGATGCCAGTGGATTGCGGCTCGATCACGGCCAGCACGGCGGCAGCGGTGATGGCAGCATCCATGGCGTTGCCGCCATTGCGCATACAATCCAAGGCGGCGAGTGTGGCATCTGGCATTGAGGTGGCAGCCATGGCGCGTGTGGCATAGGCCGGGCTGCGGCCGGGGAATTGGAAGTCACGCATGTAAGTTGGGTCCCTGTTAAATTTTGTCTGATGTGGCGGAAAAACGCCGAATATTCAATGCAGCACAGCGGCCAGCAGAGCTTGGGTTTTGGGATGGCTGGGGCTGCTGAAAATCTGCTCGGGCGGCCCTTCCTCGATGATTTTACCCTCGGCCATCACCACCACACGGTCAGCCACCTGGCGGGCAAAGCCCATTTCGTGGGTGACCACCACCATGGTGATGCCGGTGGTGGCAAGGTCGCGCATCACGGCCAGCACTTCGCCGACCATTTCGGGGTCGAGCGCGGAGGTGGGTTCATCGAACAATAACACAGCCGGTTGCATGGCGAGCGCGCGGGCAATGGCGACGCGCTGTTGCTGGCCGCCGGAAAGCTCCTGCGGGAAGGCTTCAGCTTTTTCAGGCAAGCCGACCCGGGCGAGCAGCGCACGGGCCTGTGCTTGCGCATCCGCCTTTGGGGTGCCGCGTAAAAGCTGAGGCGCCAGGCTGATATTATCCAGCACGTTCATGTTGGCGAATAGATTGAAACGCTGGAACACCATACCAACGTCACGGCGTTGTATGGCGATGTTGGATTCACGGTCAGAGACCAGCTTGCCATTGCGTTCGCGGTAGCCAATGAGGCTGCCATTTACCGCGATGCGGCCGTTCTGGACGGTTTCCAGATGGTTGATGCAGCGAAGTAAAGTGGTTTTGCCCGAGCCAGAGGGGCCGATGAGCACCACCACCTCACCGCGTTTGACCTTAAAATTAACATCATCCAGCACTTTGACCGGCCCGAACCATTTTTCCACATTGGTGGCTTCGATGAGAAGATCTTCGCTCATTTGCCCATCTCCAAAGCTGCCAGTGCGGGGGGGGATTTAGCCGCGGGACGGCCAAGGGCGAAATGCCGTTCAGCCCAGGCCATAAAGATGTTCCACAGGCTGGTCAGCAGAAGGAAATATATGCCCAGCACTGAATAAAGCTCGAAGGTGCGGAAGGTGGCGGAGTTGATGGTTTCAGTCACCAGCAGCATTTCCGAAACACCAATCACGCTGACGAGCGTGGTGTTTTTCAACATGATGTTGAACTGGTTGCCGATGGGTAGAAGGATAATGCGGAAGGCTTGCGGCAGCACGACATGGCGCATCAACATAATGGGCGGCATACCGAGTGCTTTGGCGGCCTCAAACTGACCACGGTCAACGGCGGTGATCCCGGCGCGGTAAATCTCGGCCATATAGGCGGCTTCATTGATGGCAAGGGCCAAAATACCAGCCTGTAGATTGCCCGGAAACGTGATGGGGCCGAGCGTAATATCCTCAAACCGCACGAGGTTAGCAGCGGCGAGACCGGTATAAATAAACACGATCTGCACAAGCAACGGCGTGCCACGAATGATCCAGATGTATGCGGCAGCGGCAAAGCTGAGATATTTATTTGCAGACATACGGCCAAAAGCGACCACCAGGCCGATGACAAAGCCGAGAAGCTGCGCTGAAATGCTCATGATAATGGTGAGGCCGAGGCCTTCGAGAAAAGCGCCGCTCGGCGTGAAGAGCTGCGCTGAGAAATACGCCCAGTCAAAATTCATAGTGATTTAGCCTTAGTCTTCATGAAACGCGATGATGAAGCCGGGCGTTTTTTTAATTCCCCCGGCTTCATCACTTAAAAATTCAACGCAAAACCACAATTATTGCGGCGGCGGCAATGCGTCTTCTTCAAGATGCCATTCCTTGAACACCATGGCGTAGGTGCCATCGCGCATCAGGCCGTTGAGCGCCACCGTAAGGGCCAATTTCAAATCTGGCGTGGATTTGGAAACGCCAATGCCGGTCAAGATTTTGAAGTAAGGCGGGCTGCCCGATTCAAAAACCTTCGGCTGCAGACGCTGGTAATAAAGTGCAGCCTCATACGAGACGCCATAGGCAGCAACCTGCCCGAATTGCACCTGCTGCAATGCCGGTGCATTTTCTGGGAACATCACGATATTGATGGGCGGCTTGCCGGCTTTGGTCAGATCATCATTGGCCGCCTGCATTAAATTCGTTGCGGTGGTGCCGGTGACGGAAGCCGCCTTCAAACCTGACAAATCAGCCGGGCCTGAAATTTTCGGCGCGCCGGCTTTCAAGATAAAGCCTTCCTGCGAGTTCATATATGGAATTTCGTCGATCACTTTCAGGCGGGGAGGCTTGATGAAAAGCTGCGAGAGAATCGCATCGCAATGGCCGGCCAGCAAAGCGGGGATAAGGCCCGCGAATGGCATATTGATAAACTTCGCCTTCACGCCGAGCCGCGAGGCCAGCAAATTACCAAGTTCGATGTCAACACCCACAGGCTGCTGCTTATCGTTAAAAAATTCCATCGGCGGCAAGCTGACGGCGCTGCAATAGGTGATGGTGCCGGAGCTGGTGATGGTGGCTGGCAGGCCTGGAACGTCGGCATGGCTGGCGACCGGGGCGGCCAGCGCGAAACAGGCAACGAGGCCTGCCGCAAGACGGGAACGGGCAAATTGCAACTTCATGTAGTGTAGCCTCCTGGATGGTACGAATGCGAGTATTCGATGGAGGCAGGATAAACCCTTGACGGCAGGCGGCAAGCACAGTTTTGTATAAAAATGCGGCGTTTAGATGATGCTGTCTGTTGATTGCGCGGTATTTGGTGCAATCTTGAAAATTAAGGTTAATTTTTAGGCATGTTAATGTAGTTATAGTGCAAAACTTATGCGTGATAGGTGGGTATTATTGAAAACCTCTATCAAACGTTCCCTTTTGCCATGCTTTGCGCGACCGCCTGCGCGACCTTAATGCCGTCCACCCCGGCGGAGAGAATGCCGCCTGCGTAGCCAGCACCCTCGCCCGCTGGAAATAAACCGATGGTGTTGAGGCTTTCGAAATCCTTGCCCCTGGTGATGCGAATGGGGGACGAGGTGCGGGTTTCAACGCCGGTGAGCACGGCATCGGGCCGCGCAAAGCCGCGGATTTGCTTTTCGAACGCCGGCAGCGCTTCGCGGATGGCGGCAATCGCGTAGTCTGGCAAAGTGGGGGCAAGGTCGGTGGGGGTGACGCCGGGTTTATAGGAGGGGATGACCTCGCCCAGGGCTTTCGAGGCTCGCCCTGCGATAAAATCGCCAACCAACTGGCCGGGCGCCGCATAGGTGCCGCCGCCAGCCACAAACGCCGCCGATTCCCACTGGCGCTGGAATGCCACACCGGCAAGCGTATGGCCGGGATAATCAGATGGGTTGATGCCAACCACGATACCGGCATTGGCGTTACGCTCGTTGCGGGAATATTGGCTCATGCCGTTGGTGACCACGCGGCCAGGCTCGGAGGTGGCAGCCACCACGGTACCGCCGGGGCACATGCAAAAGCTATAAACCGAGCGACCGTTCGAGGCGTGGTGGACCAGTTTATAGTCGGCCGCACCAAGAATTGGGTTGCCTGCAAAAGCGCCGAAGCGATGCTGGTCGATCATGGATTGCGGATGTTCGATACGGAAGCCAACCGAAAACGGTTTAGGCTCGATGAACACGCCGCGTGCGAGCAGCATCTCGAACGTATCACGCGCACTATGGCCGATGGCGAGTACCACATGGTTGGTTTCTAAATAATCGCCATTTTGCAGATGCACGCCGCGCACCTGGCGGGTGGCGTCAAGCTCAATGTCGGTAACTTTGGAGCCAAAACGATATTCGCCGCCCAAAGCTTCAATGGTGGCGCGCATGGTTTCCACCATGCCGACCAGGCGGAAGGTGCCGATATGCGGTTTGCTGACATACAGGATTTCTTCCGGCGCGCCGGCTTTCACGAACTCTGTGAGGACTTTGCGGCCCAGATGCTGCGGGTCTTTGATCTGGCTGTAGAGTTTGCCGTCTGAGAAGGTCCCGGCCCCGCCTTCGCCGAATTGCACGTTGGATTCCGGGTTGAGGATGGATTTGCGCCAGAGGCCCCAAGTGTCCTTGGTGCGTTCGCGCACCAGCCTGCCGCGTTCCAGAATGATCGGGTGCAGGCCCATCTGGGCGAGGATGAGGGCGGCAAAAATACCGCACGGGCCGGTGCCGATGACAACCGGGCGGTGCGCGGGCGTGGGCGGGGTTGGGAGGAATTTATAGTCAGTATCGGGCGTGGGGCCGATATCCGGGCCGGCATTGATGATGGCGCCGGGCGCGATGCTGGCGTCGATTGTATAGACCAAAGTGATGTTGGATTTTTTGCGGGCATCGAAGGCGCGGCGGAAAATGCTGAAATCCAGCAACTGCGCATCGGCGATGCCAAGGCGCGTGAGAATGGCGGCACGTAAGGCGGCTGCGTCATGGGTCAGCGGCAACGTGAGTCCGGTAATACGCAGCATGGTCAACCGGAAGTAGAAGAATTAGAGTCGGGCATAAGGGGTCTCATACGCCTGCTATAAGGAACGGCCAACCGCATGACGGCAATGATCATGATTGATATGCGACGCTGGCAGAGGCGGGCCGATGATCGCTGGCAGGCTTTACGGGCGGTACTGCGTGGTGGGTATCTGATCGGCATTACGGACCCTTTATTACCACCGTTGGCGGCGACATTTTTAGCTGGGTTGGATGCGGTTTTCGGCAATGCCTATCTTCCAGACGTTGCTGGTGGCATTTTTGTAAACCCGGAGCCTTTCGGGCCAGACCAGTTATTTGTGGCGCGGCTGCTATTGCGGCCTGAGATTTATAAAATCGCGATTTTGGATGAGCCGGCCGTGGCGGCGTTACCGGACGCACGGGTTGCGCAGGCGGTGGGGCGGCTATGGTTGCGGCGATATGAGTCTGTGACATCGCTGGCCGCGCTGCATCTTCCGGCTTTCGCGGAAGTTCCCAATGTTAGGCGGCGGGCGCGGATTGCGCTGATCACCCCCCTGCCCCCGGCTCGTTCTGGCGTGGCGGATTATTCGGCGGCAATGGCGACGGCGCTGCGGGAATTTGCTGATGTGCATTTGTTTTCGCCGAACGGTGAGACCCCGCTTTCAACAGTGCCGCACCAAGCCGCACGGTTTGACCGGGTGGTGAGCGTGATGGGTAATTCGCCGGCGCATCACGGGAGGATTTTTGAGCTGCTTCGGCGCTATGGTGGGGCGTGTATTTGCCATGATGCAAGGCTGCTCGGGTTTTATGCAGGACGGTTGGGGTTGGGCGGTGCGGCAGAAATCGCGGCGCGGGAATTGCAGCGGGATGTTTCGGCAAATGAAGTCGCCTTATGGGCCCGCGATGAAACCTGCCGGGCAGCGCATTTTTTGGATGACCTCAAGGCGGCTGCCAAGCCTTTAATTTTTCATGCGCGGCCGGTGGCTGAAGCGATGGGCGCAGATTATTTGCCGTTCGCGATTTATCGGCCTTGGGCAACCGCAGATTTAACCCATGCATGCAAGCGGGCAGCAAGGCAGCGGCTGGGGGTTTCAGAGGGCGAAAAAATAATTGTCAGTATGGGGTTTATCAGCGCCACAAAAGGCGTGGCGGCAGCGTTGCAGGCGATGGCGCAGGTGGATGCAAGGTTAGTCTGGGTTGGGCAGGCGGAGGGCGATATCGGTTATTGGCAGGATATGGCTCAAACATTCGGCGTTGCCGGGCGGGTGATGTTTCTGAACCAGTTCTGCGATGAAGCGACGTACCGCGATTATATCCTGGCGGCGGATGCCGGGTTGCAATTACGCTTGGGTGGCGTGGGAAATATTTCCGGCGCTTTGCAGGATTGTATTGCGGCTGGGCTGCCCAGTGTTGCGAATGCGGATTTGGCCGAGAGTTTGAATGCGCCGAGCTATGTGACGCGGGTGGGAGATGCGTTGCAACCAGCAGACATTGCCGCGGCGCTGATAGGGGTTTTGGCAAGATTGTCTGCGACTGAGGATGAGCGGGCGGATTATGCCGAGTGCCATAGTATGCGCGAATACGCCAAAGGGCTTTGTAAATTGCTTGGTATTCTGGAATAAACCGCAGCTTCCAACGGCACTGCTTAACGGCCCGCTACTCGGCGCGGTGCTTTAATTCATCGAGATGCAGTTCAACCGCGCGCAAGGCTTCTTCGACTTGTTTGGCCAGAGAAGTTAAATCCTCCATCGCGGCCAGTTTGGCTTTGATGGTGGCGAGTTCCAGCAAAATATCGCCCACCAAAAATAATCTGATCCGGTGGGCGAATTTTTTAAGCATAGCGGCGCAAATCAAGCGTGCGCGGGTATTCCGGGCCCGGCACGGGTTTTGGCGCCTGCATCGGCCCAGGCGTGTGGCCCATGGGGAAGAAGCGCGAGCGGCGGCGGGCTTCGGCGGAATTGGCGTTGACCGGGAAATCATCATAAGCGCGGCCACCGGGGTGGGCGACATGATGCGTCATGCCGCCGACCGAACGGCCGGACCAGGTGTCATACACGTCGAACACCAATGGCACTTGCGCGCCGATGGTGGGGTGCATGGCAGAATAAGGCTGCCAGGCTTTAAAGCGCACGCCCGCCACATATTCACCCGCCACTTCGGTTTTTTGCAGTGGCAGGGCAGCACCATTGCACGAGAGGATATAACGCTCATCGACCCAGCCAGAAACCTTGGTCTGGACGCGCTCAGCCGAGCTATCCACGTAGCGGGCAGTGCCGCCGGAGACTTGCTCTTCACCCAGCACGTGCCAGGGTTCCAGCGCGTGGCGTAGTTCCACCTTCATGTCATTCACCGCAATTTCACCAATTTGCGGGAACCGGAATTCCAGATGCGGGGCGAACCATTCCGGGTTTAGCGGAAAGCCGAAAGCTTCAAGTTCTGCCAACGCATCCTTGAAATCAGCTTCGGCATAATGCGGCAGCAGGAATTCATCATGCAGACGCGTGCCCCAGCGGATCATCCGGCGCTCATAGGGTTTTTCCCAGAACGCCGCGATGGCGCTGCGCATCAGCAGCACTTGCGCGGCCGACATTTCCGCATGTGGTGGCATCTCAAAGGCGCGGAATTCCACCAGGCCACGGCGGCCGGAGGATGAATTCGGGTCGTACATTTTATCGATGCAGAATTCCGTCCGGTGGGTGTTACCGGTCATGTCCGCAAGGATGTTGCGGAACAACCGGTCCACCATCCAAGGCGGCGTGTTGCTTTGGCGGGAGACCTGCTGGAACGCGATTTCCAACTCGTTCAGAGAATCCTGCCGCGCTTCGTCGATCCGCGGATGTTGGCTCGACGGGCCAATGAACAGGCCGCTGAACAAAAAGCTGAGCGAAGGGTGATTATGCCAGAAGCCCAGCATGGATTTCAGCAAATCTGGACGCCGCAGGAACGGGCTATCTGCCGGGCTGGCACCGCCCATCACCACATGGTTGCCGCCGCCGGTGCCGACATGGCGGCCATCAAGCATGAATTTCTCGGTCGCCAAGCCGATCTCGCGCGCCACATCGTAAAGCTGCGTGGTACGCTCAACAATTTCAGCCCAGCTATTGGCGGGGTGGATGTTGGTTTCAATCACGCCTGGGTCGGGCGTGACGGAGAAATTCAACACACGTTCGTCCTCCGGCGGCAAATAGCCTTCCAGAATGACTTTGCGGCCAAATTCTTCGGCGGTGTCTTCGATGGCGGCGGTAAGCTCTAGCCAGTCCTCAACATTGTAAAGTGGCGGGTAGAATACATGCAAAATGCCATCACGGGCTTCTACGGCGAGCGCCGTGCGCACAACGCCGGGCTCTTCCTTACCTACAATCGGGGCGTCCTGCGGAACCGGGCGGAACCCTTCGATGCCGCTGCCAGGCGCCGCCGTGCGCAGGCGTTTGAATTCGAAATTCTTCGGCAAAGCCTCACGCGGGGCAAAGGGATCAGCCTCAAAATCACCTTCGATATGGTCGGGCTCGGCCCAGGGCAGGCCTTCGAGCGGCAAACGCAGGCCGATGGGGCTGTCACCCGGCACCAGGAACATCACGGAATCCCGGAAGAACCATTTGCCACTTTGCCAACGGCGGCTGCCATCCTGGATCACCCGCCGCAGCGGCAACACGCTGCCAACCGGGGCGGCAAGACCTTGGCTATAAACCTTGGCGAGGCGCTTGCGTTCCAACTCATCACGCAATTTGGCATCCTCCGCCACCACGTTGGCCGGCAGGCGGTGTTCGCGCCAGAGATAGTAGTGAATATCCTCATAGGCTGGGTTGACCAAAGACGGGTCGATTTGCAGGCGTTCAGCCAACGCCTCGGCAAATTTCGCGGCGTCTTCGGCTTTGGCGGTGTCATGATCGTCATCGGACGCCAGCAAAGCTGGGTCGCGCCAGACCGGTTCGCCATCCTGGCGCCAATGGGCGTGGATCGCCCAGCGCGGCAGTTGTTCGCCCGGATAATGCTTGCCCATATTGTAGGTGAGTGCAGCGCCTTTGGCCCAAAGCGGGGTGAGTTTGCGGATCAGGCGACCGGCATACTGGCGCTTGGTGGGGCCCATCGCATCGATGTTCCATTCCGGCGCTTCCATGTCCGTTGCGGACACGAAGGTGGGTTCGCCGCCCATGGTCAGGCGCACATCACCCTTGGCCAAAGCAAGATCAACCGCCGCACCACGGGCCAGAATATCCTGCCATTGGCGGGGCGTGTAGGGTTTGGTGACGCGCGGCGTTTCCGCCACCCGGGTGACCTTCATGTCAAAGTCGAATTCCGCCTTACATTCCCCAACCAGGCCGGAAATGGCGGCGGCTGACATTGGCGAGGGGGTGGCGGCGAGTGGGATATGGCCCTCGCCTGCCATCAACCCGGACGTGGCATCCAAGCCAATCCAACCGGCACCGGGCAGGTAAACTTCTGCCCAGGCGTGCAGGTCGGTGAAGTCTTCGGTTGGGCCGGCCGGGCCATCACCGATTGGTTTTTGGTCGGCAACCAACTGAATGAGATAGCCAGAGACAAAGCGCGCCGCAAAGCCGAGATGGCGCAGCAAGTTGACCAATAACCACGCGGAATCGCGGCAGGAGCCTTTGCCTTCGGTGAGGGTTTTCTCAGGCGACCAGACGCCTGGTTCCATCCGCACCACGTAGGAAATACGTTCCGCGATCAGCCGGTTCACCATCACCAGCATGTCCACCATGCGCAGCTCTTTGCCGCCGAGCGCGGTGTTCACCGCATTGATCAGGCAGGTGAGTTTTTTACCAGGCTTACGCAGCACCCGGAACGGGGCGAGTTCTTCTGCCAGTACATCATCGTATTTGAACGGGTAATTTTCGGCTTCCGGCTCCAGGAAGAAGTCAAACGGGTTAATCGTCGCCATATCCGCGACCACGTCCACCACCACTTCGAAGCTGGTGACGCGTTCGGGGAATACCACGCGGGCGAGGTAATTGCCTTGCGGGTCTTGCTGCCAGTTAAGGAAGTGCGGCTGCGGACTGATTTTTAACGAGTAAGACAGAATTGGCGTGCGGGCATGCGGCGCCGGGCGCAGACGGATGGTCTGCGGGCCCATCGTCACCGGACGGTCGTATTTGTAAGACGTACGGTGGGTAATCGCGGCATGGATCGACATGCAAACTCCTGGAAAAGCTAGACTCCTCCACTCAGCACGCTCGTTTTATTTTTGCAATGCACTATTCGCAGTGCAGCGGACCAAAACATGCTGCTTTTTACCGGCAGAGAGCTTCGCACCATCTTGCAGTGTGATGATTTGGGCTTCATCTGCGACCGTAACATCATTCACCCGCGCCCCACCGCCACGGATGAGCCGCCGCGCTTCGCCATTACTGGCGGCCAGACCGGCTTTCACGAACAAGGCAAAAGCCGGGATGCCGGCGGCAAGTTCGGCCTCCGGTAAGGCAACGCTGGGCAGACCTGCGGAGGCAGCACCTTCGGCGAAAATTTTGCGGGCGGTTTCGGCGGCGTCTTCCGCCGCGGCGCGGCCATGAGCGAGCGCGGTGGCCTCAGTGGCCAGAATAATTTTAGCCGCATTGATCTCAGCCCCGCCAAGCGCTTCAAGTTTGGCAATTTCTTCCAACGGCAGGTCGGTGAAGAGTTTCAGGAAGCGGCCGACATCGGCATCCTCAGTGTTCCGCCAGAATTGCCAGTAATGATAGGGGCTGAGTTTATCAGCGCTGAGCCAGACCGCACCGGCGGCGGATTTGCCCATTTTGGCACCTGAGGCCGTGGTGATGAGCGGGGTGGTGAGGCCATAGACGGAAGCCTGATCGGTACGGCGCACGAGGTCTACGCCAGAGACAATGTTGCCCCATTGGTCAGACCCGCCCATTTGCAGCACCACATTATGGCGGCGGTTAAGCTCGCGGAAATCGTAGCTTTGCAGGATGGAGTAGTTAAATTCGAGGAATGTGAGGCCCTGTTCGCGCTCCAGGCGGGAGCGGACGGAATCAAACGACAGCATCCGGTTGACCGAGAAATGCACGCCGACTTCGCGCAACAATTCAATATAGCTCAAACGGTCCAGCCAGTCGGCATTATTCACCAGCACGGCATCATTCGGGCCGTCGCCGAAATTGATAAAGGCTTCGATGTTTTTGCGAATGCCAACAAGGTTGGTGGCAATTTGGGCGTCGGAGAGGAGTTGGCGGGCTTCCTCGCGGAAGGAGGGATCGCCGATGCGGGTGGTGCCGCCACCCATCAGCGCCACCGGGCGATGGCCGTGCTTTTGGAACAGGCGCAGCAGCATGATGGGGATCATGTGGCCCACATGCAGGCTGTCAGCGGTCAGGTCGAACCCGGCATAGCCTGCGATGGAACCGCCCGCGCATAAATCATCGAGGGCTGCCTCATCGGTGCATTGAAAGATAAAGCCGCGGGCTTTTGCCTCGGCCAGAAATGCGCTTTTTGCCATACCAAGCTCCTTAATGGCTGCCCGGTAGCACGGTTCAACGTGCTGGCAAAAGTTTCCCAAATGCCGCCCTGCCCGCTATCAAACCGGCAGGAGGTTTTGGATGGCTGAAATGGCTGATGGTGGTGGAATGCCGGGTGGGTGGCGGTGCGGTTGAGAAACCTGCGCCAAGATGCTGGCCGGGCATCTTGATGCGCGCGATTGGGCTGATGTCTGGTACGTCGCTTGATGGCGTGGATGCTGCTTGGATTGAGACCGACGGCGAGACTATTCGCGGCACGAGCCATGCGGCGACCTTGCATTACGAGCCCAAGTTGCGGGCCGATTTGCGCAAGCTGCTGGATATGGCGGCGCGGTTAGCAGCCGACGAGGCCCTCCCGGACGATGCTTTCCTGGACGATGCTTTCCTGCGGGATGTTGAGCGGCGCCTGACAGAGGACCATGCGATCGCGGTATCGCTGCTTGGGCGCGGCGCTGATGTGATCGGGTTTCATGGGCAAACGATTTTACATGCACCAGCGCGCCGCCAGACCTGGCAGATTGGCGATGCCGCCATGCTGGCGCGCCTGACTCGCACCAAAGTTGTGTATGATTTTCGCAAGGCCGATGTGGCTGCCGGGGGTCAGGGCGCACCTTTGGTGCCGCTATTTCATGCAGCCCTGGCGGCCGCTTTGCCCAAACCATTGCTGATTGTGAATATCGGCGGGGTTGCCAATATCACGTGGCTGGGCGCGCAAGGTGAGATTCTGGCCTGCGATACGGGGCCCGGCAATGGCCCGCTGGATGATTGGGTGCAACGCCATACTGGCCAGGCTTATGACGAAAATGGCGCTCTGGCGGCGGTGGGCCATGTGCAAACGGCGCGGCTGGAGATGTTGCTGGCAGACCCTTATTTTGCGCGGCCGGCACCAAAATCACTCGACCGGCTGAGCTTTTCGGCGTTGGTTGAACAGGCGGTTGCGGGGCTGAATGCCCCCGATGGCGCGGCAACCTTGGCCGCCTTTACCGCCATGGCGATTGCCAGCGCCCCGCTACCTGCCCCGCCCTTGCGGGTGCTGGTCTGCGGCGGCGGGCGGAAGAATGCTACGATCATGCGGCACCTGCAGGCGCAATTCAGCGTGCCGGTGGCAAGTGTCGAAGCGGTCGGCTGGGATGGTGACGCATTGGAAGCGCAGTGTTTCGGGTTTTTAGCGGTGCGCAGCCTGCGCGGCCTGCCACTTTCAGTGCCCAGCACTACTGGCGTTCCACAGCCCATGCCCGGCGGAAAACTTATCGGATAATTTTGTAAAGCCGCCAGCCCGTTGCGGTATCCTGCGCCTGCAGCTGCAGCCAGGGCGGTGTTTGGGCATTATTCAACGCATCCCACAAACTAGTGGCGGCCAAATCATTCACCAACAGGCTGCGGAGCGGGCTGCCGCAAAATAATATATAGTTGGCTTTGGTGGCGGTTACCGCGGCGGGGATGGCGGTTCCAGGCAGGCTGCGCCAAGCATCACGCAGGCGCAAAAAACCCGACACGCCATGTTGATAAAGTGAGCCGACGGTGGTGATTTTGGTACGGAATAATAATTCGGGCGTGGCATCAGCGGTGGCCAGCGTGACGGCACCGCCAATGGGTGCCAATAAATGATCGATATGGCGCAAATCGCATGACGGCGCTGGTAAGGCAGGCGATATCGGGGCTTGCGCAATCGCGGGGACTATGGGCAGCAGCGGGATGACCAAAATGCTTGTGATACAGCCAAGCCTTGCCAACATCGCCCGCATCGGGGCAGCGCGAAACCGGACCGAAACATCGCTGAGCATAACCCCAACCAGGGCGGCTGTTATTTCGGCTGGAAAGCCTACAAACAAAATAAATTTCGCTGCCAAAACAAGGCTGAGGATGAGGATGCCAGATAGATATAACCATAATAAGCGCGCTTGCAGGCTGCGCGCTTGCACGCACCGGAACAGACTGTAAAATAATACCAGCGCGCCTGGGAACACGAACTGCAGATAATCATGCGGGCCGTGCAAGGGTTGCAGCTCCAGCATCACGCCGAAAAACCGCTGATAGTCACTGGCGTTCATGAGCCCGTACGGCCCCATGGCCACTGTGGGAAAGGCCACCACCCAGGCAATGAGGAAGGCCGCCATAATGACCACGCCGAGCGGGCGGCCAGATTTTGTGGTGGTGCGGTGGTCAATGCGCCACAGGCAAAGGCTGCCCAGCACCAGCGCTAAGGCAAGGATCACATAGACGATTGATATCCGGTCAATCTCAACCACAGCATAGCCGCCTTCGGGCGGGTCGAGTGCCAAGCCAAAAGCCAGCATGTCAGCAAAGCCGACCGCACAGGCCGTTACAACATCGCCATTTTTGGTGAAGCACCATTGCAGCAGCAAAACCGCAAATGCCAGCAATATGAATGGCATCGTCTCGGGGGTCAGCCAGATGGCCAAGCCGCCACATAGCCCGGCGATAAAGCCATTCCAACGCTCGCCATGGCAGGCCCGCACCACAAACCCCATGGTGGCGGCAATCAGCGCTAGCAGCAAAATATGGTAGTGCACCACGCCCGGTGCGGCAAAGGTTTGCAAGCCCGGCAGCACTGCCGCGGCCACGGCAGTGGCCCATAGAAATGGCCGCGCCACAAAAGGTTCGATCACGAACGCTAAGGCAACGCCCAGCAGCCCAATGCCGAGCGGGCTGAGCGTATCACCCGCCAGCAGCAGCGCGTGCTGCCAGCCGATAAATGGCACAAAGGGCAGCGCCATGGCCCAGAGCAGGGCGTCAAGCAAGCGCGACCATTCCACCATCACGCCGGCACCGGAATCATCGCGGGCTACAATATTGGTTAAATGCCCTTGCTGGACGCCCTGCAAAATACGCTCAAGCCGCATATAGCTATCAGGGTCGGAGAGGCTGCCCGCGAACACGGTTGGCCAGCCATGCCAGCCCAGAATGATATTGCAAGCTGCCGCGACGCCAAATAACCCAAGCCACAGCCTCATGCAGAAGGAGCCCTGAAGCCGCCGACGCCGCGTTCAGATTGGGTGACATGGCGAGGGAGGAAGCCGGAAGGGTCGGTGAGGCCGCAAGAATGCGCGATGATGGCGACTTCGTCTTGCATACGGCGGGCGTAATTGGCCACGCGCACGGCTTTGTCAGTAGGGTCTAGCCCTGCGATCAGTTTCGGGTCCACGGCGGTCACGCCGGTGGGGCAATGGCCGGAGCCGCATTTCATCGCCTGGATGCAGCCCAAACTGAACATGAAGCCGCGCGCCGAGCTTACAAAATCCGCCCCCATACATAATGCCCAAGCGACTTTGTCAGGGGTGACCAGCTTGCCTGCCGCCAGGATGCGGATACGCTCCTTCAGCCCATGTTCGGCCCGCAGCGCGGCCACAATTGGCAGTGCCTGGGTGATTGGCAGGCCGACATAATCGATCAGCGCGGCAGGGGCCGCACCGGTACCCCCCTCGCCGCCATCGACATGGATATAATCCGGGCAATGTTCCGGGTGAGCGGTGCAATCCTCAAACCATTCATCAACGAAGGCTGGGTCACCCACCACGAATTTCACGCCCACTGGCTTGCCGGTGACGCTGCGTACCCGGTTTACGAAAGCACCCAGCTCGGCGATGCTGCCGATGTCGTTATGGCGGTTGGGGCTGATACTGTCCTGACCGGCCGGGATGCCGCGAATTTCGGCAATTTCGGGCGTGACTTTGTTAGCGGGTAGAATGCCGCCTTTGCCGGGCTTGGCACCTTGCGCCAGCTTCACCTCAAACATTTTGACCTGCGGATAGGCCGCGATGGTGCGCAGCCGGTCTTCCGACAAGTTTCCATCCGCATCGCGCACGCCGTATTTTGCCGTGCCGATTTGCATAACGATGTCACCGCCGCCTTCCAGGTGAAAACGCGATAAGCCGCCCTCGCCCGTGCCCATCCAGACGCCGGAGAGTTTTGCGCCCTTGGACAGGGCGGTGACCGCGGCGTGGCTGAGCGCGCCGTAGCTCATGCCGGAGATATTAAAGAAGTTTTTGGCAAGGAATGGCGCGCGCGACGCACCCGGGCCGGTGGCAACACCGATCAATTTGCCAGGATAGCCGCGTTTTTCAGACTCCAGAACCGGGAAAGCAGCGTTACGAAATACGAAGCTGGGCACGTTCTCAGACCCGAAGCTAACCAGGTTGGAGACGCCTTTGGCAGAGCGATACACCCAGGAGCGTTCCAGCCGGTTGAAGGGGCGCTCTGACCAGTCCGGCAGATACTGGTATTGCCGCATATACTCGCCCCAGGTTTCGGCGAAATAACGGATATGGCCGATAACGGGGTAATTGCGGAGGATGGTATGTTGGTGTTGCCGCACATCATGGATGTAAACCGCGACCAAGCCGCCGATAATGAGCAATATGATCAGACTGAAGATGATTGTGAACAACATTGTTTCCACCGCCCATGAACTGCCGCAGATATAAAGGCGATTTCTCCACCTGTCGCGTGGCTAGGCCAAGACATTGGTAAGGCAGGTGGGAAAGCTTATATGACACAATTAAGAAACCATTCGAGGATAAGATGGCGAAACCAGCCAAGCCGAAAAAGCCCGCCGAAAAATACGGCGCCCAGCTGCATGAGTTGCAGGTTGAGTTGGTAAAATTACAGCGCCACGTGATCACGCATGGTGAAAAACTGCTGATTATTCTGGAAGGCCGGGACGGTGCTGGCAAAGATGGCACCATCAAGCGGATCACCGAACATCTTTCGCCACGGGATATTCGGATTGTCGCACTGCCCAAGCCCTCTGACCGCGAGGAGACACAATGGTACTTCCAACGCTACGTGGCGCATTTGCCGGCAGCCGGAGAGATCGTGATTTTTAACCGTAGCTGGTACAACCGTGCCGGGGTGGAGCATGTGATGGGCTTCTGCACCCAGGAACAATATGACGAATTTCTGCGTAACGTGCCGGTATTCGAGCATATGCTGGCCGAGGCCGGAATTAGGTTGCTGAAGTATTATCTTGATATTGACCGCAAGGAACAGAAGCAACGGTTGGCGGACCGCCACGAGGACCCGCTGAAGCAATGGAAGATCAGCCCGATTGATGAGAAAGCGCTAAAGCACTGGGATGATTACACCAAAGCGCGCGACGTGATGCTGCGACTGACCGACAGCGCCGAAGCGCCTTGGATGGTGGTGTGCGCCAACGACAAAAAAGTCGCCCGCTTGGCAATCATCCGCGACTTGATCAGCCGGTTGGACTATCGGGACAGCAAGCATGATGTGCCGCCGCCCGACCCGACCATTATCGCACGCTTCGATGAGACCTGCCTGACCAATGGGATGCTGGCAAAATGACCGACTGGCTTGAAACTTTGGAATTTAACGATGACGGGCTGATCCCGGCGATCGCGCAGCAGCATGACACCGGGGAGGTGTTGATGATGGCCTGGATGAACCGCGAATCGATCACCGAAACACTGAAAACCGGGCAAGTTTGTTATTTTTCCCGCAGCCGGGGCAAATTATGGCGCAAGGGCGAAAGCTCCGGCCAAGCCCAGAGGCTGGTTGAGATGCGGCTGGACTGCGATGCAGATACGATTTTGTTGCTGGTCGATCAGACCGGGGTGGCCTGCCATACCGGGCGGCGTTCCTGCTTTTATCAGGCCGTACGGGACAGCAAGCTGGTGGAAACCACGCAGCCATTGGTCTCGCCCGGCACACTCTACGGCCGCGAATAAATGTGATCATGCCGAAAGACTTGATCCTTTGGTAAATATGGCGAAATAAGAGTGCATCAGCGCCCCCTCCGGGTGCCATTTTCTATGGGTGCTTCTCATGTCGTTTGGTTTGCCGAAGATTTCCAAGGCTTTCTGGGGTGCCGCCGCACTCGCTGTGCTGCTGGGCGGCGCGGTTACTGCCAAAGTGGCCCTGAGTGCGGACGATGTGGGCGCACCGGTGGCGAGCCAGGCACCCGCTGCCGGCGATCAGGCGGCGATTATTGCGCGCGGCAAGTATCTGGTGGACGCGGCCGACTGTATGCCCTGCCATTCCGGCCCGAACCATGCGCCCTATTCCGGCGGGTTGGTGCTGAACACACCGTTTGGGGGTCTGGCTTCGCCCAATATCACGCCCGACAAAGAAACTGGCATTGGTAACTGGACCGATAAGCAGTTCTGGAACGCCATTCATTACGGCATCAGCCCTGGCTCATCCTATTTGGTGTTTCCGAAATATATTTATCCAGCCATGCCGTTCACCTCGTACAGCAAGCTGACCTATGCCGATGTGATGGCCATTAAGGCATATTTATTCTCGCTGGCCCCTGTGAAAGTGGCGCCAACCCCTAACACGCTGATGTTCCCCTTCAGCCAGCGCCCGGTGTTGCTGGGGTGGAGAATTCTGTTCTTCCGCGCCGGTCCGATGAAAATGGACGCATCCTGGGATGACCACATTAAAAATGGCGCGTATCTGACCGAGGCGTTGGGCCATTGCGGCGAATGCCACACACCACGCAACCTGATGAGCGGGCTGATTGCCGATGAATCGCTGGCCGGTGCACCGATCGACAGCTATTTTGCGCCGAATATCTCTTCCGACAAAACCTACGGGGTGGGCGGTTGGAGTAAGGATGACCTGGTTTCCTACCTGTATGCTGGCGGCAATAAGGACAAAGGTTCGGCCTTTGGCCCGATGGGCGAGGTTGTGCAATATAGTTTGAGCCAGATTCCGAAATCCGATGTCGAGGATATCGCGGATTACCTGCAAACCATCACCCCGCCGCGCAGCACGCCACCATCGGCGGGAACCCCGGAAGCGCTGGCTGCCGCCAATGATGTGGGGGCAAAAATTTACGCTGCTGATTGCGCTGCCTGCCACCAGGCCAACGGCACCGGGCATCCGCCGATTATTCCGGGTCTTGCCGGCAATGATTCAGTGACCGCTGCCAAGCCGACCAATGTCATCGGCGCCGTGCTAAACGGGCTGGCACCTTGGAACCATGGCCCAGCCATGCCGTCCTTTGCAGCCGGCCTTTCGGACGCGGAGATTGCCGCGGTGACCAATTATGTCCGCACCCAGTGGGGCAACCAAGGCACAGCGAATGCGACGCCTGCCGACGTGATGGCTGCCCGCGCGGTGGCCGTGGTGCCGCCAATGGCGGATATGGAGTCTGATAAATTCGGCTGCCCGAAGGTGAGCTCTGCCGGCGGTAGCGATTCGCTCGCCAACCCGGGTGGTGGGTTGATGGATATGTTCGACGACGCCACCCCGGACACATTGCCAAACCGTACCCGCGCCTTTGTGGCCGCGCTGAAGGCAAGCGACCCCAATGTGAGCAATACCACCATCACCAACTATCTGGTGGCGGCCTATTGCCCTGTGGTGGCCAACCAGACCGGCTTGACCCACGCGCAAATGACCGAAGCGTTGCAAGCCTTCGTGGCTGGTGCACAGAACGTCATCAACGCCCCGGCACCGGTTGCCAAACCAAACTGATCTGCGCGTAGAGACCCTGACAGGTGCGGCGATTGTGCCGTACCTGCCAGACCTCGCGGCACTCAGGACCGAAGTGTTTTTCGAGTGGCCGTATTTATATGTCGGCAGCCGGTCTTACGAATCTGAGTATCTGCGCGGCTTGGGGCGTGCAGAGCGCGCGGCAGTGATTGCGGCGTTTGCGGGCGATAAAGTGGTGGGCATGGCCACGTGCCTGCCGCTTTCTGACGAGCCAGACAATGTGCAGCAACCGTTTTTGGATCATGGGCTGAACCCGCGAGACTATTTTTATTTTGGTGAGAGCGTGCTGCGGAAGGAATATCGCGGGCGGGGCGTGGGGGTAGCGTTTTTTGCGGCACGCGAAGCGCAGGCGCGGAAATTTGGGGACTATAAATTTGCGGCTTTTTGCGCGGTGCAACGGCCGGATGATCACCCGTTAAAGCCGACTGATTTCGTGCCGCTGGACGCGTTTTGGGGCAAGCGCGGCTATACCAAGCAACCGCATTTGACGTGCCAAATGTCGTGGCTGGACCGGGGCGAGACGGAAAAGACATTCAAGCCTCTCACCTTCTGGACCAAGGCGCTGTGAAACTGGCACTGGCGCAGTTTGATGTGACGGTCCCGCCGCATTTTGCCGGGTTCGAGGCCCGGCTTGCCGAAATGGCGGCGGCGGCCAAACATAACCATGCCGATCTGCTGGTGCTGCCGGAATATGCGGCGATGGTGCTGGCAGGGGCATTTATTTCAACGCCCGATATTGTCGGCGAGTTGGCCTGCGTGGTGGCGCAAGCCAAGGATTTGTTGCGCGCACTGCAACGGATCGCTGCGCAGAATAATTTATATATTCTGGGCGGCACACTGCCGATGCGCGACCCGGATGGGAAAATCCGCAACCGGGCGCCGTTTATTAGCCGTACTGGCACGCTGGCATTCCAGGACAAACAGACCATGACACGCTTTGAAGCCGAGCGATGGGGTGTGGATGGCGGGGCCGGACCCAATGTGTTCGAGACAATGTTCGGGCGGATTGGCGTTTCCATATGCTATGACAGTGAATTTCCGCTGCATGTGCGGGCGCAAGTGACCGCTGGCGCAACACTGATTTTGGTGCCGAGCTGTACGGACACAGTGGCAGGCTTCAACCGCGTGCGGCTCTCTGCCCGCGCTCGTGCCGTGGAAAACCAGTGCATTGTGGCAACCTCACCCTTGGTAGGGTCGGCGCCCTGGAGTGGGGCGATTGATGAGAATCATGGCTATGCGGGGGTGTATGGGCCGCCGGATATTTTCTTCCCCGCCAACGGTATTTTAGCGCGTGGTGAAATGGATGAACCCGGGCTGGTATTTGCCGAGATCGCGCTTGACCTGGTGGCAAAAGTACGGCGTGAAGGCGGCGTGCTGAACCATCGCGATTGGATTGATAAAGTTCCCCCCTGCCCTGTTATAAAACTGTAATGCCGCATATTTTCATCATCGCCGGTGAGGCGAGCGGCGATGTGCTGGGCGCGCGGCTGATGAATGCGCTGAAATTACAGCGGCCGGATTTGACGTTCTCAGGGATCGGCGGGGCACGCATGGCGGAAGCCGGGCTGACATCATTATTCCCGATGCAGGAACTGGCGGTGATGGGCCTTGCCGAAATTCTACCGCGGATCATTCCGTTGCGGCGGCGGATGCAGCAGACCATCGCCGCCATTACCACGAGCAAGCCGGATATTCTGGTGACCATCGACAGCCCCGGCTTCTGCCTGCGGGTTTTGAAAGCGGTCGCCCCCACCGGCATCAAACGTATCCACTACGTGGCCCCGCAAGTCTGGGCCTGGCGGCAGGAACGGGTAAAGCATTTTCCTGGGCTTTGGGATGAGTTGCTGTGCCTGTTGCCGTTCGAGCCGGATTTCTTCGCGCCCTTTGGGCTGAACCCGGTATTCGTCGGCCACCCGGTGCTGGAATCGGGTGCGGACCAGGGCGACGCCGCGCGGTTCCGCCAGCTTCATAATATCGCCCCCACCGCCATTCCCATTATGCTGATGCCCGGCTCGCGCGTGACGGAGACCAAACGGCTATTGCCGGTATTCCGCGAAACCATCGCATTGCTGCACGGCCAAATGCCCAACATCCTGCCGGTACTTGCCGCCGCGTCCGGCATCGCTGATGCGGTTGCCTCGCAAACCGCCGATTGGCCGGTGCAACCAATCATCGTGCGGGACGTGGCTGAACGCTACGACGCCTTCGCCGCTGCCCGCGCCGCCCTCACCAAATCCGGCACCTCAACCCTCGAGCTTGCCATGGCCGGGGTGTCGATGGCCGTTACCTACCGCGTCAATGCGCTCAGTGCCGCCATTGGTCGCCGCCTGATCAAAGTAAAATACGTCGCCATGATCAACCTGCTCGCCAACGGCCCGCTGGTGCCGGAACTGCTGCAAGAAAACTGCACCCCCCCCAAACTAGCCGCCACCCTGCAAACCCTGCTCACCAACCCCACCGCCGCCGAAACCCAACGGCAAGGCTTCAAATCCGCCCTCGCAACCCTGCAAGCCCCCGCCACCCTCGCCTCCACCGCCGCGGCGCAGGCGGTGGTGGGGTGGTTGAGGAAGTAAGGCCAGGGGGCTCTGCCCCCTGGCCTTCCCTTCACCCAGCCACCCCACACCGGCCGAGCAGTGCGGTGAGTTCGCGGATAACGGGGAAGACTTCCTGGTTGAGGTTGGCGCCTTGGGCGTCGTGGGCGGCTTGTTCGGCTTCGACGATTTCACGGTCTTCGCGGAAGATATTTTCGGTGAAGCGGATGAGGAAGGGCCAGCCGAGATTAAGGAGGGATTTGCCGAGGATGCCTTTGGGTTTGTGGATGGAGAGCAGGCCGAAGGTGCGGATGGTGCGTTGTTCGGAATCGAGGGGGACATAGACGATCCAGAGGTCCATCACGGGCGCTTCGTCACCGGCGGGGAGGATGGAGAGGGTTTGGTAGGGATATTCGGTGCGGATGGTCATGACGTCTTTGTCATTGGCATCGCCGCGGCGGCCACCGAAGACGGCGGCTTCGCCAAGTGGCTGTTTTCCGGCGGTGCGGGCGAAGGTGTACTGCACTTCGAGCCAGGTTTCACCGAGGCGGCGGCCGAGGTAACGCGGGCGGATTTGGCCCATTTGTTTGCGGTGCAGGAACTGGTGGTTCATGTCCATCAGGTTTTCGTGCATGAAGCTGTAATGGCAGGCGACTTCGCGGCCAAAGCGGCGGGTTTTATAGTCGGGGTTGGCGGCGCCGCCGAGATTGGGGAATGAGGCTTCGGCTTTGGCCGGGTCACCTGGGAAGATAAAGATCAGCCCGGCTTCTTCGCGGCACGGGTAGGCGCGGACACCGTTGGGCATTTTGCCTTTGCCGAGATACGGCACGTCGATGCATTTGCCGGTATTGTCGTAGGTCCAGCCATGGTAGCCGCAACGAACGGCGCAGCCTGAGACAACCCCGGCATCGAGCGGGACTTGCCGGTGGGCGCAGCGATTTTCGAGCGCGAAAACGGCACCTTCCTTGGGGCGAACCAGCACGATGGGGGCGCCCGCGAATTTCACCGCGAGGGTTTTGCCGGGCTTTACCTCACGCGACCAAGCGAGCGGGTACCAATGGTCCGGGTGGATTTTGACTTTTCGCGTGTCGATATCGGACAGGCTGAGCGGCGGCGGGACTTCGGCAGTGTCGTCCGTGTTCAGGAGAATCGTGTCCATGCTGGTCTTTCAAGGGCGTTTACCGCGACCTTGGCAGCTTATGGGCTGATTGAACATGGCAAGTGTATGAAGCTGTTGAGAGATGGCAAACCGACGAACCCGCAATTTTTGGCGAGGTTGCTGGGGGCAACACCGCTGATTGCAAACAGCGGCAGCGCAATCATCGAAATTTTAATAAACAATGCCAACCCGTAAAATCGTCGCGCCATGCAATAACGCCTTGACCTTCCCATTAGGGAAAGCATCATCCTTGGGTGCAAACAACCGAGGGCGACGCTGATGATGAAAATGCTCGTACGATCTGCCGTTATGATTGCCGCCGTTGCCGGGTCTGCGGCAGCCCAACCGATGACCATGCCGGGCATGGCGGGCGGGAGCAGCGCGGCTGACCAGGAGTTTGCCGCCGGCATGACCAAAATGAATAACGGCATGGCGGGCGCCCCGATGACCGGCAATACCGACCAGGATTTTGTGGCGATGATGATCCCGCATCATCAGGGTGCTGTGGACATGGCGAAGACCGAGCTGAAATATGGCAAGGACCCGGAATTGCTGGCGCTGTCGCGTGAGATTATTGCCGCGCAAGATAAAGAAATCGCGCAAATGAAGCGCTGGCAGGCGCTGCACAAACCAAAATCGTAAGGCATTTCTTAGCTCTGCCATTCTGGCCGGAACCTTGCTAGGGTTCCGGTTATGAATGAAATGCGTCCGATAAAATCTGACATTGATGCGCTGGCAGCGATGACCGCGATTGAGCGGAAATTGCTCTGGCTGTCATCCTGGATGATCCATAACGCCAATCATTTGCGGCCCAACCGGGATGGCATGAAGGTGGGCGGGCATCAGGCGTCTTGTGCGTCTGTGACCGCGATTATGACGGCACTGTATTTCGAGACGTTGCGGCCGCAGGACCGGGTGGCGGTAAAGCCGCATGCCGGACCGGTGCTGCACGCGATCAATTATCTGCTGGGCCGCCAGAGCGTGGAGAAGATGGCCGGGTTGCGGCAATTTGGCGGGGCGCAGGCTTACCCCTCGCGCGCCAAAGATGGCACTGAGATTGATTTTTCCACCGGCTCGGTAGGGTTGGGGGTGGCGCTGACCAGCTTTGCCGCGATGATGCAGGATTATGTGCGGGCGCATGGGCTGGTGGACCCAGCCATTCCGCGGGCGCGGCATGTGGCGATTGCGGGGGATGCGGAGCTAGATGAGGGCAATATTTATGAAGCCCTGCTGGAAGGCTGGAAGCATGATGTGCGCGATGTCTGGTGGGTGGTGGATTATAACCGCCAGAGCCTGGATAGCGTGATGCCGGACCGGCTGTTTGGCCGGTTTGAGGGGTTGTTTAAGGATATGGGCTGGAAAGTTGTCCAGCTGAAATACGGCAAACGGCTGGAAGCGGCGTTTGCACGGCCGGGTGGGTCTTCGCTGCGCGGCTGGATTGATGCCTGCCCGAATTCCACCTACTCAGCGCTGACCTTTCAAGGCGGGGCCGCGTGGCGGCAGGCGATTTTGGCGGATATGTCGAAATCACGTGGGGTGCGGGCGATTATTGATCCGCTCTCCGATGATGAGCTGGGCAGCCTGATGACCAATTTGGCCGGGCATGATCTGGCGGCGCTGACCGAGGCGTTCCGGGCGGCGGCCAAGAGCGACCAGCCGACGTGCTTTTTGGCTTACACGATTAAGGGGATGGGTCTGCCATTTGCCGGGCATAAGGATAATCATGCCGGGATGATGACCGTGGAGCAGATGGATGCGTTTCGCACCCAAATGAATGTGCGCCCCGGCCATGAATGGGATAAATGGGAAGGGCTGCCGCAGGCCGCCGCCGTGCAGGAATTTGCCGCGAGCGTACCATATGCCACACCACTTACCCCAAAGGGACGGCATTATGATGCGCCGCTGATACCGGTGCCAGAGATTTTGCCGCAGCCAAAATTCTCCGGCCGGCGGATGAGCACGCAATCTGGCTTTGGCGAAATATTATCCGAGATTGGCCGTGGCCAGGGCGAGAGTGCCGCCATGAGCAAGCGGATTGTGACGATGAGCCCGGATGTGGCCGTTTCCACCAACCTTGGCCCCTGGATCAACCGGCGCGGGGTGTTTGACAGGCATACGCGCGATGATGTGTTCCGCGATGGCAAGCTGGCGAGCGCGCAGCGTTGGGGGACGAACCCGGAAGGCCAGCATATCGAATTAGGGATTGCCGAGCAGAATTTGTTTTTGCTGCTGGGTGCAGCGGGAATGAGCCATGATTTGAATGGCGCCAGGCTACTGCCGGTGGGGACGGTGTATGACCCGTTTGTGAACCGCGGCCATGACGCGCTGTTTTATGCCTGTTACCAGGATGCGCGGTTTTTGCTGGTGGGCACGCCTTCAGGCATTACGCTGGCGCCGGAAGGTGGGCAGCATCAATCGACGAACACCCCCTTGCTGGCCATCGTGCAGGACCGGCTGGCAAGCTATGAACCAGCTTATTGCGATGAGTTGGCGATTTTGCTGCGCCATGCGTTTGACTGGATGCAAAAACCAGAGGGCTCGGCGGTGTGGCTGCGGCTTTCCACGCAGATACTTACCCAACCGGCACGGGCTTTGGATAAAGCGCACGTGATTGCGGGCGCGCATTGGGTGGTGCCACCGGGAGCGGGTGCGAAAATTGTGATCGCCTATCAGGGTGCCGTGGCCGGTGAGGCTGAGCAGGCTTTTGCACAGTTGCAGGACGAAGAACCAAATGCCGGGCTGCTCGCCATTACCAGCCCGGACCGGCTTTATGCGGGTTGGCGGGAAGCGCAGCGGGCGCGGCGGTTGGGGGATGGGTCAGCGACATCTCATATCGAGCAGATTTTGCATCCGTTGGCGCGTGATGCGGCGATTGTGAGTGTGCTGGATGGCCACCCCGCCGCCCATGCCTGGCTGGGCGGCGTGCGCGGACAGTTGGTGATGGCGCTGGGGCCGGACCGGTTTGGCCAATCCGGCACGGTAGCGGAGTTATACGCCGAATATGAGATTGACGCGGCCGCCATACTTGATGCCTGCGCGGATGCGCTGCTGCATAGCTAAGCGGATGCGCTTTTGCACAGCTAAGACGTTCGGCGGGGTTATTGTGCGCGCCTGTTAAGGGTTTTGTTTGGTTTTCGTGGTGCCTTGCGTCACACCCGTAACAGTGGGCTTAGGCAATTTCGCGGTACCAGTTGAAGACCCGGTAATGCCGGGTAGCATGGTGCTGTTGCCAGCACCGACGGTCATGGAACTGCCGGGGGATTGCTGGCGCGGCGTGCCGTTGGCGTTGGTGCCATTCACCACATCAATATTCGGGCCACTCATGCTGCCTGAATTCGAGCCAAGCCCTGAGCCTACTGCGTTGCCGGTTTGCGCCATGGCGGGGGCCGCCAGCAAAGTAATTGCCAAAAAAACCGTGAGTCTGATGGGCATGAAAATCTCCTGAACCGCAGAACGCGATATTGAGTACGTAATCAATTCGGTTGTGCTTACGAGGCGGCGGAGATGAAACTTTGGTAGGATGATTTAAGAAAATGCACTCGCGCGGCAGAGTTTTACAAAACTGGCGGCGGCGATGTTAAGGGGCCGGCCGGCCACCGCGGTGAGCAGAATTTGGCGCGGCAATTCCGGTTCGCGAAAGGGCCTGGTGGTGAGGGGGGCGGCATAGCGCAGACGATCCGACATCAGCGCCATGCCCAGACCGGCTGTGACGAGGTCCAATAATTGTGCCACCGCGCCGTTGCAGCGCTGGAGCTGGAAGCCAAGCCTGGTGGTTTCCGCCAGACGCCTTGCAAAGCCGCCGCAATAGTCGCTGACCAAGATGGGTTCATCCAAAACATCCTGGGCTGTGATGGTGTTTTTTTCAGTAAGGGTGTGGTTGGCGGGCAGGACCGCGACCGCATGGTCGGTATAAAGTGGCCAGCGGTTCAGCCGCTCGGGGATGGCGCAGAATTCTGGCAGCAAGGCACAATCCAACATGTCAGTCAGCATCGCCTCAACCAAAATGGCGGGGCTGGATTCCTCGAAATGGATGGTGACGTCAGGGAGTTTTTTAGAAACCTCGCGCACCGCACCGGCGATGCAGGCAGCCCCGATGCCGGGGGCGAGACCAATTTTCAGGCTGGCAGGGCTACGTGTGGTTTGGGCAGCCGCCATGGCGGTGGCGGTATCGGCTGCATCCAACATCGCTTCCAGATGCGGGCGGATGGTGCGGCCAAGCTCGGTGAGTTGGGTGAGGTTGCGCTCGCGGAAAAGCAGCGGGCCGCCAAATTCGGCTTCAAGCTTCTGAATGGCGCGGGTAAAGGCTGGCTGGGTGACATTGCAGCTTTCCGCTGCACGGGTGAAGTTGAGCGTTTTACACAAAGCAATGAAATAACGGACCTGGCTTAGCTCCATTACATCACCCGCCGCATCGACATGACCGCTTGGATAATATCAGCCGGTTCGGGCATGCGCGAGAAGTCGATGTTCGCGAAGCGCCAAGCGACCCGGCCATCGGGCGTTAAAATGAAAGTGGCGGGGATCGGCAGATACCAACCCTCATTACCCTGGCGGGCGGCAAATTTGTCACCCAGAGAGGCCCGGTAGAGTGGCGGGATGCGGAACACCACGCCGGCGGCGAGGCCGACACCGCAATCAACATCCGATAAAATTTCAAACGGTGCGCCGTGATAGGTTTTCATACTCAGCGCGAGGCCGCCCGTTTCGGGTGTGAGCCCGAGCAACGTTGCCCCCGCCGCCGATATTTGCGGCAGTGCTTCTGTTAAAGCGGCCAGCATGAGCTTACAAAACGGACACCACTCGCCCCGGAAGAATGAGACGATGACCGGGCCGCGGGCCAAAAATTCACCGAGAGATAATAACCGCCCCTCCGCGCTGGGGAGCATGAAGTCTGGGAATAAATGGCCTGGTTGCAGAACATTATCCAGAAAGCCGGACTGCCCGAGGGTTGCCAGCATTTCATCATAGGCCGCGACCCAACTGGCCTTTTGCCGCCGGCTGGCACGGAGCGCGTCTAGCTTGGAGGTGAGCGTTTCGATGGGCGTGACTTTCGTATCGGCGTGGCACGAGTATCCCGCCGGGAGGTTAAAAATTCAAGTTTACGGCCAGAACAGCTCGGCGAGCCTTGTGGAAGCAGGCGCGATGGCGCCAGCACACTCCATAAAGTGAATCGCCGCATGAGCCGACCAAGCCTATTTGGTAAAGAGATCGTGATCCGTGCCAATGCCGTTTGGGCATGGTTTCCATAACTGGACCATTTGACCAGCGGCGGGCAGCATGGGACCGTTGAGAAAAGGATGTTTTGATGGCGAGAGACGGTTCAACGCAAGCGAGACCTAGGCCGATCCATCCATGGCCGCTGCGGCTGATGCATTGGCTGAACGCGCTGGCGATTGTGATGATGATTGGTAGCGGCTGGCAAATTTATAATGCAGCGCCCTTGTTCAATTTCAGCATTCCCGAGACCTTGACCATCGGTGCCTGGCTGGGCGCCGGGATTGCGTGGCATTTGGCGTTTTTGTGGCTATTGCTGGCCAATGGCTTGGCCTACTTGATTTGGGGATTTGCCAGCGGGCATTTCAAGCAAAAGCTCTGGCCAATTTTGCCTGGCCAGGTGATGCGGGAGTTTATCGCTGCGCTGCGCTTTAAGTTGCCGCACCAGAAGGGCGTTTATAACGCGGTGCAAAAATTGCTGTATGTGGGGGTCATTTTCGCGGGACTTGTGGTGGTTATCTCAGGCCTTGGTATATGGAAGCCCGTGCAATTATGGTTTTTCACTGATCTTTGCGGTGGCTATTATATTGCGCGCTACGTGCATTTTTTCGCGATGGCCAGCATCGTCGCTTTTATGGCCGTTCATATTCTATTGGTGCTGATGGTACCACGGGTGCTGCCGCCGATGATTACCGGTGGTGAAATGCCGGAGGGGCAATCATGAAACAGCTTGACCTCAACCGCCGCAAATTATTGTCGCGCGCATTGGCGTTAGGGGCGATCACGGCCCTGCCCGGCTGCAACTATGAAGACCCGGCCCACCCGGATGTGGCGGATTGGTTCTTGCATAAGATGTCTGCGTTCAATGATGAGATGCAGGCGCTGCTGTTCAACCCCAACACGCTGGCGCCAACATTCAGCCCCGGCATGATTACCAACCCGCCGCGCTTTAACGCGTTCTATGATATGTCGCAGGCCCCGGTGGTGGACCCGGCGACTTATGCGTTGGAACTTGGCGGGCAGATTCAGGATAAGCAATCTTGGACATTGGCGGCCCTTCGCGCACTTCCGCAAGAAGGCCAGATTACGCGCTTTGTGTGTGTGGAAGGCTGGCGGGTGATCGGGCAATGGAGCGGCGTGCCGTTGGGATATTTCCTGCATCGCATTGGTGCGGATGTAACGTGCAAATATGTTTCCTTCAAATGCGCGGATGGGTATTATTCCAGCATCGATATGGCGTCGGCCTTGCACCCGCAGACCATATTGGCGCTGGATTTTCTGAACGCACCGCTGACGGCACCATTTGGCGCGCCGGTGCGGTTGCGAATTCCTACCAAGCTTGGGTTTAAGAATCCGAAATCGATTATGCAGCTGGCGGTTAGCAATGTGTACACGGGCGGTTATTGGGAGGACCAGGGGTACAACTGGTTCAGCGGCTCATGAACATATTGTTCTGGCGGTTATTCAACGGGCTTTTTTGCGCGTGCCGTATTAGCTTTCCGCCGCGCGGTTGCCGGCAGATTTTCACGGGCATGAGTTTGGTTTTTAGTGGCTTGCTGGCGGTGACACCTGCGCAGGCGCGGCCGGTGGTGGTGGAGTTGTTTACATCCGAAGCGTGTTCGTCTTGCCCGCCGGCGGAGGCGTTGCTCTCAGATTTGAAAAAATCGGATGCTGATATTTTGGCGCTGAGTTTTCATGTGACCTATTGGGATGGCCCAGCCTGGCGGGATAAGTTTTCGCTGGTTGGCGCGACTGAACGCCAAAGCTGGTATGTGGGGCTGAAGCATAGCGACCAGGTTTATACGCCCGAAGCGGTGGTGGATGGCACCGCCCAGATGGTGGGCTCGAATGCTGTTGCAGTTCGCTCAGCCATTGCGGATGCCAAATCCAATGCGGTGGATGTGCCCGTGAGTGTAACGGGCGGCGCCACGCTGCACATTCATATTGAAGCTGGTGCCGGGGCTGGTGCAAAAATTTGGCTGTTCGGCTTTGATGGCGCCCATACAACCCAAATTGGTGGCGGCGAGAATGGCGGGGCAAGCTTGCACGAGGTGAACGTGGTGCGCAGCATCACGCCGCTGGGCGTGTGGACCGGGCAGATGATGAATTACGATATCCCGCACCCGGCTGGGGAGCATGTGGCGGTGCTATTGCAAGCTGAAACTGGACAAATTTTGGGTGCCGCCACGAATTGATTATTCGACGCATCCGCGAATTGATTATTCGACGCATCCGCGAATTGATTATTCGACGCATCCGCGTCATGCACACGGCATGACGAGACCGGTAATTTACGTGGTTTTGGCGGCGCTGGCGCTGCGCTTGATGCTGGCTGGTTTTACCGGCCTCGGCATTGATGAGAGCTATATGGTGGCAGCCAGCCACCAGTTTGCCGCCTCGTATTTCGACCATCCGCTGGCCTCCTGGTGGTTGGAACTGGCCAGCCGGGCCGTGTTTGGCAGCGAGGCGCCGATTGTGGTGCGGTTGCCATTTGTGTTGCTCTCAGTTTTGTCCTCTGCGCTGATTTATGCGCTGACGCTGCGGCTATATGACCGGCAGGCGGCGTTTTGGGCGGTGGTGGCTTATTCCATCTCGCCGGTGTTTTCTCTGGCCTTTGGCTGCTGGGTGCTACCAGATGGGCCGCTTGATTGCGCCCTGCTGGCTGCCACCTACGCGCTGAGCCGGGCGCTGGGGATTGCCGAACAACCGGCCAAAGCTGAGCCCGGATGGTGGTTGGCAGCAGGGCTGTTTGCCGGGCTGGCGTTGCTCTCCAAATATAGTGCTGCGCTGGTGCTGGCAGGGGCGCTGGCGGCGCTGCTGACGGACCCAGCATCGCGCCCCCACTTAAAACGCTGGAGGCCATGGGCGGCCGGGTTGCTGGCGGTGGTTTTATTCACGCCGGTAGTGGTTTGGAACGCCCAGCATGGCTGGCAATCCTTCGGCTACCAAAGCGGCCGGGCCGCGGGCTTGCGGCTGCATATTTTGGCACCGCTGACGATTTTCGGCGGCGAGGCGTTGTTTCTGTTACCCTGGATCTGGCTACCGATGGTGTGGCTGCTCCTCAGCGCGTTGCGCCGTGGGCCAACGGACCGGCGCAGCTGGCTGCTGGCGATGCTGGCGGTGCTGCCGGTGGTATTGTTCTCGGTGGTGGGCATTTGGTCCTCCACCCGCATACTCTACCATTGGGCGACCCCTGGATATTTGCTGCTATTGCCGCTGCTGGGAAACTGGGCGGCCAATTGGCAGCAGGACTGGCGGCGGGAGTTGCGCAATTATGCGGCGATGTTCAGCGCCACGTTACTAGCAACGGCTGCCTGCCTGATGGCGGCGGAGACCAGCTTCGGCTTTCTCCCCAACCTGGATTTGATGTTTCCACCGGGAAAATCGCCCTTGTTGCAGGTGGTGGATTGGAATTCGGTACGGGCTGATATTGCTGCCCGCCCGGTGCAGGCGGTGGCGGCGTTGCGCTGGTATGATGCCGGGAAAATCGGCTACGCGCTGCATGGGGCCAAACCGGTTACGGTATTTGGACCGGAGCCGCATGAGTTCGGCATTTCCACCCCACCTGCTTCGCTGCTGGGCAAAAACATCCTGCTACTGGCGATGCCGGGCGACGAAAGTGCGATTTTGCGGCAATATACACCCTATTTCAAATCCCTCACCCCCGCCCCATCTATCAACGTAACGTTTCACGGCGCGGTGCTGCTGATAATCCCCGTGCTGATGGGCACGGATTTGCTGGCGGTGCCACCAAACTGAGTTTGAAGGAGGTTTTATGGCTGAATTTACCGGGCGGACGGCATTAATCACCGGGGCTTCTAGCGGCATTGGCGTGGATATCGCCCGCGAGTTGGCCAAACAAGGTGCGAATGTGGTGCTGGTGGCAAGACGGGCCGACCGGCTGGAAACATTGGCCACCGAGTTAACCGCCCTTGGGGTACAGGCAACCGCGGTACCGTGCGATTTATCCGACGCTGCGGCGCGGACCGCGCTGGCGGAGTCTCAGCCCAATATTGATATTCTGGTGAATAATGCCGGGCTTGGTGTGTTTGGCATGTTCGCCGATGCCGCCTGGGATGATCTGGCCAATATGCTGAACGTGAACATCACGGCGCTGACACATTTAACCCACCTGTTCGCCAAACCGATGGCCGCACGTGGATATGGGCGGGTGCTGATGGTGGCCTCCACCGCCGCCTTCCAGCCCGTACCGCTCTATGCTGCCTATGCCGCGACGAAAGCCTATGTGCTATCTCTCAGCGAGGCGTTGAATGTGGAATTCAAAGAGCGGGGTATTAAAGTCACCACGCTCTGCCCCGGCACCACGGCGAGCGAGTTCTTTGACGTGGCACACCACAAAAAATCGATGATGGTGGAAAAGACCATGATGACGAGCGAAGCGGTGGCGAAAATTGGTGTGGATGCGCTGGTGGCTGGAAAGTCCAGCATTGTGGCTGGGGTGGCCAATTCGTTGATGGCGTTTGGCACGCGCTTTTCACCGCGCAGCTTAAGTGCAGCGCTGGCCTACAAGATTATGAAACCGTGAGAGACAACAGGGGCGGGTTTTACCCCGCCCCTGTTTCATTAGGCCGCTTGGTTAAGCTGCGGCTGATCAGAATTGCCCACGATGGTTTTCGCGTTCGTGCTGACAGTATTGATGGCGACCCGGCGCGGTTTTAACGCTTCCGGCACCACACGCTTGATGCTGATATTCAGCAAACCGTTGGCAATATCAGCATTTTCCACAACCATGTGGTCTGCCAAGGCAAACCGGCGGGTAAAGGCCCGGCCTGCAATGCCACGATGCAGGAATTCACCTTTGGTGGCTTCATCGGCCACGCGGCCGACCACAACCAGGGCATTTTCCTTCACCGTCAGCTCGATATCGTCAGCCGAAAAACCGGCCACGGCGAGCTGTAGGCGGTAGGTATCATCACTCAGTTTTTCGATATTGTAGGGCGGATAAGCGGCCGCGTCTTGCGGCAGCGTATCAACCAGACGTGCCAGACGATCGAAACCGATGGCGGTACGGAACAGCGGAGAAAGGTCGTAAGTCATTGATAAACCTCCTGAAAAAAGCAAGGTTAAGTGATCAACGGACCACCATAAGGCTGGCCCGGTAGGCTTGGTGCGCGAACCCTCTAGGAGGCATTCGAGCACCTTGTATTATAGCTATTTAAAATTTGGCTTCAAGTATTTTTTGTGGCTTTGATGCCGCGCGGGGCCATGCTGCATTATTATTGCAATTTTAGTTTTGAGTAGGTTTTTCATGATCGATATACGCTTTCAAAAATTCAGCGCGGGCAGCATTGCAGCCACCGAAACCGTTTTAAAGTTTGAACCAACTGCCCAAACGCCGCGTGTTTCCTGCCTGATGGTAAGCAAAGGCAATATGCAATTTATTCAAAGCGCCCATCGGCAATTCAAAGCGCAGACCTGGCCAAATAAAGAATTGGTGATCGTCTCAAGCAACATATCCCCGGCCTTGCGCCAACTGGCCGGTGCGGACCCTGATATTGTATTATGTGAGGCACCGGCAGGACAGTCGTTAGGGGAGCTACGCAATATTTCTGTAGCACGTGCCAGTGGTGAATTCATTTGCCAATGGGATGACGACGATTTGTACGACCCGCAACGAATCGCGGTTGCCATGGGTGTGTTGTTGAAAGCTTCGGTTAGTGCGGTGTTTCTACAAAACTTGCTGCTCTGGTGGCAGGCGCGCGGCAAGCTCGCAATTTCTGTCTTACGGCTTTGGGAAGGGACAATTCTGGCCCATAGGTCGGTGGTGCCGGTGTACCCGGCGCTGACCAAGGGCGAGGATTCTGCGGTGGCGAATTGGATTACGCAGCATCATTCTGTGGCACTGATTGATTGTGCGGATTTATATTGTTACCGCGTGACTGGCGAAAACACCTGGAATGAGGCGCATTTTGAGAAAATGTTTGAGACCGCCAGCCGGGTTTTTGCGCCAGAGGAATTCGCTGATGTGCTGGCGTTACCCTGTTTCAGGTAAACGGGGGGCAAATAGACCCGTTGGCCGATGATTTTGCCGGGCGGGTTATACCAGATATGTTGGCTGAGACGGCGAATATCCGCCCAATTGCCGGTCGTGGAGATGGCGGGAAGTTGCCATTATGGAAATAGCGCTGCTCATAACCCCAGAGATTGACAAATTGGGTGCGTAAGGAGGCGCCGGTACCGCATGCTTAGACAGCAGTACCACATGTTTGCCAAAATCGTTTTTGCTAGACGTGGAAGCTTTCGCCGCAACCACAGCGGCCTTTTTCGTTGGGATTTTCGAAGGTAAACCCGGCGGTGAGTTTATCCACCTTGTAATCCATCGTGGTGCCGATGAGAAATAAAGATGCTTTGCGGTCCACCAGCACGGTGAGGCCCTGGGAGGTGACAACCTCATCCTGCGGTGTCGCTGCGTCCACCCAGCTCATTTCATAGGACATGCCCGAGCAGCCTTTGGTGGAGACCGCGATGCGGAGTAATTTGCCGACCTCGCCGCCTGCATAGAGCGTGCGCAGGCGGTCGGCCGCAGCATCGGTCAGTTGCATCAGCGGCGGTAATTCGCGGCGGGGTTTTGGTGTAGTGGTTGTGGTGCTCATTCTGTGCCTCACTAAAACATGTTCAGGGATAAGCGGGCATCTTCGCTCATGCGGCTTGGGTCCCATGGCGGGTCCCAGACGGTTTCGACATCTACCTGGCCAACGCCTTCAAGTTTCGCAATCGCATCGCGCACCATGATGGGCAGTTCCTGCGCCGACGGGCAAGCCGGTGCGGTGAGGGTCATTTCCACTTTCACATCACCAGCGGGCGCGATCTCGATGGCATAGATTAGCCCAAGTTCGTAGATATTTACGGGAATTTCCGGGTCGTACACAGTGGCGATGGCGCTGATGATGGCGTCCTCGGTGAGTATGGGTTTGGTTTCGCCGTCAGGCGTCCAGGTGGTGACGGGCACCATTTTATCGCCGTCCATTATTTTGCACCTTCTAAAGCTGCGGTGAGGGCTGACCAGGGGAGTGTGGCGCAGCGAATGCGCGAGCGGTATTCAGAGACGCCGGAAAGCGCGTTGAGATCGCCCAGGGTTGGGTTTGTTGTACCGGTTGTGACCATGGCCTCAAACGCTTTGCGACGCTCGGCAATGGCATCCGCCGTGAGGCCCGCGACGGCGTCGGCCATCAGCTCGGCACTGGCAATCATGATGGCGCAGCCACGGGATTCGTGGTGCACCTGGGTGCCATCATCGGCCACATACACATGAATACGGTCGCCGCACATGGGGTTGTCGCCATGGCCCTCGCGGTTGAAGTGGGGAGGCTTGCCGGCATGGCGCGGGTTTTTAGTGCGGTCCATGATGATTGCCTGGTAGAGGTCAGCGGTCTCGGACATCAGGCGAACACCTGCTTCACGCGGAGAAGTCCGGTGGCCAGAGCGTCAATTTCTTCCATGCTGGTATACATGGCGAAGGTGGCGCGGGCGGTGCTGGTCACACCCATGCGGCCCATAAGCGGTTCGGCGCAATGGTGGCCAGCACGCACAGCGATGCCCTGGCGGTCCAGCAGCGTAGCAATATCGTGCGCGTGGGCACCTTCCATAGTGAAGGAGATAACGCCGCCACGGTCTTGTGCCGCCCCCAGAATGCGCAGGCCTTCAATTTTGGAAAGTGTGGCGAGGCCGTGGTCAGTCAATGCGCGTTCATGGGCGGCGATGGCGGGAAAGCCGATGGAGAGGACGTAATCAATCGCAGCGCCCAGGCCGATGGTTTCAATAATCGCGGGTGTGCCCGCTTCAAAACGGTAGGGTGGTTTGGCCCAGGTTGAACGCTCATAGGAAACCGAGGCGATCATGTCGCCGCCGCCGAGGAAGGGTGGCATAGCGTCCAGCAATTCACGCTTGGCGTAGAGCACGCCGATGCCGGTGGGGCCGTAGAGTTTATGGCCGGAGAAGACGTAGAAATCCGCGTCGATCGCTTGCAAGTCAACCTGGCGATGCACCACCGCCTGGCTGCCATCGAGCAGAATTTTGGCACCATGGGCGTGCGCGAAGGCGGCGAGCCGCTCAACGGGCGTGTAGGTGCCGAGCACGTTCGACATATGGGTGATGGCGAGAAGCTTTACCTTGCCGTCGGCGAATTTCTCTTCGAGGGAGGTGAAGTCCAGTTCGCCGGAATCGGTGATTTTGGCGATGCGGAGTTCGATGCCGTGGGAATCACGCAGCATCTGCCAGGGGACGATGTTGGCGTGATGCTCCATTTCAGAAATCACAATCGCATCGCCGGGTTTGAGGATGGCGCGGCCATAGGTGTGGGCGATGAGGTTGATGGATTCCGTAGCGTTGCGGGTGAAGATAATTTCTTCGCGCGAGGCCGCATTGAGGAAGGCGGCGGTTTTGTCGCGCACGGCTTCGTAAGCGTCAGACGTGCGTTCGGACATCCAATGCAGGCCGCGATGCACATTGGCATATTGCGCTTCCATGCAATGCATCATGGCATCAATGACCATGCGGGGTTTTTGGGCGGAGGCACCGCTATCGAGATAGACCAGTTTCTTGCCATGCACGGTCTGCGCGAGGATGGGAAAATCCTTGCGGATGGCAGTAACGTCTAGAAATTCCGATTTAAGTGCAGCGCTCATTTGCGGGCCCACCAGGTTTCAATGGCGTCTTCCAGGAAGGTACGCGCCGCTTCGTGTGTGACTGGCTCGAGCGCTTCGGTGAGGAAGGCGCGGATGAGCATAGCGCGGGCTTGATCTTCCGGGATGCCGCGGCTGCGGAGGTAAAAAATCTGTTCGGGGTCGAGCGCGCCGATGGTGGCGCCATGACTGCACTTCACATCGTCTGCGAAAATTTCCAGCTCTGGCTTGATGTCGATTTCAGCGTGCGGGGATAGCAGCAGCGCCTGGTTCATTTGGTAGCCGTCGGTCTTTTGCGCGATTTGGGCAACTTCGATGCGGCCTTGGAAGACGCCGCGTGCATGGTCGAACAACACCGATTTCACGGTTTGGCGGGAGGCGCAGTTCGGGGCTTTGTGACCGACGACAGAGGTGAAATCGGCATGCTGGCGGCCACGCAGAAGTTGCGCGGCGTTCAAGTGTGTGCTGGCGTTGGGGCCATTTAGATTGGTGTGAAATTCAGCGCGGGAGAGTTTGCCGCCAACCACCAGCGAGAAGCTTTCATAGGCGGCTTTTTCGGCAATGTCGGCGCGGATGGTGGCGAGGTGAAAGGCTTCAGCACTTTCATCCTGCAAGCGGTAATGGCCGAGTGTGGCACCTTCCTGCAAGGTAATGTCGGTCACCGGATTATGCCAATACACCCCCTGCCCCAAGGCAACTTCGATGATGGTGAGTGTGGCGTTCGTACCCAGCACAATGCGGTGGCGCGGGTGAAAGGCGATGGGCTCGGCGGCGTTGGCGTAGGAGATTAGCATGATCGCGCCAGCATCAATGCCTGCCGGAATGTCGATGGTGATACCATCTTGCGCGTTTGCCGCGTTGATCTGCACCAAGGGGAGCGCGGAATCATCTAGCACTTTGGCAAAGGGGCCGACGAAATCAGGAGCATTTGAAAGGGCTGCATTAAAGCTACCATTCACAAACACGATGCGCGGCAGGCCGAGATCGGGCAGCGGTGCTGAAATCTTTGCCGGTTTTGGTTCAGCAAAGCTGATGGCGGCCAGGGACTTTAACTCCGTGTAGCGCCAGGCTTCCAGCTTACGGGTGGGAAGAGCCGTCATGTTCAGGCGGCTTCCAGCCCGGCATAGCCGTGCGCTTCAAGTTCCAGGGCCAGTTCCGGACCACCGGAGCGCACAATTCTGCCCGCTGCCAATACATGCACATAATCAGGCACAATATGGTCAAGCAGGCGTTGGTAATGGGTGATGACAAGGGCTGAGAAAGTTGGGCTGCGCAGGGCGTTCACGCCGTCGGCGACGATTTTCAGCGCGTCGATATCGAGGCCGGAGTCGGTTTCATCGAGGATGGCGAGGCCGGGGTTTAGCAACGCCATTTGTAGCACTTCGTTGCGCTTTTTCTCGCCACCCGAGAAGCCAACATTGACGTTACGCTTGAGCATATCATCGGGCATCGAGAGGTTTTTAATCGCGGCACGGGCAAGTTTTAAGAATGCCACGGCGTCCAACTCAGCCTCGCCACGGGCGCGGCGGATGGAATTTAGCGCGGTGCGGATGAAGTTGGCATTGCCAACGCCGGGGAGTTCCACCGGATATTGGAAGGCCAAAAACACGCCCGCGGCGGCGCGTTGTTCTGGTTCCATTGCCAGCAAATCCTGCCCATTGTAGGTGGCGGAACCTCCAGTCACTTCATAACCTTCGCGGCCAGAAAGCACGTAAGAGAGCGTGGATTTGCCAGCGCCGTTCGGGCCCATGATGGCGTGGATTTCACCATCTGGTACCGTTAAATTTACGCCGCGCAGAATTTCCTTGTCACCAATTTTCGCCGTTAAATTATTAATATCTAACATATTAACCTACTGAGCCTTCCAGAGAGACAGCCAAAAGTTTCTGCGCTTCGACGGCAAATTCCATCGGCAGCTCCTTCAGCACATCCTTACAAAAACCATTGACGATTAAACCCACCGCGTCTTCCTCAGACAGCCCGCGTGAGCGGCAATAAAATAACTGATCCTCAGCAATTTTCGAGGTGGTGGCTTCATGTTCCACCTTGGCCGACATGTTACGGCTTTCGATATAGGGCACGGTATGGGCACCACATTGATCGCCGATGAGCAAGCTATCGCACTGGGTGAAGTTGCGCGCCCCGGAGGCACCGGGGAGGATTTTTACCAAGCCGCGATAGGTGTTGTTGGAATGGCCAGCCGAAATACCTTTGGAGATGATGGTGCTGGTGGTGTTTTTGCCAATATGGATCATCTTGGTGCCGGTATCGGCTTGCTGATAATTATGGGTCAGCGCGACTGAGTAGAATTCACCAACGGAATTATCGCCTTTCAGGATGCAGGAGGGGTATTTCCAGGTAATTGCCGAACCGGTCTCCACCTGGGTCCAGGAGATTTTGGAGTTCTTGCCCTTACAGTTGCCGCGCTTGGTGACGAAATTATAGATGCCGCCTTTGCCCTCGGCGTCACCGGGGTACCAGTTTTGTACCGTGCTGTATTTAATTTTGGCGTCATCGAGTGCGACTAATTCCACCACCGCGGCATGAAGCTGATTTTCATCGCGCATCGGCGCGGTGCAACCTTCAAGGTAGGAGACACTCGCGCCTTCGGCGGCGATGATCAGCGTGCGTTCAAACTGGCCGGTGTTACGGGCGTTGATGCGGAAATAGGTGGAAAGCTCCATCGGGCAGCGCACACCCTTGGGGATGTAAACGAAGCTACCATCGGAAAACACTGCGGAATTCAGGGCGGAGAAATAATTATCGCCGATCGAGACCACACTGCCGAGATATTCTTTCACCAAGTCAGGATGCTCGCGCACGGCTTCCGAGATAGGGCAGAAAATCACACCCGCTTTGGAGAGTGTTTCGCGGAAGGTGGTGGCAACGGAGACTGAGTCAAAAACTGCATCCACCGCCACATTCGGCGAATCCACGCCCGCCAACGCTGCCCGTTCATTCAAGGGAATGCCAAGCTTGTCATACATTTTGATCAGCTCAGGGTCGACCTCGTCCAGCGACTTTGGCTCGGGGCCAGAAGGTGCTGCATAATAATACAGGTTTTCATAATCAATCGGCGGGTGCTTGATGCGCGCCCAATCAGGTTCTTCCATGCTGCGCCACAACGCATAGGCTTTCAGCCGCCATGCCAACAGCCATTCAGGCTCGTTCTTTTTGGCTGAGATCAGCTTGACGATGTTCTCATTGAGCCCTTTCGGGAACTCATCCATCGCGATATTGGTCTCGAAACCATATTTATATTTTTGCGCGGCAAGCGCGTCGACGGTTTCGAGTGTTTCAGTGACAGCAGCCATCAAATCCTCATTCAGCGGTAAGTTCGGCGGGTTGCTCCGCCGCGAGACGGAAAGCGCGCGGGATGGCGGCTTCCTCCATGTCAGCTAAGGTAATGCCGGTCAGAGCCTCGCGGATGGCGTCGTTCACCGGGTCCCAGCGGCCTGCCACCGGGCAGAGCGACTGGCTTTCGCAGCCCACCGCCCCATCCACGCAAGAGGCCAGGGCAATCGGGCCATCAATGGCCAAGATCACTTCGGCCACCGAGATCGCGTGCAGTGGCCGGCTTAGTCGGTACCCGCCATGCGCACCGCGCTGGCTGAGGACCAGACCACTAATTGTAAGCGCTTTCAACACTTTCGCCACCGTCGGCTCCGGCAGGCCAATGGCGGCGGCGATCCCTGGCGAGGTTTCAACCGACTCAGCCCGGCCCAAGCGCACCAGCGCCACCACAGCATAATCAGTTAAACGGGATAGTCTCAGCATAATGGCTCCGATTGTGGACCTTAACAGTCCTGATTGAAATGGGCCATGAGAGCCCACCCGTCAACCTTTTATCGGGCGAGATTTTTGATAATGGTTTGGATGTCCTGGGCTGCGTGGGCGACATGGCGGTGCTCCGCTGCACCATAGCCCCAACTGACGAAAATGGCGGGCAACCCCAACCCTTCGGCGGCGGCGAGGTCGTTATGATGGTCGCCGATCATGATGGCGTCGTCCACGTTCAACGATGCCAGGGTGGCGGCCAGATGGCGCGGGTCTGGCTTGCGGTAGGGGGTGGAATTGCCGCCCATGACGGTTTGGAAATAGCCTGCCAGCCCAAGCTCATGCAGTACCGCGCGTGCCGCGGCTTCCGGCTTGTTGGTGCAGACCCCAAGCCTGTGGCCGGCTGCCTGTAAATTTTGCAGTATTTCTTCGATGCCAGGATAAATCACGGTCAAGGCGGAGGCATGGGCGGTGTAATAAGTCTCAAACACTTCATAGTCGTCTTCACCCGAAATTTGGCCGTACACAGCAAACGCCTTGCTCAGCAATGCGCGGCCACCATCGCCCACCATCGGTTTGACCTGCGCGATTGTCAGCGGCGGTAAGCCGCGCTTGGACAGAACATGATTGGCCGCGGCCGCAATGTCCGGCAAAGAATCAATTAACGTACCGTCCAGATCAAAAATAATCGCGCGCATATTAAGCCATATCTGCAAAGTTTAATTATGTTGTTACAGATTTATAGAGACTTTGTCTCTCGCTTGGCAGGCAAAATTTTATCAGGCAGGGTTTTTATATGATTCAGCCTTTATATGTTTTTTCTGGCCTGCTGGTAGGGCTTTTAGTTGGCATTACCGGTGTTGGTGGCGGCTCGCTGATGACGCCGCTGCTGATCCTCGTATTCGGCATACATCCTTCAACCGCCGTTGGCACTGATTTACTTTACGCATCCGTTACAAAAACCGTCGGCACCGGTGTGCATGGGTTCCACCGGAATATTGATTGGAAGATCGTGACAAGGCTGGCCGCCGGGAGCGTACCGTCCACAAGTCTCACCATCATCACGCTCTCATATATTGGCGCCACCGGCAAAAGCATGAATGCGCTAATTTCGCTGGTGCTCGGCATTACGGTGATGATCACCGCCGTAACCTTATTGCTAAAGGGGCCAATCCTGCGCTTTGCGATGAAACGCAATCCAGATTTTGGCGCCCGGTCGCCGGTGTATCTTACCGTTCTAACTGGCATCATACTCGGCGTGCTGGTCTCTATCTCCTCGGTTGGGGCCGGGGCGCTGGGCACCACCGCGCTGATGTTCCTCTACCCGCGCCTGCCAACCGCGAAAATCATCGGCTCTGATATCGCCCACGCTGTCCCCCTCACCCTCATCGCCGGGCTTGGCCATTGGTGGCTGGGAAGCATCAACTTCCCCCTCCTTATCTCGCTGCTCTGCGGGTCGATCCCCGGCATCATCATCGGCAGCGTCTCAACCCGCCGCATCCCCGAAGCCATCATCCGCCCGCTCCTCGCCGCCGTGCTGATCCTCGTGTCGGTGAAGTTGTTGTACGGGGGTTAAGAGAAGGCCAGGTGGCTCTGCCTCTTACGCCCCGTACACAACCTCATAAAGTTCGACGATTTCGGCATGGCTGGGGATGCGGGGGTTGTTGTTGGGGCTGCCGGAAGCGAGCGCCTGGGTGGCCATGGTGGATTTTTTGGCGTGCCAGTCGGCGGCAGAGATACCGAATTTTCCTGGTGTTGGAACGTTGAGTTCGGCGTTAAGCTCGTCGAGCCCATTAACAAGTTTGGCGCCGGCGAGCTGGTCAGCATCGTCCGGGTTCGCGAAGCCGGAAAGGCGGGCGGCTTCGGCGTAGCGCGGCAGGGCGGCATTGAGGGAGAAGCGGGTGATGGCGGGAAGGAGCATGGCGTTGGAAAGCCCATGCGGAACATGGAAATGCGCGCCGATAGGGCGGGACATGCCGTGAACAAGTGCGACAGAGGCGTTGGAGAAAGCGAGGCCAGCCTGGGTGGCGCCCAGCATCATGGCGGCGCGGGCCTCAGCGTTTTTCGGCTCGTGGAAGGCTTTCCGCAGATTGGCGCCAATCAGCCGCATGGCAGAGATAGCGAGCGCGTCTGAAAACGCGTTGGCACGGCGAGAAACGAAGGCTTCCAGGGCGTGGGTGAAGCTATCGACCCCGGTGTCGGCGGTGATGCGGGGGGGCACCGAAAAGGTTAGCTCATAATCGACAATCGCGGCGAGCGGTAAGGCGCCCAACCCAGCGATGAGCATTTTCTCGTCATGGGCGGTATCTGTGATGATGGTAAAGCGGGTGCATTCTGACCCGGTGCCAGCGGTGGTGGGAATCGCGATCAGCGGCATCGCGGCCATATCTGCCACGGCGGGAACTTTATAGTCGCGCATTTTACCGCCACCGGCGGCCAGGATGGTCATGGCTTTGGCAGTGTCCATCGGCGAGCCGCCGCCGAACGCAATTAGGCAGTCGTACTTGGCTTCCGCCATGCGGGCGACGCCGTTATCGATAATATCGTCGGTGGGTTCCGGGATGGTGTCACTGAACACGCCGAATGCGAGGCCAGCTTCAGCCAGTGGACCGGTCAGACGGTCGATCATCCCAGACGAGACCATGAACGGATCAGTGACGATCAGCGGGTGGGAGAGGCCCAGGCGGGACAGCAAGGAGGCTGCTTTGGCAACGCTGCCGCCGCCGATTTCCATGATGCGTGGTGATTGGAAGCTGATGATTTCCATGGTGTTTCCGCCTGATATTTTTGGATTTTAATGACTTATGTTGCCGGTTCCCGAAATACCCGCGGGCACGAGTATGACGGTGAACGGCAACAATTTAGCGAAAAAATTGGTGAGCCCGGTGGGGGTCGAACCCACGGCCATTCGATTAAAAGTCGAATGCTCTACCACTGAGCTACAGGCTCTCCTGGGGCTGACAAATAGAATTATCCCCGTTTCGTCAATAGCTGCTGACGCTTAAGCAGCCATTGTCATTTTGATGATCACGTCCGGGCCGTTCACACGGCCGCTCTGCGGGTCACCTTTTTTGATCTGCTGCACAGCATCCATGCCGGCCGTTACCTGGCCAACAATGGTATATTGGCCATCCAGGAAGGTCGCGGGGGCAAAGCAGATGAAGAACTGGCTGTTGGCCGAATTCGGGTCCTGCGTACGAGCCATGCCGACAGTGCCGGTTAAGAAGCTGGCATCATTGGTAAATTCAGCGGGCAGGTCCGGCAGGGAGGAGCCCTGGGTGCCGGTGTTGGAACGATCCCCGGTCTGGGCCATGAAGCCCGCGATCACGCGGAAAAACTGGCAGCCATCGTAAAATCCCTGTGAGGTGAGGGTTTTAATCTGCTGGGCGGCCTTGGGTGCCAGGTCTGGGCGCAGCTGAATGGTCACGGTGCCGTATTTCAGCTCCATCAGCACGGTGTTGGATTTGTCGTCAGCTTGGGCGGTTTCGGTCATGAGGGATTCCGTGATGAAAGGGGTGGCAGCGGCGGTGCTGATAAGGGTGCGGCGTTTTAACATAGATTTACTCACTTTTTCTGTAGGCGGGCCAAGGTGCGTTCATAGGTGAGCGGCGGCACGAAGGATGAGATATCACCGCCTAACGTGGCGATGTCTTTCACAAAACGCGACGAAATGAACTGGTGATGCTCGCTCGCCATCAAAAACACGGTTTCGATATGGGGGTCGAGCCGGTAATTCATACCTGCCATCTGAAATTCGTAATCAAAATCCGAAACGGCACGCAGGCCCCGGATGATCATGGTGGCGCCAACCTGCTTGGCGAACGCGATCAGCAGCGATTCAAAGGGCATGACCTCGATGATGATGCCGGTTTTGTGGGCGATCACATCCGTTTCGGCCCGCACCAATGCGGCGCGTTCCTCGATCGGAAATATCGGCCCCTTGCCGGCATTCATCGCCACCCCGACAATCAACTTGTCAACCAGCTTGGTGGCGCGGCAGATAATATCCAAGTGGCCATTGGTGATGGGGTCAAACGTGCCGGGATAGAGCCCGATGCGTAATTTGCTCTCAGGCATCGTCGCTCTCCTGCTCCAGCACGGGAAATACGCTGGTGACGCGTTCATCATCATCCAGACGGAAGAGCGTGACCCCCATGACCGAACGGCCAGTGATACGCACCTGGTCCACCGGTACGCGGATCAGGCGGCCGCCATCGGTCACCAACATCACATCATCGCCCTCGCGCACCTGGAAGCTGGCGGCAACGGCGGTACCGTTGCGCTTGGCGCTCAGCGTGATGTTAGCGATGCCCTGACCGCCACGGCCGGTGACGCGGTATTCATAGGCTGAGGAACGCTTGCCAAAACCGGCATCGGTGACGGTGAGGAGTATCTCCTCGCCTTCGGAAAGTTCCTTGATGCGCGCCTCAGAGAGCGCGATCTCAGCCACCGGTTCTTCGGCGTCGGCAGCCGCTTCAACCGCTTCGTCATCGCCATTACGGCGCTGTGCGGCGGCGTATTTCAGGTAGGCAGCGCGCTCATCCGGTGTGGCTTCGACATGGCGCAGAATGGACAGGCTGATCACCTCGTCATCCTTGGCGAGTTTAATGCCGCGCACACCAGCAGAATCGCGACCTGAGAAGACGCGCAGATTATCATCAGTGATCTGGAAGCGAATGCAGCGGCCGGCCTTGGTGGCGAGGAACACGTCATCCCCATCGCGGCAGGTGGCCACACCGATCAAACGATCCCCCTCATCGAGCTTCATGGCGATCAGGCCGGCAGCACGCACATTGCGGAAATCAGCCAGCTTGTTCCGGCGCACGCCGCCGCTGGCGGTGGCGAATACCAGATGCAGGTTTTCCCATAAGGATTCATCCTGCGGCAGCGGCAGCACCGCGGTAATTTCATCGGTGCCAAGTTCCGGCAGCAGATTAATCAAAGCGCGGCCCTTGGCGGTGGTGGTGGCTTCCGGCAGGCGCCAGACTTTTTCGCGGAAGGCTTTGCCGCCTGAGGAGAAGAACAGCACGAATTGATGAGTATGCGCGTTGAAGCTGCGCGTTACCACGTCATCGCCGCGCGTCGAGGTGGCGGAACGGCCACGTCCACCGCGATTTTGAGCACGGAAGGTTTCCAGCGAGGTACGTTTAATAAAACCATCGCGGGTGAGCGTGACAACCATCTGGCCCGGTTCGATCAGGCTTTCATCATCCTGATCGGTTTCTAAATCCTCAATGGTGGATTTGCGCGGCGAGGCGATTTTGGCGCGGGCGGCCAGCAACTCATCGCGCATGACTTCCAACCGGCGCAGGCGCGAGCCGATGATCTCCAGCAATTCGCTGATGCGGGTGGCTACTTCGGTGAGTTCCGCCTGAATTTTATCGCGTTCTAAGCCCGTCAGGCGGGCCAAGCGCAGTTCCAAAATGCCGCGTGCCTGCGCTTCGGTCAGGCGCATGGTGTTTTCGGCAGTGATGGTGTTACCGACATCATCAATCAGCGCCAGCAAGGGCGCGACATCTTCCGCCGGCCAATTACGATCCATCAGGGCTGTGCGGGCGGTTGCCGCATCCGGGCTGGCCCGAATGATACGGATGACTTCATCGATATTGGCCACGGCAGTGGCGAGGCCGACCAGCAAATGGGCGCGGTCGCGAGCCTTGTTCAGCTCAAAGCGGGCACGGCGGAGGATCACCTCCTCGCGGAATTCAATGAAACAATTCAGGGCGTCCTTCAGCCCCATCTGGCGCGGACGGCCTTGATCCAATGCCAGCATGTTGATGCCGAAGCTGGTTTGCAGGTTGGTGAAGCGGTAAAGCTGGTTCAGCACCACTTCACCGGTGGCGTCGCGCTTCAGCTCCACCACAATCCGCATGCCTTCGCGGTCGCTCTCATCGCGCAGATCGGCGATGCCTTCAATTTCCTTGGCACGCACTAATTCAGCGATGCGCTCCAGCAGCACCGATTTATTCACCTGGTAGGGAATTTCGGAAATGACGATGGCGTCACGGTCTTTGCGAATTTGTTCAATGGTGGCGCGGGCACGAATGGTGATCGAGCCCCGGCCCGTCTCAAACGCGTTGCGAATACCCGAGCGGCCTAGAATAATACCGGCGGTCGGGAAGTCCGGGCCGGGAACAATCTGCATCAAGGCTTCAAGCGTGACATCCGGGTCCGCGATGATCGCCAACGTGGCATCGACAATTTCACCTGGATTATGCGGCGGGATGTTGGTCGCCATACCGACCGCGATGCCGTTGGAACCGTTGATCAGCAGGTTCGGGTAGGCGGCGGGCAGAACTTTCGGCTCCTGCTCGCTTTCATCATAATTTGGCTGGAAATCGACAGTGTCGTTATCAATGTCACCCAGCAGCAGCATCGCCGCCGCACCCAGACGCATTTCAGTATAACGCATCGCGGCTGGCATATCGCCGTCGATCGAGCCGAAATTACCCTGACCATCGATCAGCGGCAGGCGCATTGAGAAATCCTGCGCCATCCGGACGGCCGCCAGATAGATCGCGCTGTCACCGTGCGGATGGTATTTACCCATCACGTCGCCGGTCATACGGGCAGACTTGCGATAGGGTTTGTCCGGCGTGTTGCCGCTCTCATTCATGGCGAACAAAATGCGCCGATGCACTGGCTTTAGCCCGTCCCGCGCATCTGGCAGCGCGCGCGAGACAATCACGGACATGGCGTAATCCAGGTAGGATTTACGCATTTCCTGCTCGATCGAGACAGGCTCCATGCCGCGCAGCGGAAGGGGCCCGGCGCCGGGTTCGTCTGTGGTATCGCTCATATTAGGTATGGTTTAGAGAGGCTGGGCCGCGATATTCGGCACAAGAGTCGCCGGAAGGCGCGTAACACACTGAAAACATTAAAGAAATTATCCTAAAACCTATACGTTTTATAGTCTTTTTTGGCAAAAAGTCAAATTTGTGGCGCACCCCGGCTGTTGGCTTGACGGGCCTCATGTGAGCGGGAAGATGCCGCAAATTTGGAGTTTGCCGGATGAACGACACACTGACCCTCGACCATGGCTTGTTCGGCCAGTTACGCAAGGATGCGAAGTGCGACTGGCACGCCTATACCCACCACCCTTTTGTGCAAGCCTTGGGCGCGGGCAGCCTGGCGCGGGAGAAATTTCAGAACTTCCTGATCCAGGATTATCTGTTTCTCATCCAATATGCCCGGGCCTATGCGTTACTGGCCTATAAGCAAGATAACCCTGCCGATATGCAGGCAGCGCTCGACACGGCGCTGTTTCTGCTCAACGGCGAGTTGAAACTGCACGTAAAATACTGTGCCAGTTGGGGAATCGATGAAGCGCGCATGGCGGCGGCACCGGAATCGCTGGAACTGCTGGCCTATACACGGTTCGTGTTGGAATGTGGCCAGTCCGGCGATGCGCTGGACCTGCTGGTGGCGCTGGCACCTTGCATTGTGGGCTACGCTGAAATCGGCGCGGATCTTGCCATGAAGTCCCACCCGGGCAACCCATACCAGGACTGGATCAACACCTATACTGGGCCGGATTATCTGGCGAGCGTTAATCAGGCGATTCGGGGCATTGACGCTCTGGGGCATCGAAAGGGGGCCGCGGCCCGCTACGCGACCTTATTAAAAATATTTCGGACCGCAACACAATTAGAGGCTGCATTCTGGAATACGGGCTGGCATTATTTGCAATCCACCTAATCACCCGGGAAGCTTGCTGCATGCAGGCTTGTTTGGCATGGGAGTCGTAAGAAAAAACCTTGGAGCGTATTCATGTCTGTATCCCGCCGCGCCGTTCTTGGCTCCGTCGTCAGCCTGCCGTTTGCTGCGCAAGCTCTTGCTGATACGCCGAAATTCACTGTGCTGCTGGATTGGTTTGTGAATCCTGACCATGCGCCAATTTTTGCTGCCAAGTATATCGGCGCGTTCGAAAAAGCCGGGCTGAATGTGGATATTGTCGCGCCGACCGACCCAGACCTGCCACCGCGGATGGTGGCTGCCGGCAAGGCGGACATGGCGCTGTCTTATCAGACCCAGCTTTATTTGCTGTGCGACCAGGGGTTGCCGGTACGGCGCACCGGCACGCTGATCAACCAGCCTTTGAATACGCTGATGGCACTCGGCACTTCCGGGATTACCAAAGTTGCCGATTTGAAGGGCCGCAAGGTGGGGTATTCAGTCGCGGGCGTTGATGATGTGCTGATCGGTACGATGCTGGCGAGCGCCGGACTGACCCTTAAAGACATAACGCTGGTGAATGTAAATTTCGATATCGTGGTGGCGCTGATGTCCAAAGAGGTTGACGCTGTTATTGGCGGCTACCGGAATGTTGAAGAAAATGATTTGAAGGAAAAAGGCCAGAACCCGGTGGTGTTTCTGCCCGAGGATTACGGCGTGCCGGCATCTGACGAATTGATTATGATGTCGAACACGGCGTCGCTGAAGGACCCGCGTTTGCCGAAATTTTTGCAAGCGGTGAAGCAAGGCGGTGACGCGCTGCGCAAAGACCCTGCAGGCATGTGGGAAAAGTTTATTGCCGACCAAAAAGGCGTGAATAATTTGTTGAATAAAACCGGCTGGTTCCAGAGCGTGCCGTATTTTGCCAAAAACCCCGCCTATTTGGACGTTAAGCGCTATGCGACCTATCGGGACTTCATGTACGCCAAAGGCATGATTAAGCATAAGGGTGATGTTTCCGCCTATGCGGTGACCATCGCGGCGTGAGTTCCTGCCCGTCTCTGCTGATCCAGGATTTGGCTTTGCATTATGGCGGGCAGGTTATTTTTGAACATCTTGATCTGACGATTGCAGGCGGCCAACTGGTCGCCCTGCTGGGACCAAGTGGCGTTGGTAAAACCAGCCTGTTGCGGATTATCGCAGGGCTGGAAGCGCCGTTTGCGGGCAGTGTGAGCGCTTCGGATGGCAAGCCGCTGGCCGGGCGCATCGCTTACATGGCGCAGCAGGATTTGCTGGTGCCGTGGGCAAAGGTGATTGAGAATGTGATGCTGGGCGCGAATCTGCGGGGCGAGACGCCTGAGCCCGAACGCGCTTTGCATTTGCTGGAGCGGGTGGGATTGGCCGCGCGGGCACAAGCCTTACCGGCGGCACTTTCCGGCGGCATGCGCCAGCGTGTGGCGATTGCGCGAACCTTGTACGAGCAACGGCCGATTGTGCTGATGGATGAACCATTCTCGGCGCTGGATGCGATTACACGGACAAAAATCCAGGATTTAGCAGCGGAATTGCTGGCCGGCTGCACCACGTTGCTGATTACACACGACCCGCTGGAAGCCTGCCGGATTAGCCATCATCTGGTGGTGTTGGCGGGTGCACCGGCCCGGCTTGGCGCGCCGATTGCGGTCCCGGGCACGCCCCCCAGGGCGTTGGATAATTTGGGATTACTACAGACGCAGGCAGAGCTTTTACGAATGCTCGCGGCATGAGGGGAGCCATTACATTCGTGGTGTTCATCGCCGTCTGGTGGGCCATCACGCAATTTTGCCCGGTGCCACCTTATATGCTGCCAAGCCCGCCAGATGTGGGGGCGGCTTTGCTGGCGCAAAGCGGATTTTTATTCGAGAATATGCTCGTTACGTTGTCGGAAATTCTGTTGGGCTTGTTGTTCGGCACTCTGTTGGGTGCCCTCGCCGCCTTGCTGATGGCAGCCTTAAAGCCGGTGCAGCGCTGGTTGATGCCGGTGCTGGTGCTAAGCCAGGCTATCCCGGTATTCACCCTCGCGCCGTTGCTGGTGCTGTGGTTCGGCTTTGGCATGACATCGAAAATCATCATGACCATTCTGGTGATTTTCTTTCCCGTCACGGCATCATTGGCGGATGGGTTGCGGTTGACCGAACCTGGCTGGATTGACCTGGCAGCCACCATGAACGCCTCGCGCTTTGCCACGCTGCGTTACATCAGGCTACCCGCCGCCCTGCCCGCTTTTGCCTCAGGCTTGCGCGTGGCAACAGCGCTGGCCCCGATTGGCGCGATCATCGGCGAATGGGTGGGCGCATCGTCCGGGCTTGGTTATGTAATGATCAACGCCAATGCCCGCATTCAGACAGATGTGATGTTTGCCGCGTTGTTTTTACTGTGTGTGATGTCGGTGTTGTTGTACACGCTCGTCGATCGGGGCTTGCGAAAGCTGCTGTTTTGGGCGCCCGATGATGAAAAGCATCAAGCATGAAAGCCTATCTTGCTGGACCGGATGTGTTTCTGCCCCATGCAGTGGCGCATGCTGCTGCCAAAATCGCAATTTGCGCCAGATACGGGATCATCGGCCGCGCGCCGGTGGGTGATGAGATCGGGGATTTATCCGGCCTGACAGCGGATGCCGCCTGGCGGGCGATTTACCAGAAGGATATTGCGATGATGGGCGATTGCGACATCATCATCGCTAATCTCACGCCATTTCGCGGTGCCTCGGCAGATGCCGGTACGCTGGTGGAGCTGGGCTGGTTTTTAGGGCGCGGTAAGCCGGTATTCGGCTATTCCAACACTGCGGCACTCTTCGGTGCCCGCAGCAGGGCGCAAGTGGCAAAGATGCCAGACCCGGTGAACGGCTTGATGATCGAGGATTTTGGTCTGCCGGATAATCTGATGATCGCCGGTGCAACCAGCTACCCAGAAGGATTAGGCGTTATCGTGCCGCCCGACGGTACGGACCGCGCCTTCGATGCGTTGGATATATTTGAGATATGTGTGGCGCAAGCCACCCAGGTTAAATCGAAAAGTGTCTAACAACAGTCGGTCAAGCGTAAAACTGAGGGAATATATGGCGCGCCCTGGTGGATTCGAACCACCGGCCTCAAGATTAGAAGTCTCGTGCTCTATCCATCTGAGCTAAGGGCGCTAAAGGCGGATTAGTGGGTCCAGTTTTCCTTGCGGTCGGCGCGGAAATTGTCGGCATAGGATTTCGGCTTGGTCACGTGAACGGATGGAATTTCCAGATCATACGGAATGCCATGCGCGTCGGCATAGGCGATCGCGGCCTCTCTGGTGTCGAAGCTCAAGCGCACCTGGCTCAGCATATCGTCACTGCCGGTCCAGCCCATCAGCGGGTCGCGGATTTTAGCGGCGTTTGGCTCAAATTCCAGCACCCAGCGGTGGGTCTTGGCGGTGCCAGACTGCATGGCCGACCGAGGAGGCAGAAAAATACGTGCGCGCATCATAGGTTCCCTAAAAAGTCGGGCTTTAACATGGTCGGGGCGCCCAGATTCGAACTGGGGGCCTCTTGTACCCAAAACAAGCGCGCTACCAGGCTGCGCCACGCCCCGCCATGGCGCACGGCTTAGCCGCCAGGAAACTGCTTGGCAATCACCTTGTCACCAACATTTATATCTTCAGCCGCCGTAATGCCGGCTTGCAGCTCTAAAGTGGCCAAAACCGGCACGCCAGATGAGATATCACGCAGGCTATAAGGCACGGTATTCTCAGCAATTGCCTTCACTGTGCCATCGGCGCCGATAAACACCATATCAAGCGGCACGATGGTGTTTTTCATCCACATGTCGGAGATTTGCGGCTGTGGCCAAGGGAAGAGCATGCCGGTATCGGCCGGTACCGACGGGCGGAACATCAGGCCGGTATCCTGCTGTTGGGTGGTTGCTGCGACCTCAACATTAAAAACATGGCTCTTGCCGTCATCGGAAATAATGGTGAGCTGTTCGGTGGGTAATTTTGGCTGCGGGCCGGTGGGGTCCTCCGAGTCGGCGCGAGCAATGCCGGATGCAATGCCGGATGCCAAGACCAGACAAGACGCCATAACCAGTAGTCTCATGCCCAAAATCCTTTTACCTCGTCACGCACCGCCCCTTCTGCCGGGGCGTCGCGCAATTGTTCAAACCAATGCGGCGGCGGGTTGCGCCCGGCCGACCGAAAATACGCTGCCCCCCTTAGCACGCTTTGCGCCGCCTGCGGCAGGGCCTCAGGCACCGGAATATCGTTTAAAATGGCCCAGATACCAGCCCAGCAGCGCGCCAGGGTGAATGGGTTATAGCCGCCGCCGCCCAGTACCGCCAAACGTGGGGCGAGGCCCCGAACCGCCGCTAAGGCCTCCCAAATGGCGTTGTTGGACAAGGCCAGACGGCTCATCGGGTCGTCCTGCAAAGCATCGGCACCGGGTAGAAAAATCAGCGCGTCCGGCGCAAAATTTCGCAATACCGGCAGGACTTTGCTGGTCATCAAAGCCCGTAATTCGGTGTCGTTAAAGCCGGGTGGCACCGGAAAATTCCAGATGCTGTTGGCGGGCACGCTGGCCGTGCCGGTGCGTGGCCAGCGGCCAGCTTCGTGGACTGAGATGGTTAATATGTCAGCATCAGAGGCAAAAGCGGCCTCCACACCGTCGCCGTGATGGGCATCGAGGTCGAGATAGGCGATGCGTCGGATGCCGAGATCGCGCCACCGCAGGATGGCAAGCGCGATGTCATTAACAAAGCAGAAGCCGTTGGCGCGGTCTGGCATGCCGTGATGATTACCCGCCCCGGGCGCGTAAACCGCCCCGCCGGCAGCCACCAAGCTGGCGGCCTGCAGGGCGCTGCCAGCAGAAATGGCGGGGCGGCGGAACACTGCGGGGTGAATTTCATTGGCATCTTTGCCGATGCGCGTGCGCGCGCTGACATCAGGCGGCAAGCTCTGCTGGGCTTCTGCCGTTTGTAAGGCCACCAAATAATCGGTTGCGTGAAAGCGGGCGAGTTCAGCCAGCGTTGCTGCTGTTGCCTCAATATATTGTGAATCGGCCAGCCAGCCGAGGGCCCGGCAAAGGTCGTGCGCCAGCATGGCACGCGGTACCGCCAGCGGATGTGGCGGCTGAAAAACTGGCAATCGGTAAATTTCTGAGCCGATGAAGCAGATAGACATGCGCGTGCCTAGCTTCAGAAGCCACCGGATGCCATATGAGAGGTTTCAGAATTTAACGCATTTCTCTGGCTGTTAACAAAGAGTTGAGCTAATAATAACGTGGGTCGCGTAAATTATGAAACGCCACGGACAAAAATTTACACTTTGTAAGCAAATTACATGTATCGCCTTGGATCATTCGCTGTGAGGAACGATCGATGCCGGTTACGAGTTTTGCCAGTCTTACAACCATAAAGGAAGACGGTCGGGTGACCGTTGCACCGGGGGTTGAGCTGTCTTACGCAGACCGTGGGACAGGGCAAGCCATTGTGCTAATTCCAGGCTGGACATTCTCAAAAAATGTATTTGAGAAGCAAATTGAGCCGCTTTCACAGAAATATCGGGTGATCGCCTACGACCCGCGTAGCCAGGGCGCCTCTAGCTTCACGCTGGAAGGTAATGATTACATGACCCATGCGGAAGATTTGGCACATTTGCTGGAGGCGTTGAAGGTGAGCAATCCGGTCCTGGTCGGCTGGGGGGCGGGTACGCACACTGCGTTTGGGCTGGCGCGGCTGAAAGGGGTTGCCTCTCTCGCAGCGCTGATCGCGATTGATATGCCACCGCGCAGCCTGGCTTTTGAAAGACATGCCTGGACGGAAGGTTCGTTTGATGAGGTTTCGGCCATCCATTCGGTGTATTTACGCGATATGCGCGGCCAAACCGAGTTTCTTCGGCATTATGTCGAGAAAATCCTGATCCAACGCAACCTTGAACTGCACGAGCTAAGCTGGATTATTGCGCAGGCGTTAAAAACGCATCCGCTGGTGGCATCACAGCTTTTCGCCTCATGCATGTTCTCGGACAATACGGCCTCTGCCATTAGCGTGGCCCGCAGCCGACCGTTGCTTTATATTATTGCGCAACATTGGGCCGAGAAGGCAAAATCACACTTGGCCGCGTTTCTGCCCGAGGCGCGCACCGTCTCGTTCGGCGGTCGTATGATGTTCTGGGAGTACCCAGACCAATTTAACAAGGTGGTCGATGAATTCATCCAACACCATGTGGCCGGCACCGCCACCGGTGGCGACAGCTACCTAGATGATCGGTTCGGGCACTACAGTTTTCACGATGCTGGCGTCGAGGGCCTCGAACGCCGCGTACCCAATCGTTTCATATAAATCCTTTCGGGTGAGCATATCGTCCACGCAATTATGGGCACCACCGTCGCGGGCGATGGCGGCGTAGAGTTTTTCGGACGCCTTGGCGGTCACGCGCAGTGACGTCACCGGCCAGATCACCATTTTATAGCCGAAATCTTCGAATTGTTGCTTGGTAAAGAACGGCGTGCGGCCAAATTCTGTCATGTTGGCGAGCAACGGCACACCCGGCATACGGCGGGCAAATTCGCGGAACATTTCCTCAGTATTCATCGCTTCCGGAAAAATCGCGTCGGCACCAGCTTCCATATAGAGTTTGGCACGCGCAACGGCACCATCCATGCCTTCACTCGCGGCGGCATCGGTGCGGGCGATGATGTAGAGATGGCGGCGCGCATGGGCGGCGGCGGCAACTTTGTTAGCCATATCCTGCGGGGTCGCCAGTTTTTTATCGTTCAGATGGCCGCATTTTTTCGGCAGAATCTGGTCTTCCAGATGCACGGCGGCGGCACCGGCATCTTCAAAACTGCGAACCATGTTCATTACATTCAGCGCTTCGCCGTAGCCGGTATCACCATCCACGACCACTGGCAGACCGGAAGCCCGGCTGACCTGGCGGATGAAAAAGCAAACATCATCAACCGTAATGATGCCGAGATCAGGCAAGCCCATCGAGGCGGTCATGGCGGCGCCGGAGAGGTAGCAAGCTTCGAACCCGGCCGCCTTTGCCTGTTGCGAGGCAATGCCGTTATGGGTACCGGGAATGCCTAAAATACCAGGGCGGTCCAGTAACTCCCGGAAGCGGGCACCGGCGGATTTATGGGCAATATCGCGGCCTAAAAGATATGTCATGCTTTAAACTCCGTTTAGTGCGGCGGGCTTGGGGCCGCCTGCCATCCAGTTGAGAAGCTCCACCATATGCACGGTGGGGATGCCGTCACCGGCGAGTTGGGTGAGACAACCAATATTGCCAGCAGCGATCACGTCCGGCGATTTTGCTTTGAGCGTGTCGAGCTTGCGGCGACGCAGCGAAGCCGCAATGTCGGGCTGCATGATATTATACGTGCCCGCGGACCCACAGCACAGATGCGGGTCCTTGGGTTCAACCACCTTAAAACCAGCTTTACGCAGCAAGGTTTTGGGGGCTGCAGTGATTTTCTGGCCGTGCTGCAACGAACAAGCGGCGTGATAGGCAACCGTAATGTCTGGTGGGACAGATGTTGGTTCGTAAATTTTCAAAAGATACTCTGAAATATCCATGGTCTTGGCGGAGACGGCGGCGGCCTTGGCAGCCATCGCATCATCGCGCAGCATGAAGCCGTAATCTTTCAGCACGGTGCCACAGCCGGATGTATTGACGATGATCGCGTCATATTCGGCACCATCGCTCCAGGCATTCACGTTACGCTTTGCCGCTTCGAGCGCTTCATCGTGGCGGCCCATATGATGCACCAAAGCCCCACAGCAGCCAGCGGCCTCGGGGATCACCACTTCAATGCCAAGGCGGTTCAATAGTTCAATTGTGGCGGTGTTGATGGAAGGACCAATCGCCTGCTGGGCGCAGCCGGCGAGCAGGGCCACACGACCATTATGGCGCCCAATGGCTTTATGGACAGTGCCACCCAGCGATTGTGGCGCGGGCATTTTAGCCGGTGCCAAGTTCAACATCGCCCGCATGCGCTTGATCAACATGCTCTCGCCGGGGAGCAGAAACGCGAACGGCTTGGCAAGCCGTGCCAGGTTCAAGGCGGCACGCATACGCTTGGGGTAGGGTAGAATCTGGGCCAGCACACCGCGCAGCAGCCGGTCGGTCAGCGGGCGCTGATAGGTTTCGTTCACATGCACGCGGGCATGGTCCACCAGATGCATATAATCCACACCCGATGGGCAGGTGGTCATGCAGGAGAGGCAGGATAAGCAACGGTCCAGATGCAGAACTTCCTCTTGCGAGGCTGCACGATCATTTTCCAGCATATCCTTAATGAGATAAATCCGCCCGCGCGGGGAATCTAGCTCATCACCGATGGTTACGAAGGTGGGGCATGTGGCGGTGCACATGCCGCAATGCACGCAGGTGCGCAGGATGTTATTGGCAACCGCAATTTCTGGTTTTTCCAGCTGGGCGGCGGTGAAATTGGTTTGCATATCAGGCGGCTCTCAGTCTGCCAGGATTTAGGATGCCGCGCGGGTCGAAGCTGGCCTGCACGCGGGCGCGAATGGCGGCGAGCGCCGGGGGTTCGGGGGGAACGACATCGACGGCGGTGCGCAGCGGGTCTGGCGCTCGCATCAACCACCACATGCCGCCGACCGCACGGGCGGCGTCGCAAACGGCTTGGTGCGTGGCTTCATTCGCCGGGCCGGAGAGATTGACGAGACCGCCCCCCCAATCAAGAAAACCAGTCACACCAAGCGGCGCCAACGCCGCCAGAATGGCAGGACCGGCCGACGGCACCACCGACAGCCGCCACATGGCGGGCGCATCATCCAGGAATTTGCAATCACGCACATCGCGCCAGAAGATTTTGCTGGCATCCGTGTCGAGGATGGCCGCCGCGCCAAATTCCGCTAACTGCGACGCCAGTTTTTCCGTGCGGTATTTCACCGAAGATGCAAAATCCTCAATTCGCAAAAAGACTTTTTTCTCGTGTGGCAAATAGGCAGCACCCGAGACCGAAAATGGCGAGCCCAGACCGGCGCTGAGTGCGGCAACACCGCGCACGGCATCCAGCCCTGACAACACCACCGTGCCGGTGGCTTCGGAGACGGGCAGCACCTTAAACGTGATCTCGGTCATCACCGCCAGCGTGCCAAAGCTGCCGGTTAATAACTTTCCAACATCCAGGCCGGTGACATTCTTCAGCACCCGGCCACCAAATTTCAGAATTTCGCCATTGCCATTGACCGCCCGCACCCCCAGCACATGGTCGCGCATGGCCCCGCCGGTCACGCGCCGGGGGCCGGAAAGATTGCTGCCCACAATGCCGCCGATGGTCTGGTTTTCACCGTGAATATGCGGCGGTTCGCAAATCATCTGCTGGCCGGCTTTTGCCAAAGCGGCCTCGATTTCAACCAGCCTAGTGCCAGACTTTGCCGACATCACCAGCTCGTTCGGCGCGTAAAGCGTAATGCCCGCAACGTTGGCGGTGCTGATGGTGGCGCTGGCCTGCACGGGGCGCAACATACCGGCTTTGGTGCCATTCCCCTGCACCAGCAAAGGACCGCTGGCGGTACGAATGATTTCGGCCAGCGCGTCTTCAGTATCGGGGGACATCATTCTGCCGCTGCCAGGCCGCTTAAGGGGAATACTTTGGATGGGTTCAACAACCAAGCCGGGTCGAACGCGGACTTGATGCGGCGCTGCTGGTCAAGCTCGGATGGGGTAAATTGCACGCTCATCAGGTCGCGCTTTTCAATGCCCACACCATGCTCACCGGTCAGGCAACCGCCAACTTCGACGCAGAGCTTGAGAATATCGGCGCCGAAGGCTTCAGCCTTATGGAAGCTTTCAGCATCATTGGCATCAAACATGATCAGCGGGTGTAGATTACCGTCTCCAGCATGGAAGATATTGGCGACTTTCAAACCATACTCATCGCTCATGGCCTGTATGCGCTTGAGCACATTTGGCAGCTCGCTGGTCGGGATGGTGCCATCCATACAGAGATAATCCGGGCTGATGCGGCCCACCGCACCAAAGGCGCCCTTGCGGCCTTTCCAGATGGCAGCGGACTCCTCGGCGGTTTGCGAAACGCGCATCGAGACCGGATGATAGGCGGCGCAAATATCGCGAATCCGTGCCAGCATTTCGCTCTGTTCGGTTTCAGACCCCTCAACTTCAATGATCAGCAAAGCTTCGGCGTCCAGCGGGTAGCCGGCATGGGCGAAATCCTCGCAGGCGTGGATCGCGGGCTTGTCCATGAATTCCAAAGCCACGGGGATGATGCCCGATGAGATAATGGCGTCCACGCACTGACCGGCCACTTCATTGGATGCGAAACCGGCAAGCATGGCGCGCGCCCCTTCCGGGCTGCGCAAAATCCGGACTGTCACTTCGGTGAGGATGCCCAACTGGCCTTCACTGCCGGTGATCAGACCCAGCCAGTCATAGCCGGCGGCATCCATCTGCTTGCCACCAATTTCCAGTATCTCGCCTTCAATGGTGACAATCCGCAGGCCCAACAGGTTATTGGCGGTCACACCGTATTTCAGGCAGTGCGCACCGCCGGAATTCATGCTGACATTGCCGCCGATCATGCAAGCGAGCTGGCTGGAAGGGTCTGGCGCGTAGAAAAACTGTTCATCCTGCACCGCCTGGGTGATGGCGATGTTGGTGACCCCGGGCTGCACCACCGCGTAGCGGTCGGCATAGTTGATATCGAGGATCTTGTTCATCCGCATCATGCCGATCACCACCGCATCGGCCATTGGCAGCGCCCCGCCGGAGAGTGAGGTGCCTGCCCCGCGCGGGATCACCCGAACGCCATGCAGGTTGCAGAATTTCATAATGGCCACGACATGCGCTTCAGTTTCTGGCAAAACCACGGCGAGCGGCATTTGCTTATAGGCGCTCAAGCCGTCGGTTTCGTAGGGTTTTAGCGAGATATTGTCGCCAATGACGGCGCGCTCCGGCAGAATCGCTTGCAGACCGGCGATTATCTCAGCGCGTTTATCCAGAATGCCGGGTTTCGGCTTGGCTTGTTGCATTGTCAGACCCTTCAGATTGCCAGCCTTCTAATGTATCCCGAATCTGGCCACCGCAATACCCTAAAAATGAGACCACAAAAAACCCGGCCAAAGACCGGGTTTTTTGTGTAATATCAAACAATTAAACGCAAAGCGGCTTAGCCCTGACGAGCTTTCATACGCGGGTTCTTTTTGTTGATGACATAGACCCGGCCATGACGGCGCACGACGCGGCAGTTTTTGTCGCGGGTCTTGGCTGATTTCAATGAGTTACGGATCTTCATCTTAGGCTCTCAATGTGAATAAGTTTAAGCGGTGGCGCGGTATGCAGTCCGGGCTTGCGGATGTCAACCCAAAGTGCTGGAATTCCAAATCGTAACTGTCATATAATTGTCATTCGCTTTGTCGGGCCAACCGCTGTTGATAGCCCGTTTAACAGGTTATCTGCCTTCGAGTCTGGAGCATTTAGAATGAAAATTAGTTTTGTCGTCCCGGCCTATAATGAGCAAGCGTTGCTGACCCGCTCGCTCACCGCCATTCGCGACGAAATTGCGCGTTCTGGCCAGGTGCTCGGCAAGGATGCCGAAATCATCGTGGTGAATAACGCCAGCACCGATAATACCCGCGAAGTGGCTTTGGCGGTTGAAGGCGTGCAGGTGGTGGATGAACCCCGCAAGGGTTTGGTGCAGGCGCGTTGGTGCGGGTTCGAGCATTCATCTGGCGAGCTCATTGCCAATATCGATGCGGATACCGTGATCCCGCCCGGTTGGCTGACCGAGGTGATGAACCAGTTTGCACGCTCGGAAAAGCTCGTCGCGCTGTCTGGTCCTTATATATACTATGGCGTGCCCAAGCGCGTGAACATGGTGGTGGGCGCCTATTACCGGATGGCGTTCTCGGTTTATTTGTTCAATCGCTTTGTGTTGAATGTGGGCTCCATGCTGCAGGGCGGTAACTTCATCGTGAAGCGCTCAGCCATGCTGAAATTGGGCAGCCCGGATTTGCGCTTCTCCTTCTATGGCGAAGATACCGACATGGCGCGCCGGCTTTCCAAAGTGGGCGGTGTGAAGTTCACCTTCCGCCTGCCAGCCGAATCATCTGGCCGCCGCTTGGTGGGTGAAGGCGTGTTCACCATCGGGCTGCGCTATTCGATGAATTTCTTCTGGGCGACGTTCCGCAAAAAGCCCTTCACGGAAGCCTGGCAGGATATTCGCGAGGGCTGAGCGACTGTTGAGGACGTGAATTGACCCGCGAGAGTTTCCGGGTCATGCACGGCCTCATCATGGCCAATAAAATCTCCTATAGCCGTATCGGCTTTCTATTAACCTGTTTTTTATTTCCAGGGCTGATTGGCACATTCGCCAGCTTCTCGATCCCGGCGCCGGTGGTGGATGCGATGCACCAGGAAGCGGCGCTGGATGCGGTGCTGAAAGCAGCAACGCCAGCTGACCAGCAAACCGCGATGAATAACCTCGCCAACGCGACTGATGATGATACGGCAGCGATTGTTATGAAGGGCACTGGCCCGATTGCAGACCGCGTGGCAGCGGCGCGCGCCAATATGCATGTGGAAGTGGTGGCGCAAGCGCGGGATGAAGCCTACAAAATTCGGTTAATGGTGATTACCATGACCATTCTAGGCGCGATGTTTGGTGTGGCTTTATTGGGTCCTTCTAAACAGTGACGGCGCACGCGCCATCATACTACGCCGCCACCGCCAACCGGCAGGATGCGCGTCCGGGTCTCACCGGCAACCATAAAGCTGATGTGTGCGTGATCGGTGCTGGCTTTACCGGTATTTCGGCGGCTCTGGAGTTGGTGGAACGCGGCTTCTCGGTGATTGTTCTGGAAGCGGTGCGCGTTGGGTTTGGTGCCTCAGGCCGGAATGGGGGCCAGATTGTCAACGGCTATTCGCGTGACCTTGATGTGATTGCAGCCCGCTACGGCAAAACCGCCGGGAGCCTGATTGGCGGCATGGCATTGGAAGGTGGCAACATCATCCGCGAGCGGATCGAAAAATACCGAATCGACTGCGATCTGGTGAATGGTGGATTATTCGCAGCCTTTACCGCCAAACAAATGCGCGGGCTGGAACATCACCGGGATGTTTGGGCCTCATACGGCCATCATTGCCTCGAGATGGTGGACCAGAATGGTTTGGCCGCGCATGTGACAACTGACCGATATGTTGGCGGGCTGGTCGACCATTTGGGCGGGCATATTCATCCGCTCAATCTGGTGCAGGGTGAAGCGGCCGCTCTGGAGTCCTTAGGTGGTCAGATATTTGAAAACGCGCCGGTTATTGCGGTTGAGACGGGCGCGAACCCGGTGGTGACAACCGCCCAGGGGCAGGTGCAGGCAAAATACGTGCTGGTTTGTGGCAACGCGTATCTCGGCAACCTGTTGCCGGAGCTCAGCGCTAAAATTATGCCGGTTTCGACACAGGTTTTGGCAACCGAACCGCTCGGTACGCAAGCGGCACAGCTATTGCCCTCCAATGTCTGTGTGGAAGATTGCAATTATGTGCTCGATTATTACCGGCGCACCGCTGATAATCGGATTCTTTATGGCGGCGGCATTGTGTATGGCGGGGCGGATTCGGCATCTATCCGCGCCAAAATTATCCCGCATATGCTGAGGACATTCCCGAGCCTGAAAGATGCGCGGATTGATTTCACGTGGAGTGGTAATTTTGCTCTTACGCTCACGCGCTTTCCGCAGGTGGGTAAATTATCGCCGACTGTTTTCTATTCGCACGGGTGCAGCGGGCACGGCGTGACCACCACGCATTTGCTGGGCCGGTTGCTTGGAGAAGCCGTCGCGGGTGAGGCAGCGCGCTTCAATGTGCTTGCCGCCCTGCCCTACTTTCCATTCCCTGGTGGTAAATTATTCCGCGTGCCGCTGACCGCGGCAGGCGCCTGGTATTACGGTCTGCGCGACAAATTTGGGATTTAGGGCCCGATGAGGTAAGGCGTTATCGCAGAGCGATGCCGTTTTATGTGATCTGGTTTATGTGATCTGGCTCTAAGTGACGCGGCGGGCGCGCAAAGCGGTTGCCAATGTACCCTCATCCAGCACTTCCAAACTACCGCCCATTGGCACACCTTGTGCCAGGCGCGTGATGGGAATGCCAAAGGATTTGAGTTTTTCAGCCAGATAATGGCCGGTTGCCGCACCATCCACCGTGGCGGGCATTGCTAAAATAATTTCCTGGGGTGGGTCTTCCAGCAAGCGCGTGAGTAACGACGCAATCGCTAAATCCTCTGGCCCGCGCCCTGCCAAAGCTGAGAGCGAGCCGCCTAGCACATGGTAGCGGCCACGATAGATGAGCGCGCGTTCCAGCGCCCATAAATCCGCCACCGTTTCCACCACGCAAATGGCCGGGTCTCGGGCTTGTGAGGCGCAGATGCTGCAGGGATCGCAACTATCGAGGTTACCGCAGGCTGAACAGGTTCTCACGCTCTCGGCCGCAGCCCGAATTGCATCGGCCAATGGCAGCAATTTCGTCTCACGTTCACGCAGCAATTTGAGCACAATGCGGCGAGCGCTACGCGGCCCCAAGCCCGGTAATTTGGCGAACAAGCTGATCAGCCGTTCAAGTTCCGGGCCACCCATTTGGTTAGAAAGGCAGTTTCAAGCCTGCGGGTAATTGCATCCCACCAGTGGCCGTCTTCATCTCTGCTTCAGCAAACGCATCGAGTTTCGATTTCGCATCGGCATGAGCTGCCACAATCAAATCTTCCAGCATTTCAGTCTCAGCGGCATCAACAACTTTCGGGTCAATTTTAATGGATTTCAGTATACCCTTTCCGGTGAGCGTGACGCGCACCAGGCCGGCGCCGGAGACACCTTCAATTTGCGCAGCTTCCAGCTTGGCCTGCATGGCTTCCATATTCGCCTGCATCTGCTTGGCTTGTTGCATCAATCCAGCCAGGTTCTTCATCGGTCATCATCCTCTTCAATATAAGCGGTATCAGGGGGCGAAAGCTCGGTCCAATCAGGCGGGAGCTCTTCAACTATGGCTTCAGGCGCCGTATGCAAGGCTTCGATACGAGCGCCGGGAAATTCCGATAAAATGGCTTGCACCAGCGGGTGCGAGAGCGCGTCCTGGAATGCGTTATTCTCCGCCTGACGCTCGGTTTGCGCGATGGTCGGCGCCCCTGGCGCCTGGCTGATAACGATGGTCCAGCGGCGGTTCGTCTCGGCTTCCAACAAGGCCGAAAGGCGCTGTGCCAAATCACGCGGGGCATCGGGGTCGATGCGCATTTCAATCACCGGCGGGGCGAAGCGAACAATATGCACCGACTGCCGCAGATGGGCATAGAGCATCACGTCGCGCTTGCTACTGGCAAGTGCCACCACATCCTGAAAGGTGATCGCCCGCGGCGCTGCGATGGCCTGCGCTGGCGCACCATTGGCCACTGCACGCGTACCGCCGTTATTGCCACCTGGCATGCCGCCGCCATTTTGGTTGTTGGCAACTTGCTGCTCAAGTTTCTTGATCAGGTCAGCAGGCGGCGGCATGTCCGCCACATAGCAGAGCCGGATGATGATCATTTCAGCGGCCGCACGGCGGTCCGGGGCGGCTTCAACTTCGGCCACGCCCTTTAACAGCATTTGCCATAACCGACCCAGCCAAGGAACTGAGAGTGAACTGGCCAGCGCCAAACCACGCGTGCGCTCGGCTTCTGGCAGCGCATTGCTGGTGGCGAGCGCGGGAACGGATTTGAGACGCGTGAGCAGATGCGCGAGGCCAAGCAGATCGGCAATCAACACGCCGAGATCAGCACCGCGCGCATGAGCGATGTCGGTTACTGCCAAGGCCGCCGCAGCATCACCGGCCATGACCGCTTCCATCAGGTCAAACACGTAGCCGCGATCAGCGAGACCAAGCATTTCGGCAACCATCTCGGCGGTGATCTCGGTACCGTCCTCAGACCCGCGCGCGATCGCCTGGTCTAACAATGAAAGCCCGTCGCGCACCGACCCATCGGCCGCTCGCGCGATATGGTCGAGCGCTTCTGCTGCAATGGCAATATTTTCAAGTTTCGCGATGCGGGCGAAATGCGCCGAGAGTTCCGCCACAGCAACACGCCGCAAGTCAAAACGCTGGCAGCGTGAGAGCACCGTAACCGGCACTTTACGAATTTCGGTGGTGGCGAAAACAAACTTTACATGCGGCGGGGGTTCTTCGAGGGTCTTCAGCAACGCGTTGAAAGCATTGCGCGAGAGCATGTGCACCTCGTCGATGATGAATACTTTAATGCGTGCGGATAGCGGTTTGAAGCGGGTGGCCTCAATAATCTCGCGCACGTCATCCACGCCGGTATTGGATGCCGCGTCCATTTCTACAACGTCAGGGTGTCTATCAGCTAAAATTGCAACGCAGTTGGCGCACACGCCGCAAGGGTCGGGCGTGGGGCCGCCTTGGTCATCCGGCCCGGTGCAATTTAAGGCGCGCGCCAGAATCCGTGCAGTGGTGGTTTTGCCCACGCCACGCACGCCGGTGAGCATAAATGCATGGGCGATGCGGTTCATCGCAAAGGCGTTACGCAAGGTGCGCACCAGGCCATCCTGGCCGATCAGATCATCGAATGTGGTGGGGCGGTATTTGCGGGCAAGCACCCGGTAGGCGGCGGCTTGCGGCGTTACCTCCGGCTCGTCACCAAATAGCGACGGGCCGGAAAAGGCTGGTGGCGGGGCTTCATCTTCAAACAAACCAGCCATGCGGCGCCAAAATACCTTGCCTAAAAAGGGTGGGAGGCCGGACAACGACCCATATGGAAACTCGTTGCGGCTGCTGCCTTCCGGCCCTGACCGGGTTGGCGAGGCACATGTCCATCGCCGACCTCCCGTCCCTTATATCCCCGCTTTGAAGGCCAGATGCAAGGTTGCCCAGCACTGCCCGCCATGCGAATTTCAGGACATGGATCAAATCACCCCCGCACGACCCAATGCCTATACTGGCGGTTCACTCGACCGCGCCGCCCACCGGCGCGAGGACGCCGTCTGGATTGATACCGCGATTGCGCACCCTGACAGCCGTTTCGTGCTGTTCTGGCAGGGCAAGACGCTGATTACCGGTATGGAGGCGCGGGCCCCTTCAGCGCTGCTCGTGCCCCGCCCAGATGCTTCGTTGAACTACATATTTTTGGGCCTGCAAAACGAAGTTCCGCTATTCGCCGCTGATGTCTCGGGCTTGGCAGACCCGCATGCAGCACTTGCATTACCCGAAATGCCCTTTACCGACATGCGGCAGATCACTGGCACGTTGCACCCGGATGATGCGACGATACTGGCAACCGCGCGGGCCATGCTGCATTGGCACGCCAAAACCAAATTCTGTTCCGTGTGTGGTGGTGCGAATACGCCCACCCGCGGCGGCTACGTGATGCAATGCACCCAATGCGGCACTGATCATTTTCCGCGTACCGACCCTGCCGTGATTATGCTGGTCGCGAAGGATGATAAAATCCTGCTTGGGCAATCTCACAAATTCCCGCCCGAGCGGAATTTCTATTCCACCCTCGCAGGCTTCGTGGAGCCGGGTGAGAGCCTCGAAGATGCTGTCCGGCGCGAAGTGTTTGAGGAGGTTGGCGTGCAGGTTGGCCATGTGCGCTACCATTCCAGCCAACCCTGGCCGTTTCCGGCATCGCTGATGCTTGGCTACTATGCCGAGGCACTGACCGAAGAGATTACGTTGGAGACCGCTGAGATGCGCGATGCGCGGTGGTTCAAACGTGCCGACATTGAAAACCGCGCGGCGCTTGGTTTCAACCTACCGCCGCATGATTCGATTGCGCGCCGGTTGATCGAGGACTGGCTGAACCGCTGACAAATAAAAATGCAGGCGTTTGCGCGCCTGCATTTTGAAGCTAAACCAGCAAAAACTGGTCTATGAGACAAAGACCTTAGTTAATGGTCTCGGTCGGTGGTTCAGCAACCATTACCATCGGTTCCGGTGCTTTCGCCTTACGTGGTTTTTTTATAGCGGTCTTTTTAACCGCCGGTTTTGCTGCCGCGGTTTTCTTTGGCGCCGCTTTCTTTACGGCGGGCTTTTTGGCAGCAGCTTTTTTAGCTGGTGCGGCTTTCTTCGCGGGCGCTGCCTTTTTGGCCGGAGCGGCCTTCTTGGCAACGGTCTTCTTGGCGGCTACGGCTTTCTTCGGTGCAGCCTTCTTGGCGGCGGCCTTCTTGGCAACCGGCTTCTTCACGGCAGCTTTCTTAGCAGCCGGCTTCTTGGCGGCGGCGGCCTTCTTCGGCGCAGCCTTCTTCACAGCGGCTTTCTTGGCAGCTGGTTTCTTCACGGCAGTTTTTTTAGCAGCCGGTTTCTTCACAGCAGCTTTTTTAGCAACGGCTTTCTTCGCAGCAGGCTTTTTTGCAGCCGGCTTCTTCGCGGCAGTCTTTTTCGCGGGCGCTTTCACGGCCAGCGGTTGGGCACGTACGGTATCGGTATCTTCGTTGGTCACGAGGGTTGCTCCTTCGCTCATGGGTGGGAGAAAGCTGGTTTTGGTGCAACGTTGACGCACCGCAGCAAAGACGAAATCGGCAGGCCAAAAATAATTGTCCAGCCACCGCATGTATCGATTGCGGCTTTTTGTTGTCCTAGCCTTGCACCGATCTGATCGCCTAAGCGACTTTGTTCGGGCACGTCGACGTTACGGTCCATGACCGTCCTTCCTAATTCGCGTGCGGTGCCTCTTGACCGATACGGATGTAAATCGGTTGCGGCGCGAATCGCGCGACGCACGCAAGATTCGCTATTCCGCTTCTCGGGTAGTGTCGTCAACAAAAAACAGCACGAATAACGCGTTTTCAATCAATTTTTTTTGGCAACGTGCAAAAAAAACATCAATTGGAATTTCACCGCGGCGTTTTTTGCATCAACTGCGCTTTAACTGCGCTTTAACAGACACCAGTCTCACCACCAAAAATTTTGTTCACCATAGTGCGCAAACGCTATTGGCGTTCTTTGATGGGAACGAAAACCAGATTCTCCGGCCCGGTATAATTCGCTGACGGGCGGATGATTTTTCCGTCGATGCGCTGTTCAATGATGTGCGCGCTCCAGCCGGAGGTGCGGGAGATGACGAATAATGGCGTAAACATGGCGGTTGGAACGCCCATCATATGATAGGACACCGCCGAGAACCAATCGAGATTCGGGAACATCCGCTTGGCATCGGCCATCACCGCTTCCAACCGTTCAGCAATTGAATACATCCTGGTGTTGCCAGCTTCCTCACTGAGTTGACGCGCAACCCGCTTGATCACGGCGTTGCGCGGATCGGCGATGGTATAGACCGGATGGCCAAAACCAATCACCACTTCCTTGGCTTCCACCCGCCGGCGAATGTCAGCTTCCGCCTCATCGGGCGTTGCGTAGCGCTTCTGAATTTCGAAGGCTTCCTCATTGGCGCCACCATGCTTGGGGCCACGCAGCGCACCGATGCCGCCGGTGATGGCGGAATAAAAATCTGATCCGGTGCCCGCAATCACCCGGGTGGTGAAGGTGGAGGCGTTGAATTCATGCTCGGCATACAAAATGAGAGACGTGTGCATGGCCCGCACCCAGGAGGCAGACGGCGCCTTACCATGCAGTAGATGCAGGAAATGCCCACCGATGGAATCATCATCGGTCATCACCTCAATGCGCGTGCCGTTCACCGCATAATGATACCAGTAGAGCAACGCAGAGCCGAGCGAGGCCATGAGGCGGTCAGCAATATCGCGGGCACCGGCCGCGTTATGGTCGTGCATTTCCGGCTGCAGGCAGCCCAATACGGAGACGTAGGAGCGCATCACATCCATCGGGTGCGCACTGGCGGGCAGCGCCTCCAGCGCTGTTTTGGCGGCGGCTGGCAGGCCGCGCAGCGCCCGCAATTTGGTTTTATAGGCTTGCAGTTCAGCCAGGTTCGGCAAGCTGCCATGCACCAGCAAATAAGCGATTTCTTCAAACTCGCAGGCTTCAGCCACGTCCAGAATGTCGTAGCCGCGATAATGCAGGTCATTGCCGCTGCGCCCAACCGAACAGAGCGCGGTGTTGCCGGCGGCGACGCCGGACAGTGCCACAGATTTTTTCGGTTTGGGTAGAATGGTTTCGCTCATCGTGCGTTTCCTTGAGGCTGGCTGAGAGGTCAAAAATATCGGGGCACAGCTTCACCATAGTGGTGCGGCAGTGCCCCGATTCGGTCGGCGTCAGAAGATGCCAGGCTTAGCGTCGTCCAACGTGCCGGCTGGCAACGCCACATTCAACTGGCCAAGCTCTCCCTTGCCCAGGCGCGGCAAATTCTGCACCGCTTCCAGGAAGCGGTTGCTCTCGCGGGTGGAGATGATGCCATCGGTAATGGCGAGGAACTTATTGATATAGTCCTCACGCTCAAACGGCTTGGCACCAAGCGGGTGGGCATTGGCAACCGCCATTTCGTCAATCAGGCTTGAGCCATCCTTGAACTGGATCTCAACGCGGGCGCCGAAGGCTTTGTCGCTGATATCAAGTGTATGATAGCGCCGGGTCCATTCCGGATCTTCCTTGGTTTCGATTTTGTGCCACAGCGCGACCGTATCAGGCCGGCCAGCACGCTTGGGCGCGTAGGAGGTTTCGTGGTTCCAGAAGCCATCCTGCAGCGCGACCGCAAAAATATACATGATCGAATGATCCAGCGTCTCGCGGCTGGCTTTCGGGTCCATCTTTTGCGGGTCGTTCGCGCCGGTCCCGATGACGTAGTGGGTGTGGTGCGAGGTGTGGATGATGATCTTTTCAATCGTCTCGAAATGATCAATCTGAGTACGCATCCGAAACGCGAGGTCGATCAAAGCCTGGCTTTGATATTCGGCTGAATGCTCCTTGGTGAACGTGTCCATAATCGCGCGCTTGGGCTCGCCGGGGGCGGGCAGCGGCACATGATAGAGCGCGTCCTTGCCATCGAGCATCCAGGCCACCACGGAATCTTCACCTTCATAGACCGGGCTCGGTGCGCCTTCGCCGCGCATGGCACGGTCAACCGCTTCCACGGCGAGCTTGCCGGCATGGGCTGGTGCAAATGCTTTCCAGGAGGAGATTTCGCCCTTGCGCGATTGCCGCGTGGTGAACGAAACATGCACAGCCTGCTGCACAGCCTGATAAATAATGTCCTGTTTCAGCCCGAGCAGCGTGCCGATCCCCGCCGCCTGTGCCGGGCACAGATGCGCGATATGGTCGATTTTATGTTCGTGCAGGCAAATCGCCTTGACCAGATCAACCTGAATTTCATAACCCGTGGCAATACCGCGGATGAGATCCTTGCCGGAACGATCCATCGTTTGTGCCACCGCCAGAATGGGTGGGATGTTATCGCCAGGGTGCGAATAATCAGCCGCGAGGAACGTGTCGTGATAATCCAATTCACGCACTGCGGTACCATTGGCCCAGGCCGCCCATTCAGGGCTGACGGTGATGCGCGCTGGCACACCGAAAACTGTGGCGCCGCCTTTGCGGGTATGGCCAAGCGCCATGCCACGCGCCGACGTGGGGGCGCTGCGATTGACCGAGGCGATGGCAACCGATGCGTTATCAATGATGCGATTGATAATCATCGCGGTCACGTCTTTTTCAACGGCCACCTTATCGGCTGCCACACCGGCGATCTTCCACGCCAGTTGGTCTTCGCGCTTGAGCGCAACTTTCGATGGGTAAACTTTTAAATCGTGTTTTTGCATGGTTTTCTTCCTGAAATGCCGCGCGATGTAGCGCGCTCAAAAAGCCCCCGATGTCAAGATGCAAGCGATTGGTGCAACCCTCTGGGCTGGCCGCATGACTTGAATTTTTTACAATTGAGGTGGCTAATACGGCTTGAGCAAACCACAAAGCTGAGGGCCCGGTGGCAATACATGAGCTAACGAACCAGCCTGAAATTTGGCCGCCGCCGGGCTTGCTGCCCGCTGCGCCAGACATGCCGGGCTGGGGCATAACCATCTGGCGCGGCGTATGTGGCCGCTGCCCGCGTTGCGCAGAAGCGCCGATTTTTAACGGTTATTTAAAAGTGCACGCCAAATGCCTGCATTGCGACGCCGCTTTGGGCGACATGCCTTCGGATGACGCGCCGCCCTATATCGCTATGCTGGTGGTGTTACATATTCTGGCATTCATTGTCGTTATGATTTTCCGGTTTGGCTGGCAACCAAGCGCTTTTGAATACGGGGCATTACTGGTTTTGCTGGTCGTGGCATGCATGGTGGCATTGCGCATGGCGAAGGGCGCCACCATCGGGATACTGCTCAAGTTAGGGCTAACGAGGCCAGTGCTGCCATGACGGGGCGGCTGACAAAAATTGTGTTGGCCGGAGAGTCGCTACACCGGCTCTCGCCCCTGCAAGAAGCTGACCGCGCCCAGGCGGTCGCGGATTTACAGGACGACAACGAATTCGCGCCCACCGGCCATCCGGAATTGCAAAGCATCCTGCATCTATCGATCCAGGAAGGTAGAATGGTCTTTGATATTCGTGACACCGACGACCAGCCAGTCGTGGCGCTGGTGCTGGCGATGGGCCCGTTCAAAATGTTGATTAAAGACTACCAAATGCTGCTGGACTCCTATGCCGGGGCCATTGCGGAGGGGCGTGAAGCCCGCATTCAGGCGATCGATATGGGCAGACGCGGGCTGCATAATGAAGGCGCTGAACTGATGCAGGCACGGCTGGAGGGTAAGGTGGTGATTGATTTCCCAACCGCCCGGCGGCTATTCACCCTGGTATGCGCCCTGCACCAAAAATTATAGGATTTTGCGTCTATGAAAATTGATGGCACCCCCTTCCGCTCCATCTGGGTGGATGAGACCGATGGCTGGGTGGTTCGGATTATCGACCAGACGAAGCTGCCTTGGGCGGTCGATTTGGTGCGCCTGACCACCATGGACGAGGTGGCGCACGCGATTAAAGCCATGCTGGTGCGTGGTGCGCCGCTGATTGGCGCCAGTGCTGCTTATGGTGTCGCACTGGCGATGCGGGCTGATCCGTCGGATGCGAATTTATCGCACGCAATAACGGTGCTGGGTGCAACCCGCCCAACGGCGATTAATCTACGCTGGGCGCTGGCCCGGATGGAAGCTGCTTTGCGTCCGCTCGGCGGCAATGCCCGCGCGGCGGCCGCCTATGCGCAAGCGGCGCAAATTTGCGATGAGGATGTGGCCACCAACGCTGCCATTGGCAAGCATGGCATGCAACTAATTGCTGAGCGCGCCCGCAGCAACAAGCCGGTAAATATTCTCACCCATTGCAACGCCGGCTGGCTGGCGACCGTTGATTGGGGCACTGCACTCGCACCTATATATATGGCGCATGATGCAGGGATTGATGTGCATGTATGGGTGGAAGAAACCCGCCCCCGCAATCAAGGCGCTTCACTTACGGCGTGGGAGCTTGGCAAGCATGGTGTTCCCCATACCGTGATTGCCGATAATGCCGGTGGCCATTTGATGCAGCGCGGCGATGTCGATTTAGTGATTGTGGGCACCGACCGCGTGACCCGGACCGGCGATGTGGCCAATAAAATTGGTACTTACTTAAAGGCGCTGGCAGCGCGTGATAATGGCGTGCCGTTCTGGGTGGCTCTGCCGTCCTCGACCATCGACTGGACCATCAGCGACGGGCTTTCGGATATTCCCATCGAAGAACGCGCACAATCGGAAGTGACCACCATCACGGGCCGTGCACTCGATGGTGCGATTGCCACCATTCGCATTGTGCCAAAGGATAGCCCGGCGGCAAACCCGGCATTTGATGTTACACCCGCACGCTTGGTTTCTGGCCTCATCACCGAGCGCGGCCTGTGCCGTGCGCACGCCGATGCGCTGCATGAGATATTTAAAGAGACTGCCTGATTGCGCTTTTTTGCAGCCGCTCTGGTTGGTCTTGCGATCAGTTTGAGCGGCTGCGCGCCAGACCGGCACGCCCCACCTTTTGCCCAAAAACCCTACGAAGCATTTTCGCGCACCGATGCTGTGGCGGTGGCGATGGATGAGTGGCGGCTATTCGGTATGCGCGTCGATGATAATGACGATGCTGGCTATATGCAGACCGAGGTCACGATGGCGGAACGCCAGCCCGGCCTATGGCAGCGGATTGGCGAATATTGGTGGGAAGGGCTCAATGCAAACGATCCGGATAATCGCTGGACTGGCAAACATGACGCAAACGGCGAGGTTTTTTCGGTTGCGGTAAATGGCCAATATGCGTGGTCTGCGGCGTTTATCTCGTACGTGATGCGCATTGCTGGGGCGGGGCGGAATTTTCCCTACGCTGCTGACCATGCCTACTATATTAATTACGCCGCGCGGGCAGCCCAAGGTGAGGTTCCCAACCCGCTATTGATTGCTGAAAATCCGCAAAGCTATGCGCCGCGCCTGGGTGACTTAGTGTGCTTTGGGCGCGGCCATGCCCGCAGCCTGACATTTGCCGACCTGCCGACGGCCAAACTATTTCCCGCTCATTGCAGCATCGTGGTGGAGATCGCGGCACAACAGATCAGTGTCGTGGGCGGCAATGTGGAGGATGCGGTGACAATGACCCATGTGCCAACCAACCAAAGCGGGCTGGTTGGCGCACCTTGGATGGTGGTGCTGCGGGTTATGTATCTGCGTTAGGCAACGAAACTGCTAAAACACACCGCTTTAGATGGTTCGTTCGTTCATGGCGCGAGACCATAGCCCGCCAGCAATGCTGCCATCCAGAGTGCAATCGGGTCATCGGCTTCTAGCAGCGGCACAGGGCTGGTTAACTTCGCCCATTGCAACGCACCAAACACAATATGGTCCGCATAGGCCGGACCGGTGCCCGCAATAAATTGCTGCGTTTTCAGCGTGGCCCGCAACGGCACCAAGGCGGCTTGGAACGCGGGTAAATATTGTGCGTGCTTCGCCGCCATCTCCTCAAAAGTCTCGCCAAATACCGCCTCGCGCGTGCGGCGGAAATAATCCTGATCCTTCGGTGCGATCATGGCGTGGATATTCGGCACCACCAGCCGGGCGATGGCCGGATGCAAAGTTAGCTCGGTCCAGTTCTTCACGAGCATCGTCAAAGCCCTGGTTGCCGGGTCGTTAAATAAGGTGGCACCGTTCGGGTAGGTTGCTTCCAAATATTCCGCAATCGCCTGGCTATCATGGATAATTGCTTCACCATCAATTAATATCGGCACTTTGCCGGTACCGCTGAATGCAACCTCGTCTTTCTCAGTAAAATGCCAGGGAATGGTCTCATAGCTGAGATTTTTATGCGCCAGCGCCAACTTGATCCGCCAGCAATAGGGGCTGAACCGCACTGATGTATCAGCAGACGCCAATTCATATAGCTTTCTCGTCGAACTCATTGTGCCACCTGACCAAATAAATGCACCCGGGATTCCGGTGTGACGGTTGGATTATCGTTGATGTCTTTAGCAATTTGATACGCACGCGCAACCGCTGGCCTTTGCGCCATCGCCGTAAACCAGCGCTTCAGATGCGGAAATTCATCGATATTTTGCTGCTGGCGTTCGTAAGGGACAATCCAGGGATAGCACGCCATATCCGCGATTGAATAATCCCCCGCGATATACGCCCGGTCCGCCAGGCGCTTATTCAAAACGCCGTAAAGCCGGTTGGTTTCCTTCACATACCGGTCGATCGCATAGGGTAGCTTCTCTGGCGCATAGGTGCCGAAATGATGATTTTGCCCAGCCATCGGCCCGAGCCCACCCATTTGCCAGAATAACCACGCCATCACCTCGGTTCGGCCACGCACATCAGATGGCAAAAACATGCCGGTTTTTTCCGCTAAATATTGCAGGATCGCGCCAGATTCAAACACGCTGATCGGCGCACCGCCATCAGCGGGTGCTGTATCAACGATCGCCGGGATGCGGTTATTGGGGGCTATTTTTAAAAATTCTGGCGCAAATTGCGCGCCCTTGGAAATATTTATCGGCTTCACCTGGTACGGCAGGCCAGCTTCCTCCAAAAAGATTGTAATCTTATGGCCATTTGGCGTCGTCCAGTATGAAAGCTCGATCATCGCGTTTCCCTTGGTTAAGCCAGCGCCTTGGACGCCATCTCGTAAGTGTTGTGGCTTAGTGCCTCAATAGCAAGAATCCGTTCAAGGTTCTCCCGCATTAAATCTTGTCTAACCGAATCAAACCGCCGCCAGGAGCCTAGCACCGTGCAAAGCCGTGCGGCGATTTGTGGGTTTTTGGCATCCAAAGCGATGATGGTGTCTGCCAGCAACTTATAGCCCGCACCTGATTTATCATGGAACTTCGCCTGATTGCTGGCAAAGGCACCGATCAACGCGCGTACACGGTTGGGGTTTTTTAAGTCAAAATCGGCATGTTTCGTTAAAAATTGAACCTTTTGTAAGGTGTCCGGCGCGCCTGCACGGGCTTGCACGGCAAACCATTTATCAAGCACCAGCGGGTTGGATTTCCAACGCCCATAGAACTCGTTCAGCGCATTATCCCGATTCGTGTCAGCGGTTTCCGATAAAATGGTGAGTGCCGTTAATGTGTCAGTCATGTTGGCGTTTGCCGCGAATTGCGCCAATGCCGGTTCATTGTCGCCGGCGGCCGCTAAATAGCCCAGGGCGGCATTCTTCACCGCCCGGCTGCCCATCGCATGGCCGGAAAGGTCAAGCGGCGCCGCCTGGCCAAACGCCGCCATGGCCGCGGTGAATTCGGCTTTCAACGCCTTGCCCAATGCGGCGCGGGTGGCAAGCCGCACCGCATGGATCGCATCAGGGTCAACCACGCTCATCTCGTCGGCCAGCAGTGACTCACCCGGTAAAATCAGTGCCTCGGCTGCGAAAGCTGGGTCGTGCGCGGCACCGCGCAGGATATTCGCGATGGCGTCTTGCAACGCCCTATCGAGCACGAACGGCTTGCCGGCTTGGTGGTCGGCAATTGCATCCAACAGGCAAAGCGTCGCGTAACGTTGCAGCGCGTCCCAGCGGTTGAATAAATCCGTATCATGGGCTGCCAAGAACGCGAGCCGCGCGCGGCTTTGTCCGAGCAATTTTACCGGGGCGGAGAAATTGCGGAATAAAGAAGGGACAGGGGGGGCTGGAATATTGATAAAGGTGAAGGTTTTTTCAGATTGATCCAGAATTAAAATATCCGCCATACCTTCGCTGCCATCTGGGTTTAGCAGCCCCATCGAGACGGGAATCAAAAACGGCTTTTTCTCCGGCTGGCCTGGCGTTGGTTTGGTATGCTGGCGCAATGTGAGTTTGAATGTCTGCAAAGCTGCATCATAATGTTCTTCAAAGCTAATCTCTGGCGTTCCCGCTTGCTCATACCAGGTCATAATCTGCGAAAGATCAATCGGCGTGGCTGACTGCATAGCGGCCAGAAAATCTTCCACCGTTGCGGCGGAATTGTCATTGCGGGCAATATAGGTGTCGAACCCCTTGCGGAACGCATCGCGCCCCATGAGGGTGAGATACATCCGCACCACCTCCGCACCTTTTTCATAAATTGTGGTGGTGTAGAAATTATTGATCTCAAGGTAGCTATCTGGCCGCACCGGGTGGGCAAGTGGCCCAGCATCGTCACGGAACTGGGTGGTGCGTAACATCCGCACATCGGCAATTCGTTTTACCGCCGCGCTAAACTGGTCAGACATATATTCCTGGTCACGGAAGACGGTTAGACCCTCTTTGAGCGAAAGCTGAAACCAGTCGCGGCAGGTTACCCGGTCGCCGGTCCAATTATGGAAATATTCATGCGCAATCACGCGCTCGACACCTTGGAAATCTGCATCTGTCGCGGTTTCAGGACTGGCCAGCACATAGGCGGTGTTGAAAATATTCAGCCCCTTATTTTCCATCGCCCCCGCATTGAAGTCAGACACCGCCGCGATGTTGAAAACATCCAGGTCGTATTCCAGACCAAACCTCTCTTCATCCCATTTCATCGAGGATTTCACGGCCGCCATCGCATGGCCGCAACGGGCTTCCTCACCGGCCTGAACATAAATGCCAAGCTCGACCTTCTTGCCGGATTTGGTGATGAATTCATCCTTCACCGCCACCAAATCTGCTGCCACTAACGCAAAAAGATAAGAGGGCTTCGGGTGTGGGTCTGAAAATTGTGCCCAGATTTTACCATCCTCATCCGTGCCCTCGGCGATTTTATTGCCGTTGGAAAGCAGCACCGGGTATTTGGCAGGGTCCGCATGCAGCGTGACATTATAGCGCGACATCACATCGGGCCGGTCCGGGAAATAAGTGATTTTCCGGAAACCTTCCGGCTCGCATTGCGTGAAAAATCCAGCGCCGGACATATAAAGACCGGAGAGCTCAGTATTCGCCGCCGGCACAATTCGTACTTTCGTGTCTAGGGTAAATTCATCCGGAACATCTGCAATGGTCAGTTTATTATCGCGCAGCGTGTAATGGTTATCGCCAAGTTTTTCGCCATTCAGCGCAACGGCAAGCAATTCTAACTGCCGCCCATCCAGTACCAGCGGGCCGGGCGCATTGCGGCGAATGCGCAGCTGCGCGGTTACAATGGTCCCTTCGGGTGCGAGATTAAAATCCAGTGACACCTCAGCCACCTTAAACGCGGGCGGGGTATAGTCAGCCAAGCGAATTGCGTTGCGGGTCGGGGTCGCGATTTGTCCGTCGGCCATGGAGGCTCCTCTGATACTGGCAAAAACATCTTGTAGTGACATATGGTAGGCTATGCGTGACGATCCATCAAAATTCACCTTAGAGCTCTACCCGGCCATCGCGGAAATCGGCCAGGTGGCGTGGGATCGCTGCGCTGGGGATGATAACCCGTTCGTCTCGTATGGGTTTTTGTCGGCTTTGGAGGATAGCGGGTCGGTCGGTAAGCGCTCGGGTTGGTTTCCACGCTATGCGGCGCTGAAAAATACGCTCGGCGAAGTGGTGGCGGTGGCGCCCGCCTACGCCAAAACCAATTCCTACGGCGAATATGTGTTCGACCATGGCTGGGCGAACGCGTTTGAGCAGGGTGGCGGGCAATATTACCCGAAATTGCAGGTCGCGGTGCCATTTTCACCGGTGCCCGGCCCAAGGCTACTTTGCCGGCCAGATTTCCCGGCGGAAGCCGTCGGCGACGCGCTGATTAAAATGGCACAGACGTTGGATTGTTCCTCGGTGCATATTACCTTTTGCAGTGAGGCGGAATGGGCATTGCTTGGCAAAGCCGGCTGGCTCCAGAGGCTCGGCACGCAGTTTCATTGGGATAATCAGGGCTACCGGAATTTCGATGATTTTTTGGCAGCGCTCTCCTCACGCAAGCGCAAAGCGATCAAGCGCGAGCGGCGGGATGCCGCCCAGGGGTTAACCTTCAAAGCGCTCAGCGGGGCGGATTTAACACCAGCGGTGTGGGATGCATTCTACCAGTTCTACCTCTCGACGGTGGACCGTAAATGGGGCGGCGTTTACCTCACTAGGGCATTTTTCGACCTGCTGGGTGAGCGGTTGGGCGAGGAAGTGGTGCTGATGATGGCAGAGCGTGATGGTAAACCAATTGCCGGGGCGCTCAATTTACGTGGGCGCGAGGCGCTGTATGGGCGCAACTGGGGCAGCATCGAGGATGTGCCGTTCCTGCATTTTGAACTCTGCTATTACCAGGCCATCGACTACGCCATCGCCCACGGGTTGAAGCGGGTGGAAGCCGGGGCGCAAGGTGAGCATAAAATCCAGCGCGGCTACACGCCCAAGCCAACCTATTCTGCGCACTGGATTTTCCACCGCGGCCTCTCGGACGCCGTGGCAAAATTCCTGGCCGCTGAGCGCCCTGCCATATTGCGGGCGATGGCCGAATTGGATGAGGACAGCCCGTATAAAAAACTGGGAGATGCGGCTTAGCTTCCCGCCGCCCGCAGAATGGGCTAACCCCCCGCCATGGTTAAAGTACGTTTCGCGCCCAGCCCGACTGGGTATCTGCATGTTGGCAACGCCCGCGCTGCCCTGGTTAATTTTTTGTTCGCCCGCAGCCAAGGCGGGCATTTCCTGCTCAGGCTCGATGATACCGACACTGAACGTGGCCGCCCGGAATATGAGCAAGGCATCTATGATGACCTGCGCTGGCTGGGGCTAAACTGGGACTCGACCGACAAACAATCGCTCCGCTCAGCACGTTATGATGAAGTGGCTGAGGCGCTGAAAGCCGCCGGCCGGCTATACCCATGCTTTGAGAATGAGGAAGAACTTGCTGCCAAGCGCGCTGCGCTGATCAAGCGCAAGCTGCCGCCGGTCTATGACCGCGCCAGCCTGTCTTTAACACCCGAACAACGCGCCGCCGCCGAAGCGGCGGGCAAAAAACCGCACTGGCGTTTCAAGCTTTCCGATGGTGCCGCCGCCTGGCAGGATTTGGTGCTCGGTGGCCGGACGGTGAAATTCGCCACCGTGTCAGACCCGGTGCTGATCCGCGCGGATGACACACCTTTATATACATTCACCTCGGTGGTGGATGATGTGGACCATGAAATCACTCATATTATTCGCGGTGAAGACCATGTGACCAATACCGCGGTGCAGATTGACCTGTTCCAGGCCATCACCAGCGCCCCCCTGCCCCGCTTTGCGCACCTACCGTTGATCAGCGATGGTGATGGCGGCAAATTATCCAAGCGCCTGGGCAGTGTTTCGCTGCGCGCCATGCGCAAGGACGGCATCGAAGCGGCCACCATCACCGCCTATCTGGCCCGCCTTGGCACCAATAAGGACCCCGCGCCGTTGCGGCTGGATGAGCTGGCGGCGGCCTTTAACATCAATGATTTTGGCCGGTCCTCGCCACGCTTTGACCCTAAGCAACTGCTTGCTTTGAACCGTAAAATTCTGCACGCGCTGGATTTTGCGGCGGTGCAGGACCGCCTGCCGGAAGCTGCCACCGAAGCTTTCTGGCTGGCAGTGCGCGGTAATCTCGATTTGCTGACCGAAGCACGGCAATGGTGGGAGGTGGTGAGCGGCGACATCGCGCCGCCGCAGGTAACGCCGGAAGAAGTTGCGATTCTGGCCGCCGCCCTGCAAAACCTACCTGCCGAACCCTGGGACAACACCACTTGGAAGCCCTGGGTGGCAGACATTGCTGCCGCCAGCGGGGCCAAAGGCCGGGCACTTTACCATCCGCTGCGCCTGGGCCTTACGGGTGAAGAGCAAGGGCCGGAAATGGCGGCCTTATTGCCGTTGATCGGGCCAGCAAAGGTCGCCGAGCGATTGCGCCGCCTCGTTGTATAGCGCCTTGCGCACGGCTATGCTGAGCGAGCGTAAAAAAGGGTTGAGTTCGCGTGGTTGATATTTTTGACGAAGTTTCTGAGGATTTACGGGCGGAGCAGGCAGCCAACCTGCTGAAGCGCTATGGCGGGCTGCTGATCGGCGCCGCCATTCTGGTCCTGGCAGGTATTGGCGCCCAGCAAGGCTGGCAATGGTATCAGGCAAAACAGAACGACAAGGCAGCGACAGCCTATATTGCACTTGCAAACCAGATCGATGCGCAAGGTGGCAGCCTGACCAACGACCAGCGTGTGGCGGACGCCAAGGCCTTTGTTAACTTTGCCGCCACCGCGCCGGAAGGCTATCGCACCTTGGCGAAGCTAAAGGCTGCCGGTTTTTATGCTGATGCCGGGCAGATTGATGCCGCTGAAGGGCTGTGGAACGATGTTGCAGGCGATAGCAGCGCGGATAGCTTGCTGCGTGACCTCGCCAATTTACTCTGGGCGCAACATGCGCTCGGCACCGCGCCCAATGAGTCTGTTGCGGCACGGCTGCAACCCCTGACTGTGCCGGAAAACGCCTATCACGATATTGCGGAAGAAACCCAAGCCTTGCTTTACCTGCATGAAGGCAAGACCGACCTCGCTAAATCTCTGTTTGCACAAATCTCTGCTGACCCTAACGCTCCGGAAGCGGTTCGTAACCGCGCCAACGGGCTCCTCGCCAAGCTGAACGGATAATACAGACCATGACAAAAACACTCGGGCGCCGTATGGCGTTGATGATGCCAATTGGCTTGCTGCCGCTGTCGCTCGCAAGTTGTGGCGATGCCAAGAAAGCCACCGCCATCGGCGTCCAGATTCCGGTACAGCCGGAAACCAGTCCGCTGGAGGTTGCGGTTAACCCACCCAAAATCACTATGCCGGCTGCCGTCGCGCTGCGGGACTGGCCGCAAAGCCTTTGCAACCCGTCCCATGCGGCGGGCAATATGTCTGGCCCTGCCAATTTGGGCCAATCATGGCATGTGGGGATCGGCGCAGGCGGTGGTTATCGCCAGCCGCTTGCGGCCAGCCCGATTGTGGCCGAAGGCAAAATTTTTGCGATGGACGCCAATGGCAAAATTACGGCGGTAAAAGGTGCTGACGGCACGCAGGTATGGCGCACTGACACCAAGCCAAAGCACGCAACCGAGCTGAATATTGGGGGCGGTCTCGCGTATCATGAAGGCCTGATCTATGTCTCCACAGGGTATAGTGAGCTGGTGGCCATAAGCCCAACTGACGGTAAAATTATCTGGCGCCAAAAACTTGATTTCCCGGCCCGTTCCGCCCCCGCCATCGGCAATGGGCTGGTGGCTGTGATCACCCAGAACGACCTGTTAATGACGTTTCTGGTGAAAACCGGTACGCCAAGCTGGCGCTTTGTCGGCAAGATTATGGATCAGCCTGCCTCCGTTTCGGTAATTGGCGCACCGGCCATTGATGATGGCATTCTGGTGGCTGGCTTCTCATCCGGAACGCTCGCCGCATTGGATATTAACTCCGGCACGCCGATTTGGGAAAAGAGTTTGGCATCATCGTTTGGGCAATCCAACCCTCTGGATTTCTCCGATATTGCGGCTGCACCGGTTATTTATGGTGGGGTGGTTTACGCAATCAGCCTGGGTGGCTCGTTACAGGCTATCGATCTGCGCTCCGGTGCTAAGGTGTGGGAACATAATGCGGCAGGTAATCAGCCTGTCTGCGCCGTGGGTAAGTTCATTTACGTGCTGACGCTGGAACAAAAGCTGGTCGCCATTCATCAGGATGATGGTCTGGTGTGCTGGAGCCTGGATATGCCTGCCTATAAGAATATGAAGGCCAAGACCAACCCGATTCAGTGGAATGCACCTTTGATGGTGAACAACCTGCTGCTGCTCACGAATGATCATAGTGAGCTGGCCTATGTGGACCCGTTCACCGGCACGATCGGTGCAACCGCTCGGCTGTTCGGCCCCTCTGACATGACACCGATCGCCGCAGGATACACTTTGATTATCCTCACCCGCAACGCAACCCTTGCTGCCTATAGCTGATCTGAACCAATGAAATGTTGCCTAAAGTCGTTATTACCGGTCGCCCCAATGTGGGTAAATCAACCCTTTTCAACAGGCTTGTCGGCCAGCGCCTAGCGCTGGTGGCAGACACGCCAGGGGTTACCCGCGACCGTAAAGAAGCTGAGGCAATGCTGGCCGGCACCAAGGTGTTGCTGGTGGATACAGCCGGGTTGGAAGAGGCCGCCCCTGATACGCTGCCAGGCCGGATGCGCGCTTCCACCGGGGCGGCGATTGATGATGCGGCTTTGGTATTGTTTTGTTTTGATGCCCGCACCGGGCTGCTGCCGGAAGATAAATATTTCGCCGCCTGGCTGCGCCGTTCGGGTAAAAAAGTACTGGTGGTGGCCAACAAAGCCGAAGGGCGCGGCGGCGCTGCTTCGGCCATGGAGGCGTATGAGCTTGGGCTGGGCGACCCGGTGGCGATTTCTGCCGAACATAACGAGGGCGTTTATGATTTGATGCGCGAAATCGCGGATCTTTTGCCGCCACCGCCCGATGCGGATGACCTGGAGGACGAAGGCGAAAACCTGCCCTTACATTTCGCCATTGTGGGCCGCCCGAATGCCGGAAAATCGACCTTGGCGAATTATCTGCTGGGTGAGCAGCGCGTCATCACCGGGCCGGAACCTGGCCTGACACGCGATTCCATCGCCGAAGAATTCACCGGCCCGGATGGCCAGCAATACCGGCTGGTGGACACCGCCGGATTACGCAAGCGGGCCAAAGTGGATGAAGGCTTGGAGCGCATGTCCACCTCGTCTGCGATCGAGGCGTTGAAACGCGCCGAAATGGCCGTTCTGGCGATTGATGCAACGCGCGGCATTGATGAGCAGGATTTGCACATCGCCCGGCTGATCGAGCGCGAAGGCCGTGGCTGCATTATTGCCCTAACCAAATGGGATGCGGTGGACGACCGTGGCGGGGCGCGCCAGCAGGTGATCGACCGGATTTCGATTTCGCTCAGCCAGATGAAAGGGATAACGATTATTCCCATCTCGGCTGAAACCGGCGAAGGAATGAATAAATTATTCCCCGCATTGCGCGCCGCCTATGAGCTTTGGAACAAACGCATCCCAACCAGTGCGCTGAACCGTTGGTTTGAATATGCGTTAGAGAAATTTCCGCCGCCCTTGGTGGAAGGCCGCCGCTTGAAGCTGCGTTACATCACGCAAGTGAAAGCTCGCCCACCCACCTTTGCGCTGTTTGGTACCCGGGCTGAGCAAACCCCTGACACGTATCACCGTTACCTGGTGAATAATCTGCGCGATGCGTTCGAAATGCCGGGCGTGCCGATCAGACTGTTTTTACGCGGCACCGAAAACCCCTACGCTGACAAGTAAATGTCATAAAACCGCAAAACCAACGCCTTATGAGTACGCTATATGGCATGTTGGTTTTACTGGAGTTATGACATGCCGTTTCATTTTCGCCGTGCCCTGATGGGTTTTTGTTCTGCCTCGTTGATACTGCCGAATTTTGCGTTTGCCGCACCTGCGATCAACACCGCGCCCGGTGCTGATGTGGCCCCGTACGTGGTGACCGCCGCGCATGAACCGCATCTCTCCGCTGCCCAAATGGCCAGCCTGATCCGGCGCCATATTAAATATGTTTTCGTGATCTACCAGGAAAACCGTTCATTCGATTCCTATTTCGGCACCTATCCCGGTGCAGATGGTCTCTACTCGCAACCAGCCAGTGCGACCGCTGGCTTCACACAGCCGATCACCAATGTGGATGGCAGCACAAGCACCATCCAGCCCTTCCTGATCGGCCCGGCGCAATATGCCGCGGATACGGACGATATCGACCATTCCCACCCACTCACCGCCGCCAAAATGGATGTGGTGAATGGCGCGGCGCTGATGGACCATTTTGCTCTGACCGAAGAAAAAAAATACAGCAAAACCGGCAATCCCTCGCTGCTGGCCAAGCAATTTGGCGAACTTTCGATGGCGTATGAAGATTGCGATACCGTTCCCATATTGTGGAACTATGCCAGCCGCTTCACGTTGTTTGACCATGTGTTCGAGGACATGACCGGCCCCTTGGCGATTTTTGCCGCGCAGACCGGCGAGACACAATTAGCCAAGCATCCTGACCAGGCCTGGAAAACCGCTGGCGATGCCGGTGAGCCGGTGATTAATGATGATGACCCGAAATGGGGCTCACCAAGCGACCCGAACGGCAATAAAAATGTGCCAGTCAACCCGCATGATTACACCGGTAAAACCCCTTATAAAACCCAGCTCAACCAAACCTATGCGTCACTGGCGCTCACCACAGCAGGCAATGGCGTAAAGGCTGAAACCGCCAAAGATGGTGACCCCAAGGGCGATCTTGACGATGTTGCAGAAGATATCAGCTTTGTTCAAAGCCTCAACCAGCATCGGGTGGCTTGGCGCTGGTTTGAAGAAGGCTA
>NCAT01000040.1 GCA_002255575.1 Acidocella sp. 20-57-95
CAGAAGCCGAGGAGGCGTTCTATGCAAAACTGAATACACTCGATATGGTCGCCTGATATTTGAACAAATTACCCTCCGGTAGACCCGGGGCGGTTCATTTAGCTTATCCATGATATCTCCTTTTAGGTTCCGTTTTCTGTCGTGCGGGGATTTCCCCGGGAATCCCGAGATAGGTCCGCTAGAGACGGGCTTTGAGTGCGCAAACCCGCGCATCGGTGGTGCGAAATCCATCCGGTGGGATGGCTGGCGTTAGATGCGGCGACCAGAGCCCGCAATTTATAAATAGACTATAGTTTCCGTCATGGGCCATAATCGTGGCCCGTGCTATCGTCATTCGAAAGGGTCTCCGATGGTGTTGATGGTGTTGGAGATTAGTTCTGGAAGGCGCACCGTGCGGTGCGGGATTGCACCATGATCGACTGGGATGATGTTCGATACTTTCTTGCCGTCGCGCGCGGCGGCTCGGTGCGGGCCGCGGCCGCGTGCCTCGCGGTGAACCACGCGACCGTGCTACGGCGCATCGCCCAACTCGAGGCGCGTCTCGGGGTCCAAGTCTTCGAAAAACTGCCTTCGGGCTACCGTATGACCGAAGCGGGCGAGGAGGTGCTGGAATTTGCGGGCCAAATGGAAGCGTCGTCGCATTTGCTGGAAACACGAATCTTCGGGCGCGATCAGAGCGCGAACGGACTTATGCGGGTGACGCTGCCACCCTTCCTCGCGACACATCTGCTCATGCCGGACCTCGCCGATTTCGCGCGTCTGCATCCGGGCATCGAGATGGAAGTTCTGTCGACCGGCGAGGTCGCGAACCTGACTAACCGGGACGCCGATGTCGCGATCCGCGTGGTCGTCGACCGCAAGACCCTGCCGCTCAATCTTCATGGTTTGAAGGGGCCGAAGTTTTCCGGCGGCATCTACATGTCCCGTGATCAGTTGCAAGCGTGGCGTGCGGGTGTGCGTGATCCCCTCCGTTGGATCGTCATCAACAATCAAGGATTTCCGGACTGGGCTCTGGAGAGTGAAATTCACACCACGGAGGTTCCGTTCAGGACCCCGGACGCCGAGGTGCAGATCGCTGCGGCACGGCAAGGGATCGGCATGACGAGACTGCCGTGTTTCGTCGGAGATGCCGACCCCTTGCTGATGCGTGTGCCGGGCACCGATCTGCACAAGCATGGAACACTCTGGCTTCTTACGCAGGGTGAGACGCGCAAAATGAAGCGCGTGCGGCTCTTCACTGAATTTATATCCCACAGGCTCGCCGCGTATGCCCCGCTTCTCTCTGGCCTGTCTATATCGCGCGATTGACGCCCGGCAGATTGATGCGCCAGACCGACTAAATGATCCAATATGGAATAAAAGACGCGGATAGCGGACAGTCTCCGTCTTATGCCAGACCCGTCCCGGTCTTATACCTTCGCGGCGTTCTGTGCAGCCTCGAAGACATCGCGTGCGGAGGTCGTGCCCGCAACGTGCTCCGTGCCCTCGGTGCCGAGGACCATCCATCCTGCGTTCACGGCGTCAAACATTTCCTCGGCAGGTCCGGTGTGGCCCTTCGGGATGCCGAACTGCTCGAACGCTTCCGCCCATGCCGCACGCGGCACAGCAAAGGCTTTCACGTCGCGATTCAAAACTTGCCCCAATTGCTCTGCCACTTCATCCGCGCTGACCATCGAGCCAAGTTCAATAACGCGCTGCCCTGACCAGGCTGGCCCGCTCAACAGGGCTGCAACCTCAGCGCCAATATCGTTCGTCGCGACCATGGTCGATTTCCGGTTTGCCGGATTATAGTAAACCGGCAGCGTTCCGCTTTGAGCGACTTGCAAGCCGTAGAGGAAGTTTTCGAAGAATCCACCGGCGCGCACAAACGCGATGGGGGATGTCAGATCGTGAAGACTTTGCTCCAATAGCGACAAGGCCGTGATCATCCCGAGCCCGCTGGTTCTGTTCGCACCCATCGACGACAACGCAACTACACGCGGCGGCGCTGCCTTGGTGAGCGCCTCGGCATAGTTTGCAATTACTGCCTTCGCTTCTTTGTAATCAGGTGACGGCGCCCAGACCGAAGGCAACATGACAAAGGCACCTTCGACGCCTTTGAGCGCTTGTTCGATGGCTGCCGAATCGTTCCAGTCGCCTTCGACCAGTTCCACGCCCTGGCTCGCCCAGCTTGCTGCCTTCTCGCGATTGCGGACCAGCGCGCGGACCTTCCTGCCATGCGCCAACAGATTTTTCGCAGTTGCGCCGCCAACTTTTCCAGTAAGTCCCATAACTAAAAACATGTATTTTCTCCTGATATAAAGGGACAAAGCACTGCCCCTGATTGGTTCAACGGTTGAGAAGTAAAATGCCGCGGATGCCGGCATTATCTTTCATGACTGCGGAACTACCCTTCACCACATGAGAACCGGTGTTTGCCTCAACCAAGTGTCGGCTGTCAGTTGTTCCACCACGAACCGCGCGACATCGGCGCGTGCTATCTTGCCGCCGTTGACGCCTGCAAGGTTGGTAACGGCCCTGACTTTGCCGCGAGCCGGGTCATCGGTGAGCATGGCAGGCCGGACCACGATCCAGTCGAGTGAGCTGGCGCGGATCGCGGCTTCCTGACCGTTCTTGTCCTTGTAAGCACGGCTGAGCAGTAAAGGTTGGAACAGCCTGTCGAACACAAAGCCGCCGTGGCCACGGCTGTCCCCAACCCCGAGGGCGGAGATGCAGACTAGGCGGCGTACGCCGTTGCGTGTCATCGCCGTGACCAGCGCCTGAGTGGCGACGGTCAGCAAGTTGACCTTGCGGAAGCCCATGCCGGTGCCCAAGGTGCTGACGACGGCGTCGCAGCCGTTCAGGGCGCGCACAAGGGTGGCCTCGTCGCGCGCATCACCCTCGATCATGTCTACGCCCGGCAGATCGGCGCGCGCCTTCGAGCGAACCAGCGCCACGACGGAATGGCCTTTCGCCATGGCGTCGCGGACAATCAGCTGTCCGGTTCCGCCGGTTGCTCCTAAAACAAGGACCTTCATATGGCCTCCTTTACTAAAAACATTGTTTTCTCCTGATCTTGAGGATGCCCCGTTGGTTCAACGGATGAACGGCAGAATGGCGCGGATACGCGGATCGCGCAGATAAAGGCCGCCCCATGTCATCGCACCCAGCGTCAAGGATATGATTTCCGGTGGTGACCCCAATTCACCAATGCGGACATGGGCGCAGATGGCGCCTCCCAAAAAGCCCGTCACCAAAATCGCGCCAAGCACGGCAGTGGTTGGGACGGCGTACAGGATGGCTGATGCAAGTAGAATCGGACCCACCACGCGGGTGAGGGCCATGGTAAACCCGGTTTCCTGCAACATGCTGGCGATCTGTGCCGGTGCGAAAAGCTGGATCGTGCTGTCTGCCACCAGAATGATAGCGACAAATGCACTCATGATCCGGCCGGCCCATAGGGCGTGCGGTAAGTTCATAGTTTCAGGCACCAGATGGTGCTTCATAATTTCAGACATTTGTTGGTCTCCAATAGGATCATCTGATTTGGAGACTTACTGTTTCCATGTGATATGATAAATATCGATAAATTGAACGCATTGTTGTCTTTATAGTGAACAATGCCGGGGCACGAACATGCAGAATCTCGAACCCATCCTGATATTTGTGACGGTCGCGGAAATGGGGAGCTTTACCCGCGCAGCCGATAGTCTGGGCATCCAGAAGGGGCGGGCCTCAACGGCCGTCCGCAAGTTGGAAGACGATATTGGCGTCAGGCTACTGCACCGGACCACGCGCAGCGTGCAGCTGACGGAAGATGGACGCGCATTTCATGCCCGCGCCCGCGACCTGCTGGCTGAAGTTGATGACCTGCACGCGATGTTCGCCGGAGACCGCGTGGCACTTCGCGGCCGTATCCGGGTCGATTTTCCGACCGAGGTGGCGCGCGCCACGATTGTGCCGGCTTTGCCGGATTTCCTGGCGGCTCACCCCGAATTGGAACTGGAGATATCGAGCACGGATCGGCAGGTCGATCTGGTCCAGGAAGGGTTCGACTGTGTATTGCGGTTTGGCCCCATCAGGGACGAGACGCTGATTGCCCGTCCGCTGGGCCAATTGCGCATGGTCAATGCTGGCAGCCCCGCCTATCTGGCGCGTTATGGTGTCCCTCGATCGCTGGAAGATCTCGGGCGTCAGGGACACCGAATGATTCATTTTTCAACGACCCTTGGCGGAAGATCACAAGGGTGGGATTATCCGGACGGTGACGGCTATTCGACGCTGCAATTGCCCGGTGCGCTCCACGTCAACAGTGCGCAGACTTACGAAGCAGCTGCCCTGGCCGGCCTTGGCCTGATTCAGGCGCCGCTGATGGGGATTGGCCAATATTTAGAGAGCGGAATGCTTGTGGAGATATTGCCCGATTTTCGTCGCCGGGCACTCCCGGTGTCGCTCGTGGTGGCCCATCGGCGTAATCTGTCGCGGCGCGTTCGCGCCTTCATGAAATGGACTGAAGAGGTACTGGCGCCGTATCTACGATAGCCCCTTTAATCGGATCGTAAGCTCTAGTCGGGCACGATCCGTGCGCGCATAGTGTGACTCGAAGCCGTACTGTCGCCGCCGGAGACCTCGAGCACCGTGCCGGTGACGTACGGGTTGGTCATGAGGAAGACTGCGGCGTGCCCGATGTCGGCAGCCGTCCCGAGCCGCCGGGCCGGGAAGTTCGCGCGGACCTTGACACGGATTTCTTCCACGGTTGCCGCGGGCAGGACAACCCAGAAGTCGTTATCAATGAATCCGGGCCGGATCGTGTTGACGCGGATTGGGGCCAGCTCCAAAGCAACTGACTGCGACAGGGATTCGACGGCCGCGAACGTTGACGTGACCGCAGCCAGCCCGAGCTGCGCCCGGGCCCTGGTGCCGCCCGTGAGGAAGGTCAGCGAGCCGCCAGCCCGCAAATTTCCGCCAGTGTTCTCCCTGCTCTTGCGAGCTCGGCGTCAGCCCAGCCTCCCAAGGCGATTGCCGAAATGGACGCTCCCGGGCCAGAGCGATCCGCTCTCGCAACGCGAGTAGGCACCTGGGACGTGGTGGCGACCTCTCGCGCGGGACCCGACGCCGAACCAAAAATTACGCGCGGCTTAGTCGCCGAACGGGTGATGATCGGTCCGTTTCTTCAGGAAACGCTTCGTCCCGCAGCCGGCTCCCGCAGCGAAGCATTCAGATCGAGCAATGGTACGAAATTATCGGCAATCCAACCATCGCTGACGCCATCCTCGATCGCCTCGTCCACAATGCCTACCGCATCGAACTGACCGGTGAGAGCCTCGGGAAAAAGCAAAATCCCGCCACCGCCAACAGCCAACCTTGACCCCGAACTAGGACACTATAATCATTCAACAAGACCTAACCGATGACGCTCAGGTGGCCGACATCAAATCAGAATACCTGGCCGGCTTCAAATTGGAATGCATGGCCGACTTCATCGGAATCCGCACCTCAAGGGCCTGCAGGATCAGCGCCGCGTGGGCCTTGGTCCGATGCGAATGCCGATCCCCGCCCATCGGCTTGGCGGCGATCACGCCCTCCGCTCGATAGCGAGCATGCCAGCGGATCGCGCTCGCCTTGCCCACGCCCAACCGCTCCGCCGCTTGCCGGCACGAGGCGCCCGCCTCAATCGCGGCGATCACAAGCTCGCGAACGCGATATGCGCTGAGGACAGTTAAGCTGCCGTAGGCCAAGCGCGGTTCATGCTCCTGCCCCGAAGCTCGGTCGGGGAGCGTCCTTCTCCCGGGCTGCGCGCTGCCGCCGCCTAGCTGGGGGCGACGAGCACGTATCCAGCACCTCGGTCACCCTACACTGGGTCTTGTGTCAACCTCGTGCTTCGGCACTTTATCACCATAGCGACCGAGTAGACTTCATGAATTTATCTAATTCCAGGAACCGCTTTGACGTTCTTTATTATAAAATCTGCAAACAGGCGCACACGTGTAACCTGTGCACGCTCTGGCACAATGAGCATATTCAAGGGTATTTCAGACAAATGATACTCTGGAAGTATACGTACTAATTGCCCTGTTGATAGAAGATCATCCACCAACCACTGATGCGCGTGACCAATGCCCCGTCCAGCTACTAGCGCACCACGTAGTGCAAGGGCGAGATCTACTCGGTATCGTCCTACGATGGACGCTGTAGATATGTGCCCGCTGGTATCACGCAGGGTCAGCACGTCGCTTCCGGCAACATTCGACATTCGTACACCCTCATGGCCGGTGAGATCGGAGGGCACCACTGGCCGTTTGTGGGACGAAAAGTACGCTGGCGATCCGACCAAGACTCGAGAACACATTCCAAGAGCATGTACACGCAATGAACTGTCATCCAACGGGCCTAGCCTGATAGCAAGATCAACCCCTTCGCGCACCAAGTCGACTCGTTGATCCGTCAGGCTGAAATCAACATGGACTTTAGGGTACTTCTCTTGGAAGCCAAATATCATTTTATTTAGATGAAGAACGCCAAAAGCGGCCGTACAGGATACCCGGACTGTGCCTGAATGCGCACTGCTATCTTCCTTTACCTCGTCCCTTGCCTGCTCTAACAAATTAAGTATCTGAACACTCTTTTCATAAAACCGAGCGCCTTCATCTGTCATCTGCACGCGGCGAGTGGTTCTACTCAGGAGAGAGACACCAATTGCTTCTTCAAGCTCACGCAAGTGCCGGGTAACAGTAGACTGCCCGATGCGGAGTTCCCGAGCGACCGATGACAGGTTCCCCCGTTCGGCGACGCGAACAAAGGTTCGCAATCGCTCCAGCGTGATCTCCGACCTATCCATTTTTCGGCACTATCCTATTCATTGCCTCCATATAGCGCCTGTATGCGGTCTCGGCTATCTGTCCCCCTGGTTCTATTTGAGGAGTTGTCCCATGAAAGTTCTCTTGGTTTTCGCGCATCCTGAGCGGCATTCGCTGAACGGCGCGCTCCGCGACGTTGCCATCAAAGAGCTTGAGGCACATGGCAACGAGGTCGAGGTCTCTGACCTCTACGCACAAGGATGGAAGGCGGCAGTTGATCGGGAAGACTTCCCATCCCTTGCACCGTCCGAGAAGCTCCAGGTCGCACATGCGTCTGGTCGAGAGTTCGCCTCCCGGACCTTGACCCCGGACGTAGCAGCTGAGCAGGAGAAATTGCTGAGGGCTGACGTTTTGATCCTACAGTTTCCATTCTGGTGGTTCTCGATGCCAGCGATCCTTAAAGGATGGGTGGATCGAGTGTACTCGTTCGGTTTCGCGTACGGGGTCGGCGAGCAAAGTGAGACGCGATGGGGCGATCGGTACGGTGAGGGAACCTTAGCCGGTAAACGAGCCATGTTGCTTGTCACCACGGGTGGCTGGGAGGAGCACTACTCACCTCGTGGCATCAATGGTCCGATTGAGGATTTACTCTTTCCCATTAACCACGGCATCTTGCATTATCCGGGTTACGACGTGCTGCCGCCTTTCGTCGTTCACCGCGTTGATCGATTTGATGAGGCAAGCTTTGCACCTGTAGCCGAAGGCTTGCGCGAGCGCATGCGGACGCTCTCGAGCACGTTACCGATCCCCTACCGGAAACAGAATGCCGGTGACTATCACATCCCAACTATGGAGTTGAGGACGGGGCTTGAGCAGGCAGGCTTGAGCGGGTTTGCATTGCACTCGAACAGCACGGGTGCCTGATGCTCGCGGAACTGGAGCAGATCGCGACTTCGCCAGAATTCTTGTGGAACGGTGTCGCTTGCACTCCACAGGGAGACTTGTTCGCGAGCTTCCCTGCGTGGCTTGGTCCGAGTCCTGGTGTGATGCAGGTCCATCGTAACGGTCACCTGCAACCTTTCCCTGGAAACGCCTGGAATGATTGGGCGCCGGGGAAAGACCCAGCAACCTGCTTTGTAGATGTGAATAGCATCTGCCTAGATGGCAAGGGAAGTCTGTGGGTTGTCGACGCCGCGGCTCCTTACCTCGGTAGTGCAATCGAGGGCGGCGTTAAACTCGTCGAGTTGGATCTCGCCACCCGAGCAACGAAGCGGGTGGTGGTGTTCGATCGCAAAGACGCTCATTCTGATACGCGCCTAGCTCACATGCGATTTCATGGAGATCACGCTTTCTTGGTGGAGTCGAAGGAGGCGTCGATCTTTGTCATCGACCTTCGAACCAACCGCTACAAGCGAGTCCTTGTTGGACACCCGCTGCTGCGCTGTGACCCGGCAGACATCCCCGTCATCGAAGGCCGTGCGATGCAACTTCACGGCCAACCTATGTACTTCCACAGCGATCTGATTGAGCTAGGGTCTCGGCCCGACGAGATCCTTTTCATGTGTTTATTTGGTCGTAAAATATTTAGTGTGGGAGCCGAGACGCTGAAAGACTTCTCTCTTTCAGATTTCGATATAGCCAGGCAGGTTACGGTCGCCTACGAGTTAGATAAACCGTTTGTCTCGGGTATAGCTCGAGATCGACAAGGCAATCTCTTACTTGCTGATGGCGAGACCGGCAATCTGTATAGGATGTATGTGGATGGCCAACAAGAGCACGTGGCTATCGGCTCTCAGATCACTTGGCCGATCGGCCCAACGGTCGGAACCGACGGCTCGATCTACCTCGTAGATTGCCAGGTTAACCGCATACCGGTTTTCACTGGCGGGGACGATAGAGTCCACAGACCTTGGAAGATGTATAAGGTCGAATCACCGGGGTGGGCGGTAGCATAGTACATCTGTGTATTCGTACTGATGTCCGCGCCATCGGAAGCAAGGCTTAGCTCTTTTAGAGAGATGACGTCGGAGAGATGGCGGCAGCTCCTCATCGAAGACGGTCGCCGCTTCATAAACAAGTAGGCCAACCAATCCCGGATATGGTGACGTTTGAGCGCGCATCAATCGAAGTGGAGCCGAACTCGCTAGTACTAAACCGGAACACCCCTTGGGACTATTGTAACCGATGTGAGCGCCCCACCTCGCGGCGCGGTTTGATTTGCGGAACACTGGCGCCCTGAATTTGGGCGAGGTGATATTGTGGATAAAGACGGTCCTAATGCCAGGCATCAGCACAGTCATCAGGACGCTGAGTACCGCCGGGTTGAGCTAATCACCGGCCGCAAGCTGCGGCGGGATTGGACGGCGGAGGAGAAGGCAGAGATTCTCTCCGCGACCATGGCGCCGGGATCGACGGTTTCGGCAGTGGCGCGACGTTATGGCGTTAGTCGTGGTTTGCTTTGGACATGGCGCCGCAAGGCGATGGATGCCCTGGCGGCGGAGACGGCACCAAGTTTCATTCCGTTGCGCATTGAGAGCGAGCCTACCGAAGGCGCCGCTTTGCTTTCTAAGCCAGTTGCTCCATTGCCCGCTGCACGGGAACAAAGCGCTGGATCGATTGAGGTTGCGATCGGGCGGGCCAGGGTCCGGGTGGAAGGCGCTGTCGATCCTGAGGTTTTGCGACAGATGCTGGGCCTGATCGGACCAGCACGATGATCCTGGGGATTCCGGCCCGGCCAGGGCTGCGGGTGATGGTGGCATCCAAGCCCGTTGATTTTCGTCGAGGTATGGACGGCCTCGCGGCCCTGGTGACACAGGTATTATTGGCCGATGCATTCGCCGGCGATGTGTTCATCTTCAGGTCGAAGCGAACCGATAGACTCAAGCTGATTTTTTGGGACGGCTCCGGGCTTTGTATGGTGACGAAGCGCCTCGAGGCCCGCGGTTTTATCTGGCCGCCGGTGCAGGATGGCGCGGTCACGTTGAGTGTCTCCCAGCTGCGGATGCTATTCTCCGGAATGGATTGGACGCAGATACCGGCGCGGTCTGCGCCGCCGGCAAGGCCCGCGATCGACGTAAAAAAATTGCAGACTGCACCTTAATTTTCTAGCGAAACGCCCAGCATGTTTGGTAGTTTTCAAACATGTCTGATGGCCAACATTCCTCGCTTGATCCAGCGCATTTGCTGGCGTTGAACGCGGCATTGCGGGCGGAGAATGAAAACCTGAAGGCGGTCGTGGAGACCTTGAGGCGGGCGCTGTATGGTGCGCGATCCGAGCGACAGCTTGAGCCGGCGAACCAGCTGCCGCTGGCGTTGAATGATCTTTCCGCGGCACCGGTGGAACCAGCCAAATTGCCGAAGCCTGCCAATTCCAACCGCCCGGTGCGGCGGCGACCAGTGCGCAATATCGGCGGTCTGCCGGCGCATCTGCCACGCGTGCACGTTACCATCGAGCCGGCGAATTTGGCTTGCCCCTGCTGCGAGGGCCAACTGCACAGGATCGGCGAGGATGTCAGCGAGATGCTGGACGTGGTGCCGGCCATTCTTCGGGTGAGATGCATTCACCGGCCGCGCTATGGCTGCCGGACTTGTGAAGGTGCGGTGGTGCAGGCCAAGGCGCCGGCGCGGCCGATCGATGGCGGCATGCCAACGGAGGATCTGCTGGCGCATGTCGCGGTGATGAAATTCGCCTGGCATCTGCCGCTGCATCGGCAGGTCAAAATGCTCGCTGGTCAGGGTATCGATCTGGATGTTTCGACCTTGGTCCATTGGATCAGCCGGGCGGCCTGGTGGCTGAAACCGCTGCATGCGCTGCTCGCGGCAACCATCCTGGCGGCGCCGAAGATTTTTTGCGACGACACGCCGCTGCCGGTGCTGGATAAAACACGAAAGCGAACGCGCATTGCCCGGCTTTGGTCTTATGCGATGGATGATCGCCCATGGTGCGGGCCGGCGCCGCCGGCGGTGGTTTACATCTACGCCGAAGACCGCAAGGGCCGGCATGTCGATGAACATCTGGCTGGTTTTAACGGTGTGCTCCAGGTCGATGCGTATGCCGGCTATAACCGGCTGACCAAACATAGTCGCCGCGGTGGCCCCGTTACGCTGGCTTTTTGCCTGGCCCATGCGCGCCGGAAATTCTTTGAAGTCTATAAGGCGACCGGCTGTCTTGTCTCGGGCGAAGCGTTAGAGCGCATTGCGGCCATCTATGCCATCGAGGCGCGCATCCGCGGCACCAGTGCCGAAGAGCGCTTGGAAGTGCGCCAGGCCGAGAGCCAAGCTTTGTTCGACGCCTTCAAACCGTGGCTAATGGATCGCTTAAGCGAAATTTCTACCAAATCCCCGTTGGCGAAGGCCATTCGTTATACGCTCGGACACTGGAACGGGCTTGGGGTGTTTCTGACCGATGGTCGCGTCGAGGTGGACTCCAATACCGTGGAGCGCACCATCAGGGCGATCAGCCTGGGCAAAAAGAATTCGTTATTCGCCGGCTCCCCGGTCGGCGGCGAGAACTGGGCAATTCTGGCATCACTCATCAACACGGCAAAACTTCACGACCTCGACCCGCAGACTTATCTTGCCGACGTGCTGGAGCGCATCGTCTCCGGTCAGACCAAGGTCAACGCGCTGGCTGAATTGCTCCCCTGGAACTGGAAAGCCGCCCGTGCCGCCCAGGACGTGAAAGTGGCGGCATGATGCGCCGGTCCCGCGAACCGGCGCCAGTGGCACAAGGCGAGACGCGGGCGCCAATGTCCCTTGAGGAGCTCGATCGCTGGCTGCGCCAGCCACGCGTGCCCCAGCCCGTCGCCGAAAACCTTTCCATGCTCGACGGTTTTATGGCCGCGATCGTCGCCGGGCCAGCAACCTATGAGCCGCTTGCCTGGCTCTGCCCGCTGATCGGCGTGCGCAGGGACGCCATCAACGACGGCACGACCGAGGAATACGCTGCTATCGCCGCCACGGCTGACCATCATAACGCGCTGTCCACTACGTTGAGCGAGACGCCCGAACGCTTCGCGCCAATATTTTTACACGATGCAAAGGGCGCCGTTGACATCGGGCCCTGGTGCCGCGGCTTTTATGCCGCCATCCAGCTCAATCCAAAATTCTGGCGCAAGCTTCTGCCGGCCCGCGGCCTCGCACATTTGTGGCTAATCCCGATCCTGGCGCATTGTGTTGACGAAGATGGCCGCCCAGTCCGCGGCGCGCCGCCGCTTGGTCCGCTTACCGAGCTGGCGCGCTTTAACGCCGGCCGCGAAATTCCAGGCGCGGTTACCGCCATCAGAAAGTTCTGGGCGCCAACTCGATACAACCGCCCCTCCTGACCGCCCCTGCCGCAAACACGAATTCTGGCGCCAAAATTCAAACCGATCACCGTGGTTCGATCGCATCGCTTACGGACTATTCCGGGGATTTAGATTCTTGACGGTCCCGACAGACCCCTTTCGTTCACCCTTCCAATCCCAACCAAGATTTCTAAAATGCGGCGCGGCATGGCGGGCGCAGGCCCAGTTGCCCAAGAACTTGCCCTCCAGGTAGCTGCGGTCGCCGCGCATGTCGGGGTCCATGAACGAGCCCCAGGACCTCAGCGCCGGTCCGGCGGTGATGAAGAGATGGTCGAAGGGGCCGATTGCCTCAAACGCGGCTTGCGCCGCCGCCTCGTCGCTTGTGTCCAGAACGACCAGGTCGAACGCGGCCAGGTCCGGCGTAACCGTCAGCCATTCCCCGCCTTGCGTTGATTTTTGTAACGCGGATTGTAGCCGTTTGATTTGAACGGTGGGTTTCATGGACGGTGACATGGCGGTTGAGAGTGTACTCCGGAGTACTCCGGAGGTGTGTGGCGAGGTTATGCCGGGGGTTGAACGGCGGCGGCGATGGGGGACGGAGGAGAAGTTACGGGTTTTGGCGCAAAGTGTGGCGCCTGGCTCCTCGCCTTCGTTGACGTGCAAGATGCATGGCATCAGCAGTGGCCAGCTTTACACATGGCGCAAGCAATTCCGCTTAGGCGAGCTGACCGGATTTGCGCCGGTGTCCATTGCGCCGGAGATGCCGGCATTGCCAGCGCCGGCGCCTGAAGCAGCCCCACCTGCCAGCGGCGCTCTCATTGAGGTGGAGTTGCCGAGCGGCGTAAAACTGCGTGTACCGGATGGTGTGGATGAAATATCGCTGCGCCGGATATTGTCGGCGTTATCGTGATTGGCCCGGCTGGGAATGTCCGCATTTATATCGCCTGCGGTGTCACTGATATGCGGAAGGGTTTTGATACTCTGGCGGCGCAAGTTCAAACCATGTTGAATTATGATCCGCATAATGGAGCGCTTTATGTGTTCCGTGGCCGACGCGGAGATCTGCTCAAGATTTTGTGGTGGGATGGGCAGGGTCTGTGCCTGTTTTGCAAACGCCTGGAGCGCGGCAAGTTCCTCTGGCCGCAGGCCAAGGACGGCTCGGTCTCGCTGACAGCGGCACAGCTTTCGATGTTACTCGATCATGCATGTTGATGCCCCTCCTAATGAGGCTGACAGATTCTGAGGTCGATGTGGTCGATGGCATGGTTTCGTAATCTCCTTATTGAATCAAGGACGGAAGGGATGTCCGGGAAGAGGTAACCCCCAGTCGACTGCCTATCGATCAGGAGGCGTTTTTGCCTGATTTGCACGTAGAGCCAGTTGACCGGAATATTTAGCCTGGCGGCAAGCTCTGGAGGGCTGAGCAGGCTGGCTTCGTGTAACCACCTGCGATGTGGCTCGGCCGCCTTCAGTCCGGCGCCACGGCGGATCCGTTGCACGGTGGTGGGGAGAACCTCGGTTTCGCAGTTGGGAGAGCGATGGCCCTCAGCCGTGAGAACAGCTGCAATCTTGTCGTCCGGCGTGCCGTCGTTGACGAGATCGAGCACGCGATCGCGCATTTCCATCCCGCGCGTAAGCTTGGCAACGGAGTTGACCTTCAACTTCACCTCAAGATTTGTTACGGCGCCACCGCGCCAAACAATTCTCGCTAGAGCGACGTCGCGCTCGCCTCGGTCGAGCACGACCTTGTCAACGAGACAGCGCAAGAGCGCTTTGCGCTGAGCATCCGTGGTAGCCGCGTCGGCCCAGATGTGGGGAAGGCGGCCGGCGAGGCTGATCACCTTGTCTTGGAGGCCCTTGCCGATCCCCATCTGAACGATGCTCTGTGGTGAGCATTGCTGATTAATCGTCTCCTCGGCTGCGCGGACCTCACTTAAGGCCGTTTCCCAGCGTCGTTCCAGCTCAGCTGCAACAAGACGATTATCAGGGTCGACACGGTTGAACTGCCGTTCGGCCAACGCAGCCGCATAGCGCAATCGTTCAAGCTGTCGTTCCGTGCTGGTTCGCAGCGCGCCATCGACCTGCTGTTGGGCTCTGCGTGCCTGAGACAGTGCATCGAGTTCAGCAGGCGCCAGGGCTGTCAAAAAGGCATCCGCCACAACCTCGTCTACGCGAGGGGCACGAACATACTGACAGGCCGGCAAGCCCTCATTGGAACGCAGATGGTTGCAAACATATTGCCCACCGCCCTTGTAGCGGACGTACATCTTATGGCCGCACCGCGCGCACCATGCGATGCCGTGCAACAGAAGATCACCGTCGCGTGGAGCCCCTCTCGTCTTGATACGCATGTATTCGGCCCGATTATCCTTTATAATATTACAAATCATTTCATAAGTCGGCCAGTCTACATAGGCGGGATATCGGTCTTTCACGATAATCCGCCAGTCCTCGAATGCTCGTGGCGCCTTTGCCCGCGATGCGCCTTCGCGAGCGAGCTCACGCATGCGAGTTCGGCCATAGACGAAGGCACCGGCATAGGCGGGGTTCTTCAGGATCACCCCAACCGAAGATATCGTCGCCCGCGTCCAGTGCAAATCGCCATGCCGGTCGCGGCGTGGAAGGTCAAGTCGGCGATCGTTGAGTACACGCATAACCTTTGCGACAGTGCGGAACTTTAGAAACATTTGGAACACGAGCCCCAGGCGCTCCTGCACGGCCATGTCTGGATCTTTGGTGACCACCCCGCTCGGATCGCGGATGAAGCCGACCGGCAAGGTGAGTGCCAACTCGCCGCGTTCGGCTTTGGCGAGGAGTCCGGCGGTCAAACGACTGCGGATCGTGTGCAGTTCAAGTTCGGATATCGTCCCCTTAAGTCCCAGGAGCAGCCGGCCGTTGGGGCTGCCAGGATCATAAACCCCGTCACGGTCAGCGATGAGGCAACATCGCAAGCCGCATATATCCAAGAGCGGGTACCAATCCGAGCAATTGCGCGCCAAGCGCGTAACGTCAATCGACAGGATCAACCCCACCTCACTAAGCCCAACCCGGCCAACGAGTTCCTTAAAACCGCTGCGTTGCGCTGCCGATGCCCCACTCATCCCAAGATCCGCGTCGATCACATCGATATCGGCCTCATGCCAGCCGAGTTCGCGAGCGCGCTGGCAAAGTGCGTATTGGAGCCGCAGGCTCTCCTGGTTGCTCACGACCTGATGGGGTGTCGATTGCCGGATGTAGACCACTGCTTTGCGCGCCAGGTGCGTCGGTTTGACCAGTTCGGACTTCACGAGACATCTCCGCCAAAACCACGGCGACGTCGTCGATGATCTGGCGCTTTAGAGCCGGTGGAAGTGTCGCCCAAAGATCTTTCGGATCCACGCTCATCACATTCGAGACATTCGACCGCTGATAGAAGATCACTCAGTGCTTCTATACTCAACTTGGTACGATTCGCATTCGGCTTTTGAGGTTCTG
>NCAT01000079.1 GCA_002255575.1 Acidocella sp. 20-57-95
CAGGCCATCAGCGCCCTGCCCGTACTCGCAGCCCTCGTTCGTCAGATGGGCCTGGTCACCGTCATCGATCACCGGGAGCTCGTCCTCGGGACGGACATACCCACGCTCGACACGCAGCTTGCCACTGCCATCGATGCTGACAAAAACTCCGGCCATCGCACTCTCCGCCGGGTTATAAATCGGCGGACGCTGGGTCAGGGCATTGATCTCCGCTTCGATCTCGGTGAGCCGATTGTCGATATCTTCCGGGACCTCATCCGCCGCAGCGGCCTCCTCCTCGAACCGTTCGGCTTCCTCCCGCAGTGCCTCGACCTGGGCGATTTCCTCATCGGTCAATGGGCGACGGGAGCCGGGGATGCGGCGCAGGCCGTAGCTATGGCCATACGGGAACTCGGTCGCGGTCTCGACCCATTTCCAGCCCTCGGCGCGGAGGGCATCGGCGTCGCGCTCTAATTTCTCCGCCACCACACGCGCCAGCAATCCCGCGTCCTGCAACCAGCCGCCATCATCCTGCTGAAACAGATCGCGCATGATGGCACCGCCCGCCGCCACATAGTCCTCGCCCGCATATTGCGCCCGCTTGTCCGATGCGCGCACCGCCCCTTCCGTCAGCATCCGGCGGATCTGATATGGCTCCTTATTGTAGGAGCGCTGTACCGTCTCCCACACCTGCTCCTGGCGCTCATGGTCGGAGCTGACCGAGAACGCCATCAGCTGTTCCAGCGTCATGTCATCCTCCGCATAGACGTCCAGCAACCGAGGCGAGACGGCGGCGAGACGCAGCCGTTGTTTCACCACCGAGACCGCAACGAAAAACACCGTCGCAATTTCCTCCTCGCTCTGCCCCTTCTCGCGCAGAGCCTGAAATGCCCGGAACTGATCCAGGGGATGCAGAGGCGCGCGCTGGACATTCTCCGCCAGGCTGTCTTCCTCGGCGATGCCTTCAGTGCGCACAACGCAGGGGATTGGTGCGGTCTTGGCGAGGCGCTTTTGCTTCACCAACAATTCTAGCGCGCGGTAGCGTCGCCCGCCGGCAGGGATTTCGAACATGCCGGTCTCGGCACCCGCCTCATTCAGCAACGGGCGCACCGTGATGCTTTGCAGTAGCGTGCGCCGCGCGATATCCGCAGCCAGTTCCTCGATGGAAACGCCGGCCTTTATGCGCCGGACATTGGATTGCGAGAGCACCAGCCGATCGAATGGGATATCGCGCGAGGCGCTGAGTGTGATTTTTTGAACAGTTTTGGCCATGGGAAAAACTCCATGACGGGCGGCCTGGAGCCACTCTCCTGGCCTATCACCCGTCACGAATTTTTGCTCCGCCCTCTCACTCTTTGTTGCCGCGCCACAAAAAATGCCGTGAGCCGGATAGCGGCTCACGGCAAACATACGCAAAACATATCCAACAGGACGCCAATCAGCGCTCAGGCCACACGGTCGAGCAAGTGCTTCGCCTTGCCCTCCAATTCCAGCCGGGCATCCTGGTGCGGCTTGCTGCGAGCCAGCGCGGTGATGCCCTGCACGAAGTCGAACACGCTCTCGGGCGGATGACCTTCCTCCTCCAGCACGGTGGCGATAATCTTTGCCGTCTCGCCCTTGCTGAAACCGCGCTTGCGCAAGAAACTCTCGCGCTCGTCATCCTGGCGCGCGACAATCTGTTCCCGCGCCGCCTTGATGCCCGCCACGAACGGCGCGGGCGAGGAATTGGCAAATCGCCGT
>NCAT01000008.1 GCA_002255575.1 Acidocella sp. 20-57-95
ATCCCATTAACCGCCTCAGCGAACTTCTCCCGTGGAACCGGACCAAATCAGAAAACAGCCCAACACCATAAGCTCACGCGGTCGTTGGCTGACGCTTACTGAGATTGGTCCAACATATGATGAAAAGCGGGCCGAAGTGGCGATCATTGCAGCCTTACTGCACGACGTCGGACATGGGCCTTTCAGTCATACTTTTGAAACCGTGCAGCAGTCGTTAGGCGTTCGCAAGCATCATGAGAAATGGACGGCTGAGATCATTCGGAACACTTCTGGAGCAATCCAGCCCTTACTTGAGACTTATTGGTCAGAAGGTGGATTTTGCGACGCTGTAGCTGATCTTCTTGAGGCGGAAGATCCAACAGATATTTATCATGCCGTAGTTTCAAGCTCATTTGATGCTGATAGATTGGACTACTTGCGCCGTGATCGTCTGATGACAGGTACTGGTGCTGGAGCTATTGATTTTGATTGGTTGATGGAGAATGTTCGCGTTGGTAAAATTGCGATTGAGGCCCCAGATGGTGATGGTGATGAGCACAGCGTTAAAGTTGAAACTTTTTGCATTGACATGAAAGCACTGCCGGCTGCGGAACAATTTCTCCTTGCTCGTTATACTCTTCATGAGCAAGTCTATTTTCACAAGACAACTCGCTGCATAGAACACATGATAGCTAAATTATTGGGTTTGATAGCAGAACATGCAGCGCAACCAACTAGCGTTGCGCAGACCGGATTAGATATTAGTCATCCGCTAATCAGCTTCTTCAAGCCGGATAATTCTAATTTGACAACATATTTAGCGCTGGATGATGTCGTGATTACCGGTGCATTGGAAGAACTGAGCAAAGCGTCAGATATACGAATTGCAGATTTGGCAGAGCGCTTGCGTAACCGTCATCTATACAAAACATTAGATGTGGCTGCAACCTTTGGCTATGATCCTGGTGTACAGGTGGCAAAAGTACGATGGATTAATAAAAAGTTTTCGGAGAAGCTAGCATGCAAAACAGTTATCTTGGACGAAGGTGCTTCGATCAATATCTATACGCAAATCGGCGGCGATGATGAGCGTGCCCATAAAAAATTACATATTCTCGACCCAAAGGAAGGGCCAGTCGAGATTACTAAGATGTCTTCCATCATTCGTCCGTTAAGTGAAGCAAAGAAAAAATTCACTCGTTACTATTTTGAGTCTGGGAGTGATCGTAATCATGCGTCACCAGCAAAAGGGGAAATATAATAATGGACCGTGAGGATATTGTTGTTGCAGTGGTAGCTGCGGCAGGCGGCACCCTAACTAGTCGAGTAAGACTACAAAAAACTATCTACTTACTAGATCAGCTTAACCTGAAAAGTGGCTTTTCCTTCGAATATTATCACTATGGGCCGTTTTCACGCGACCTGGACAACGCAACCGCTGATGCAAAGGCGCTTGGCAAAATTAAAGAGGATATAAGGCATAGGCAAAGTGACGGCGCGGCTTTTAGCGTATTTTCGCTTTGTGAGGAACAAAATGCTAAAGCCCATGGTGAACTAGGTGCAGAACAAATTACTAAATTGACTCGTGAGTTCAGCGAAACCAATGTCACGGTTCTGGAGCTTGCTGCAACGATCAATTGGCTATGTGAAGCTGAACATTGTGCGGATTGGAATGCTGAGGTTACCAAGCGCAAAGGTGTGAAGGTTCAAGGGGGTAAGCTTCAAAAGGCCGTTGAGTTGTTAACCAAGATTGGTTTGTCACCGAGGCCGATCGAAGTGGGGGCTTAGATTAACATAGAATGAATTTATAATTGCAAATATTACATTCCAGTTCTGAGTAACATAGGAAGTTGTTTGCCTCGTACGGTTGTCTGAGCTGTCGATTTTTGGCCCCAATTGCTTCAATGTGTTGATCAGTGATTGTTGTTGTCAGATCGGCTAATTGGTAAATAACAGTAAACGCCTTCCTTAAATCGTCGTAAAAATTAGCCCGAAAGAAGCAAATCAAGTTGGTATCGTGCCCCCGCAACCAACTTCATAACCATCCTGCGGGGTCCGCGGTGGTCTATGCGGCGGGTTGATTGGTTCAAGGTTTTCAAGTTCAGTCAATATAAGCGACTGATCGTCTCGGGTATTTTGCGTATTGTGGAACCCGCTACTCTCGCGTCTTATCGCGCTATGGATATTGCCGCCCTTGGGGAACGACCCGCCATCCTGCCAGACGCGCTGCCCGATGCGCCGCAGCGAGGGGTGGGCAGCCTGTCGCTGTCGTTCCGCCGCGCCTGGCCGCAAGGCAACACGCGGATTGAGCGGTTTTATCAGGAAGGCTGCCTGAAGGCCCGGCTGCCGCGCATCACCGCTGCTGAGGATTGCGAGGCCGTGCTGATGAATATCTCCGGCGGTATTGCCGGTGGCGACGTGCTGGAAACTTCGCTGGAGGTAACAGCGGGGGCGCGCGCCTGCGTGGCGGGCCAAGCGGCGGAGCGTGTATATAGGGCGCTCGGCGGCGTGCCGGCTGAATTGACCACGCGGATTACACTGGGGCCGGATGCCAGCCTCGATTATCTGCCGCAGGAAGCCATTTTGTTCGACGGGTTTGCCCTGTGCCGGACCCTGGATGTCGCGCTTGATGAGACCGCCCGCTATCTGGGGGTCGAGAGCCTGGTATTTGGGCGGCAAGCGATGGGTGAGCGGCTGGGCAGCGGAATGCTGCGCGACCGGATCACCATCCGCCGCAACGGCAAGGTGATTTTGCAGGACATGACGCGGCTGGATGGGGATGTAACCAATATTTTGGCGCGCAAGGCGGTGGGTGCCGGTGCGTTGGCGGTGGCCACCATGATCCGTGCCGCGCCGGATGCGGTGGGGCTGCTGGACCCTGTGCGCGCCGCACTGGTGGATACTGGGTGCGACGCCGGCGCCTCGATGGTGGAGGGCGTGCTGGTTGCCCGCCTGCTGGCGCCCTCATCGCAAATTCTGCGCCGGGCGATTGTCAAAATTCTGATGCTGTGCCGCAATGGCCAGGCCTTGCCGCGGGTGTGGCAGAGCTGAACGAACGGGGAGTGACGCGGTGAATCTGACGCCGAGGGAAAAGGACAAGCTGTTGATATCGGTTGCCGCAATGGTGGCGCGCAACCGGCTAACCCGGGGGGTGAAGCTGAATTACCCGGAAGCGATCGCGCTGATCACGGATTTCGTGGTCGAGGGCGCGCGCGACGGGCGCCGGGTGGCGGATTTGATGGAAGCGGGCGCCCATGTGGTGACCCGTGAACAGGTGATGGAAGGGGTGGCGGAAATGATCGCGGATGTGCAGGTCGAGGCAACCTTTCCGGACGGCACCAAGCTCGTCACCGTGCATGAGCCGATCCGATGATCCCGGGCGAGGTAATCGTCCAGCCGGGTGAGCTGGAACTGAATGCGGGGCTGCCGCGTCTGAGCATGACAGTGGCCAATACGGGTGACCGGCCGATACAGGTGGGCAGCCATTATCATTTTGCTGAAACCAATGGCGCGCTGGCATTTGACCGCAAAGCCGCGAACGGCATGCGGCTGGATATCGCCGCTGGCACCGCCATTCGGTTTGAGCCCGGGCAGAGCCGCGAGGTGGTGTTGATCCCGCTTGGCGGGGCACGCCGGGTGGTTGGGTTCCGTGGGCTGGTGATGGGAGATATCGCTTAAATGGCGCGGATCAGCCGGCAGGCTTATGCGGATATGTTTGGCCCCACCACGGGCGATCGGATGCGCCTTGCGGATACGGCGTTGTTCATCGAGATCGAAAAGGATTTCACCACCTACGGCGATGAGGTGAAATTCGGCGGCGGCAAGGTCATCCGTGACGGGATGGGGCAGTCCCAGCTCAGCAACGCGCAGGGTGCGGTGGATACGGTCATCACCAACGCGGTGATCATCGACCATTGGGGGATTGTGAAGGCTGATATCGGGCTGGTCGGCGGGCGGATTAAAGCCATCGGCAAGGCAGGTAATCCGGATATTCAGTCGGGCGTGAATATCATTATCGGGCCGGGGACCGAGGTGATTGCGGGCGAGGGCAAAATTATCACCGCCGGCGGCATCGATGCCCATATTCACTTCATCTGCCCGCAGCAGGTGGAAGAGGCGTTGGCCAGTGGCGTGACCACCATGGTCGGCGGCGGCACCGGCCCTGCCACCGGCACGGCGGCCACCACCTGCACGCCGGGGCCGTTTCATCTGGCGCGCATGTTACAGGCGGCGGAAGCATTTCCGGTCAATTTGGCATTTGCGGGCAAGGGCAACGCCTCGCACCCTGCCGCGCTGGAGGAAATGGTGCGGGCAGGGGCGTCGTCCCTCAAGCTGCATGAGGATTGGGGCACCACACCGGCGGCGATTGATTGCTGTTTGAGTGTGGCGGACCGGTTTGATGTGCAGGTGATGCTGCATTCGGACACGCTGAATGAAAGCGGATTTGTTGAGGATACGATTGCGGCTTTCAAAGGCCGTACGATCCATGCGTTCCATACTGAAGGTGCGGGTGGCGGCCACGCGCCGGATATTATCCGGCTGGCCGGCATCGCCAACGTGCTGCCAAGTTCCACCAACCCGACGCGGCCTTACACGGTGAATACGCTCGATGAGCATTTGGATATGCTGATGGTGTGTCACCATTTGGACCCGTCGATCCCGGAGGATCTGGCGTTCGCGGAAAGCCGCATCCGGCGCGAGACGATTGCAGCCGAGGATATTCTGCACGATATCGGCGCGCTTTCGATGATGTCCTCGGATAGTCAGGCGATGGGCCGGGTGGGCGAGGTGATTATCCGCACCTGGCAGACAGCGCATAAAATGAAAACTCAGCGCGGCGCGCTGGCGGGTGATGGTTTGGCCGATAATCACCGGGTGAAGCGTTATGTGGCGAAATACACCATCAACCCGGCGATTGCGCAGGGTATGGCCACGCATATCGGCTCGGTAGAGCCGGGCAAGCTGGCGGATTTGGTGTTGTGGTCGCCGGCGTTTTTCGGCGTGAAGCCGGACTTGGTGATCAAGAGCGGCAGCATCGTGATGGCGGCGATGGGCGACCCGAATGCCTCCATCCCCACCCCGCAGCCGGTGCATTACCGGCCGATGTTTGGGGCGTATGGGCGGGCGCTGGTGGAAGGCTCGTTATTGTTTGTTTCAGGCGCGGCCTTGGATGCTGACCTGGGGCGGACATTGGGGCTGACGCGGCCACTCGCGGCGGTGAGCAATACGCGCAGCGGTATTGGTAAAGCCTCGATGATCCATAATGGCGCGACACCGGTGATCGAGGTGAATCCGGAAACCTATGAAGTGCGGGCGGACGGCGAGCTGCTGATTTGCGAACCCGCGGAAACTTTGCCGATGGCGCAACGGTATTTTCTGTTTTGACCCTGCGTGCTGTGGCGGTGCGCCGGGCCGGGCAGTGGCCGGTGGCAGAGATGCGTGACGAGGTGGTGTTCGACCATGACCAGCGTTACCGGCGGCGGATGCGCTTCACCGCCATCGGCGGCGTGGATGTGCTGCTGGATTTGCCGGAAGCCGTGCAGGTGCGCGACGGTGACGCGTATGAATTGGCGGAGGGCGGTTTTATCCGCGTGCGGGCAATCGCTGAGCCGTTGCTGGACGTGACGGCGGCGGATGCGGATAATTTGGCAGTGCTGGCCTGGCATATCGGCAACCGGCACCTGGCGGCGCAGTTTCTGCCGGGCCGGTTGAGGCTGCTGGATGACCATGTGATCGCCGCGATGCTGACCCAGCTTGGCGGCACGGTGGTGCGTTTGACCGCGCCATTCGACCCCGAGCAGGGTGCTTATCATCATGGATGATGGCATCGCGCTATTGCGATTGATGACGTGGCTGTCTCCGGCGTTTCCGACCGGCGGGTTTGCCTATTCGCACGGGCTGGAATGGAGCGTGGAAGCGGGTGACATCACCGGCGAGACGACGCTGACTGACTGGGCGGATGATGTATTGCACCATGGCGGGCTGTGGAGCGATGCGATTTTACTGCGCCATGCGCAGCGCGCGGCAAAATCCGGCCGGGATGATGAGTTGCGGGCGGTGGCGGCATTGGCGGCGGCGCTGACGGCTTCTGCCGAGCGGCGGCTGGAAACATTGGCGCAAGGAACGGCGTTTGTGATGGCGGCTAAGCCTTGGGCGTGTGGCAAGCTGGATGTATTTGGTGGTGCACCTGTTGCCTATCCGGTCGCGGTGGGGGCGTTGGCGGGTTATCTGGTGGTCGACGAGGATGCTGTGTTGCTGGCGTTTCTGCATGCGGCGACAGCAAATTTGGTATCGGCGGGGTTGCGCCTGATTCCGTTGGGGCAGGATGCCGGCTTGCGCGTGCAGGCGGCGTTGGAGCCGGCGCTGCTGGCAGTTGTGGCAGCCACCAAAAATGCCGGGTTGGACGAGCTGGGCGGTGCCGCCTGGCGCAGCGAAATCGCCGCGATGAAACATGAAACACAATATACGAGGTTGTTCCGAACATGAGTTCTTCTAAAAATGGTCCCTTCCGTGTTGGCATTGGCGGCCCGGTTGGATCTGGCAAAACCGCGTTGATGGATGCGCTGTGCCGGGTGTTCCGCGACAAGTATGAGATCGCGGCGATCACCAACGATATTTACACCAAGGAGGATGCCGAGTTTTTAACCCGCGCCGGGTCGCTGGTGCCGGAGCGTATTATGGGCATTGAAACCGGTGGTTGTCCGCATACGGCGATTCGCGAAGATGCCAGCATCAATCTGGCCGGGGTCGCGCAATTATGTAAGCAGTTTCCAGGGCTGGATCTCATGCTGATCGAAAGTGGCGGCGATAATCTGGCGGCGACGTTCAGCCCGGAACTGGCGGACATGACCATCTATGTCATCGATGTTTCGGCCGGTGATAAAATTCCCCGCAAAGGCGGCCCCGGCATTACCAAGAGCGATCTGCTGGTGATCAACAAGATCGACCTTGCCCCCCTGGTTGGCGCCAGCCTGGAGGTGATGGACCGTGACGCCAAGCGTATGCGTGGTGAACGGCCGTTCGTGTTTGCCAATATCCGCGCGGGCAAGGGCGTGGCCGAGATTGCAGCCTTTGTGGAGGCGCGCGGCGGGCTGACTACGTCAAACAGCTTATAGCCCTGCCTGTCATCGCTGGTTAGGTTTTGCCTACGAAATACTTTCGGCAAACTTAGCCACGACAGGAGAGCTTTATGCAGCTTAAAAAAACCGGATTTGCAACATTATTAATGGCAGCGACCATGCTGAGCGGCGCGGCACCGGCGCTTGCCGACGGCACCGTGAAAGTGGGCGTTCTGCAATCACTCAGCGGCACCATGGCGATTTCCGAAGTGCCGCTGGAAGATGCCGAATTGCTGGCGATCAGCCAGATCAACGCCAGCGGCGGCGTGCTGGGCAAGCAGATCGTGTCCGTTGAAGAAGACGGCGCGTCCGATCCCTCGACCTTTGCGCAGAAAGCCACCAAGCTGATCCAGGAAGACAAGGTTGTCACCGTATTCGGCGGCTGGACCTCCTCAAGCCGTAAAGCCATGCTGCCGGTGTTCCAGCGTTTGCATAATCTGCTGTGGTATCCTGTGCAGTTTGAAGGCAATGAGTGTTCCCCGAACATTATGTATTCGGGCGCTCAGCCCAACCAGCAGGCGCTGCCGGCTCTCACCTGGGCTGAAGAAAAGGGCTATAAGAGCTACTTCCTGATTGGTTCGGATTATGTTTATCCACGTACCGCCAATTTGATTTTGAAGAAGCATATCGCGCATGATGGCATGACGCTTTCTGGCGAAGAATATGTGCCGCTCGGCGGAACCGATTTCAGCTCGATTATTGCGGAAATTCAAAAGAGCAAGCCAGATGTGATCATTAACACGCTGAACGGCGATTCCAACGTGTCGTTCTTCAAGCAGTTGGCCGCCGCCGGTATGACGCCGGACAAATTGCCGGTGATGAGCTTCTCAATCGCCGAGCCGGAAGCCAAGGCGATGGGGCCGAGCCTGCTCGCGGGCAGCTACACGTCCTGGAATTATTTCCAGAGCCTGCCTGGCCCTACCAATGCGGCGTTCGTGTCGGCCTATAAAGCCAAGTACGGTGCGGATGCGGTGGTTGATGACCCCATGGTTCATGGCTACGAGGACGTTTATGAATGGGCCGCTGCGGTGAAGAAAGCTGGTACGTTTGAGCCAACTGCCGTGCGTAACGCTGCTGTCGCCTTGGGCTTTGAAGACAGCCCGCTTGGCAGCGTGAAGTTTGCGAAGAACCAGAGCATGGTGCAGACCGGCTATATCGGCCAATTGCAGCCGGATGGCCAGTTCAAGATCATCTGGCAGTCGCCGGGGCCGATCATGCCGGAGCCGTATGATCCGCTGACCTTCCCAGGCAAGACCTGCAACCTTCACTAATCACTAAATATCCGGCGCGTGGCGGTTTAGGCCCGCCACGCGCCGGGCTTCATTATAAAGGCCCGCGATATGCATGAATCCGCATTTCTACTCGGCCAGGTTTTTAATGGTTTCTCGGTAGCCTCGCTGTTCATTCTGGCAGCGCTGGGGCTGGCACTGAGTTTCGGCCTGATGCGCGTCATCAATATGGCGCATGGCGAGATGCTGATGCTGGGCGGCTACCTCGCTTACTTAACATTGCAGGTGGTGCCGGGGCCGATGGGAATCATCGTGGCCATGCCGGTGGCATTTCTGGGGGCCGCGATCATCGGCGGCGTGCTGGAATTTGCGGTGATCCACCGGCTTTCCGCGCGCCCGCTTGATACGCTGCTGGCGACCTGGGGTGTGAGTTTGATTTTGCAGCAGGCGGCACGCAACATGTTCGGCGCGATCGGCGTTGAAGTGACGGCGCCGAGCTGGCTTAACCACACGGTTTCAATCCATTCAGGATTTTTAAGCGGGCTTGATCTGCCGGACACCCGGATTTTCATTCTCATTATTGCGGCTCTGGTGCTGGCGGGGATTGCAGCGTTGCTGAACAAGACCCGGCTGGGGCTGTATGTGCGCGCCGTCAACCAGGACCGCGCGACGGCGGCGGCGATGGGTGTGAATGCACGGCTTATTGACCTTGCGGTATTTTCGCTAGGCACCGGCGTTGCTGGGTTGGCGGGCGTGATTCTGGCACTGCTGGGTCCGGTGACGCCGACCGTGGGGCAGAGCTACATTGTGCCGGCGTTCCTGGTGGTTATTCTGGGCGGGCTCGGCAGCCTTGTCGGCACCACGATCGCCTCCATCATCATTGGATTATTTACCGCGCTGATCGAGATCTTTGTGGATGTCAGCGTTGCGCAGGTGCTGCTGCTGTTGTTCGTGATCCTGTTTATCCAGATCCGTCCGCAAGGTGTGATCACCGTGCGCACCCGCGCGCTGGAGGGCTAGGCGATGAAGCTGACATATAAACATGCCATTGGCGCGGTGGTTTTGCTGTTCGGGGCCGCGGCGCCGTGGTTGATTTCAGGTTACGAGCTGTCACTGCTCGGGCGGTTTTTAGCACTGTCGATTCTGGCCATGGGTATTATGCTGACCTGGGGCGAGGCAGGGATTCTCAGCCTCGGGCAGGGGGTGTTTTTCGGACTGGGCGGCTACGCGCTGGCAATGCATCTCAAGCTTGAAGGGCTCAACCTCGCCAATGGCGATATGCCGGACTTCATGGTGTGGAGCGGTGTTTCCGCGTTGCCACGGCTATGGTACCCGTTCGCGAATGGATTTTTCTCGCTCGCCTGCGTGGTGATTGTGCCAGGCGCGTTTGCTGCGATGTTTTCCTGGCTGGTGTTCCGCCGCCGCGTGGGTGGCGTGTATTTTGCGCTTATTACGCAGGCGCTGGCGTTAGCGTTTTCCACCTTGGTGATCAGCCAGCAGGCTTACACTGGCGGCTTCAACGGTTTGACCGATTTCTCGACGCTGTTCGGCTGGGATATTACCAGCCTTGGTGCGGCGCGGGTTATTTATTGGATCACGTTGGTTTTAGTAGTGCTGGCCTACATGTTCTTAAGCTGGCTACTGTCGTCGCGCTTTGGCGTGATGCTGCGGGCAACAAGGGATGGTGAAAATCGCGTGCGGTTTTTAGGGCACGACCCGGTACCGTATAAAGTTGTGGCATTTTCAATTGCCGGCACGCTGGCGGGAATCGGCGGGGCGTTATTCACGCTGCATTCGGGCGTGGTGTCACCAGCCTTGGTGGGTGTGGTGCCTTCGATTGAGATGGTGGTATGGGTTGCGGTCGGTGGGCGCAATATTTTGTGGGGCGCGATTGCCGGAACGCTGCTGGTGAATTTTGCAAAAGACCAGATCAGCTCGGCATTACCGTCATTGTGGCTGTACGGGCTTGGCGCATTATTTGTTCTGGCGGTGTCGTTCCTGCCGACCGGAATCGCCGGATTATTTCAACCCGACACGGCGGCTGAGCGGGTGGTCCGCCGCATGCTGACGCGTACCAAGGTGAGGACCGCCGAATGAACGCGACCCCCGCCCCCATTCTGATGATGGAGCATGTGACCGTCGATTTCGATGGGTTCAAGGCGCTGACGGATGTTTCACTCTCGCTTTCGCCTTGCGCATTGCGGGTGTTGATCGGTCCGAACGGCGCCGGCAAATCAACCTTGTGCGATACGATTATTGGACGGGTGCGTCCAAGCTCCGGCAAAATCACTTTCAAGGACGAGGTGATTACCGATCTCGCTGAACAGGAAATTGTCCGGCGCGGCATCTGCCGGAAGTTTCAAACCCCGGGCGTGCTGCCAACCTTGAGCGTGATGGAAAATCTGCTGGTGTCGGCCCGCAAGAATCGCAGTTTCTTCCGGACCTTCACGACAAAGGTGCCGGCGGAGGAGCGTGAAAGTGCTGAATCAATTCTGGAGAAAATCGGGCTGACGGACCGGCGCGACGTGATTGCGGCCGACCTCGCCCATGGTGAGAAGCAATGGCTCGAGATCGGGATGGTGGTAGCCACCGATGCCGACCTGCTGCTGCTCGATGAGCCAACCGCCGGGATGGGGCCGCAGGATACCCAGCGCACGGCAGAGCTTATCCTCTCGCTGCTCGGGCGTCATGCGGTGCTGGTGATTGACCATGATATGAGTTTTGTTGAAGCGCTGAATGGTTATGTCACGGTGCTGCATCAGGGCCAGATATTGAAGGAAGGCAGTGTGGCGGAAATCCGTGCCGATCCGGAAGTAACGGCTGTTTATCTTGGAAGGTCAGATGATGACGACGCTGCTGCAGCTTGAAAAGGTCAGCTCCGCCTACGGGCAAAGCAAGGTACTGTGGGATATTGATATGGAGATCGTGCAAGGCAGCGCGGTGGCGCTGATCGGGCGCAACGGCGTTGGCAAAACCACGCTATTGAAAACCATCATGGGTGTGCAGAAGCTGAGTGGCGGCAAAATTACCTTGGGTGATCAGGATGTGTCGGCCATGGCGGCGCATGGGCGGGCGCGCTCGGGGATTGGGTTTGTGCCGCAAGGCCGCCACGTCTTTCCGCATCTGACCGTGATGGAAAATCTGACCGTTGGGTTGGCGGCGCTGACCGGACGAAGCGGGTTGGCGCAAACCGGTATCGCCGACCATATTTTCGATTTATTCCCCAAGCTCACGCAAATTCGCGCACGCAAGGCGGGGCTGTTATCAGGTGGTGAACAGCAGCAATTGGCTATTGGCCGCGCGCTGGCTGGGCAGCCGCGGCTGTTGTTGCTGGATGAACCGACGGAGGGAATTCAGCCTTCGGTGGTCAAGCAGATTGAACATGCGCTGCGGCGCATCCGCACCGAGCTTGGTGTGACCATCGTGATCGTTGAACAATATCTCGATTTTGCCTGGTCATTTGCGGAACGTTACCATGTGATGCAGCGCGGTAAGATTGTCCGCGAGGGCAGTACCAAAGAAGAAACCGCGGCGGAGATTGCGCATCTGGTGAATATTTAAACCCGCGTTGCCAACGCCGCCACCGCCAGTGCCGCGGCGGAGGCGCGATTTTCCACGCCGAGCTTGGTGAATATCTGTTCCAGATGCTTATTCACGGTGCGTGGGCTGATGCCGAGAATATCACTGATGTCGCGGTTGGATTTGCCGCGCGCGATCCAGATCAGCACCTCGGCTTCGCGGGTGGTGAGCGAAAGTCTTTGCCGGATAAAGGCTTCTTCCTGGCCGCCGCCAGATTCGGTCAGCCGATAGAGATATTCATCCGGGCCGGTGCAGCTAAGGAATGTGAACACAAGCTGGCGGCCATTGGCATCGATGCTGCGGCTTTGCGGCAAAACAAAACCGCTGGCGGTGAAGTCAGGTATTGAACTGGCCAGGCGTTTTTCCGCCTGCGGTGTGCACCAGATCAGCCGCCCATCCTGCGTGGCGGCGAGCAGAAACCGTCCGGTGGCGTCGAGCGCGATGCGGGTGCGGTTGGCGCTCCGGGCGTTGGCCAAATGCACCCTGATGCGGGCGAGCAATTCCTCAACCACGATCGGTTTAGCGACGTAATCAACCCCGCCGGCCTCCAGCCCGCGCACCACATGCTGGGTATCTGAAAGCCCGGTCATGAATATCACAGGCAGATGCGCAAGCGCGCTGTCGGCTTTGATGCGGCTGCAGGTTTCAAACCCATCCATGCCGGGCATCACCGCATCCATCAAAATCAAATCCGGTGTGACATGGGAAAGAAGTTTGATGGCGCTGGCACCATCAGTTGCAACCAATACAGTCAGGTTGGCGTGCTCCAGCGCGTCGGTGAGAAAGCCCAGTGTGTCTGGCGTGTCATCAACCACCAGAATCGTGTCGCGTTGGCGGGCCGGTTCGTTCATTGGGTTCCGGTCTCCATCAATGTTTCCAGATAGCAGACATAGCGGCCTAGCTCGAACCGCCGTACAAGCTCGCGCAGGTAGCCGGTGAATGCGGACTTGTCAGGTTCCTCCGCATCAATTTGCGAAAGTTTGGCTTCGATGCCGCGTACATAGCCGATGAGGCCGAGTTGCAATAGATCATCAATATGGTGGCGCGCCGGCGGCGCCATCGTGGCCGGGTCGGCAGCGATCAGGTCCGGCGCGGGTGGCGCGTCATAGACCCAGGAAATGTCAAGCAGATTCTGAATTTTTGCCAACAGCGCCCGGATGTCGGTGGGCTTGGCGATAAATCCGTCGTGCGGGCCGGGCGGCGCGCCCTCGTCGCCGGCCGGTTGAATTCGCCGCACATCGTGGAAATTACCAGAAACGATCAAGATTTTTAGGGTATTGCCGAAGCGGTTGCGCAACGCCGATGCTGCTTCAAGCCCTGAAATGCCGGGCATCGCAATATCAAGGATCACTAGGTCCGGCGCGCAATCCTCGGCCAAATCCAGGCAGGCCTGACCATCGGGCGCATTGAACACAACAAAGCCGAGCGGGCGCAAAATATCGTTCAGAAGCTCGATATGGTCGGCATCGTCATCGGCGATCAGGATGCGGCGGCGTGGCCCGGAATAGCCGGTCATGCGGCGTTCCGGCAAAGGCGGTCCGTGGTCGCCCTGTGCTTCTGAAAGTAACAGGCGAACCCTGAACCGGCTACCAGACCCTTGAGTACTTTCCACGGTCAATTCGCCACCGAGGATCTGGGTGAGGAGTTTGGAAATCGTTAGGCCCAGGCCGGTGCCCGGCACGGCATTCGCCGCGTGCATATGGCCGCGCTCGAAGGGCTCGAAAATTTTGTTGATATCTTCCGGCCGGATGCCAAGCCCGGTATCAACAATACTGAACTCAGTCACCTGGCCGCGCAGCCGGGTCCGCAATGTGGCACTGCCGCGCTCGGTATATTTTATGGCGTTCGAAAGCAGGTTGATGAGAATCTGCCGCAGCCGTTTCTCGTCGGTATAAACATATCGCGGCAGATAGTCGGGCCGTTCGTCGAAGAAATCGATCCCCTTGGCCTGCGCCTGCTGGCGGAACATCGCAGCAATCTGGTCGAGCATGGCGGGCAAGTCGACAAGGTCGCGGTGCAATTGCAGCGAGCCGGTTTCGATTTGCGAAATATCCAGCAGCCCATCGACGAGGTTGGAGAGATGCTCAGCGCTGCGGCGAATCACGCGCACCGCATCGGTCGGCCGCATGGTGCTGGCGCGCTCCAATAACTGCGCGTAGCCGAAAATGGCGTTCAGCGGCGCCCGGATTTCATGGATCACGCCCACCACGTAACGGCTTTTGGCGGTGTTGGCGGATTCCGCAACCGCGCGGGCTTTTTCCAGCGCGGCATCGGTGCGTTCATGCGCCGCGATCTCGTCAAGCAGCATGGTGGTCTGGTGCGACGTTTCCTGTTCGGCAGCGCGGCGGCTGGCCTGCGCCAGCACCAGCAGCCAGGCGGCGATGCCCGCGAGGATCAGCAGGGCAAAAAATACCGCCCATAAAGTGGTGCTGATCGCATCGTGCAGCGCCGGTGCCAGCAGGCCGTATTCATAGCCGATCAAAGCCAGGATCGCGGCGATGATAATGGTAAAGATGCTTAACACGCCGAGGAAATGCGCCACCCTTCGGTCCACCCGCGCTTGCAGGCGGGGCGGTACCAGCGGCGTGATGAGCGCGCTGATCTGGTCGGTGATGCGGCTGGCCGGCTTGCAGAGATCGTGGCAGCGCGCGTCGAGAGAGCAGCAGAGTGAGCAGATATGGCCATTATAGGCGGGGCAGAATGCCATATCCGGTGGCTCGAAGCTTGCCTCGCACACCGTGCAGCGGAGCGAGGTTTCGCGGCTGGGGACGGGTGCTTCAGTGCGGGCCAGATAATATTTGCCGCCGGTCGCAAAGGCGATGGCAGGTGCGGCAGCAAACGCAACCGCCAAGCCCCAGAAGGGGGCCAGCGCATGGGCGGTAGGGCCGAGCAGGTTGAAGCTCATGGCGGTGGAGACGGCGACCGAAATGCCCATCGCGCCGACGCCGACTGGATTGATGTCGTACAGATGGGCGCGTTTGAATTCGATGCCGGGCGGGCTGAGGCCGAGTGGTTTGTTGATGACAAGGTCAGCTGCGAGCGCGCCCATCCATCCCACGGCCAGATTGGCGTATAGGCCAAGTATATTCTGGATGACCTTGAAGATGCCGATTTCCATTAACAACAGCGCCAGCAATACATTGAACAGCACCCACACCACGCGCCCCGGATGGCTATGGGTCAGGCGCGAGAAGAAATTTGACCAGGCGATTGACCCGGCATAGGCGTTGGTACTGTTGATTTTAATTTGGCACGTGACAATAAAAATAAGCGTCAGGGCGGCGGCCAAGGCGCGATGATGGAAAATTTCGGCGAAGGCAAGCCGATACATGATCGCCGGTTGGGCAGCACTGGCCGCATCCACACCGCGCGATAACGCCAGATAGGTCAGAAAAGACCCGGCGGCGAGCTTAGCACAACCGATGATCACCCAGCCCGGGCCGGCCAATAACAGAGACGCCCACCAGGCGCGGCGATTGTCTTTGGTGCGTTCGGGCAGGAAGCGCAGATAGTCCACCTGCTCGCCGATCTGTGGGACCAGTGACAACAGGATGGATGCCGCCATACCGAACGGTAGTAACGAGAACCCACCGGGCGTGAGGGTGCCGTTATAATGCGTCCAGCCCGTGATCTCCGGCAGACCGCGATAGGCGAGATAAGCCAGTGGGCCGAATTGCAACGCGAGCCAAATAGGTTGGGTGAGCGCCTGCATCCGGCTGATGGCGCGGATGCCGAAGGCTGCAATGGGAATAACCACCACCGCTGAGATAACATTGCCGAGCCACAATGGCAGGCCGAGAACCATGGTGATGGCGGCTGACATGATGCTGGCTTCAATGGAGAACAAAATGAAGGTGAAGCTGGCATAAATAAGCGACGTGATGGTGGAGCCGATATAGCCAAACCCGGCGCCGCGTGTGAGCAAATCCACATCCACGCCGTTGCGGGTGGCAGCCAGACAGATGGGCAGGCCGATGAGAAACATCAGCACCCCAACAGCGAGAATGGCGGCCATGGCATTGGTGAAGCCGAACGCGATGGTGATGGACCCGCCAATCGCCTCGCAGGCCAGGAACGCCACCGCCCCCAGCGCGGTGTTGCCAACACGGGCGGCGGACCAGCGGCGGGCCTTTTGCGCCGTGTAGCGAAGGGCAAAATCCTCCAGGGTCTGGTTGCCAACCCATTGGTTATATTGCCGCCGCTGGAGAATAACACGCTGTTGACCGCTCATTCTACCGGTATCCAACCCGGGCTGAGTTTGGTCAATAAAATTAGGTAAGTAGGGCAATTCAAAAAAGCGGTGGCTTACCTCAAGCCGAAAGGAAAAGTCGCTAAAGCTTGTCGGCTACAAATTCGGAAATACCTCACCAAAAATCTATATAAGACCGAAGCGCTGCTTTAACTTCGCTAAATTATTTTTGCTCACGGGCACCTGCTCGCCCATACCGGGCGGCATTATCACCATCATGCCGTCATCCACCCGCATCAGCTCAACAGCGAAATTTAAGTTTACGATATGGCTACGATGCACGCGCAGGAACATCTCTGGGTTCAACCGCTCTTCCAAAACAGACATTGAGAAATTGCATAAATATCGTTCGGTCGGGGTGATGATGTTGGTGTAGTGGCCGTTACCCTCGAATCTGGCAATGTCCTTCACATCCACCAGCACAATCCGGTCGCGCCGGTAAACCGGGATGCGGGAGAGGAGCCGTGGTTCTGTACGGTCGCCCTGGGTAGGGCCGGAGGCTGCCGGTGAGGTGGTGGCCTCGGTTAGGTCGTAGAAAATCATACAGGTACCCGCGATGCCATCAGCACCCATCATTTGCGAGACTTTGATCATCAGCAGCCGTTCCGGGATATTGATCATCATGGCTACGGGCGGTGGGGAAAACATACCGCCCTGTCCGTGACCAGGCCCGTGACTAGGTCCGTGACCAGGGGCGGCGGAGGGGTGGGCGCTCTGACCATGCGCTCCATTGCTACGCAGCAAGAATTCAATTTTCCCGCGGCTTTTCGGTGGATGAACCTGTAGAATATTCGAGCCAATCAGAGACGCCGGTAATATCCCCATCGAAGCTTGCACCGCCGGGGCCAGAATATTGATGGCGACATCATTCAGGGCAGAAATACACTGGTTGCCATCCAGCCAGACCATGCCCGGATTGAACTGCTCTAGCTTATGCTGGAACGCTGAGTCTCGCCAGGAGTCGCGCGGCCCATCGGGGATGGATGGGCTAGGGTCGGTGGTTCGCAACGGCGATTTAGACATTAAGAAGCGTTTCCCATTTGATGCAGACTCGTCTTATTTGTTGCAGCTGGTCTATTCGCAAAAAGACGGTTTCGCCAGTCCGATCAGAAAGAATCCGGGCGCTGCGGTCTAGGTGTGGAATCAGGGCATTCGTGCAGGCTTTGTGGCGTTTCAAGCATTGGTCGTTGCAACAGAATAATTTCACAACCTACCCTTGGTTTAATTGCCAGGCTCTAAAGAGCACAGGCTGGTTTCGGTTGACCATGTTCCAAGGCGTGGTGGGTCGAGGCTGAGACTTAATAATAGGGAGTCAAAAACGCATGATACCGCGCTCATTTGAATATCACGCACCGACGGCGTTGCCGGAAGTGATCGCTTTGCTTGGCCAATATGGCGACGAGGCGAAGCTGCTCGCCGGCGGGCATAGCCTGCTGCCAATGATGAAATTGCGGTTTGCCGGGCCAGGCCATTTGATTGACTTGCGCAAAGTGGCTGAGTTGAAGGGAATCTCGGTGGTGGGGTCGGAACTTCATATCGGCGCCATGACAACCGAAAATGAGCTGATTTTCTCGAAACTTGTGGCAGAAAAGCTGCCCTTGCTGGTGGAGGTGGCGCGCCAGATTGCCGACCCGCAGGTACGTTATAAAGGCACCATTGGCGGCGATATTTCGCATGGCGACCCAGGCAATGATCACCCCGCCGTGATGATGGCGATGGATGCGACGTTCGTTCTTGTGAGTGCGACGGGCGAGCGACTGGTGAAAGCCACCGAGTTCTTTCACGGCATGTATGACACCGCCCTCACCCCAGGTGAGGTGATGACGCAAATCCGGATTCCGGTGCCGCCCGCCGGTACGGGTTCGTCCTATGCGAAACTGAAACGCAAGACCGGTGATTACGCCACCGCTGCGGCCGCGGTTGTCGTACAGGTGCAAAATGGTGTGTGCAGCGCAGCACGCATTGCGCTGACCAATGTGGGGCCGACGGCTTTGTTTGCCACTGATGCCGCCGCCTCCTTGGTTGGCAAGCCGATTGATGACGCGGCGATTGTGCAGGCGGCGAAATTGGCGATGGCGATTTGCGAACCGGTGGCGGATTTGCGCGGTGATGAAGCCTATAAAACCGCGATGGCGGGGCAGATGGTGGAACGCGCTCTGCGCAGCGCTGTCAGCCACGTGAAATAAGCGCTTGAGATAAGGGAGACAAAAATGTCCAAAAAAACCATTGTTAGCTTCAAGTTAAACGGCACTGCGACCGATGTGATGGTCGAGCCGCGCGAATTGCTCATCCATACGCTGCGTGAAAAACTTTCGATCACCGGCCCACATATTGGCTGTGAGACTTCGCATTGTGGTACCTGCACGGTCGATCTTGATGGTATTTCAGTGAAATCCTGCACTGTGCTAACCGTGCAGTGCGAAGGCGCTGAGATGCTGACGATTGAGGGATTCGCCAAAGGTGGCGTGCTGCACCCGCTGCAAGAGGCTTTCACGCAGGAACATGGGCTGCAATGCGGCTATTGTACCCCGGGCATGATCACCCGCGCTTACCGGTTGCTGCAGGAAAACCCGAGCCCCACGGAAGAAGAGATTCGTTTCTGGATGGCGGGGAATTTGTGCCGTTGTACGGGCTACCAGAACATCGTGAAGGCCATTCAATATGCTGCGGCCAAAATGCGTGGCGAATCGGTGACCTCTTCGCACCCTCTCATGGCTGAAATTAGCGCTTAATTAGGATTTACGAACATGGACCAAAATGTTGAAAATCACGGGCGTTTAGAGAAGCTTGAAGGTATTGGCTGCTCACGCAAACGCCGCGAAGACCCGCGCTTTATTCAAGGCAAAGGCAATTATGTGGATGACATAAAATTGCCGGGCATGTTGTTCGCTGTGATGGTGCGCAGCCCGTATGCTCATGCTAAAATCAAGTCTATCGACACTTCAAAAGCCAAAGCCTATCCGGGCGTGCATGCGGTGCTCACCGCCGATGATTTGAAGCCGTTGAAGCTGCATTGGATGCCAACCCTGGCGGGTGATGTGCAAGCGGTGCTGGCCGATGGCTATGTGAGCTTTCAGAACCAGGAAGTGGCGTTTGTGGTGGCCGATGACCGCTATGTGGCGGCGGATGCTGCTGAATTGGTGGAAGTTGATTACGAGGAGCTGCCCGCGGTCGTGGATCCGTTTAAGGCGTTGCTGCCGGATGCGCCGGTCATCCGCCCGGATTTAGATGGCAAAAGCGTTGGCGCGCATGGGGCGCGCAAACACCACAACCATATTTTCAACTGGCAGATTGGCGATAAGGATAAAACCGATCGCGCATTCACGGATGCCGAAGTGACCGTGAAGCAGGACATGCATTATCCGCGCGTCCACCCTTGCCCGCTAGAAACCTGCGGTTCGCTGGCAAGTTATGACGCCATTCGCGGGGATTTGACGGTTTGGATTACCAGCCAGGCGCCGCATGTGGTGCGCACGGTTGTTGGCCTGCTCTCCAGCATTCCGGAATCGAAAATTCGGATCATTTCGCCAGATATTGGCGGTGGCTTTGGTAACAAGGTTGGTGTGTATCCGGGGTATGTTTGTTCGATCGTCGCCTCCATCGTGCTGGGGCGCCCGGTGAAATGGATTGAATCGCGCTCAGAAAACCTCACCACCACCGCTTTTGCGCGGGACTATTGGATGACCGGTGAGCTTGCCGCCGATCGCAATGGCAAAATCAAAGCTTTGCGGGTGAATGTAACGGCTGATCATGGTGCGTTTGATGCCTGTGCCGACCCGACCAAATGGCCGGCTGGTATGTTCCATGTCTGCACGGGTTCCTACGATATTCCGAATGCGCATGTTTCGGTTGATGGCGTTTACACCAACAAATTCCCCGGTGGTGTTGCGTATCGCTGCTCGTTCCGGGTGACGGAGGCGGTATATCTCGTTGAGCGTATGATCGATGTGCTGGCGCAGAAGCTGAACATTGATAAGGCGGAAATTCGGAAACGCAATTTCATCAAATACGAGCAATTCCCGTACTTGACGCCGCTGGGCTTGGAATTCGATTCAGGAAATTATCTGCCAGCACTTGAGAAGGTGCTCGAAGCTGTTGATTATACCGCGTTGCGGGCTGAGCAGGCACAAAAGCGGGCCGACCCTAACTGCCCAACCTTGATGGGCATTGGTATTACCACCTTCACAGAAATTGTTGGCGCGGGGCCTTCAAAATCGTGCGATATTCTCGGCATCGGCATGTTTGATAGCTGTGAAATCCGCGTGCATCCAGATGGCTCTGCGATTGCGCGGATGGGGACGATCAGCCAGGGGCAAGGCCACCAGACCACCTACGCGCAGATTATTGCTTCTGAATCGGGTATCGCGGCATCACAGATTGCGGTGGAAGAAGGCGATACATCAACCGCACCTTATGGGCTTGGCACGTATGGTTCGCGTTCAACCCCGGTAGCCGGTGCTGCCGTGGCACGGGCTAGCCGCAAGATCCGTGAAAAAGCCCGCAAGATTGCGGCGCATTTGCTAGAAGTGGCGCCGGATGATCTGGAGTTCGATCTTGATCAGTTCAAAGTGAAGGGTGACCCTTCCAAAGCCAAGACGATGAAGGAGATCGCCTGGGCGGCCTATAACAACGTGCCGGAAGGCATGGAGATGGGCTTGGAAGCGGTGGATTATTACGACCCACCAAACTTCACCTTCCCGTTCGGTGCTTATTTGTGCGTGGTGGATGTGAACAAAAAAACCGGTGAGACCAAAGTGCGCCGCTTCTATGCGCTTGATGATTGTGGCACCCGTATCAACCCGATGATTATTGAGGGCCAGATTCATGGCGGCTTGACCGAGGGCTTTGCTGTCGCGATGGGCCAGGAACTGCCTTATGATGAGCAAGGCAATGTGCTTGGCGGCACGTTGATGGATTACTTCCTGCCAACATCGGTAGAGACGCCGCATTGGGAAACCGACTTTACCGTTACGCCATCCCCGCATCACCCGATTGGTGCCAAGGGCGTTGCGGAGTCCCCGCATGTGGGTTCGATCCCGTGCTTTAGCAGCGCGATGGTGGACGCGTTTGCGCATCTGGGCACCACGCATTTCAACATGCCTTACAATAGCTACCGCGTCTGGCAGCATGCGCAATCATTAGGACTTTGAGTGAATGAAAGTTGAATTAGATAAAAGCCTGGCGCTCCCTGTATCAGCCACTGCAGGGTGGAGCCTGGTTGAGAATATTGAAGGTATGGCTGCCTGCATGCCCGGTGCGAAAATCACCGAGCGTGTGGACGCCACACATTATAAAGGCACGATTACGGTTAAGCTTGGCCCAGCGACGGTTTCGTTTAAGGGCGAGCTTGAAGTGGTGGCCATCGACCCGATTGCGCGGACCATTCATGTGATTGGGAAAGGGTCTGATACGGGCGGCGGGTCTGGTGCATCACTAGACCTTAATGCCGTGGTGAAAGAAACTGGCCCGGATGCGTGTGAACTATCCGGTGTTTCAGTTGTGAATGTCACCGGTAAAGTTGCAGCGTTTGGTGCGCGCTTGATGGGCACAGTGACTGACCAGCTATTGAAAATATTTTTCGATAACGTGTTGGCCAAAGCTGAAGAGCTGAAAACCAATACGGTACCGGCTGGTTCCACCGGGTCCACTGGTTCCACTGATGCCCCGGCTGCGCCAAAGCCTGCGGCGCAAGCTGTGGAAACAAAATTCAACGGTTTGGCGTTTGCTTGGGCGATTCTGAAAGACTTTATCGCGGGTCTTTTCGGCCGCTCCAAGGCTGGTTGATCGGCGTAAATGAATGGAGTCTTTAAAGACAATAGCCGGCCTGCAAACCCAACTATCGCAGGCCGGTTATGTGGCAGAGCGGAATTTGGCTGTAACCATGCTGATGATGGAAAGCATTGGTCGGCCACTGTTGATTGAGGGTGATCCTGGTACTGGCAAAACCGAAGTTGCCAAAGCGCTGGCGAAAGTGCGCAAAACCAAACTGATCCGCCTGCAATGCTATGAAGGGCTGGATACATATAACGCACTTTATGAGTGGAATTATCAGCGACAATTACTCGCAATTAAACGCGCCGAAGCGGCGGGCCCAGCCGGGCAGCTTGATGATGATGAATTATTCAGCGCGAAATATTTACTGAAACGGCCATTGCTGGAGGCGCTGACGCAAGATCTGGCACCAGTGCTACTGATTGACGAGATAGACCGCGCCGATGCGGCGTTTGAAGCGTTTCTGTTGGAACTTCTCTCTGATTATCAGGTCAGTATCCCGGAAATGGGGACCATTACCGCCAAGAGCATTCCGTTTGTGGTGCTGACATCAAACGGCACCCGTGACCTCTCAGACGCGCTGCGGCGGCGTTGTTTGTATCATTTTCTTGATTACCCGAGCTTTGAGAAAGAGCTGGCGATTGTGCAAGCCAAATTGCCTGCGTTGAGCCGTAAATTGGCCGGGCAGATTGTGGAATTTGCACAAAGCTTGCGGCGGTTTGATTTGAAGAAAAAACCCGGCATTGCTGAGACGTTGGATTGGGCAGCCAGTTTACTGGGTATGGGTATTACGACGTTGGATGAAGCAGGCGCCGAGCAGATACAGGATTCTCTGGCCACCCTACTGAAAACCCGCGAGGATGTGTTGGCGATGGACCATACCACCATCAGCCGTTTGGTTGCGGCGGCGGGTTAGCCACCATGGAACAGGTTATCACCGCAAAAATCACCGGCTTTGTCTCGACATTGCGGGAAAATGGTTTCGCCGTGGGCGTCGATGAAGCGGGTGATACAATGCGAGTGGCGGAAAGCCTGGGCGTATTATCGCCAAAATTGCTACGTGATGGCTGGCGGAGTTTATTATGCGCGCGCGCGGATGAGTGGCACCGGTTTGATGATTTGTTTGATTCCTACTGGATGCCCCCGAACCGCCAGAAGATGGTGGAAACCCGTACTGGTGGCGCTGGCCAAATAGAGCGTGATGCTGGTGAGCAAGCTGACGGCGGCAAAGCCGGCCCGGTGCTGCAAACTGGGTTAGATGAAGCCGGTGCGAACGATGATGACAGCACAGCCAAGGAAGGGGCTAGTGCCGGTCAATCTTTGGAAAAAGCTGATTTCAGCACATTGACCCAGCCTGAGCAGACGCGTGCCATTGAGGCGGTGATCCGCCGCTTTGCGCGCCGCTTGCAACGGTTAAAAACTCGCCGTGAAATTGCCGATAAATCAGGCCGCCGGTTGGATTTACGCCGGACCATGCGCCGCAGTGTGGGGGCAGGGGGAGCGCCATCGCGCTTGAGTTACATTGCGCCGCGCCGCGTGCGGCCGCGCTTGGTGTTGCTGCTGGATGTTAGCCGTAGCATGTCGCTTTATAGTTTTTTCTATTTGCGCGTAGCCCGGGCTTTGGCAGCGGAGCTCTCGGATATTCATGTATTTTTGTATCACACGCATTTAACCCATGTGTCGGAAGCGCTTGCCGACCCTGACCCGTGGCGTGCGCAGGAGCGGTTGACGATTTTATCCTCCGGCTGGGCTGGGGGCACGCGCATTGGCGATTGTATCGCCGATTTTAACCGTATGCATGCAGGCCGCTTGGTGCATGGTCGCACGGCGGTGATGATTGCGAGCGATGGGTATGATACAGGCGAAGCCGGTGTGCTGGGGCGCGAGATGGCGGCTTTGGCGCGCCGGGCAAAGCGCGTTGTGTGGTTAAACCCGTTAAAAGCGCAGCCCGGTTATAGCCCAACGGCGCGGGGCATGGCGGAGGCTTTGCCGCATTTAGGATTGTTCGCAGCGGGGCATGACTTGGCTGCGTTGGAAGCGGCGTTTTCCGCCACGCTGGAGGTGCTGTGAGTAGCCTGCTAATATCGGTTGTGGTGCTCGCGGCCGGGCTGTCGTCGCGGATGGAAGGCAAGCATAAGCTTATTTTAGATGTGGCAGGCGAAGCCTTAGTGCACCGCACGGTACAGGCTGTGCTCGGTATTAAGCCGGTCGAGACCATCATCGTGACGGGCTTCCAAGCTGATGCGGTGCAGGCGGCCCTTGCCGGGCTTGATGTACGGTTTGTGCATAATGCTGATTATACTGGCGGCCAGCCAGGGTCGGTGGCGGCGGGCGTTCGGGCGCTGCGGGATTATTGCCATGCGGTGATGATTGTACCGGGAGACCAAGCTTTGCTCACGCCCGAACATTTATATTCACTGATTGCGGCTTATGCAAAATGTGAGCGAGCAATTTTGGTGCCGTACCATAAGGGCCAGCGCGGCAACCCGATTATATTTTCGGCACATTTTATTCCGTTGGTAACATCAGGTGGGGTGAATGTTGGATGCCGCCATTTGATTGAAACCCATAGTGCCGATGTTGCGCAGGCGGAATTTGAGGCTGATGCCTTCATAACTGATTGCGACACGCAAGCTGACTATGCCTCACTCATAGTGCGTTTTAGCACTTCACAGACAGAACGTGAGACCCATGCTGCCGGCTGAGAATATTTTGGAATTGGCAAATGGGCTGAAAGCGAAGGGGGAATCCTTCGCCATGGCCACGGTGGTGCGCACTGTTGCGGCTACCGCAGCAAAGGCTGGTGCGAAAGCGCTTATTGGTACGGATGGTACAATTTCAGGCGGTTGGATTGGCGGCGGTTGCGCCCGTGCCGCAGTGCTGCGTGCGGCGGCGGCCTGCCTCGCGGATGGGCAGCCGCGCTTGCTGAGCGTGCAGCCGGAAGATGTGTTGCTGGCGCAGGGTGTGCGCTCTGGCGAGGCTAAAGAAGGCGTACAATTTGCCAAAAATGCCTGCCCCAGCAAGGGCACGATGGATATATTTATTGAGCCTTATTTGCCGCGCCCGCATCTGGCCGTATATGGTGCCTCGCCAGTCGCGGTGGCGGTGGCGGAGTTGGCATCGCGCATGGGGTTTCGCGTGACCGTGGCTGCACCTATTGCCGAGCATGAGAAATTTACCCCGGTCGATCACATCACCGAAGATTTTAGTCTGGGCAATGAGCAAAACCAGGTTGCCTATATTGTTGTGGCAACCCAAGGGGTGGGAGATTATGCGGCCCTTACGGCAGCCATGAATAGTGGTGCCAACTATATAGCCTTTGTGGCTTCCCATAAAAAAGCCGCAACCTTGAAAGAGAAGTTGGCGTTATCCGGTGTTTCAGATAATCGCTTGGCCAGCTTGCGGGCACCTGCAGGAATAGATTTAGGTGCGATCACGCCGGATGAAATTGCGTTCTCAATTGTTGGTGAGTTGATAAAATTACGGCGCCGCGGGCATCGCGACGCCGTAGCTTAATGATTAGAAACGATAGCCGATCCCAGCACCGATCACCAACGGGTCGAGCGCGGTTTTGCCAACAATCGCGCCATGGTTAATGGTAACCTCGGTGCCCGCAAAGCTCTGTTTGATGGCGAAATTGGCGTACCAATTACCCGTTACGTTGTAATCAACGCCAGCCTCGACAGCAGGCCCGATGCTGTTTTGGAAATAGACGGAATTGAGGTCCTGGGCATGGTGGGTATTGTAGAAGAGCATCGCCGAAATGCCGGCACCAATATAAGGCGTGAAGCCAAAGATCGTGGAGAAATGATATTGCAGCGTGACGATTGGCGGGATAACCCACGTACTGCCGACTTTCACAGTGCCAATCGGCGTGGTGGCCCAGGCATTATGACGCGAAGTGCCTGCTATGGCCTCGATTGAAATATGTTGGGTGAAGAAATATGAAAGATCAACTTCTGGGATTACATAATCTGAGGTGTGAACCTTGCTTCCGGCCAATGCATTGCTGCCCGTTAGGGTAACTGAACTGGAGTAGTTTTGCGGCATGACGCCATCTATACGCAACCGCGCGAGAATATCTCCGGCCTGAAAGCCGGTTGAAGACACTGGTTGTGCCATGGCAGGGCTAAAGAGCCCAAGTGCACTGATAACACCAACGGTAAAAGTTTTTAGTTTCATCGCGATACCCCCCTAATTTTTATGAAACACACGACGACGCGTGCTGATGGCTCTGACCAAACATTTTTATTCATAAGCTTCCGAAATGATAAGCCAAATAGAATTACCTGAATTACCGCGTTAGATGAATGAACGGTACGAAATATGACCTGAGTTAAATGTCGCCTTTCATGGGGGGCTACAGATCTCTGAGGTTATTTCCATTTATCGATCGGCCACGACGTAATTTTAGGAACCTGCAAATTAGGCCGCTGGTGTGACATGGGCGCCGATGAATTGTATTTCCGCGCAGTGCCGGCGGATACTCGTTATGTTTATGAGCCAAATAGGTTGTATTTTGATTGCGGCATTCCCGTGCTGAGCGGCGATTTATTGGCTAAGCTGATTTGCGGGTTTGAGAAATGGCCTTTCACCTCACGGGCGTATATGTGTTGCTACGGAACCGTGATAATCGGTGCGCCCGACCGTTACCGTGTCGCCGAGGACCAGGCACGGTTTTGATGATCAGGAATATAACCACCGCGCTGACGCAGTAATCGGCAATGGAACTCTAAAATGGCCTATGGCGTTTGATTGCATAGTGTTAGGCACCAACACCGTTATACTATAACAACAAATTGGTGTTGGTGACCTCAGTCTCTGCTGAGGCTAATCGATAGCGGCTGCGCATAAAGTATTTATCGATTCGACCTTATTTAACGAGGTTGCTCATAATTATTTTTTTTAGCCCTTTACGGCTAAACCTTTTTAATGAGAGGTACAATCGCTGCAGCCACGATGAAGGCAAGCATGATGGCTGTAAATGCGTCGGCATATGCGAGTGTTTCAGCCTGAACGTAAACGAGCTGCCAGATTATTTTTGTAAAAGCATGTGAGTTTGTTAAAAGTAAATCAAAATTATGGCTCACGCTGCCGGTAATCTTCGGGATCAGTTCAGAGACTGGCTCCCGATTTTCGGTCAAATTTCCGGTTAGTATTCTAAAATGAAAGTGGGTGCGGTCATTTAGAATCGTTCCCGTTACTGCGATGCCCACCGCGCCACCTAGGTTTCGCATCATATTGAATAGGCCGCTGGCATATTTAAGACGCTCGGCGCGGAGACTACCGAGGCCAATGGTGACGGAGGGTGCTACACAAAAAATTAGGGGCAATCCACGCAGTACCTGCGGCCAGAAAAAATTTTGGGTGGTCCATTCACTTGTTATCAATGTAAAGCTCCACATTGAAACAGCAAAGGCTAGAAGCCCGCACATCAGAATCCAACGTAATTGGTAGCGGCGTGCCAGCACGACATAAATCGGCAGGGTGATCAGCGACGAGACCCCGGATGGAAAGAGTGCGATCCCTGTCTGCCAAGCGGAGAATCCTTGGACATAATTGAGAAATAGTGGTGTTAGGTAGGTCGAGGAAAAAATCCCGATACCAACGATGAATGATAAAATGCAGCCGATCAAAAAATTTCGGTCTTTTAGGGCGCGAAAATCCATAATTGGATTTTCGATCATGAGGCTGCGAATGATAAAAACGGCTAACGAAATGAATGAGATATAGGCACAGCTTGTAATTGTATCATCGGAGAACCAGTCCCAGCGTGCCCCTTCTTCCAGCAGGTACTCAAGTGAACCAAGCCCGACCGCCATAAGTATGATGCCGATATAATCAGCGCCGCGCAGCAGTGTGAGGTCAGGTCTATCAACATCGACCCATTTGATTGTCAATAAAGCAATGAGTGTGCCAGGTACTAAATTTATATAAAACAACCAGTGCCAATTGAATGTGTCTGTGATGTAGCCGCCCAAGATGGGGCCCAGCGTTGGCGCCAGAAACGACAAGGCGCCAATGATCGCGGCTGGTATAACCTGTTTAGAGCCAGGGAAATAGATAAAAGCTGATGTTAGGACCACTGGGATCATAGATGCGCCAAGTAACCCTTGCATGGCACGAAATATGATCATGGAGTTTATACTCCACGCGAACCCGCACATTATGCTACTTGCGGTAAAGCCTAAAGCTGATCCGGCAAAAAGCCAGCGCGTTGATAATAGGCGTGTTAGCCACCCGGAAAGTGGAATGACAATGATCTCGGCAATCAGGTACGCGGTTTGCACCCAGTTTATCTCATCTTGAGTGGCTGATAACCCGCCGGCGATGTCGCGCAACGACGAGGCAACAATTTGAATATCGAGCAGCGCCAGAAACATGCCAACGCACATCACTGCAAACGGTAAAATGCGTTTCATTTTGTGTCGATGGAAGCGGTAACCGAGAGACCGGGCCGAAGAATACCTAACCGATCGGCATCGCTGTCGAGCTTGATACGGACCGGCACACGTTGCACCACTTTGGTAAAGTTACCGGTCGCATTTTCGGCAGGTAAAATACTGAATACCTCTCCGCTTGCCGGCGCAATGCTGGCGACTTGGCCTTTAATTACTTTGTTGGGCAAGATATCGGCGGTGATCGTCACGTCCTGGCCCGGCCTAATCCGTGCTAGTTGATCTTCTTTGAAGTTTGCATCGACCCAGAGGCCGGCGGCGGGCACGATGGTGAGGAGCTGCCCGCCTTGAACGGCGTAACCGCCTAAATGGGCGCTGCGGTTGCCGACCACACCATCGATTGGGGCGCGGATTTCGGTGTAACCTTCATTTAAGGTTGCGGTTGCTAAATCTGCTTGAGCGGCCGCGAGGGCTGCCTCGGCTTCAAGCTTCCGGGTATCAATCACGCTAAGTTCAGCTTGCGCAGCCAGCAATGCGGCGTGAGCTTTGGCTTCAGCAGCTTGCGCTTGGGCAAGCGCAGCATCCGCTTCTTGGCTGGCTTCCAATGAAGCTGCTTTCGAAGCTAAAAGTCGTCGGTAACGGGCTTGGTTAAACCCTGCCAACTGGCTTTGGGCGGCTGTCGATACGACATCAGCCTGAGCCTCGTTGATCAAGCTCAATTGTAGGGTACGGGTGGCATCAATATTGCTCAAGCTCGCCTGTGCGCTGGCGACGGCAGCCTTTGCCTTGGCAAGGCGAGCCTGATAATCACGGTCATCAATTTGTACCAGCAGATCACCTGCATGCACCGCTTGATTGTCGGAAACTGCCACGGCCGTGATCAGCCCGCTCACCCTTGAAACTAAATCCGTTACGTTGCCGCCGACATAGGCGTCTTCGGTGCTTTCAATATAGCGTCCCACGAATAGCCATCGTAAACCGAGCCCGAGTGCGAAAATAACCGCTAGGCATAATAAGGCGAAGGTCAGCTTTCTATTTTTGCTGCGCTTCTCATTTTCGGAGGTCTGGTTGTTCGGGGTATTGCTCATCGCGGCACTTTCACCCATTACGTCAAGCTATTGAAAAAATTGTATATTTTCGCATTTCTAAGCCCAGCCGGGCGGCTTTATTGCGGACTGATATATGCTTGAAACCGTCGCGAAATCAAAGACCATTAAAGTGCCCCCCAGTATCAGCCGTTTTATCTGACGTGCGCCACGGCTTTGTTGCAAACTGTTTGACGTTTCAGATAATAATGTTACGATTATGTCAACGGGGTAAAACCGGAAAAATTAAATTTGGTTTGAGTTTTAGGCTTTAACCGACGCCTGGGACGAAAATCGATTCATGGAGGGAGCATGTCGTCACCAATATCGTACGGTTGGTAATCTCTCCGCGCGCCCATCGCTGGCCTTGGCAATTCCAAAAATACTGAGGATAGAAAGTATGAATCAAAAACTACTCATAACCTTGCTGCGCGATTTTTTTGAAATTGAAGACCCAGCATTCCTTGAAACTGTAAGCGGACAATTGGCCTTGGTTGAACTGCCGGCCGGGGCGGCATTGTTTCGCCAGGGAGATGCGAGCGCCGATGTATATTTCCTGCTGCACGGCCGGTTGCGTTCGCTGGTTACTGATTCCAGGGGGAGGATGGTTCCTGCTGGCGAGATCATCCCAGGTGAAACGATCGGTGAGCTGGCGTTTTTAAGTGATGCACCGCGTGATTCGACGATTGTTGCGCTGCGCAACAGCACGTTAATTCGCATGACATGCGCACAGTTTGAGCAGACATTGAAAGAGCGTCCACAAGTCGCGATATCAGTTATGCGAAATATGGTCGCGCGTGCTAACCAGGCACAGAATGCGCGGCAATTGCCTGCGCCGCCCATTACTATCTGCATCATTCCCATAACAGATAATGTTGATGCGCTAGATTTTGCCCAGCAATTTTATAAGACCCGGCGGGAGATGGGTGATAATGTGGTATTGCTGTCAGCGCATGATCCGGTTGGAACCCGTTCAACGGTTGCGGATATCGAAGAGAACCCCGAGAAAAAACAATGCTTTTTCATTGTCGTGGCTGAGCAAGATGTTACGGATTGGTCCCGTACCTGTATAGAGTTAGCAGATGAAATTATATTGTTAGCTGATGCGACCGGTTCGCCGGAGATCGCTGACATTGAACATATTTTACCTGAAAGTCAGGAGTTTGCCGCGATTGATCGCACGTTGGTATTGCTGCACCCACCGCAGACCCGTCACCCATCAGGTACGGCAAGGTGGCTACGCCACCGGCAGTTGAAACGTCATATTCACATACGCCACGACCACCCTGCCGACATGCGTCGTGTTACACGGTTGCTCACCGGACGTGCGGTTGGCATCGTGCTCTCTGGCGGTGGTGCCAGGGGGCTTGCGCATATTGGGGTGTTAGATGCGCTGGCGGAAGCTGGGATTGAAATTGATATTATTGGCGGCACGAGCATTGGCTCGGTCATTGGAACGCTATTTGCTGTGGAAGTCCGCGGGACTGCCATGCGTGATGCTGCAAAGCGGGCTTTTGTTAGCGGCGGCAACCCAATCGGCGATTATAATCTTCTACCTTTCGTATCAATATCACGTGGCCAGCGCGTTCGTAAGCTCACTGAGGCCATTATCAGTGAGGCGATCGGCGCTAATGCTGGAATTGAAGATTGTTGGATAAATATGTTCCTCGTCGCCGCTGATTACTCAGCGTCCAGCGAAGCTGTGTTAGCCCAAGGGCCACTCATAAAATCGGTGCTGGCAAGTTACGCTATTCCCGGCGTGTTACCGCCCATTGTGATTAATCAGCATTTACATATTGATGGCGGCACAGTGAATAATTTGCCCATTGATGTGATGGAACGGCAAGGTGCAAGGTCTATTATTGCTGTGGATGTTTTGTCTGACACTGTCTATACTTACGATTATGATTGGGTGCCCTCGCAAAAAACGTTATTAATGTATCGGCTGGGTCGGCTGTTTGGGCGTCGGCCCAAGCATCGTGTGCCCAGTATTACCGAGATTATGCTAAAATCAAGTTTCATCAATGCAATCGTTCGGCAGCGTGATTTACGTCGGCGTGCTGACTTAAACATCGCTCCCATATTATCGCGGATACGGTTTTTGGATTGGAAAAAGCTTGACGTTGCAATTGAGGGCGGCATGGAAACCACGAGGAGTCAAATTATTGCGTTAGATCCAAATATGCGTGCACGGTTGCAGGGCAAGGTATAGCGCCTAGCGATAAGAAAATATAATCGATTATGAAGAAGCGTTCGTTGGGGAAAATTCAGATTTTGGGATTTTGTCATTGTTAAAAGAAAGATTTTATCGAACAGGCTGCCTGCGTTAAACATACTGATAAAATTTTGCTCGGATGGTTCAATGATCTTTATGTGAGCCACTGAACAGCGGTTGCTGGCTGCAGTCTGATGTTCGCATTCCTCGATCAGTTCATTCGAGCCGGCGATATATCGATTGCCCCGGCTTTTCGCAGGCCCTGAGTTTTCCATAAACAGTTCACTGGAATTCTCCAGCAGTCATGTAAACATTGTTTCCAAATTACAAAGATTTTCTGTGGGAAATTAACGCTACGAAGTTGTGAGCCACTACTGCCCTAAAAACATCGTTGGATCATATTGTCAAAACGTCAGTTCGGGGGGGGCTTCGCGTTCCGATGTATGGTGATCGTAGCCCCAGGTCTTAAATGACTGGCTTAAGCGGCGTGTTGTTTAATCCTTTGCATGGAGGATTTCTAAGTCGGGTAAGCCCCAGCATTCGGCTCCCATGTCTTTGGCCATGATTGCCAAGCCTTCGGTTTCAATTTCTCCCACCGCAGCGCCACGCAACGGGTGTGGATCGCGCACCCAAGGGCTGCGGCCACCATAGAAAAAAGGCGGAAATACCAAACCATCACGATGCAAGTCAGCTTTCACCAGCAACAAGGTGCCGCCAACACTCTCCAGCCGGACCAGCCCTTGGCCCCGCAAGTCGCTTAAATGTTGGCGGCCGCGGGCGGTCCAGGCGTTGCGGTCAAAACTGTCACCGCCTGGTTCTGTCACACAATTGGGCTGCACAATATCGCGCCGGACGGCCAGCAATTGCTCGATAATATCTGCTGGGTAATCAACCACATCAGCATCCAGCCATAGTACCCAATCTTGGTTACGCAAGGCGTTGAACAGCAGATGGTTACGCGCGCGCGCCAAAACAGCCCGGCGTGCCGGCTGTAGCCCAGCAGTCCAGCGGGGCACACCGGGGGGAATCGTAAAACCAAACGAGCGATGGCAAAGCGTAGCTTTGCTAAAATCGATAAATCCTTGAGCAAGGCGCAGCTTTAATTGGGCGGCGGTGTCATCGGTACTATCACCTTCCAAAATGCCCAGGCTTAATAAATGATGCGGATAGGTCAGCCGTGCTAAACCCGCGAAATAGCGATCCAAATACCGGCTGGTTGATTTCATGGGCGTTAGGACGAGCAATGTGGGTGACGTGGTCATTGGCGCCTCTACAACATATTACAGCTGTCTTTATGGCCGCGATCATTGAATATGTCAGCCCGAGACAGGGCGAAGAGGCAAAAATGCTTAGCGCGTGTTTTTGGACGTTCGCTATAATACGGGCCCGGAGTCTGATTGATCGTCGTGGATGTCACGGGGGTTCTTTGGTTGGATTTGGCGGCCCATCAATTTTCTGACTATTATATTTAATGAATTGTGATGAAAACCTATCCGATATAGCGGCATTTCGGTAGATTTGATGAAATGAATCAAACTTTATCGGCGGTGTTTGCGCGCGCCTTGGAAAATACTTCAGCCTATCCGTTTGGACGGTTTGAAGGGCGTGGCATTGTCATTTGTGCTGGCGGACCGCGTTATTTTATCTGTGCTTACGTGCTGTTGCACGTGCTGCGGGACGCGCTGGGCTGCACCCTGCCAGTGCAAATTTGGCATATAGGGACGAGCGAACTAAGCCCGGCGATGAAAAGCCTGCTGGCGGGGCTTGGGGCTGAGATTGTTGATGCGCAGCCCTTGCTGGACCGCTACCCAGCCAATATTCGCAACGGTTGGGCGCTAAAACCATTTGCGGTGACGCACGCGCGCTTTGCAGAGGTTTTGAGCCTGGACGCAGATGCCTTGCCACTGACCGATCCGCAGATTGTATTTGAGTGGCCGGAATATAAGGAGCATGGCGCCCTATTTTGGCCGGACCTGGTCGATCTGGCGGCGGAAAACCCGGTTTGGGCGGCGGTGGGATTACCGGCACGCCGCGAGATTTCTTTTGAAACTGGGCAGTTCGTTGTCGATAAGCAGCGTTGTTGGGCAGCACTTAACCTGACGATTGCTTTGAACAGCGAAAGCGAGCGGCTTTACCAAATGATCTATGGCGAAAAAGACAGTTTTCTGCTGGCATTTCTGTTGTATGATCAGCTATTTCACCGCATTGGCCACCGGCCGTTGAATTTTGACTCGGATTTGCTGCAATTAACCCCAAGCGGGACGCCGTTTATTCACCACCGCACATTCTCGAAATTTTCATTTACCGGGCCTAATCGGCCGGTATTTGGCGACGCCCTGACCCCGGCAGTTGAAGGCGCCTTGCAGGACCTCCGCGCTAACTGGACAGGAATTGTTTTTCATCCGCCTTTCATGAGCCCCGCCGCGCAGCGCATGGCGGATCAACTGGCTGAGTGCGGGTTTATTTATCAAACATCCGGGGCTGGTGCGCGGCGCTTGATTTTGGAGCGAAATTTTCAGGTTGGAACGGGCCGGGCGGAGTATGAGCAGCATTGGGCGGTGATTGAACAGCCGGAGGGCCTCGTATTGCAGTTTTTTTCGGCGACGCGCCTTGCCATCGAATTACACCCGCAGGGGGATGGGTCCTGGTATGGTGCTACCTCATCGGCTTTGGCATTCTCGGCAAGGTTGATCCCAGAGCACGCTTGGCAAACCATTCCGTTTGCGGGGGCGTGCAGGGTTAGTTACCCGGCGGCAGCGTGGCTGATTGAATTATGCGCGGCGGTGAATTTAAACTTGGATGCCGATGCCACAGACATTGAAGCCTTGCAGGCGGCACTTCATTTAATAAACCGGACGCATGATGATTTACCTGAGGCATTGGCGGATTATTTGAGCCGAGAAACGGGCATTAGTCCTGCCTGGCGAAGCGCGCTGGCCAAGATGCTCCCGAATTTAACTGCGGCGCGGGATGCACAGCGCCAACGCACACAAAGATCGGCCGCACCGATGGATTTGTTGCGCCCTGGTTTTTATGATCGCGATTTATGACGGCGCAGCAGCCGCGACTGTTATTTATCAGCCCCGTTATGCCAGACAGCACTGGCAACGGTCTGGCTATGCGGCAGGCACAGTTCCTTATCGCCTATGCGCGGGATTTTGAGGTCGATCTGGCGGTGCTTCCCCTGGCTGGGTCGGCTGCGGCGTCGCCTAATTTTGCCGCTAGCCACACGCGGCGTCGGCGGGTGTTCAGCCTCGCCGAACCGGATACGCATTTTGAGTTGCTAAGCCGGTTGAAGACCCCGGAGGATCGGCTGGCGGCGTTTAAAAATTATGGGCGTCCTAGCATCCTGGCGAGGCTTACACCGGCCGTTCACCAGGCGCTGAATGATTGGGTCGTGGGGCAGAACTACCAGTTGGTTCATACCGGGCGTCTCTATCTTATGAGCCTCGGTAGTGTGGTTGACGCCCCGTGGGTGGTGGATGCCGATGAGGATGATGCCGCGCTGTGGCGACAGCTTGGTTCTGCTGCCCGCCGGGTTGGCAATTGGGTAGAGGCTGGCTGGTCGGACGTTGAGGCGTGCCATGCAGAACGTCTGGTTGTGGGTGGGCTTTGGAAGGCTGCTCACGTATTCGCCGCAAGCCGGGAAGACGTTGCGCATTTGTCGCCATATTGCCGCACGACAAGCGTCGTGCCGAACGTAGTGGCGTTACCACGCCATGCGCGAATGAAACTGCGCCCGCGGCTACTATTTGTAGGCACGCTTGGCTACGGGCCAAACCGCGACGGGCTGGTTTGGTTTATCAAGTATTGCTGGCCCGTAATACATAAAACCAATCCGGACGCGGCGTTGGACGTGGTAGGCGGCGGCGCTGATATGGCGTTGCGCCGCTTGATGGGGCGCCCTGGTATTTGTTGGCATGGCTGGCAGCCGCGCCTTTTGCGCTTCTATGCCCGCTCTGCTGTCAGCATCGTTCCTATACGGCTTGGCGGCGGCTCGCGCATAAAGACACTGGAGGCGGCAGCCTATGGCCGGGTGATTGTGGCAACCAAAAAGGGGGCCACCGGCACCCGGTTGTGCGCCGGCCGCGATTTCCTGCTGGCCGAGACGCCCCGGCAATTTCATCGTGCCATTTTACGGGCTTTACGAGGAGCTAAGCGCTTCCCCGGCGCGGCGAGACAGGCTGTTGCGCGGCATCACAATCCGCTTGCCTGGCAGCGGGAGATTTTACGGATTGCCGATGTAATTGCGTTTCGTAAAACGGTATGAGAACGTATCCGATATAAATTGGGAGCTCCGTGATGACAGTGATGGCGCAGGTTGAAGGGTTGGACATTAACGAGGTCCAGGACGGCTACGTGGTGTATCAGCCATCCCAAGACCGGGTGCATTACCTCAACACGACGGCCGCCGTGATATTTGAATATTGCGATGGGCTGCAAAGTGCTGATGAGATTATTGCACAGGTGGCCTCCGCTTTTGATGTGCCTGCGGAACGGCAGGGTGAAATTCGGCAATGTTTGGATAACCTTGTGAGAGAAGGTTTGGTTGCGCCGAAGGCATGACGGATAAGGTTGTCTATGTCCGCAACCCCACGCGGCTTTATGCCATTGAGTTGGCAGACCCGGCATGGCGCGCCTCGATTGGATATCTGGCTTGTCATCCGCATGTTGAGGGGGGGCTCGCTGAAAACATCACGCTGAGCATTCGGCCAAATGGGCCGTTTGTCGCGTTGTGTGAGAACGGCAAGCCGCCACGGAATTTTGCAGCCATTGATGAGGTGCGGGAGCATCTGCATGGTCGGTTTTTTCTGGAATCGATGCCGGTTGACCGGCCGTTGCTGCACGCGGCTTGCCTTAAATATAAAGACAGGCGGGTTTTGATTGTGGGTCCCAAAAATGCCGGTAAATCGACCTTAACGCTGGCGTTAGGATTGGCGGGCTTTGCGATTGAAGGTGACGAAAATGTATTGATCGACCTGCACGGCGTGACCGCCCGGCCACGGGCCTGCCGGGTGAAGGAAAGTTCTTTTAGCGTGCTGCCGATACTCGCCCCCCTGACGGAGAACACAGCGTTTATCACGGATTTTCATGGGCGAAAAATTTATAACGTGCCGCCTGATCTGCTCGGCCAGCCTTGGCGGATCGCGACCGGCAAGGTTGATCTGATTATTGTGATCCATGCCAACCATGGCGGCATGTCCTCGATCAGGCCGCTGCCACCCTTGGGGCTAACGCAGGAGATCATGGCGGAAACCGCGTTTCCGGCTGCCGGCAAGGCTCTTGGGGTAGCAGCCATAGCCAGAATGGTCTCCGGCGCGGCGGGGTATGACTTGTCCTCGGGGGACCTTTGGGGTGCCGTGGCGTGTATTAAAGCTGTTTTGAGTGCCGAATAATTCTTGCTATGGCCGGACCGGTTCGCTATGATTCAATGCCTTCCGGGAGATCAGCATGTCAGATTTAGACCGTAATCTTATTGACGCGAACCAGGCCACCCATAATGGGCAGGAGCGCAGCTTTGTTAAACGGCGTGCCCTGTTTGGGATGATTACCAAAACAGCCTTTGTGGCGCCTGTTGTAGCATCTTTTGCACTCGATTCATTATCGCTCGACAAGGCGCATGCACTTACGGCGAATGGTTCAGGCGTCTTGCTGTCCGCATCGGATATTCGGCTGAAGAAAAATATCCGCCGCGTTGGGACGCATGCGCTGGGCATAGGGCTATACGAGTTTAGCTATCTTGGCAGCAATATGCGCCACACCGGCGTGATGGCTCAGGAAGTACTAACGGTCGCCCCCCATGCGGTTGTCACTGGCCCTGATGGTTTCTACCGCGTGGATTACAGCGCGCTCTGACTTCGAGTTAACACGTATTTCTGCAAGGAGAGTTTCTAATGCCCGATACCGACCCTAAAATTTCTGGTGCGACAAAAGCAGCGCATGAGGGTCAGGAACGCAGTGACGTGAAGCGCCGGGCTTTGTTTGGAATGATTACCAAAACAGCTTTTGTGGCGCCTGTTGTAGCATCTTTTGCGCTTGATTCATTGTCGCTCGACAAAGCGCATGCACTTACGGCGAATGGTTCGGGCGTCGCGATCCTCTCAGACATACGGTTGAAGAAAGATATCCGCCGGATTGGTACTCATTCCTTGGGAATTGGTCTATACGAATATAGCTATTTGGGTAGCAATATTCGCCATACTGGCGTGATGGCACAGGAAGTGCTGCGTGTAGCACCCCATGCGGTGATCACCGGGGCAAACGGTTTTTACAGCGTTGATTATAGCCTGATTGGGCTCTGAGGACTGTTCTGCTTCCGGGTATTTCGGCAGCACTAATCGTTCGAGATGAAGCAGGCTTCATTGAAGACTGCCTTTTGTCCCTTGTTGGCGTGGTGGATGAAATCGTGCTGGTTGATACTGGCTCGCGGGACGACACGCTTACGATTGCAGGAAAATATCAGATAAGAATTGAACATTTTAGCTGGTGCAATGATTTCTCGGCAGCACGTAACTATGCGCTGTCCTGTGCACGGCATGAATGGATATTATACATTGATGCTGATGAGCGTTTTTATGTGCCAGATGAGACCGCCTTTCGTGCGGCCTTGGCTGACCGCAAGAAAGCGGCCTGGAAGCTAAGGCTACACCCGAGGCTCAACTGGACAGCTTATTCTGAACTGCGGATTTTCCGTAATGACGCGCGCATCCGTTTTGAAGGCGAAATTCATGAGAGGGTCCATCCATCGGTCAATGCGGTGTGTGCAGCCGATGGGGTAAGTATCGGCGTTTGTAATGTCGCAATTCAACATGTTGGGTATGAGGCGGACCAAACATACAAGCTTGCGCGCAATATTCCGCTACTGCAAGCCTATCTCGCCCGCGAGCCAAGCCGGGTTTATTGCTGGTGGCATTTGGGTGAGCAGTTCCGACTGGCAGGTAATGAGGATGCAGCACGAGCAGCCTGGCAAAGCGGGGTGGCCGCTGTACGGGCACAATCCGTTGCGCAAACAGAGACATCAGACAGTATGGTGTTTTCAGCATTGATTATTTCGCGCCATCAAGCCGGGCTACCAATAGATGAATTGTTAGACCAAGCGTTGCAGCTATTTCCAAGCCAACTCACGCTGCAATGGATGGCGGGAAAATATGCGCTGGAGCGCAACGAGACCGACACTGCGCGCGACATATTTAGCAGGCTCGCCGCAATTAAGGGGGATATTTTTTTTGATGAACAGATCGCTTATGACCGTGCCCTGTTCACCCATACCGTGCAGGAATCGCTTGCATTGACAGAATTTCGGGCTGGTCATTTCGCACTTGCTGCTTGGCATTACCGGCAAGCTGCCAATACATCGCCGGATGCAAACGCGCTGCAGATTAAGGCCTCACTTGCCGCCGCCAAGGCCTTGCGCACGGCCTGAAAGCCGGATGTTGAGCGTACTTCGATAGCGTTTTAATAAAAACCACAAATGCTGCAACCGTAACGAGATGCCAACCTTGTGCGGTGGAACCGCGTAGCGGACCGCCATCACCTCGGCAGAAAACCCGCGCCGCAGTTGCCGTAAAATGAACCGCACACGTCGGATTATTTCGGGTTGACCGGCTTCTGCAAAACACCCATGCACCTGATGGTGGGCGGTTTCTGGTAATGGCAGGGAAGGGGGTAAGGCAAGCCCGTAAATGTCTCGCGCCTGCAAGCACCAGCTTGCGAAAACAATATCGCTGCCGACAGCGCGAGTTTGTTCGATAAGTTTCGTCCACTCAGCAACATTAAATGTCGCAGCTAGACTGCTAAATTCCCAAAGTGATTTCAGCGCTAATGTGTGCAGATTAAAGCCGTTATCTGAAACCTGATGATGCAACATAGCATGCAAAGCTTGCCAGATAGGGGGTAACACCAACGCCGCCTCACGCGCGCTTGGCATGGCGGCAGGCTCGGCCACCTGCCAGACAAATTCTGTCGGCATGAGGTTAAGGCTCAACAGTGCCAAGGGTTCTGTATGCAGTTCAATCATTCCGTGCCGGCCAGGCTTATGCAGTTCCGGCAAATGATGACTGCGTAAATTTGTGGGCTCGTTGGCAATATAGCCAATATTAACCAGGGCGGTGACCGCCGCCGCCGCGTGAGTTGGTGGAATTAGTAAGTCCATATCGCGCATCGGTCGCGCAGCTTCCCATGAGGTCTCTGGCGCCAATAAGTAACGAGCCCCCTTCAATAGCAGCGGGGTAATGCCAACTTGATTCAAAGCTGAGATGCAATTTAACAATTGTTCGCGTAAATCATGCTGGCGTGCGAGGTGCGTATTAAACTCTTCTGTCAGACGTGTCGTAATAAAGCTGCTGCGCCTTTCGGCGGACAATGTTTTTGGCGGCGGAATAAGCAGAGAATGCTTTTTCAGAGACCAAATCAATGGTGGCAATAAATCCTGTCGTGATGCAAATTCGACGAGCTCCTGCCATGCAAACCCTGATTTTAAACAGACGGATCGCAGCGCCACCGCATCTTCAAAGCTGGTGTTTATTTTTAAAATTGTCCCCAGTAATTTCAGTAAATTACGGTCCGCTATGCGTGGGGGCAGCCATTCCATAGTGCAAAATTGCTATGAAAGAGGCGCGCCGTAAAGGGATGATATATATGTCAGATGATGAAAGCCGTAATGTTTCTTGTTGCGGCAATTTTCTTCATAGAGTGGTCTAAATCATAAGGTCACTTAAGAGGCAAATCTGGCCGCGACTCCATATGGCTGATCTTTCAAAAAACATGAACTTTTGGATAATGTTTATCAAGCAATTCTTCAAAGCTGCTTGCGCGCGTTGTCCTATAAAAACTTATGACGCGGTAGCTATATAACCTACGCGGATAACTGGATTTGAGACACAAACCGATATACGCGAACATGTTAAACTGCGTGGTATTTTGAAGCTGCTACGCGTGTGAAATACCGGCCAGCGTTTCCATCCGTTCACGGTCAGAATCTAACTCACGCGCTGTGCCATCGAACACCACCTCGCCATCGCTCAGCACATAGGCGCGGTCAGCCAATTGGAGTGCTAAGAATACATTCTGCTCGACCAGCAGTACTGCAATGCCCTCTTCCTTCATCTTGCCAATAGTACGCATGACCTCCTGCACAATGACGGGTGCCAGGCCCTGGCTCGGTTCATCGAGAATCAGGAATTTTGGATTCAGCAATAATGCCCGCGCAATTGAGAGCATCTCCTGTTCACCGCCGGATAATTTGCCACCCTTGCTGGTGCGTCGCTCATCCAGGCGAGGGAACAGCTTATAGACCGTGTCGATCTGCCAGCGTCCTTTGGTGACAGGCGGCACCAGTAGATTTTCATGTACGGTGAGGTGCCCGAAAATCTTTCGGCCCTCAGGTACATAACCCACCCCTGACTGGGCAATTCGGTATGGTGCCCATTTGGTGGTGTTCTGGCCAAAAATTGTGATGCTACCCTCACGCGCCGGTGTTAGCCCCATGATCGAGCGCATCGTGGTGGTTTTGCCAGCACCGTTGCGGCCCAGCAGCGCCACTAACTCGCCTTCACGAACCTCCATGGAAACGCCATGCAGAATATGGCTTTTGCCGTAATAGGTATGGATATTGTCGGCCCGAAATACCACGCTCATGCCGCTTGCCCCAGATAGGCGGCCTGCACCCGCGGGTTATCGGCAATTTCCTTCGCAGTACCTTCCGCCAGCATGGTGCCGTTATCTAAAACTGTAATACGGTCTGCCACGCCAAATACAATATTCATGTCGTGCTCGATAAAGAGAATGGTAATATTTTGTGTCTTGTTCAAACTGCGGATCAGGTCGGTCATATGGTTGGTTTCCTCATCGCCCATGCCGGCGGTGGGTTCATCCAGTAATAACAGCTTTGGGTGCCGTGAAAGCGCAATTCCCACCTCCACCACGCGCTGGTCGCCATGGCTCATCTCGCCTGCCACCCGGTCGGCCTTATGGGAGATTTTTACAATCTCCATCAATTCTTCAACGCGGGCGTTTACTTTGGCGCGTGTCGCGGCATTGATCCAAGGCCGCAGGCTAATACCCATGGCCACTTCGACCGCCACACGGATATTTTCATAGACGGTGAGGTCTAGAAAAATCTCGGTGATCTGGAAGGTACGAATAATGCCCTTTTTCACCAAAATAGCCGGATTGACCGCCATGATCGGCTCACCGTCAAACATGATGCTGCCATCACTTGGTGGGAAAAATCCGCTGATGAGGTTGAATAAGGTGGTCTTGCCGGCACCATTAGGACCAATGACGGCTCGTAATTCACCAGGCTCCACGGTGAGTGAAATATTATTGAGGGCCGTCAGAGCGCCAAACCGCCGCGAGACATTCTGTAAGGTCAATAAACTCATGACCGGCTCCTCCGGCGGAAAAAGCCCATGGCCCCAAGTGGAAAGAAAATAACTGATAGCACAAACACCAAGCCGATTACGGTCATCCAGTTTTGCGTGATTGAGCTGATATAATCTTGCACAAGCACAAAAATGAACGCACCAACCAGGGGCCCCCAAAAATTGCGCATGCCGCCTAGCACGCAGATGATGAGCAGGTTGCCAGACAACGTGTATTTCAGATTATCCGGCGAGGTAAAATTATCCAAAAGCGCATCCAGGCTGCCAGCAAGCGCCACCACAAAACCTGAAATAGCAAAAGACACTGCAATATAAACATCCACCCGGATGCCGAGAAATGTCAGACGCTTCTGGTTCTCACGGATCGCCACAAAAACATGGCCAAGCGGAGAATTTAAAATAGTCCAAAGAATCCAGGACCCAACCGCAAAGCAAACCAGCACCAAGTAATAAAAGCTGGTCGTATGCAGGGAGATCGTGAAACCCGGCATATGGATCGGCTGGCGTGAGAAGCCAGTAAGACCATCTTCACCGCCCGTAAACGAATTCCAGCGCACGGCGATAAAATAGAACATCTGGCCGATGGCGATGGTGATCATGGAAAAATAAATACCACGTCGGCGCACTGCGATTGGACCCAGTAAGGTGGCTGCTAAGCCGCCGATCATTGTTCCCACAGCGACCGCCAACAATGTTGAATGAGTATAATTGGCCAGCATCAGCCCGGTACCATAAGCGCCCAGGCCAAAATAGGCGGCGTGACCAAATGACAGACCGCCAGTAAACCCAAGCAGCAAATTTAACCCCATGGCTGCCAGCGCGAAAATCAGCACGCGCGAGGCGAGGTCGGTATAACCGCCCAGCAATGGCAACCAGACCGGCACGGTCAGGAGTGCGACCGCCAAACAGATGAACGCGTAGCGTTGCTGAAAAGCCGGTTTTTGGAGCGGGGCAGCATCGTGTTTTATTTCGGTAGCTTGCGAACTCATTCTAGCAACCCTTCCTGGCCAAACAGCCCTCGCGGCCGCGCCACCAGCATGATGCCCATAATAACGTAAATAATCACCTCGGTAGCGGCTGGATAAACCGCGGCTGTTACCCCGCTCGCCACACCGATAATCAATCCGCCGACAAGACTACCCAGCAAACTACCAACGCCACCAACAACAATGGCGACAAAGCTTGGCATGATCAACTCATCACCCATCGTGGGGGTCAAGCCAATTTGGCCCGCCGCCAGAATGCCCGCGAGCCCGGCAAACATAATGCCCAACACAAAATTGGCAGACCGCAAAAGGTAGATATTCACGCCGACCGCGGCAATGGTTTCCAAATCTGAATTACCGGCGCGGATCCGAATGCCAAGCCGGGTGAATCTCAGGATTGCGAATAGCCCAATGGTGGAAATTATCGCCAGAGCGACCACGAACAAGCGATAACCGGTTATGAAGAAATACACATCTGAGAGAGGTTGATTCAGGAAGTCCGGAATCGTGAGCGGAACACCCTGCGCGCCCCAGATTGTCCGTAACAAATCCTGGATGATCAAGGCCAGGCCGAAGGTGGCCAGGAGCGAATAAAGCGGGTCGCGCAAATATAGCCGCCGCACGATGAGCTGCTCAACAACATAGCCAACCGCACCGGCTAATATCGGTGCAATAAGCAACGCGCCCCAGAAACCCACATAGGGGATCAGCGTGTAGGCAAAGTAAGCCGCCATCGCCATGAACCCGCCATGGGCGAAATTAATCACGCCGTTGAGCCCCAGGATCAGCGACAGCCCAACCGCCATCAGCGCGTAAAACGCACCCTGGATGAGGCCATTAAAAGCATTGAACAAAATGACCATTACGAACCAAACTCTCCTCGCCGGCAGCTTACGTTAAAAATTCCGCCGCATGACGGCGGCGGAATTTTATCAATAGGTCGATAACGTCCGATCAGGACGGATAGACCATTTTGCAACCTGCCTGCTCGGGTGTCTGTGCAATTGTAGCACCCGGAATATAGGCATCGACCTTGATCACATCCGGATATTTCCCGGCTGGCTTCACCGTGCCGGGGAACATGCCGAGCATCAGTTGGTGATCTTCTGGCCGGTAAACCGGCGCGCTGGCCTGCAGGGCGACTTCGGGCGGTAACACCAACCCTTCCATCGCCTTGGCAACCTTCACCGAGTCGGTGGACTTGGCCGCTTCTGCCGCAAGTGCAATGGCATGGATCGAGGCATAGCCGAACCAGGAGCGCGCCGAGGGATACTGGCCGCCATAGGTAGCAGCGTAGCGCTTCGCAAAATCATGCACATGCGGCACGTTTGGTTGATCCCAATACCATTCAAACGACCATGATCCGTAATGCGCAGCTTGCGGTAGTGCCGCAATCTGCTCCAGTTCAAACAAGGCGCCGGCGATATGGATGTCCTTGTTAATGCCAAACTGGGTGATCTGTTTCATGGCGTTGATTTGATCGTCACCCGCGAGCAGCAGGCAGAGCACATCGGGTTTCGCAGCCCGCGCTTGGATCAGGTAGGAGGAGAAGTCCGGCGTGCCAACCGGCACGAGCGCACCACCAACGATCGTTCCACCGAGCGCCGTTACTTGCTTGGTGTAATCATCCTGCTCTGAATGGCCAAAGGCATAATCGGTGGTCAGGAAGTACCATTTCTTGCCGAATTCCTTCACCAGCGTACCAGAGTTTCCGGAAGTCATGATCCAGGTGGTCGAGCAGGTGCGGAAGGTCGCCCAATTGCAAGCAGGACCGGTCAATTTATCAACGTGACCGCCGGAGCAGACAAATAATTTACCATGCGCCGCAGCATATTGGCTGATCGAGAGTGATACGGCTGAATTTGTGGTGCCGGTGAAGAAATCAACTTGGCTTTGGTCCAGCAAGCGGCTGGCTTTATCAACACCGGTGCCCGGGCTGCCGGCGTCGTCTTCCACTAGAACCTGCAGCGGCCGGCCAAGCACGCCGCCTTTCTTGTTGATCTCAGCAGCGGCAAATTGTGCCCCTTTAATTGTGCTCTGCCCCAGGACGGCAAAGTTACCGGTGGTCGAATCCACCATGCCGATCTTGATCGGGCTTTCGCTGGCGCCCCAGCTTGGTTTGGGTGGGTATAATAAAGACGCCGCACCCAGCGCAGCACCAGCTTTGATCAAGCCACGGCGGCCGATCTCTCCACGAAAATTGTTTTGATTAGACATATTGTTGTTCTCCCTCGATTTTTTCGACCAGATTTAGACCATATTCCCAATGTTGCAGCGCAGCGCCCTATGTAACATAACTAAATATCTATCATCCAAGCATGATTTGGTGAAGTCTAGATATTGAATAGTTTGTACGTTTCGGACGATTTATTGTTGCACCATCTCTGGCCAGATTACCGCGCTTGTCAATGGTACTGCCATCTCGTTTTCCAGGTTGCAGCGGTCAAATATTTGGGATTTCAGCAAAAAATATTCCCCGCCCCCGATTTTAGCCCAGAAAACGCGAATCTATTGAGCGATTTGAGGAAATTTTGTGCCAAAGCTCTTCGTTTCCTGTTTTGGCCTTTGCCGCTCTTCCAGGCTGATGGGGCGCCGATCAGCAGCAACCCCAGTGCAACAGCCGACGCGCAAAAGCCGCAATCCGACACAACCAGGCTATTATAAGTCGCCACCCGTCAGCATCACTTACTAAAAGCCGACCTTATCACCGCCTTTAAGCTGTAAAATATCGCGCGCCTCGTCCGGCGTCGCCACCTCCAAACCCAGACCTTCGATAATTTTTCGAACCTGCAGAACCTGCGATGCGTTGGTTGGTGCAAGTTTTCCTTTGCCTAACCACAACGAATCTTCCAGACCGACCCGCACATTACCGCCCATCGCCGCTGCGATCGCTGCCGTTGGCATCTGGCTACGGCCCGCTCCTAAAACTGACCAACGATATTGGTCTCCAAATAACCGGTCAGCGGTCCGTTTCATGTGCATGATATCATCGGGGTGCGGCCCAATACCGCCCAGCAAGCCAAAGCAGGTTTGAATGAATAAAGGTGCTTTTACCAACCCTTCGGTCCAGAAATAATGCAGATTATACAAGTGACTGGTATCGTAACATTCAAATTCGTAGCGTGCACCGGTTTCGTTTAAAGTGGTTAGGGCATACGCAATATCCTTAAAGCTATTGCGAAAAACCAGGTCTTTGGAATTTTCAAGCATTTGCGGTTCCCACTCATGCTTGAATTCCTTAAACCGCTTCAGCATCGGGAACAGCCCGAAATTCATGGAGCCCATGTTCAAGCTCGCAATCTCTGGCTTCCACGTTGCAGCTGGTCGCACACGCTCTTCAACCGACATATAGGGCGACCCACCCGTTGTCAGATTAACCACGACATTAGAAGATTGCTTAATCACGCGTAAAAATGGCTCAAATGCTTCGGGGGTCTGGTCAGGGCGGCCATCCACAGGGTTACGTGCGTGCAAATGCACGATCGCGGCGCCTGCTTCAGCTGCAGCCAGGGCTGATTGCGCTATCTCATCTGCGGTGATCGGCAAATGCGGCGACATTGACGGTGTATGAATGGACCCGGTCACCGCACAGCTGATAATCACTTTATTTGCAACAGTCATTCAGACGTTCCCTCATAATTTTTGCCCGTACGGCGCTGGCCAATAAAATGTCAAATACGTTCGATCACGCCCGCTAACGCCGGAACGTTTTCCCGCAGACAAGTGTTTAATAATATATCGCGGCAATATTCAATGCGGGAGCAATTATAATCGCGCTCAACGCGCTGTTTCGCTCGCAGCTGTTCGGTGGGGGATGTCGAACAAGATACTTTTTTATAACATTATATGTGTTATTGATGGTTGCGGGTAACGAGGGCTCGTGCCAACCAGTCTTTGAATTAAATCCTCAAGTGACGGCTCTGCTTCCAGACCATCTCCGGGCGATGCTTGGAGACGTGGCTGGCAGATGCTGCCAGACGGTTAAGAGGACGCCATTCTTCTCTGATGCTTATAATGCCACCAAAGGTGAGCTTAGCTTGAAAACCACTTAAGCTAGTTTGCCTGGCACCGTTTTTACGGGTGCTCAGTTTCGGTAAACCAGTCGGTCGGTAAGTCGCGGCCAGCACCGGTCGCCTTGGCTTTGGCATATAAAAGAGCGCCGGTGACCGCGAATTGATAGCCAAGGCCAAGGTTATTGATGAAGCAAGTGATCTCGTCCTGAGTTGCCCGCCCGGTCGCGCGCCCTGCAATCAGGTCTGTCAATAACGGTAATTTTGCAAAATCTACCGCCTGCGTAACCCTCCAGCCTTTCCCCTTTTCCAGTTCGGGTAATACGACGCCAGCTGATAATGTGTTGATCGGCGTTTCGGCCGGCGTGTGCAAAAATACCCGATCGGCGCGATCGATCACATCCCGACCAAGTTCCCGTCTGGTCACAGCACTCACATGCATGCCAGGCGCCATCCATTGGGCGAAGAACACGGGATCAATCGTGTTGGTCGCGCACATCACAATATCCGCGCCGTCAACCGCCGCTTCAGGTGTTTTCACGGGCTGCACCTCTATGCCTAGCTGGGTGGTCATTTCGGTAGCAAATGCCTCACGGCGGGCTTGATTTGGGCTGTAACAACGCAAAACCTCGATGTCGCGCACCGCCACGGCCGCCATTGCCTGCGCGCCTGCCTGCCAGCCGGTGCCAAGCAACCCCGCAACCTTGGCATCCGCCCGGGCAAGATATTTAACCGCCAGCCCATTAGCCGCCCCCACCCGTAACCGCTGCACCACGCCATCTGGAAAAATGGCGAGCGGCTCGCCGGTCTCGGTTGAGAATAGCAGCACCAGCCCGACATAGCGTGCATTGGGAGCCGCCGGCGCCTTCACCCGCCTGGTGGAGCCGCCATCCTGCGGCCAAGTTAGAATATCGGAATTAATTCGCACAGCGCCCACACCCAGATGCGGGGCGATGCCATCCATCGATTTCAAGCAGTAAAGCGCATCATCCCGGCTGGTCGGCGCATAAGTGTCGGAGCGCGTGCGCGACACGCCCCGCCCTTCGGCCAGTTCCCGGTACGCAATCTCCAGCCCTGTGATGCAATCCGGCATGGTGAGCAGCCGAGATACATCCTCGTTGGAGAGGATTAATGTCATTTGCCGGTTCGATCAGGTCGGCAGCAAATTGAAGCGTTTTAGCATGGATTTTTGGGCGTCGAGCATTGACAGGGTGCCAGTTTGGTCAAGTGCAAAAGGCGTGGTTCCAATCTGCGCAGCCCATTTCGCGACATCTGGCGAGGCCGCGGCTGTCATCAAAGCCTGACTCAACGCCGTGGCGATGGCCGGGTCCATACCCGGTGGCGCCACCACCGGCTGCCATTGGATAACGTTGACCAAGTCCGGTTGGCCGATATCAATCGCGGACGGTACACCGGGGACTGAGGATTTGTTTTCGAATGTGACGATAAGTTTTATTAGAGATGTGTCTTTCATCGACGCAATGGTGGATAGCGGATGAATGGCGGCATCCACATCGCCACGCGCAACTGCCAGCAGCGAGTTGATCGAGGATTTATACCCGGTGACCACTTTCACACTAATATCGGTGGCACCTGCAAAAACTTTGGTTGCCACGTAGCTGGATGAGCCGAGCCCGCCCATCGCAAATGAAATTGGTCTTGTTGCCGCCAATTGCTGCATATCCGCCACGCTGTTGATGGGACTTTTGGCGCCGACCACCAGACCTTCCGAATTGCGCCCGACATTGGCGAGCCAAGTAAGTTTGTCCAGGTTGAAATTGCCTGGAATTTTACGCGTCAGCAGACCAGGGATGTTGATCAGGCTGATCGTGTAGCCATCCGGTTTGGTGGAGAATAGTTGGAAAATCGCGGTCGCACCGCCGCCGCCTTCCACATTGATCGGCTCGACATTCACGCCCATCTGCTGGGTCAGCACTTTGGCGAATTCACGGCCATAAGCGTCAAACGTGCCGCCGGGCCCTTCGGGCACGATCAGGCTGATCGGGTGACTGGGGAACGCGCTCGCCAAGGCGGATCTTCCGCCGATGCAGGCGGCGGCACTCACACCAAGGCCGGATTTCAATAGCTTACGGCGTGCCAGCTTTGTTACAGACATTGTTCACCCTCCGAACATAAGTTTCATTATTAAAGTTGTTGCTATAATTTCACGGGCTGCGTGGCCGGTCAACTCTTAAGGTTGACCCACAAATACAGTGATTGACGACATTAAGCATTCGAATTTCACGAGCGTCACACAGGCGGGGACAATAAAATTAAAAGCTGAAATAATAGCCGTCCTGTCGACTTGTGGTGGTAACGCTTAGATTTTCCAAAGAGATGAAAATATACGCCCATGAACGGTCAGGTTCTCCCTGCCATGCTGCCAGTCATAAAACACTGGACAACAAATGCGCTGCATTTATTTGAATATCGCTGTGCAAATTCACCTTTCATAACCACGCACACGACGTTGTGTCACGCCAGCAACATTCTCGACAGCAATCCAGTCGGGTCCGCCGCCAACAGCTGCAACCCGGCTATACTGTTCCGCACAGTGATAAGAGCGTTTCTCGATGCGGAACGGCAAATGGTGGTGAGAAAGACAATAAAAAAAGGCGATTGATTTTACCGCTCAATACGAAAAGCGTCTGATGCAGTGCAGCAAAATCAGTTTTATTTTTCACGTTCTGTGATCTTTTATTGGCATCGTACAAATCACGCGCGAGATGGTGATGTTTGTTCGCTAGGTGGCAAATTTCATGCTGTTCGTTCATGGCAGGCTTGCACGGAACTACAAACAATTATTACTTGTTGATATGGTACAAATGCCACAGTATAGCGAGAAAAGGCAGAAAAGCAAGAATTTAGGCTTGGAAAGGGAGGATCACGATTAGCACCTATTGATGTCCAGCTGCCGTTTATGAACATGCGCGATGAATCGCCGTTTTTTGAATATCAGCTTGCATGTTTCATGGGCTTTGATCGCCAGCCGAATATTTGGGTATGAGTGTTGTATGAATCGGGACGAATGAAAACACCGTTTGGACCAATATATAAGGGAAGAAATATGAGAAAATACATTTATGCGGCCTCATTGCTTTCAGCGCTCGCTGTTAGCGCTACGATGGAACAGGCTGCTAACGCGGCAACGGCCGGTACCCCCTACAATATTGACGTGATATTATCTCTCACGGGTACCGCAAGTTTTCTGGGAAATTCAGAACAGCATGCGATAAAAATTGAGCAGGCCGTGATAAATGCGGGCGATGGTATTCATGGTCACCCTGTCAATTTTGTGTTTCACGACGACCAATCGAGTGGGCAAATTGCAGTGCAGTTAGCCAACCAGGTGTTGGCGACTCATCCGAAAGTAATCATCGGGCCCACACTGGTTGCTTCATGCAACGCCGTCGCGCCCTTGGTGCGTAATGACGGGCCGGTTATGTATTGTCTTTCCCCCGGCGTTCACCCGACCAAGCCGAGCTATATGTTCTCAGCCAGCACCTCGACCGCTGATATGATTGCGGCGACATTGCATTATTACCAGCTGCGGGGCTGGACGCGCATTGCCATCCTCACAGCAACCGATGCAACTGGCCAGGATGCAGCAAAGGCGATCAAGGCTGAGATGGGGATGCCTGAGAACAAGGCGTTAACGCTGGTTGCTGATGAGCATTTTAACCCAAGCGATGTAACGGTTGATCCTGAAATTCAGGCGATGAAGGCATCAAATGCGCAGGCCCTGATTGTTTGGACCAGCGGTACATCACTTGGCACTGCGTTGCGTGGCATTGCCAATGCGGGTTGGAATGTACCGGTCGCGACCACTCATGCCAACATGCAATATAAGCAGATGGCACAATATAAAGCGTTTATCCCGCAGCAATTTTATATCGCGTCGCCGCCGGCTGTATTTCCTTCATCTCAAAAAGCTGGCGACACTGCAAATGTGCAGGCTGTGCGTTCAGAAATGTTCGGTGCCTTTACTGGTATGGGACAGAAGCCTGATATGGGCGTGGCGCTTTCCTGGGACCCGGTACTGATTGCCGTGAATGCCTTGAACACGCTGCCTGACAGCGCGACCAATGAACAGATACGTGATTATATCGCGAATTTGACAAGTTATGCTGGCATAAACGGCATTTACAATATGCAAGCCACGCCTCAGCGTGGGCTTAGTCTACAAAATGTTATTATGACCCGTTGGGACGCCGCCAAGAGCGACTTTGTCGTGGTTGGTGGTCCTGGTGGGACCCCGTTCTGATCGGCTTATCCCGTTCGACCAGATTGCAAAAGGCAGCCGTTCGAAGGGGCGGCTGCCGTTGATAAATGTTCCGCCAGTTGGGTTTTGGGGGTGTGAGGCGGGGCTCGATAGTTCGATTGGGCAAGGTGAGCAAGGCGTGATCACTCAGGCCACCGCCCGCGTGGTCTCCGCTTACGAAATATTGTGATGGCAAACTGCAATGCTAAGAAAAGTGAGTTTGTTGTTGTCAGACATAGTTCCAGTACTCTATTTTAAAATACAAATGTTACCCGTAGGATCAGTTGACTCAAGTCAGGATCTGGCTAGCGTCGATGGCTTCGCCTACGCGTTGGATAACTCAAAAATAACGGAATATTAGGCGCATGGTCGAAGCAGTCCAGATTGGCTTGGGTGGAATTCTGCAAGGCTGTACCTATGCTCTGTTGGCACTTGGGTTTTCGTTGGTATTTCGTGTGACCGGTGTCATCAACTTGGCCCAGGGTGGGTTTTGTATCCTAGGTGCGTTGTTGGCACATAGTTTTCAAGCAGAATTTGGCTGGCCTATTTTATTGGCGGCTGCGGGGGGTATTGCGGTTACGGCAATGGTTGCCGCGGTTCTTGGGGCGTTGGTATTTGTGCCGGGGTTAAGCCGTGTTGCACATGGCAACATGCTCATGCTGACAGCCGGTTTGCTCGCACTTTTGACGGGAGCGATATTATTAATCTGGGGTAGTCAGCCCTACGCCTTGCCGCCGTTCTCGGGCGATCAGCCCGCTGTGCTTTTTGGTATCACGTTGCCGACACAGGGGTTTTGGATTATTGGTAGCATGGTCAGCATCGTGTTGGCGCTTTGGTGGTTACTCCATAAAACGAATATTGGCCGCGCCCTGCGCGCATGTTCAGAGAACCCCGCGGCGGCAGCCTTGATGGGCATTAGTGTGCCGGGCATGACATTGTTGAGCTTTATACTGGCCGCTATGATTGGCGCGACGGCGGGTATTGTTATTGCCCCCATAACATCCCTGCAATTTGATACGGGATCCCTATTTTCAATCATGGGGTTCATTGCAGTGGCCATTGGTGGTGTTGGTTCGTTCCCAGGGGCGGTTGCTGGTGGGCTGTTATTGGGTTTGGCGAACCAATTCGCCACTGCCTACGTATCATCACTTTTTAGCAGTGCATTATCAGTTGGGTTGCTGCTCGCGATATTAATTTGGCGCCCTAGCGGCCTGTTCAATGTCGGCAAAACCAGACGCCAGGATGTGCGCGAGGAGGCTCGCGTTCAAAAAGGGCTCATCCGCATCGCGCGGCAAGCGGCATGGATATGGGGTGGATTAGGATTAGTATTGGCGTTTACTTTGCCATTATGGTTACCAGGTGGCAGTTTACTTTCTTCGTTGAACATAACGGGCATTTTGTTCATCGCCTTAATTGGGTTGAATATACTGAGCGGCTACGCAGGGCAGGTAAGTCTTGGTCAGGCTGGGTTCATGGCGATTGGCGGCTACACGGCCGGCTGGCTGGCAGTGCAATATAATGTTGCACCAATTTTGGGTGTTCTTGCTGGTACCCTGATTTCACTCATATGTGCCGTAATATTGGCGCTTATTACAATGCGGCTGCGCGGTCTCTATCTCGCCCTAGCCACATTGGCCTTTGGTTTGATGATCGATTCTCTTGCGGTCGGTTTGGATGATATAACCGGGGGGCCATCTGGGCTTACGGGCATTCCGTCATTCAGTATTGGCGGCCTGGATTTTAGTTCACCATTGCGGATGTATTATCTAATCCTTGGTATCATTCTGGTTTCATTGTTCCTGATGGCAGGTGCTTTACGCTCAGATTTTGGCCGTGCCTTACAAGCCATAAGGACCGACCAAACGGCTGCGGCAGCTTTGGGAATCAATGTGCCAATGTATAAGCTGGCAGCGTTTGCGATAAGCGCGGTATTCGCATCACTTGCGGGAAGCCTCTATGCTTTCGATTTTAACTATCTGTCGCCGGAGATGGTCGGTACGACGCGGTCGTTCGAATTAGTTACTATGATGGTGATTGGGGGGGAGGGGATATTACTTGGCCCGCTACTGGGTTCGGGTTTGCTCACCATGTTGCCCACCATGTTTGAAGCTTTGTCAGTTTACAAAACTTTTGCCAACGGCGCGCTACTGGCATTCTTTTTTCTGTATTTGCCGGAAGGTATGTTTGGCGGTTTGGTCAGGGCCTTTAGGGTCATCAAAAATCGTGTTGGCCACCGTCCAAAGCGTTCTCTGCTCCATGAAGGCAGGGTTTGATGATGCAGAACACGCAGGCAGTGTTGCTTGAGGTGAAAAACCTCACTAAAAATTTTGGTGGTTTGCAAGCGATCAATGACGTATCGTTTGTCGTTCCCGAAGGTAAGTTGATCGCTTTGATCGGCCCAAATGGTGCCGGTAAAACGACGGTCTTTAACGTCATAAGTAATTTATTTCCTGCCAGTAGCGGTGACGTATTGTTGGCTGGCAAGTCCCTCGTTGGGCTATCCCCGGTGCAAATTGCGTCCTTGGGATTGATCCGCACATTCCAAAGTGCACGTGTATTCCCGGGAATGACAGTTCTGGAAAATGTCATGGTCGGTCGTCATCGCATGATGCGATCCAATCTATTTGATCAGATGTTCTGGCTGCCCCGTAACCGCCGGGCTGAAGCTGATATTTATGCACGTGCCGGAGCCTTGCTAGATATTGTTGGCCTGCAGCAGTTTCGCGATAGCCATGCAATCGATTTGCCGATGGGTGCGCAGAAAATGCTCGAGGTAATTCGCGCTGTCGTCGCATGCCCAAAGATTTTACTGCTGGACGAACCAGCCGCCGGCTTGAATGATGCTGAAACGGCCGATCTGGCTGGGTTGCTCCGAGCGATTTGTGACAGCGGCATCACCATTATGCTGGTGGAGCATAATATGCCGTTGGTGATGGGCATTGCTGATGAAGTGTTGGTGATGGAAACCGGGCGACTGATTATGTCTGGCAAGCCACATATTGTGCAGCGAGACCCCCGTGTGATTGCTGCCTATCTTGGCATGGAAGGATAACCAAGAACCATGCTGAATGTCCAAAAAATTACAGCAGGCTATGCTGCAGGACCTGTGATATGGGATATCAACCTTGTCGTAAATCCTGGCGAGATCGTTACGTTAATCGGCGCTAACGGCGCGGGCAAATCGACTATTGTCAAAACAATCTCCGGATTACTTCGGCCTGTTTCTGGGGCAATAACGTATAATGGTAAATCGATTGAATCGATTGCCACGTCTGAACGGGTTCGGATGGGTATCTCGCATGTGCCAGAGGGAAGGCAGGTTTTTGCCGGGCTGAGTGTGGCGGAAAACCTTCGTCTTGGTGCTTATGTTCATCGTCATGCCTTGACTGAAGAAGAGTTGCAGGCAAGGATCAAAAAAGTATGCGAGCGCTTTCCGATTTTATTGAACCGTATGGATGAAATCGTAGGAAACTTCTCTGGCGGTCAGCAGCAAATGCTGGCGATCGCACGGGGGCTCATGGCAAATCCTAATCTGCTAATTCTCGATGAGCCATCACTAGGGCTATCACCCTTACTCGTCTCTGAAATTTTTGCACTCATTAAAGCCCTGCGTGATCAGGGTCTAGCGATCTTGCTGTCCGAACAAAATGCGCGGTCCGCGCTGGCTATTTCCGATCGCGGCTACGTGATTGAAAGTGGCCGTGTCTCAATCTCTGCTCCAGCGCATGAATTAATCAACTCATCAGAAATTATTGATCGTTACCTAGGGGTAGGTGGCGTTACCAAAATATCATCAGATAACAAAAAAATGGCAGCTCAGATCAGGGATTTGATCTGGAGCGAGTCTATAGAGACCTAATTAAAATTAAATGAATTCACATAACCGATCGCTCTCAGAACTAGCAGATATCAGTGCATTACGTGCTGCGATGGCTGTGAGGCATGACTGTCGTGCTGATCTCAATCCACCAAAATTCAACGGCTTTTTTTGCAAAGTCGCCGATGTTGTCTATGTCGATTGCAGTGGTCCACGTTGGTCGCCGAAAGGGCTGTATGAAGAGGCTCTGAATTTAGCGCATGAAACCGTATGTGTTAAGGATTTACGAGCGAGGTCACAGCCCGATCCGGCTAGCAAAGGCCTATTCATCATTGACCTTGCAGAGATTGGGACATCACACGTGGGGCCGCCACGGCAGGTGTGTCCGGCCACTACCGCAGTAATTGTTGAGATCGCTTGATACAATGAAGGCGTTTGGTTTGCAAAATCTATTTCTTTCAACAGGTCAGATCAAAAATTTCGGAACCGGGACTTATTTTGCAGTTACGCGGATATCCAGTAGTCTCAATTTGTCAGCGCCGTGGACGCCGGGACTTCGCAGTGGAGACATGCCAACATGAACGAAGTTGAGGCTGCTAAGAAATCGTTGATTGATGCAGGACTAGTACTGGATTATCTGGGGCACGGTGATATGACGCGCGGTCACGTATCACTGCGGGTGCCTGGATGCGTAGAGAAGTTTTTTATGAAAGCCCATAGTATTGGGTTTGATGAAATTACGATGGATAATATTTTGACCTTCAATCTTGAGGGTAATTTGGTAGCAGGTACCGCGCGCCAACATAGTGAGCGTTTTATTCATTCCGAGATTTTTCGTGTTCGCCCAGACATTCACGCGATTATTCATACCCACCCTACGCACATTGTCGCCTTCGCGGCGACCGGACAAAAAATTCGTGCGTTGAATCAAGGTGGCGCGATATTTGAAGATGATTTGCCGATTTATAGTGATACGATGGATTTAATCCGCACCCAAGACATGGGCCGCCGTGTTGCTGCTTGCCTTGGAGCACATCGTGCTGTTCTCATGCGTAGCCATGGGCTTACCATGACAGGGGACTGCTTGGCACAGGCAGTGGTATTGTCAGTAATGTTACAGGAAGCTTGCCATATTCAATTGATGGCATCAGCTTCTGGCATGGATTTATGGGGTTTTCCGAGTGAGGATGTTGCGCGTATCAAGAAAAACTTACTCAGCCACGAGCAGTTTGTGGTGAATTATGACTATCTTGTTCGTCGTGCGCGCAAGGCGGCAGGCCGTTAATATTGGGCGATAGTTTAAATATGTCGGCCTCTAAGCAAGTACTCCTGATTGGCTGTGCGCCATCGATCGTTGACACCGCCAGGCAGGAACTTAGGGCTTTAAATATTCAAGTCTATGGTTGCGATAATATAGAACATTGTCGCAGCCAATTCTATGATCTGGTTATTTTTGGTGTTGGGCTGAGTGCGTCGGAACGTACTTACGTTAAGGGACAATTCTCGACATATCAGCGTGATTTGAGATTCGAGACGGTTACGAGCCCGCTGGTTGTTTGGCGCATTGTTGAAGCTCTGATGCCGGCCAAATCTCAAACTAAATTGGTCAATTTGAATGCCTATCGTGATCGGATCGGATATAGCGGCCCCTTGGAGCCAACGATTGAAACATTGTCTGCCTTGCTGCGGCATCATCCAGCGGCAATCAGCTATGAGAATATTGATATCTTGCTCGATCGTGGCATTGATATCTCACCAGGTGCCGTTGATGGTAAATTAATTCATCGCCGACGTGGCGGCTATTGTTATGAGCAAAATGCACTGTTCAAACGTGTGCTCATGGCCATTGGGTTTCAGGTTGAAGGCTTAGTCGCCAGAGTGCAATGGACAGCGCCAGCGGATGCGCCCCCGCGCCGACGCTCACATATGGCGTTGCGGGTGATGTTGGATGACGTAGCATGGCTTGCTGATGTCGGGTTCGGCAGCTGTGTGCCGACTGCGCCGTTGCGGCTCGATACCACGCACGCGCAAGAGACTGAGCATGAGGCTTTCAGGGTATTGCCGTTTCAAGGAGCGTTGGCGGTGCAGGTACGGATTTTGGATGAGTGGAAGCCACTTTATGAATTGGCAAGTGATGTATGCCTTGACCATGATTATGATCCGCTAAATTGGTTCGCCGCAAGCCACCCGACATCGCATTTCCGGGATAGTTTGAAAGTGGCGCGTACCACAGCTAAGGCACGCTATACACTTTTGAATGGGAAGTTAACGACGCGAACGCCAGATGGCCGCACTGAGCGCCAGGTTTTGAATGCTTCCGAAATTGCCGATGCGCTAAGACAGATATTTGTTCTCCCCGTTGAGCCAAATTGGTTGCCAATTCTTCATAAGGCCGCAAGTGGCTTTGATAAAGCCCAGTGATAATATGATAATCGTCGTAAATTTCGTTCTATAATTATTCGCATGTATATTTGGCAGTGGCAGCAGATTTGTCGCGTTTGAAAATAAATTTCATAAGATATTCGGATCGGTAGCGATATATAAGTTACTGGCGAAACGTGAGCGACTTGACACAGTAGATTTGCAAAAATATTTTGTTCAACCGCGGCGCTTTAGATCGGGGCCAGCGCGTTCGAATATATCGAGCGCTTCTACAATCCACGTTGCTACCACTCGCTGATCGGCTGACGTAGCCCCATCAATTTTGAACGAATGGCAGATTTGGCTTGAGTATGGTGTGTACATACCGGCAGCAGCTCAAATGCTCCAAATTCAGCGACAAACAACCGTGCCGTCCGCTAAATCAGACAGGTTTACCTAATGGTTAAGGGCTACAACACTTGACCTTGGCTTGACTTAGTTTTCCAGTTTGTCATACATACGTACAATATGATAAAATAACGTGGGTTGGCGCCCAACGTGGTTGGAAAAGCGTGGGACGGAGAATTCTGGCCGCGTGGGATGAATGTTCTTGGGGGGGGGGACGTTATGTATTCTGTGTTGCAATTTATCATCGCGCTGTTGCCCATTGCAGTGTTATTTGTTGGTTTCTTGCTCTTTAAGTTGAGCGCCTTTCGTACCAGCTTGCTGGCGTGGGTAGTTGAGCTTGCTGTTGTCATTTTATATTATCATGAAACGCCGCTCAGGGTTCTTGAACAATCGCTTTGGGGTATTTTGACCATCTGGGCGGGCTTTTTGGTCCTCTATACCGGCCAGATTTTCGGGCAGGCTTATAGGGCAACCGGGTTGCTGGCCGTTCTGCTCAACTCAGTCGGCTCAATTCTGCCCGCACATGAAAAACAAGCCAAGGCATTGGCGCTGGTCGCAGTTATTGGTGGTTTTATTGGCGCGTTCAACGGCTTTGCGGTTTACCCAGTCGTGATCCCTGGCTTGGTTGCGCTCGGTTTTGAAAGCTTGCAGGCTGTTACGGCATTTTTGGTGTATTTCGGCTGGCCACAACCATTCGTTAGTTTATTTATTGTGCCCAACATCTCGAATGTAGCATCGCATGTGCCGGTGGTTGATATTGTGCGTGTCGCGGGCTTGATGGCGATCCCGTTAGTGTTTGTCTCACTTCTCGGGTTTTTGAAAATCCTCGGCTTTCGCTTTCTCGAAGCAAAGACGCAAATATTATTTTGGGGCGTTTGGCTAAGCTATACCATTTCGATTATTTTATTTACACAAATATGGCCGGCCTATGGCGTGATGATGCTGATTTGCGGCGCGGCTCTATCACTTGGCGTTCTGTATGTTTATGGTCGCTATACCAAGGGTCCACTCACCAACCTGGCGCCGGCCGAACCCCTTAAGGTGCATTCTGGGGCGATGCAATTCCGCGCCTACGCCCCGCTTGCCATCGGCGTGGCAATTGTGCTGATCGCGACCATTCCATCGGTAAAATCAGCTTTAGCAGCACTTAGTTTTAACATTTCTTTGTGGGGTTATAAGCCAGTCACTGTCGGCATATTTACTTCGGCTGGTTTCTACATCTTTGTCACTGCGATGGTTTGCTATCTGTTCAGAAACAACCCGGCTGATCTTAGCGCTGACTTACTCGCCGCCACGAAGCGTGCCCGTGCACCATTGATGACTTTGGCAGTTGGCAGTGCTTTGGTCTATCTCTTAGTTGATACAGGGCAGATCCAGCTTTTGGCGCATTCTATTTCAACCGGCGGCCCTGCGGTCTATGCAGCCTTGTCGCCAACGCTGGAATTCTTAGGCGGCATGGCCTTTGGCCAAGGCTTGCCAGCCGATTTCCTGCTCTGCAAGATGCAGGTTCCTGTCGCACCCACTTTAGGGATTCCTCTTGCCGTGCTGGTTGGTATCGTGACGGTTATGTCAGAAGCGCCGCCGAATGCTTTAAAGCCAACGCAGATTGCCTATACTCAGGCGCTCGTAAATTTGAAGGGCAAAGATGGCGATATTTTTCGCATCTGCTTAAAGTGGCAGCTTTTGCAGTTATTTGTTGAAACGATCGTTGCGTTCGTTCTCGTATTCACGTGGTCGTAAAATATACCGTTAGAAAGTTGTTTTGAATGTCACTCCACAAATTCGCTTCTGACTGGCAGACTTGTACGGTTAGAGACGGCAGTGAACTGGCCTACCGGCTTATTTCTGGCACTGGCAAAGCGCGTTATGCACTGGTTCACTCACTTGCTATGGGCGGTGATTTTTGGAACCTTGTTGTGCCGTATCTGCAAAAATCAGGTGAGGTGCTGGTATATGATTGCCGGGGGCATGGCAAATCCAGCAAGCCACCCGGACCTTACACGGGCGCGCTGTTTGCGGATGATCTAAAAGACCTGCTCGACCATATCGGCTGGCCATCGGCGATTATCGCAGGGGCGTCGATGGGCGGTTGCGTCTCGCTGGCCTTTGCAAGTGCTTATCCACGTGCCACAGCGGGGCTTGGCTTGATTGACACAACATGTTGGTATGGTGCTGATGCGCCTGCTCAGTGGGAAGACCGCGCCCAAAAGGCGCTGACGAATGGGCTCGCGGTACTGGTGGATTTCCAGAAAACCCGTTGGGTAAGCGATCAGTTTCGCACTGAGCATGCTGACATTGTCGATGCAGCTATAAAAGTATTTATGGCTAATGATGTGGCCGCCTATGCGGAAGCGTGCAGATTTTTAGGGCGTTTTGATGGCCGTAGTGCCCTCGCCAGCCTGACTATGCCCACGACTATTTTAGTTGGTGAGGAAGATTATGCGGCCCCAATCGCAATGGCTGAATATATGCATAAGCATATTCCGCACTCTGAATTTATGATTATTAGCGGTGCCCGCCATCTCACACCATTGGAATGCCCGCAACTAATCGCGAATAAGCTTATCGAACTCGCTGCGAAAGCTTGGTAGCACCATGGCGGCGCCGCCAAAATTCTTAGATTATGTGTTACGCTATTACGCGGTAGAAGGTGTTTCAAAAGCGTGCTTAGCATTGCAAGAAACCTATAATCTGGATGTTGACCTTGTGTTGTTTGCCATCTGGCTTGGCGCCGTACGACAAATTGTTTTGAGCGATGAGAACCTTACCTCGGCGGACGCCCTTGTCACCACCTGGCGAGACCAGATAATTCGTCCCCTGCGCGTGATTCGTCGGCGTCTGAAAGCGACGGGTTATCCATTCACTCATACCGATATTGAAAAACTTTATCGTGACGTTTTGGGTGCAGAAATTTTTGGTGAAAAAATCGAAATCGCTGTGCTGGAAGCGCATTCCGCCAATTGGCCTGATCATGCAAACATCGACTTTCGGGATGCAATAAGCGCCAATCTAGCGAAAGTTATTGGTTATTTTGGTGGAACACCTGAAGATGCTGGGCCACAAATCGAGACCCTTGTGAATGCGACCCAATCGATCTGACGTTGAGGATATCAAATATGGCAAAAGACCTGCATCCAATTAAAATTCTTGCCTTTCCTGGCGCTCCCAACTTGCCGGTCTTCGCCGCCCGTGAAAAAGGTTTTTTTTCGGAAGCCGGCCTGGATTTGCAGTTTGCAACCACCCCAAGCTCGATCTATCAATTTGAGCAATTTGCCAGCGGTGGCTGTGATATTGCGTTCACGGCGTTCGATAATATTGTTGCCTACCGGGAAGGCCAGGGTGCAGCAAAGCTGGCCGAGGTTCCGGAGTTTCGAGTGCTGCTAGGTGCTACCCAAATTGAATTGAGCGTGATTGTCTCAACCGATATTAAAACTGCCGCCGACCTTAAAGGTAAATCAGTCGCGCTTGATGCAGTTTCAACTGGTTTCGCTTTTGTGTTTTACGCGCTGCTCGAAAAGCTGGGTCTTTCGCAATCAGATTATCAAGCCGTCGCTGTTGGTGCCACGCCGGACCGCTGGCTTTCGGTTAAAGACGGCAAACATGCGGCCACCATTACCATTGAGCCATTTACCAGCATCGCGAAAGCTGCCGGCTTTCATGTTCTTACCACCAGCAGCGATGTGTTTCCGGCCTACCAGGGGGGCATCATTGCCGCACGGTCGGATTGGGCTGCTGCCAATTCAGGGGTCGTGAAATCTTTCCTGAGTGCCTACTTGCGCGGGCTGGATTGGGTTTTGAACCCCGCCAACCAAAAGGAAGGTGCTGAGCTTCTGCTCGCGAATATGCCCGACATCAAGCGAGGTGTGGTGGGTGCTGTGATGGACAGCTTGCTTTCTCCGCGCTCCGGACTCACGCCGGGTGGCGAGGTTTTGCCCCAAGGCGTGGCGGAAGTTCTGAAGTTGCGCTCAAATTATGGCCGCCCGCAAAAGTCGCTCACTGATGCCGCAAAGTATTTTGATCTGTCTTACAGAGACGCCATCAAAAACTAATCGTCTCTCGGTATTGTGGGCGGCTGCTCAATTGATCTTGTGCTCAGTTTGTCATACAAACATACAAATTATTCTATGCCGTTAGAAGGAGTACGGAAAGAATGAAGATTTCCGAACGGGCATTCAGGGCCGTTGGTAAGCCCTTGGCACGTAATGAGGATTTGCGCCTGATTACCGGTAAAGGCCGCTTCACAGATGATTTCAACCTGCCCGGCCAGCTTTGGGCAGCGATGGTGCGCTCACCCTACCCTCATGCGCGGATTCGGAATGTTGATGGCCGTGTAGCGCTGCAGCTTCCCAAAGTGTTAGCTGTTTATAGTGGCGCGGATTGTGAAGCCGATGGACTGAAAGAGATCAATCACAACCCGGTACCTTCGACCAAATATGATCTCAAATTAACCGGCAAAGATGGTGGTGCTGTTTTTATCGGCAAACACACTCTATTGCCGACGGACCGTGCCCGCTATGTGGGTGAAGCTGTCGCGATGGTGGTAGCCGAAACGCGCGAAGCTGCCTTAACCGGTGCTGAAAATGTGATGGTCGGTTATGAAGAGCTCCCTTTTGTCGTCGGTACGGTTGAAGCAACCCAGCCCGGAGCCCCGATTTTATGGGATAGCCAGACCGATAATATTTTGGTTGATTCCAGCTTTGGTGATGCCGCAGCAACGGCTACTGCTTTTGCAAAAGCAGCACATATCGTCAGTGATGTTTTCCATATTGGCCGGGTGACTGGCGTGCCGCTAGAGCCACGCGCCGCCCTCGGCGACTATAATAGCGAAACCGGCCGCTATACCTTATATGCCGGTAGCGGCGGAGCTGTTCGCCAGAAGCATGAGCTTGCCCATGTGCTCGGCGTTGAGCCGAAAGATGTGCGTGTTTTATCATTTGATGTCGGCGGCAATTTTGGCACGCGCAACCGGGCTTATGTGGAATTCGGCTTAGTGATGTGGGCAGCGCGTAAGCTGGGCCGGCCTGTTAAGTTCCGCGCGGATCGCTCCGAATGTTTCTTGACTGATTATCAGGGCCGCGATCTGGTCACCGAAGTTTCCTTGGCGATTGACGAGTCAGGAAAATTTCTTGCAATGCGTGCGTCCAACCTCAGCAATGTCGGCGCGCGCTGTGTGTCGCTCTCGCCATTAAGCAAAGGTTCCGGGCTGATCACCGGGTCTTACAATATTCCGCTCGCCACCTTGCGTTCCCGTGCAGTGTTTTCCAACACCATGCCAACTCAGGCCTATCGTAGCTCGGGTCGCCCAGAAGTGACATTTGCGATTGAGCGCTTGATCGATAAAGCCGCGACGCAATTAAACATGGACCGGTTTGAGATACGCCGCCGTAATTTGGTCGCACCATCGCAGATGCCATATCGCAATGCTGTCGGATCTACCTACGATAGTGGTGAGTACGAGATCAATATGGATAAGCTGCTCCGCCTAGCAGATTGGCAAGGTGCGGCGGCACGCCGTGAGGACGCGAAGCGGCGCGGTAAGCTGCTTGGCATTGGCTTTGCGAACTATGTTGAATCATCGATTGGCACACCAAAAGAACGCGCTGATTTAATTGTGTCACCTGAGGGCATTGAAGTTGTCATCGGCACACAGCCTGCTGGGCAGGGTCATGAAACCAGTTTTGCGCAGGTGACGGCAGATTTATTGGGTGTGCCGTTTGAACGTGTGAAAATCATACTTGGTGATACCGACGTTGTTAGCGCTGGTGGCGGAACCCATTCTGGCCGTTCCATGCGCCATGCCAGCGCGGTGATCGCACTTGCTTCAGATGATTTGGTAAGTAAAGCCAAATTACTCGCGGCTCAGATATTCCATGTGGCCGAGGGTGACGTTGAATTTGACGATGGCGTATTCAAAATCACTGGTACAAATATCACAACTGACTGGTTCGATCTTGCAAAGCGTTTGAAAGAACTCCAGCTCGAAGATTTTCCTGGTGGGTTATGGGTGCGCCGCGATAATGAAATGCACACGCCGGTTTTTCCCAATGGTGCTTGCATGTGTGAAATTGAGATCGACCCAGAAACGGGGGGTATTGAGATTACACGCTATGCCACAGTCGATGATGTGGGCCGTTGCATCAACCCGCTGATTGTTCACGGCCAAACGCACGGTGGAATCGCACAAGGCGTTGGCCAGGCGCTGTGGGAGACATGCTATATCGACCCTGAGTCCGGCCAGCCACAGAACGGCTCGTTCATGGATTACGGAATGCCGCGTTTTAATAATTTACCGTTTTTTAAAACAGAGATATCGGAAGTTCTGTCCCCCACAAATCCGTTTGGCGTAAAAGCCGGTGGCGAAGGCGGCACGACGCCCGCCCCGGCTGTCATTATGAGTGCGGTCGAAAACGCTCTGGCCCCCCTTGGGATCACCGGTGTCGAAATGCCGGCCACGCCGGCCAAAATCTGGGCTGCCATCCAAAAGGCAGATCGTTCGGCTCTCGCTGAATATATTTAGGAATGCGCTAATGACGAACATCGTTTTGACAGTGAACGGCACACAAGTATTGCGCGAAGTTGAGGATAACATATTTCTCGCATATTTTTTGCGCGAACAATTAGGCCTCACGGGCACACATGTTGGCTGTGATACGTCCCAATGTGGTTGTTGCGTGGTGCATGTGAATGGTACGTCTGTAAAATCTTGTACCATGCTGGCCGTGCAAGCGAATAGTGCTGATGTAACCACCATTGAAGGGCTGGCGAAGGGAGATGTTTTACATCCCGTGCAACGGGCTTTCAAAGAGCACCATGGCCTACAATGCGGCTTTTGTACGCCGGGGATGATTATGGCGGCGGTCGATTTGATTAATACCTATCCTAAACCACTAACGGCTGAGATTGTTCGTGATGAGATGGAAGGTAATTTATGCCGCTGTACTGGTTATCATAACATCGTCAAAGCCATATTGGCAGCTGCTGACGAGATGCGTCCTGTTGTGACGGCTTAGCCATAAGGGCGGACCTAATGTACCCAACCAAATATCATACTCCAAAAACATTATCGGAAGCGCAAAAAATCTTTGCCGCTGCGGCATCGCCAGCCTATCTGTCCGGCGGGCATACGCTACTGCCGGCCATGAAATTACGCTTGGCAGCCCATAGCGACTTGATAGATCTTAGCGCCATCCCAGAAATGCATGGCTTTACGCAGAAGGCGGACCGCCTTTCGATAGGGGCAATGACACGACATCATGATGTTGCAAACTCAGCCTTGGTTGCGAAGCTCATTCCGGCATTGGCCGGTTGCGCTGGTTCGATCGGAGACCGGCATGTGCGCCATCGCGGTACGATCGGCGGGTCAGTTGCCAATAACGACCCCGCCGCTGACTACCCCGCAGCCCTGCTGGGCCTCGGTGCCATAATCGTCACTGACAAGCGTCAATTAGTCGCGGATGAATTTTTCACCGGACTTTACCAAACCGCGTTGCAGCCGGGTGAAATTTTGCTGCAGGTTGAATTTCCAATTCCTCAAATTGCCGCTTACGCAAAGTTTCGCAGCCTTGCATCACGTTATTCTGTGGTGGGCGTCTTCATATCGCAAAATAACAAAAAGGTCCGCGTTGCTGTCACCGGTGCCGGTGCGGGTGGTGTATTCCGTGTTCAGTCCTTTGAAGCAGCGCTTGAAAAAGACTTCAGCCCATCCGCACTTGTAACATGCAGCGTAGACCCGGCATATTTGATGGCCGATGCCAGTGGCTCTTCCGAATATCGCGCCAATCTGATCAACGTCATGGCGCGCCGTGCCGTTGAAAACCCGGGTAAGACCAGTTGCTATAACTAATCGCCAATGCACTTGCCGCGCAGTTAATTGAGGAATTCAGAAATGTCGAATGAAACGCACCCATCGAAGAATTTGAAAAGCGGCATTGCTCCGAGAGGCCTGCAGGAGCATCTGGCGATTTTGGAGGCAAAAGGTCTTGTTACTCGCATTGAACGTGCCGTGAATAAGGATACTGAGCTACACCCGATTGCGCGTTGGCAGTTTCAAGGCGGGTTGGATGAAAGCGAACGCCGGGCTTTTTTGTTTACGAACGTGGTCGATTCAACCGGTAGAAAATATGATATGCCAGTGGTGGTCGGCGGTTTGGCAGCATCAGCGGCAATTTATGCCTCTGGCTTAGGGGTGTCTGTTGATGATATTGGCAAAGTATGGGTTAACGCCGTCGCATCCCCTATTGACCCGGTCATTGTTGAAACAGCGCCGTGCCAAGAGCTTGTGATTACCGGTGAGGATCTTACCAAGCCTGGTGGCGGCTTGGCTGATTTGCCGGTACCTATTTCAACCCCTGGCTTTGACGCAGCCCCTTACCTGACTGCCACTTTGTGCGTCACCAAAGATCCAGACAACGATATTCAAAATATGGGAACCTATCGTGGGGCATTGAAAGCCAATGACCGCCTCGGCGTTCGAATGGCCAGCCGTTTGAGTGGCGCTGGTGGATACTTGCATTGGCTGAAATATAAAAAACTTGGGCAGCCAATGCCGTGCGCAATTGTTGTGGGCTGTGCACCTGCAGTTCTTTTTACCGGCCCGCAGAAGCTGGCAATTGACCAAGATGAAATGAGCGTAGCCGGTGGATTGATGGGCGAGGCAGTCGAGATCGTCCGCTGCAAAACCATCGATTTAATGGTGCCGGCTAATTCTGAAATTGTTATTGAAGGATTGATCGACACCGATTTGCTTGAACCAGAAGGACCCTTCGGTGAAAGTCATGGCCATGTGGCACTGGAAGATTACAACATGTCGATGCGCGTGACCGCCATTACACGCAAAGCCAAGCCCGTGTTTGTCTCCATCGTTAGCCAAGTAACGCCGAGCGAGTCGTCGGTTCTAAAAAAGGTTGCCTACGAACCAATGTATTTGGAGCATTTGAGATCAGTTTTAGATATTCGTGGTATCAAGCGAGTGGTCATGCATGAACCTTTGACCAATTTGCGCAAAGTCATCTTCCTGCAATTTGAGCATGGTGCCCAAAAAGCGGAGGTCTGGCGCGGTATGCAGGGGGCGGCCAGTCTGCAGGCGCAGTGCGGCAAGTTGGTGATTGCAGTATCGGAGGATATTAACCCGAATAACGCTGATGCAATTTTTTGGTCGTTGGCCTATCGGTCAGATTTCTCCGAAGATTTACTGGTCACTCCGTATCGCTCCAGCGGCCATGGACCGAAATCGGGCCGCGCGCCACTTGAAGGCACGCTACTTATTGACGCGACTTTGAAACATAAAATGCCGCCACTGGCGCTACCGGCTGAGGAATATATGCGGGGAGCGAAGAAAATTTGGGAAGAACTTGGACTGCCACGCATCTCGCCGCAAGCACCGTGGCATGGGTATCATCTGGGCGAATGGGCTAAGGAGTGGACGCAATATGCGGATGATGCCGTAAACGGTGAGTGGCAAAGGTCCGGTGACTCGACCTATGCGCGCCGCCGCGGTGGGATTAAGCCGGAAACCCCCGTTGCATCGGCTGATATAATCGCTAAGCCGCAGTCATAAGTCTCTTCTGCTTGTATGAAGCGCGCATGGCTCCTATTCTCATCGTGTAATAGCAAGCGCAGACTCAAGAGGAAAATTTATGGTAAAGGGTAAAAAGGTTGGGGGCGAAAGTAAGGTAAGACTCGCGCCGTTACGCCCGCAGCCGGCGCCTTTGCGCAACATGATCATCACCTCCTTGCGGACCGCAATTGAAACTGGTCAATTAGAGCCGGGCACGAGGCTCATTGAAAAGGAATTGTGCGAACAACTGAATGTAAGCCGAACATCTTTGCGGGAAGCTTTGCGGGAATTGCAAGCGGAAGGGGTATTTGAACAAACTTCCAGTCGTGGCCTTACAGTGTGCGATATCTCGCAAGATGATGCTGAAAATGCATACCGTATTCGGGCAGTACTTGAAGCGTTGATCGTTCAGCAATTCATTGAAAAGTCTGATGACAAGAAAATTCAAATGTTGGTTGAGCAAGGCCATATACTGAAAGCTGCCTATCAATCCGGCGTACTTGAAGATATATTGAGTTCCAAGCGGGCCTTTTATGATCTTATTTGCTCAGGAGCTGAGAACCCAATCGCCTTTGGTATCATCAATCGACTGGTATTACGAACGTCAAGTTTAAGATGGCGTTCGATGATCCGCCCAGAACGCCAAAACCAAAGTATTAAAGAAATTTCCCTACTTGTGTCGGCTATTCAGAATCGTGACATAGATGCTGCCCGCACAGCAGCTATTGAGCATGTTAACAATGCAGCTCGTTCAGCTCTGGGGCCGCGCGAAACTCGTATGGGTGATGCGATGCCAAAGTTAGAAAAAATAGTCTAATTTTCTCCATCCAAGCTTTTCCAGCGTTTCACAATGCCAAGCTCAATATCAAACAAATCCAGAGCACGGCCGACTGTATGGTCAACGATATCATCAACTGATTTTGGCTGCGCGTAAAAAGCTGGTACGGGAGGGCAAATGATGGCGCCCATTTCTGTGGCGGCCACCATAGATTTCAGGTGACCAAGATGCAGAGGCGATTCTCTCACCATCAAGACTAAGCGCCGTCGTTCCTTTAAAACAACATCGGCTGCACGGGTTAATAACGATGTCGTTACACCACTTGAGATTTCGCCAAGGCTACGCATCGAGCATGGTGCCATGATCATTCCAAGCGTCTTAAAGGAGCCGCTGGAAATTGCCGCGGCAATATCTTCAGCACCATAAACCACATCGGCGAGCGCAGTTACACCGGCAATCTTGCGCCGAAGTTCATGCGCAATTGTAATTTGAGCAGCACGGCTGATTACTAGGTGGGTTTCAATTTCGGTATCTTTAAGAAGCTCAAGCAGACGTACACCGTAAATGGCCCCTGATGCACCACTAATGCCGATGATAATACGCTGTTTTTTTGCGGGCTTCTCCAAAATCAAACTCTCCGAATCTTATGTAGCTTTGGACGCTTATTCTTATTACCACCTCGCTTCATTATGTGACAAGATGAGGGGTCAAGTTCATATGGCACGACTTAATATGGTTTTGCTGCCATTATCTAAACCGACCTATAATTGTCAGCGCGGGCTTTGTATCCAAGACAACGTCGTGTTAAACAACATGCATTCAAAGGCTAACGGTTTATTTAAGGTAGAACAATGCAAAGCATGACCGGTAGCCTGGATTGGTTAAACAGACTCATTTTGATTTGTCGAATATTATGAGGTAGTCGCAGGCTACGGTACTGACAAAAAATTTGTATTGTGAAGATGGAATCTGTTATTAATTTTTATTCCAAACGTATATTATCATGAAAATTATAATCGCGGCTCTTGATGCTGTGCAGATCCCATTCAACCCGATCATTAGGCCAATTTTTTACTAACACGTCATCCAGAAACTTAAATAAATAACGCCATGCTTCCTCAGCTTGTTGCGAGCGGTAACGACCAGGCATGGTATCGTTCAAAAAACCATGTGGTACGTCGGGAACCACACGCATACGATAGCTTATGTTAGCGGCCTCCAACGTCGTACGAATACGGGCAACATTGTCTAGAGAAATTGTATGGTCACGTTCTGCAAAAACAAATAAAACTGGGGTTTGCAAAGTCTTTATCATTTGCCACATTGGGTGTGGTTGAAGCTCATTTGAGGCCCAATCCCTATCATGCGTAGCACCATAAAATACGATGCAAGCCGCAATATCCGTTCTTTTACTTGCGACAACGATTGGGTATCGACCGCTTTGGCAAACCCCCATTAATACAAAATTTTGTTCACCAAAACCATGCTTTTGCTCACGTAAATAGTCAATCCAACAATTAATTTGAGTGACAGCATCAGTATCAGAGATGATCGCACGTGTTTCACCACGCTTGAGAGCGTCTTTATCACCATCCCACAATGAAAATAAATCTGGTGCCAGAATCGTATATCCTGCGGCAGCAATTCTTTTGCATATGTCGAGGGTATGCTGGACTAGTCCGTAGCGTTCATGAAAGACAATCAGACAGTTCTCCGGCATCGGACCGTCCGAAGGAAAAAATAAATAGCCTTTGCAGTTATTCGGCAAAATAATATGTTGTTCGTTAACCACGAGATCCTCGCTTATTAGATAAGTACGTATTCATCTCTATTGCATAATACTGCCGCCATTGACGCATAGGCTCTGTCCGGTAATGTATGCGGCGCGATCACTCACTAGATACTCAACAGCCCAAGCTGTATCCTGGGGTTGTCCTATACGTTTTAGCGGAATTCGATCGCCGCGTGCATATAGCTCTGCATCACTAGCACCACCCTTACGCGGTTGTGCCGTGTCGGTAACGCCTGGAATGACGGCGTTAACTCTGATTGTGGGCGACCATTCTAGCGCTAGTGATTTTGTTAAAGATAATACTCCAGCTTTTGAGGCTGCATAATGTGCACCCTTGCGTGCACCCTGTAGGGCGCGGCCGGAAGCAATATTCACGATCACGCCGCCACCATTTCGAATCATTGCCGGCGCCACACTCCGGCTGCAAAGAAATGTTCCACCTAAATTTACATCGAGCACCCGCTGCCAAAGCACAAAATCCAACTCAGTCACTAAAGCCCGCGGATAAATAGCTGCATTATTTATAAGGATTACAGGGTCTCCCCATGTTTTTATTACATAGTCACAGCCAGCAGAAACTTGCTCTTCTTGAGAGACGTCAACATGCAAGTATAAAATGCGCTGTCGGGCGTTTTCAATTGAGTTGCAAAGTAGAGTAGGTGGCGGCATAATATCAAAAACTACAATATCATAGCCAGCGGTTGCGAGCGTTCTACAAATAGCGGCGCCGATACCACCGCTGCCGCCCGTCACGATTGCTATACCTTTTAGCGTCAAAGCGTCATTGGCCATTTACGTGGAATGTTTTATTGAAGCCTGTTTCATATTTAGCATAGCTGACAGCCGCGTTAGGGTCGCTATAGATAAGCTTATCCTTGGCTGGGTCGTAAATGCCTGTCATTGCAGGAACGTCATCGCGTGTTGGCGTCCGTTGGAATTTTATGCCAACAAACATCTCCGCATCTTGGGAAATAAGCCAGTTTTCGAAAAATTTAGCAGCAGATGGGTGGGGCGCATCTTTGGTGATGCCTACAATTTGGAACTCTGCGATTGTAGGATTCGCATTTACGAGAACGATAGGATATTGCTTTGTTTGCGCTGCATACGCCTTATAGCCAAATACACCCAGTGAGATAGGAAATTCGCCGTCTATAAGACCGTTCATCATGGTTGTGTGGCCATCGCGAAATAATGGACCGTTTGCGGCGAGCTTGTCCAACAGCGGTTGACCTATGGTTTGAACGAGAGCGTGGTACCATTCATAATCGTTTATTTCGATAGAAAATTTTCCCTTATAAATTGGGTTTGTCAGATCTTCCAATGATTTTGGTGGTGGTAGACCTTCGTCAGCAAGGGTCTTCGAGTTATAGGTAAGTGGCAAGGTGAGAACATACTCACCAACCCAATAGCCGTTTTTATCAACAGCGGCGGGCGTAAGGTTGGCTGCCTCAGGTGGCCGATATTTCATGAGGCTATGGGTAAATGCCAGGCCGGAAACGTCCCAGGCGCTAGATGAAACAACATCCGCATTTGTCTTGCCGGCACGCATCTCCGTAGTGATACGGATTGGGATCTGGTTTGACCGCATGACAACGTATGTGAGATGGATGTCGGGGTACTCTGCGTTAAATTTTGTCGCAATTGCTTTTGCCTCAGTTGGCAGCATAGCGACGTACCATACAACCTCACCATCTTTCTGCGCATCAGCCTGCAAATCTGCGTGGCTAACTTTGGGAAATAACGCTAAGGAGCCTACGGCGCAATAGGACAAGCCTCTCAATATTTTATGGATACAGGACATATTCTACCTCCATATAGATTGTTTCATTTGGCCAACTCAATTAAACACCAGAATCAGTCAATTTTACAATAATTGTTTCGGCATCATCGGTAATAATTTCTACCTCGGATAACTGGTTCAATTTCATATCCCGTGCGTTCGTGAGCCCGATATGAACAAGCATTGTTTGGCTATTTCCAAGAGAAACCTTAATTTCCCAATGATTGCCCTGATAAATACGGGATACAATAGAACCAATGAGTCCTGTGGTTGCGTTTGATATGGGCTGTAATTTAATCGTATCCGGTCGAATATAAAGCAACATCTCGTCGCCGAGCCTGTGACCGATAGACCGCTCAGTAAGCGCGATACGAACATTACCATTCTCAGTGGCGATAATAATATAATTATCTGGAAATATGTCTTGCACCTTGCCTTGTAAAATATTGTGTTTGCCAACGAATCTCGCCGTAAAAGCTTTTTGGGGAGATTGAAATATTCTTTGTGGTGGACCCGTTTCAATAATTTTTCCATGGTCCATGACGACGATATCACTAGATAGTGCCATGGCTTCATGCTGGTCATGAGTAACAAATATAGTCGTCAGACCAGTTCTGGCATGCAGTTCTTTTATCTGGTCGCGCATTTGGTCGCGTAGATTGACATCAAGATTACTCAGCGGCTCATCAAGCAGGAGGAGCTTGGGCTGGCTTACCAAAGCCCGGGCAAGTGCAACGCGTTGTTGCTGGCCTCCGGATAATGCAGATGGATCACGTCCAGCAAACTCCTGCAAGCCGACCATCGACAAGGCCTCGTGTGTCCGGTCATGGATTTCTTTGCTTGTAAGATTAAATTTATGACTCTTCAAAGGAAACGCAACATTCTGAAAAATATCCATGTGTGGCCAAATTGCGTAGGATTGAAACACCATGGCGATTGGCCGCCTGCTCGCAGGAACGTGGAGTTTCTGCTCCTTGGTATAAATGGGCACGCCGTCAATTTCGATCGACCCGGCGTTCGGCGTTTCTAGTCCTGCGATCATCCGCAAGGTGGTCGTTTTGCCGCAGCCGCTTGGGCCGAGTAGTGTCACAAAGGAACCAGCAGTTACCATGAGGGACAAATCATCTACCACCGAAACCGATTTACCTTGATGGTCGTATTGTTTTTGCAAATGAGCTATTTTTAGCATTTTATTTTATACATCACATCACGTTTCATTGTTTTTACAATGCTGGCATATCAGAGCGTTTTTTAGTGAAAATGAACATCGCTGAAAAAAGGATAAGGACCATTAGCACAACCAAGACCCCGAGGGCGGCAGTCATTGGGAACTCCCCGTTTTGCCAAAGCGTATAGATTGTAATCGAAAGAATTTCCGATTTCGGGGTGTATAAAAATATCGCAGTTGAAACCTCACGGAATACTGTAATGATTGTGTAGATCAACCCGGCGACGAATGATGGTACCAATAGGGGAAAATATATTTTAGAAAATACTCGAATGCGGGAAGCACCGGAGACGACGGCAGCTTCCTCTAATTCACTTTTGATCTGTACCATGCCACCAGTCATGTACCGCATACCGTAGGGGATATGCGTCGTAATGAAGGCAATGATTAGGATTGTCAGCGTACCATATAAGGAGAAGGGCAATGGCAAGATTAAATACCAGAATAGAACGCCAATTCCAACGATAATGCCGGGCATCGCGATTGGCAGAAATGCCAGTATATCAAGGGCAAACCGCCATTTCGACTGGCTTTTGATCGTTATGTAAGCAGCAAAAGTCGTAAGGATCATGGTGATGATCCCGCAACTGATTGCAGCAATGAGGCTATTTATAAGAGACTGCGTGATATCTGGAAATTGAAAGACGTTTATATAATTTTGAAGTGAGAGTTTTTGTAGCAAGGAAACCGAGGGTATTTGGTATTCCGACAGTAATGAGGCCCAGATAATAACGAACAGAGGCCCGGCTGAAGTGATGAGAAAAACTATTACCCATATAACGGTGCAAGGCCAGCGCCATTTCCCGAGTTTGATGGTTCTTGGTTTGAAACTTTTACCGGAAATTGTTGCATACCGGGCGCTATGTTTGGTGGCGAGGTGAGATGAGTATAATCCAGCAATGCAGAGCATTAAAAGTACATCGCCGAGTACACTAGCTTGCCCATAATCGGGCGGAAACGTTTGTATGGCAGCATAAATCTGGCTCACCAATACGAATATATGGGCAGGTGTACCGATAAGCTGCGGAACTTCAAAACCTGAAATAACGCGGGTGAATATCAAGATGGCGGCACCAAATATACCCGGCATCGCCAGCTTTAAGGTGATTTTGCGAAATACGCCAAACTGGCTATAGCCAGCAATATAGCCAGCTTCCTCAAGTGTTGAATCCATGGATGAAAATATCGCAACGGACATTAAGAAAGCTAATGGGGCGTTATGCAATGCATCAACAAAAATCATGCCAGATAATGAATAGATATTGAAGACGGTATGGGCAAACAGGTATTTTGAGGCAACGTTATAAAGTCCGATCTGTGAGGAGCATAATAAAATCCATGAGATCGCATATAAGATTCCAGGTATCATGAATGGGATCATTACACCGGCAAACCCGAAATATTTTAGCGGCACATCCGTGCGTGCATAGAGCCAGCCTAGACCGGTTCCAATTGCCGTTGCCGAAATAGTCGCACCTCCAGCATAGCCAACCGATGTGACCAGCAACCGGTAAAATACGTGGTTGGAAGCTGCACTGATAAAATTATCGATACTCCAATTGGAATCGGGGTTCAAAAAGTCACTCTGGAAGCTTGCTGCCATTAGAGTGCAGAATGGCACTAGAACCAGGTATCCGATAATAAGCGTCACACTGGCGAAAATGAACGTGTTGGAGTTTGCAAGCCGTGGTAAAAGCGCAATTAGTTTTGCTAAACGTGATCGCATCAACGGGCTACGGTGTTCACGTGATTACCACTGTGAGATGTCTGTCAAGACAGCATCGCAATAATTTGCATTGTGCTTCTTACCCGTCCCATCCGGGGGAATACACGTTGCATAAAATAATGATGCCCTTCCATCTGATGTGACGTACAGGCATCTTCAGCAAAAATCAGGTTGTAATCCAAATCGCGGGCGGAATAGGCCGTGCTGGCAACGCCAACATCTGTTGAACCACCGCATATGATCAGGTTTGTGATTTTCTGTGTCCGTAATATCAGGTCAAGATATGTTTGATGAAAAGCACTCCAGCGATATTTTGGGATCAGAAAATCGTTTTTGGTTGGTGCGATTTCATCAATGACTTGAGAGGCCCAGGTATCGGCATGAATAAAATGGCGTTCAATACCGGGTTTTATCGGTTCGAGCTTATTGTTGGTGTCACGGATCGTTTGTCCTGTGGTGCGGTTATCCTCACGATGATTGGCAGCCGCGTATGCGACTAGGACGCCGCAGGCGCGGGATTTGTTTAAAAGCAGTACATTGTTCTTGATAACGGGCCGATAACGCTCCTGGGTTGCAGGATCATCTTTTTTTACGTGGCCGTTCAGGAGGTCGAAGAATAGAATGGCTGTAGTGGCCGGGTCGATGGTTTCTGGCAACGGGAGCTCCCTGAAATAAGCCTCAAGGCTAAGATCATATTTGGCATTAGCACTTGAGGGGAAGTGTATAGGAGTTATGCGGAATCATGTTGCGACAATCGCTGGAAGTTTTTGGTTTTGATACAATCGATAATTGCTACAAATATGGGCGGTTTGGGCGTTATGTATGCAAGGCTATTTTACTAATGTCGGCGATCATGGCCATGACAAGTTTGCTGGCTAGAGTGGGAACCGACCTTAATGTGGTACCGAGCATTATATTACGTGAAATTTTAGGGTTTGTGATCAGCGCCGCGTTAAGTCCGGTGCCGGCATTACCCTGAGACAATGCGTGCAGGGTGGTAATTGCAAATCCGTGTCCTTCACGGGCAAGTTTTAAATAGAGAGAGGAGGTGTCAACCTCCATGATGGGATTAATTGTCACACCCATCTGGTCCGCCAATTCCTCGATATTTTTACGCAAGCTGCTTTGGGTTGCTGGCAGGATAAGCGGGAGATTATGCAATTCGCTAAAATTGACAGTCGGTCGGCCTTCGAGGAATGACCCAGCGGCGCCCACCAAATATGTATGGGCGACTGTAATCGTTCGCGTGTCGCCCATGGTACGACCGTTGCAGAAATTCAGCGCAATATCGATTCGGCCTTCATCAACCCACTCGTCGAGCCGGGCTGTTGAGCCCACGAAGACCTTTATCTTTACGGCCGGTAGTTCAATTCGCGCACGTTCCAGCAAGGTGGATACTAAGGCGTTCGAGAAGGATGGCGGCATACCCACGCGCACTTCACCGGCGGGTGCGTTCGCAAATATTTGTGCATCCGCGGTCAGCAAATTGAGCTCCGCGACGATATGTTTTGTGCGCGGCAGCAATTTTTCGCCTAGTGCGGTCAGGGTTACGCCATGCCCAGTTCTATTGAATAATCTGCCGCCAAGCTCGCGCTCAAGCTGCGCAATCGCGCGGCTGATGACGGGTTGGGAAATTCCAAGAGTGGGCGCAGCCTTCGTCAGACTGTTCATTTCAGCGACCCGCAGGAAAAACTTCAGGCTATCTAAGTCCATAGATAGTTATATCTCAGAACAACATTAGGAGGACATCTTTTCGAGACTATGCATCGTTGGCGTCGCATGCAAGCGGTTCTGTAATTTCGAAAGTAAGCCGCCGCGACCGGTGATGTCGCTACTATGTTTGTCACCTATTTGTTGGTTCATATCGTTGGTTTGGGTTTTTATACGGCGCCGGTCGCGCCCGTTAGATAATTATGCAGCACCCGCCCGTAGGGCAGCGTTAAATCCGCGATGAAATGTAGCCCCCCAAGTACTTTGCGCACTGGCAGATCCGCCAAGGGCGCATTGACATGTGCATGTAACTGCAAGCGCGCCGGCCCAGACCAGCCACCGTTCACCTGGATATCGGTGAGGTTATACCCGACCAGCTGGCAAATGGCCGGAGTTCCATCAACGTCGGGGATGATTTTAAGATTGACTTGCGTTTTGCTCATTTTTTTGATGATAGACGCGCTGCTGCACTGCTTCATCCCATCTACATCATAGAGCAAATTCTGGTGCTTATACCCCATTGTGCCAACCGCGACCAAAGAATCGGCATAGGATAAGTTGCCGGTCAAAGTGTCATGAATCACGGCCAACGCGGGTGATGCATATTTTTTGGGAAATCCCCAAATCTCGCGCCCACCGGCAATCGGCGGTTCGTCATCCAGATACATTTGCGCAGTGAAATTCACATGTTCACCGTTCAGCAAAGCTGGGATGACGATACCAGATTCGGTATAATCGCCGAATCCGGCTGAATCGGGCATACGGATGACTTCAAATAATACCGTGTTGCTGCCGTCTGGTTCCAACGGTTCCGGCAAGGCCTCGCGAATGGCGTCGGGATCAGACAGGTAGGTCAGAATCATATATTCGCGGTCAATAAACCGGTACGGCCCGCGCGGGTATGATGGCGAGGTAATTGGCATTGAAGGTGCGTTCAAAACATCAGCAAGCTTCATTTGTCATTTCCTTATTCAAAGAGGGATTTATGGTTTAATACGGTGTAGGATGACGCCTTCGAGCGGGTCTGTCGGCGCCGTCCAGGGGGCTTGTGCAATGGCTTGCTTGGTTTGGGCGTAGCCAGCTTCCCAGCGGGCGCGAATGCCACCGCCACTAAAATCGATGTCCTTGGTGTGATCCTCGTTTGGCAAGGTTGGTGCTACCAGCGCCATCAAATGCATCTGCGTCAGGCAGCCATAGCTTGCCAATTCCGCAACTTCATTGCTGTTTCTTTCAGAGTCTGGGAGACGCTGGGCCAGATTGGCAATAATATGCCGCAATTTATGCATTTGCTGTTGCCGCGCCACCTGGCTGCGCGAGCGTGATGCAAATTGCACATCTTTCTGGCGGTTGAGGACCTGGTTAAGTGTGGTCGGCTCAGCACCGTCTGGGTTCCACAAATGGACAGAGAATACCAGCGAATTACGGCGCGGATTATCGTCAAAAATCGCCTCCAGCGGGGTGTTGGAGAGAATGCCGCCATCCCAATATAAGTCTCCATCAACGCGTACGGCTGGGAATGCCGGCGGTAACGCGCCTGAGGCCATGACATGCTCAACACGGAATTCCTGTTCGCGACTGTCGAAATAATGCATCTGGCTGGTGCAAACATTCGCTGCCCCTACCGCGATGCGGGTCTCGCGCCGGTTGATGCGATCAAAATCCACCAGCTCACTTAATGTCTGGCGCAATGGTGCTGTGGAATAATGTCCGGCATGTTCCGCGCCCAGCGGCCAGCCACCACCCATTAGCGCGAGGGGGTTTGGCTTAAAGAACGAGGGTAATCCGGCAAGCATCGTCAGCATCCGCGAAGCCGGTGTGCCGCCAGGTATTGCTGACATCGTATTTGCTGGCAGCGAATATTCAACCCGGTGCCAAAATTCCTGCAGCTTGCCAAGCCGGTAAGCCGGGTCGTTGCCCGCGATTAAGGCCGCGTTGATTGCGCCGATCGAGGTGCCGATCACCCAGTCCGGCTCTATCCCGGCCTCGTGAAGTGCCTGATAGACGCCGGCTTGGTAAGCCCCCAAAGCGCCGCCGCCCTGCAACACTAATACAGTTTGTCCGAACTGCGCGGTTGGGTGATTTACCATCATTAAAATTCCTCTGGTTAAAGCTAAAGCGTTACATATCGGCGCCGGTGATGAGGCGGGCACCGTGCTGGAATGTGGCGTAGGCCCAGCCCCAGCTTAGTGCCACCGAAAGACGGTTGCGAAAGCCGATCAAAAAATACACGTGCGCAACGCACCACAGCAGCTAGGCGAAGAATCCGGCACGTCGCACCCGTCCAAAATCCACAACTGCCGCGCCGCGCCCATTTTCCGGGTGCAACTGCGCATCAACAATGACCCGCCCGATACGGTCAGATTTGACCCGAAGCCAACGTGCAGCAGGCGAGGCAGCCACCCCCGCCGCCCACAGGATCGTGCGCGTGGGCAACACAGCACCGTTGATCACAACATGATCTGCGCGCATTGGCTCACTGCGACACCTAGCCGCATTTCAACGCCGCGTTTACCCAGCGCCTTGGCGGCCGCTGCCGAGCGTTCCTCAGGAAACGCGGGCAACACGCGGGGCGCGGCATCGACCAGGATAATCCTCGCCGAGGCAGGATCGATCCGCCGAAAATCCATCGGCAGTGCATGGCGGGCCAGTTCTGCGATCGCCCCAGACATCTCCACCCCGGTCGGTCCGGCACCCACGACCACAAAAGTGAGCAGGCGCTCGCGCTCGGCTGCGTCGGTGGTGTCCTCCGCCGTCTCGAACGCCCGCAGGATACGGCGGCGAATGGCCGTGGCGTCGTCCAGTTCTTTCAACCCTGGTGCAAATACTTCCCATTCCGGGTGGCCGAAATACGAGTGACGCGCCCCGGAGGCGATAATCAGCCAGTCGTAACGCAACATCCGCTGATGATCCAAGCGGACCATACGTGCCGCACGGTCGATCGCTTCGACCTCGCCGAGCAGCACCGTGGGGTTTTTCTGCCCGCGCAAAATGGCGCGGATCGGCTGGGCAATGTCGGAAGGCGTGAGTGCGGCTGTGGCAACTTGATACAGCAAAGGCTGAAACAGATGATGATTGTGCCGGTCAACCAGCACCACATCGGCTTCGGCTTTTGATAGTGCTTTGGCGGCGGACAAACCTGCGAACCCACCCCCCAGTATCACCACCCGCGGCTTGTCGCTGGTTGCCCCCATGGCATCACTGCCCGTGCCGGATATTGCCTGACTGTCCATCAATGTGCTGTCCATGCACCGTCAACCGGCAATGCTGTGCCGGTGATCGATTGGGCGCCGGCACTGCTTAAAAATACCGCCAACGCCCCCAGTTCCGATACTTCGACAAAGCGCTTATTGGGCTGCGACCCCAGGATGACGTCGCGGATTACCGCCTCACGGCTCAATCCATGAACTTTCATCTGATCGGTAATTTGTCCCTCAACCAAGGGGGTGCGCACATAGCCCGGACACACCGCATTGACCGTGATGCCGGTTTGCGCGAGTTCAAGGGCCGCAACCTTGGTGAGCCCGAGCACGCCATGCTTGGCCGCCACATAAGCACTTTTGAAGGGCGAACCAACCAGCCCGTGCGCTGAAGCGATATTGATAATCCGGCCCCACCCGCGCGCTTTCATACCAGGTATCGCGGCCTGCATCGCGAAGAAATTTGAGCTTAGGTTGATGGCTAAAATCTGATGCCACTTCGCAGCAGGAAACTCATCGATCGGCGCGACAAACTGGATGCCGGCATTATTGACCAATATATCCATATGCCCCAGCGCACGCGCGGCTGCATGAACCATCTCGGCCGCTTGGTCGGGCTGTGATAGGTCCGCCGGCACATAGATTACCTGGACCTGGTTTGTGGCCGCCATTTCGGCACGGATATTTTCAATTTGACCGGCGTCACCCAAGCCATTGAGCACAATATGCGCCCCGGCTTTGGCCAATTCTTGCGCAACGCCCAAACCAATCCCGCTGGTCGAGCCGGTTACGAGCGCCACTTTATCTTTCAGCATGATCATCACCTTGTTGACGGTTTCACCAGACCCCGATCAGACAATCAGCCTCAATCGAGCGACCGCACCATCTCAGCTTGCTATAATTGTGTATAATGCTATCGCGGCATGAATTTCATGCCCTCAAGGGCGCTGTTTGAAGCCTGTGCATTCAATTAGAGAATAGGCTTGTAAGGTGATTGTTTTTGCTTAAGTGAGGATCTGATGCTGGAAACGCAATCTCTTCGAAAGCCGCATGATGTCGCGGACAAAGTGTTTAGCGCCGGGTCGGAGCGCGCTCGGCATGAACTGGCGTCCGGGCTTCGCCAACACGCCGCCCGGATTCCCCCGAAATATTTCTATAATGAATTGGGTTCTAAGCTGTTTGAAGCCATTTGCCTTGTCGATGAATATTACGTAACGCGTGCTGAAACAAATATCTATTTGAATCACGCAACTGAGATTGCCGATATAGCAGGGCAGGGCGGGACGCTGATTGATCTTGGTGCTGGTAATTGTGCCAAAGCTGCCCTGCTGTTTAAAGCTTTGCAACCAAATCAATATGTGCCGGTTGATATATCGACCGCGTTTTTAAATAGCACCGTCGAGAGACTACAGGCGGTCTATCCACAAATCGCGATGCTGCCGGTTGGGCTTGATTTTACCGAAAGCCTAAATTTGCCAGCGAAAATACGCCAGGACCAACGGCTATTATTTTATCCTGGCTCCTCGATTGGGAATTTTTCGCCGTTGCAGGCGATGCAGTTTCTCACCCGTATTCACCGTGAATGCGGCAAAAATGGCGCTTTGCTGATCGGCGTTGATCTGGTTAAACCAGCGGATATTTTAGAAGCGGCCTATAATGATTCGCTAGGCATTACAGCCGCTTTTAATTTGAACCTGCTTGTTCACGTCAATAACTTGCTGGACAGTAATTTTTTGGTGTCAGACTGGCGGCATATTGCTTTTTTCAACGTGGACCAAAATTGCATTGAAATGCATTTGGAAGCGCGGCGTCCGGTAACGGTTCAATGGCCTGGCGGAGAACGCTTCTTTGCCCAAGGTGAGCGTATCCATACTGAAAATAGCTACAAGTATACCAAAGACGGGTTTAGCGAGCTGCTGAAATCCTGCAATTTTGGTGACCCTATATGCTGGACCGATCCAGCCCAACAATTCCTGGTTTGCTATGCTCGCGCCAACTGAACTTAAACCTCAGCGGCACCAACAATCGCTGAAAGAATATTTCACGGTTGTGCGAGACCATTCGGTGGCGCTGGCTTTACCCCTCTCAGACGAGGATTGCGCGGCACAATCCATGCCGGATGCGAGCCCGGTTAAGTGGCACCTTGCCCATACAACCTGGTTTTTCGAAACTTTTATATTGGAGCGCTTTGAGCCTAATTTTGCGCCGTTTCATCAAGCCTTCCGGGTAATGTTTAACTCATATTACAACGGGATCGGTGAGAAACACCCAAGGGCCGAGCGCGGCTTTATCACCCGGCCGTCGCGGGACGAAGTGCTGGCGTATCGCTGTAATGTCGATGCTCGGGTTGCGCGGTTGCTAGGTGAGAATGAAAGTGATGATCTTGCTGTTTTGATCGAACTTGGCGTGCAGCACGAGCAACAACACCAAGAGCTAATTCTCACCGATATACTGCATCTGCTAAGCCGTAACCCGCTTTTTCCGGTTTACGATGTAAATTTTAAGGTGCCGGAACCGGGTGGATCTCACAATTGGCAAGCCTTTGATCCAGGATTGACGGAGATTGGTCATACTGGTGCCGCATTTTGTTTCGATAATGAATTGCCGCGCCATCGGCAGTTCATTCAGGCTTACGAACTCCGATCAGGTCTTGTCACCAACGGTGAATATGCGGCTTTTATCGCAGCTGGTGGATATGAGGACCCTAGTTTCTGGCTTTCTGAAGGTTGGGCGTGGATAACGGCACAAAATATCCAACAGCCGCTTTATTGGCATAAGGAGGATGCGGGCTGGCAAGAGTTTTCGTTAGCCGGGCTGCGCCCGATCAATCTCCATGCGCCGTTGCTGAATATATCATATTTCGAGGCTTCAGCCTTTGCCATGTACAGCGGCGCCCGCCTGCCAACCGAAGCTGAGTGGGAATATGCCGCGGTATCGGCAGAGCTCGACCAAATGTTTGGCACCGCGTGGCAATGGACCAGTTCATCCTATGCGCCCTATCCCGGCTTCTCTGCGGCCCCCGGCGCAATTGGTGAGTATAATGGCAAGTTCATGGCCAACCAGTATGTTCTACGTGGTTCCTCATTTGCCACCCCCGCGAACCATTCGCGCCACACTTACCGCAACTTCTTCCCGACCAATGCGCGCTGGCAATTCACCGGCATCAGGCTCGCCCGCTAAAATTGACCGCAAGGTAATCTAGGCGGCTCGTCTTGAGGCCCTTATGGGAAAGTTAACTGACATAAATCTATCACACTACGCGGGAGGTTTATGATGTAACCGGCCCTTCTCGTTAAGGAGCTGTATTTTGACCCTCGATTACATTGTTCATCTCGCCAACTACTCTGATGGCGTTCTTTATATTTTAGCGTTTTTGCTGCTGGTGGCCCTCGCCGTGATGATCGACCGGTTTTGGTCGCTGCGGACGACCATTATGCGTGGTAAGTCTATTATTAAAGCCACTGCCGCCCAGGCCCAGCTCGGCCGGGCTGACTTGCAGGTGCTGCTTAATAAGGCAGGGTCCCTGCCAGAAGCGGTTCTGGTCGATACGGCGCTACGCCATCTCGATGTTGCCAAGGGCGAGGCACTGGCCAACCGGCTAGACGAATCGATCATGTTGATCGCCCCAAAGCTTGATGAACGGCTCTGGGTACTGGACACGGTGGTGACTTTGGCGCCGCTTCTGGGTCTATTTGGCACCATTATCGGTATGTTTCACGCTTTCTCGGTGCTGGCATCACCTGGCCATGCGCCGGCAGACGTAACCGCCGGTGTGGCCGATGCGCTGGTGGCCACTGCCTGTGGTATTTTTATTGCCATGCTGGGCCTATCAGCCTTTAACGCGTTGAATAACCAAGTGCGCATCATTCTGCACCAGCTGGACTCGATGAAGTTGATGATCATCAACCGCACTGACGGCGCGCCGATGGTTGCGGCCCGCCAGAGCGCTCCGGCACGCCCGTTGGCTGCCGAAATGCAGAACGCGTAAGACCCAACCGATGAAAATGCGCTATTTCGAGCAGAAAAAGGCCCGCATCGAGATCATTCCGATGATCGACGTGATGTTGTTCCTGCTGGTGTTCTTTATCATCGTGACACTGCAAATGATCCCTGATAAGGGCGTGAATTTGCAACTGCCAGTGTCCTCCCAGACTGATACGTTGCCTCACCCGAAAATCACCGTGAATGTAATGCCTGATGGCACCATTAAGGTGAAAGACCAGGTGATGACGCCGGACCAATTGACCACCATGTTCCAAGCGGATGGCGATCCGTCAAAAACAGAACTGACGATTGCGACCGATAAAGCCTCGCAATTTCAGAATTTTATGACTGTTATTGATGCTGCCCGCAAAGCTGGTGTGACCGATATAGGTATTGCGGCCCAGCCGCAGTCATCAGGCAATTAGGTCAATCCAAGCATTGTAAACGGTAAAGACCCCGCCAGCCACCAACGCTGGCGGGGTTTTTGTTGTTACATAAAATCGTCATCGTTTCTTCACGGATCTGTAACCGATTTTTTCGCAGGTATATACTATCTGACCTCGGGTTACGTTGCATTGCATAATGGGTCGCAATGCTTTTCGAAAATAACAGGGGGCTTTTAAAATGCGTAATACATTAACTCTGCGCTACGCGCTGAGCCGGACTTGCTCACGTCATGCGCTTGGTTTGGCCGTTGCCAGCTTTGCGTTCATCAATGCGGTGCCGGCTATGGCGCAAACGGCTGCGAATGCGCCGGTGAATCTTGACCTTGGGTCGGTGCTTGCCGCCAGTTCCAGCGGTGCCAGCACCGACTATCAGGACACACCCGGCACTGCGCCTTATGAAGCGCCATCCGTTACGCCGCTGAACTCCACCCAGCCGACCTCGCTGGTCACGCAGCACACGATTGAGAATAATTTCAGCAGCACCCAGAGCTATGCGGATTTCGCGCGCTTGACGCCGTCAGTGAACAGCATCAATCCGAATGGTCCTGGTCTGGCTGAAGCCATTGGGCCGACGATTCGCGGGTTGCAGGATGGTCAGTATAACGTGACCTTCGACGGTATCCCGCTTGGCGACTCCAACGACTTTACCCACCACACTACCTCGTTTTTCGCGGATCATGATATTGGCCAGACCATTGTGGACCGCGGTCCTGGTACGGCTGAAACGGTCGGCGATGCCACTTTCGGCGGCACCATTTCAATCCGCAGCAAAGACCCGCAGCCGGATATGACGCTAACCCCGTATGGTTCATACGGCAGCTACAATACGATCCAGGAAGGTTTGCAGTTCGATACCGGCTCAATTGCTAAACTTAACGGTGCCTCGGCCTTTTTTGATGCTGGGCATATTAAGTCCGATGGTGCGTTGAGCTATGCAGGCCAAGAACGCTCCAACTTCCTTGGCAAGGTGGTCATTCCGCTGGGTTCCAACACTACGCTGACATTGTTCAGCAGCTATCAGAAGCTCTACCAGAACCCGCCCAATTACGGTACGTCGGTCGCGCAGATGCAGGCTTTTGGCAATAGCAACTACGCTTACAACAACAACCCCAACAGCCAGGAATATTACAAATATAACGCTGACTATATCACGACTGATATGGAATATGCTGACCTAACGTCTAACCTCGGCAATGGCTGGTTGTATGATGGCAAGGCCTATACCTATGGTTATTACCACCACGATTTGAACACGATTGATCCGTTTGACACACTGCCAGGCGGCCAGTCATCAAATGGTACGGCAAATCAGGTTCAGTTGACTGTAAACGGTGCTCCGGTTTCAGGCATTCCGGGTGAAACTTTTGGCATGACGTACCGTTCGTTTGGTACGATCCAGCGCTTCCAAAAGGATTTCAGCTTTGGTGATGTCAAGTTTGGTGCTTGGTTCGACCGCCAGTCTGACAATCGCTATGTTTACGAAGTTAGCCTGACCAATGGTAACGTGCCGAACTATGATACCAATACTGGTGGCGTCGGCAATGTGACAGCAGCCAACAATAATGGTACCATCGCGCGTCTTCAGCATAATCAGCTCTACACATTCCAGCCCTACGCGCAGTTTGACTGGAAGCCGACTGATAACCTGACACTGACAGCTGGCGTGAAATATGCTTTCTTCCGCCGCCAGTTATTCGCCCCTGTTAACCAAGTCACCGGTATCTCACAGGGTTACGAGCATAATTACGGTAAAATTCTGCCGTCTTTCGAAGCAAAGTATAAATTTAACCCGAACCTCTCTGCATACGCACAGGCAGCCGAAGGCTTCCTCGCGCCGAACTTGAATGCATTTTATACCAATAACCTAACCAACCAAAGTGTTGCGCCGGAAAGCACTTTGAATTTCCAGGTTGGCACCGCTTATCAAGACCAGCACTTGGCGCTCGGTGCGGATGTTTATGACATTCACTTTCAGAACTTCCTGCAGCCCACGCCTGCGACTGCAGGTGGTAAAAAAGCGTTTTATCAATATGAAAATATTGGTGGCGCGTTTTATCGTGGCATAGAGGGTGAAGCGACCTATACCTTTGACTCCGGGATTAGCCTGTTCGGCAATGGCGGATATAACGAAGCCTACTCGACCATCGGGCACGTGGCCGTAAACATGGCGCCGCAATTCACTACGAATGCTGGGATCATTTACGATCATAACGGTATTTATGCTTCATTGATCGACCAATGGACGGGTGGCGAATATAGCGGTAACTCCACCGTCAGCCCAGCTGGGGGCAAATCCCCCGGTGGCTGGTACGATCCGTATAATGTCGTGAACCTGTCGCTTGGCTACACGTTCGATAGTGTCATGCAACATGTGAAGCATCTGAGCGTGAAGCTGAACGTGGATAACCTCACGGATCAAAACCAGTTCATCACTGATCTTGGTAATGATGCGAGCGGCAACCCGCTTTATCTCAAACTCACCGGCATCTCGGCCTTCTTCTCGGTTTCGGTGCCGCTGACCTTCTGATCGTGACGATTTAGCGAAATAAACCTAAACCAAGGCAGGGTCCGGCGCGAGCCGGACCCTGTTGCGTTACATAGCCGTAGCACACTAAGTATTTTTGAGAGTTCACAATGGCAGGCACAATGCGTTCAGATTTCTGGGTCAGCACCGAAACCAATAACCGCCGGTTTCTCATCGCAATTGGCCTGGGCCTGCTGCTTGAGATAGGGGCGGTCAGTTCAGTGTTGGTGTTTGAGCATATGCAACCACCGCCATCGGACAAACCGACCGTGATTAAACTATCGATTACCGCCCCAGCCCCGCCGGCACCCAAGCCGCCCCCGCCACCGCCAGTGGTACCGCCAAAGCCGGTGCCGCCGCCGCCAGTGCCGGTAACGCCACCCATCCCGATGCCACCGCCGCCACCGGTGCCGCACCATACGGTGACGCACAAGCCACCGCCGCCCAAACATGTGGACACACCGCCGCCGGTTACCCCGCCACCGGTGGACCAACCGCCGCCCGCGCCCACGCCGCCGCAAGCGCCACCCGCGCCGAGTGCGGGTGAGTTGGATTTATTCCGCGCCGCCATGCGCACCGCCGTGCGCCAAGCCGCCCGCACGCCCTCATCCGCCGCCATGGCGCATGAGTTTGGCATTGCGCGGGTGAGTTTTAATTTCCAGGACGGCGCGGTTTCCAACATCGCGGTGGTAACTTCCAGTGGCTACCCGCTGCTGGACCAGGCGGCGATGCAGGCAGTTCGCGATGCGCATTACCCGCCCGTACCGCCGGATATGGTGGGTCACGCCGATAGCGTGCAAGTTGATGTGATTTTCCGCCCGGTCGATACCGCGGTTGATTCCGACTAAGCGCTTTCGGGCGCTCTGGTTTCGCAGGTATTTTTGACCGGGCAACGGCACCGGCTGCTTTGTCGCGTCGGTATTGGGCGTCATGCCGCGTGTGCCGGATGCGCTGAAAGCATGGAAACAATGCCTGGACGATCTCACTAATAAAATCGCATTACTGTCATGTGATCTGGTGATAATGAGTCTGTCCAAGTCCTTGAAAGCGAGAAATTTTCATGCGTGATAATCCGTTCCATTCCCTTTTTCAGGTCATGACTGGTCAAATTCATGACCAATTGGCGCTTGGTGCTTATGGCTGGCTGACAGTGGTGTTAGCCTGGGCGCTGTTCTGGGCCGGGCTCGCCATCGCTGCTTACGTGCTGGCCACCGACCCCACCCAGCGCAGCATTAAACACATCAGCGTGTTCGCGATGCGATTTATCTCTGCCGGCATGTGGTATCTTGGTACGCTGTGGAAGTTACCCTGGCCGGTCGCCCACGGATTTAAGGACTGGCTGACCAACTGCGTCACCTACAGCTCATTCCAATGGCATGCCGATATTATGCAAATATTCCTCAATAACATCGCGCTGGTGCAACCAGTGATTTATTTGCTTGAGGTGTTTTTTGCCTTTTCGCTGGCGTGCGGTTTCGCGGTGCGCTTCACTGGCATTCTGGCGGCCTTATTCATCGTAAATCTGCTCTTTGGGCTCTATAATGACCCGACCGAATGGGTCTGGACCTATGTCGGCATTGCTTGTGCGCATGGCATGTTCGCTGTGGACCAGGCAGGGCAAAGTCTGGGTCTCGACCATCTGCTGCGGCTCAAGCGCATCCTGCCTGCCAATTCCCGGCTGGCGAAACTGCACGCTTTGGCATCGTAACCGCCATGGCAAGCTCAGGCGATGTTACCGTGTTCTGCGACCCTACCTTAAAGCCCGCTATGTTAGCGCTGAGCGGGCTGGGTGGGTTCGCAATCTACCCGCTTTGCGCGCCGGGGCCTTTGATGGTGGCGCAAATCATCCGGCACACCCGCAATGATGTGCTATTTACACTCGATACGGTAATGGATGACGCCGTGGCGGCCAAGCTGGTGGTGCCAGCAAGCCGCCAGGGTGGTTTTACCAACAATCTGGTTCTGGCGGGGCTGCAGGGCCGTTTTTCCTCGGCGCTGGACCAGACCGGCCTACAAACCTTGCTCGCGAAGGCAAGCTTGGCAGTGACGGATGATACCTCTGCTTGTAACCTTGACGGCCGTGCGATCCTTGCCGCCAACAACCTTTCCGCGTCGATGGTTCAAGGGGCGGCCAATACCGGCGACGTATCAGATATGGTCACAACCCGCGCTGTTGATATCGGCCTGATGTATCTGACCGACGTGCAGGCCGACCCGCGTTTGGCGGTGCTCGCGACGCTGACGGCACCACCTGCTGTCACCAGCTACGCCGCGGCGGTGAATGCATCGGCGTTCAGTGCAAATGCACAGGCGCTAGTTAATCTGCTGCATACCCCTAACGCAATCGCCCGGCTCAGCGCCGCTGGCGTGAAGGTAAGCACATGAAAACCGTTAAAATCTCCGCATCCACGCATGATATTCAGGAACACCCGCTGCTGGTGCGCATTGCCCATTGGGCGCAAGCTTTGGCCATTATCATTATGGTTGGCAGCGGCTGGCGGATTTATAATTCCGACCCGATTTTTGATAATTTCCGGTTTTGGCAATGGGCAACTTTGGGGGGCGATCCGCCGGTTGCCAAAATTGCCCACATGGACCCCGGTGTTGCCAACGCGCTGAACTGGCATTTCAGTGGCCTATGGTTGCTGCTGGCAAGCTACTTGCTGTTCATCATCCACGGCCTAGTCTCCGGCCATTTCCGGCGCGACTTTCTGCCGCTGAACCTACCCGGCCTGATCCGCGATTTTATCAGCGCGCTGACCTTCAAACTCAGTCATCGTCTCGGCGCGTATAATCACGTACAGCGCGCAGCCTATTGGGGTGTGTTGTTCGCGGTGCTGATGATGTTTGTAACCGGCCTCGCCATTTGGAAGCCGGTGCAGTTAAGCTGGCTCACGTGGTTATGTGGCGGCTACCCCACTGCCCGCGTGCTGCATTTCATCTTTATGTCCGGCATCTGCCTGTTCATCATCGTGCATGTCACCCTCGTGGCCTTAGTGCCAAAAACGTTGGTGGCGATGGTGCTGGGCCGTGCTGCTGAACCTATCCATACTGCGGAGACGTCCCATGCCGGTGAATGAACCAGCCAAGCCCGTTTTTGATGTTGACCGCCGCAAGCTGCTGCGCTCAGGCCTCAGTCTGGGAGCACTCACCTTCCTGACTGGCTGCGATATCAGTGATAATGACACTGTGCAGTCAGTCTTCGCCGAGATTTCACAGTGGAATAACCTCGTGCAAGGCGCCTTGTTTGGCGGCGCGCGTCTGGCGCCCGAGTACCCTGAAAGCATGGCGGTCAAGGATTTCCGCTATAATGCATGGTATCACGCTGACCAGTCGCCGCAGCTCAGCGCTGCCGACTATAAGCTTGAACTGGCGGGGCTGATTGATAACAAAAAACCCTGGCGCGTGAATGACCTTTACGCGCTGCCGCAAAAATCTCAGGTGACGCGGCATGTGTGTGTGGAAGGCTGGAGCATGATCGGCAAATGGACCGGCACGCCGCTTTCAGAATTCCTCAAGCGCGTAGGCGCCGATACGACCGCCAAATATGTCGGCTTTGCCTGTGCTGATGGCTATTATGAAAGCATTGATATGGCCACAGCACTGCATCCCCAGACCATCATGGCCTATCAACTCTCGGACCAGATTTTGCCTGTTAAATACGGTTTCCCTTTTAAAATCAGAATCCCAACCAAATTAGGATTCAAGAACCCAAAATTCGTCACGGCCATTTACGTGACCAACCGCAATCCGGGCGGGTTTTGGGTAGATCGTGGCTATAACTGGTTTAGTGGGATTTAAACGCCATGGCTTTTGATGCCGCCACCCAAGCTACGCCGATCCTCGAATCGAAGCACTATGGCGAAGCTTCAGTTTTCGCGGCCGAGAATATGATCCGCGAAGCCCGCCGCCAAAAAAATATCATCCATCAAAATATTCCAGAGATTTGTATACTGGATCCAGATGGCGATTTGCTGAGATACGCTCAGCTCCATGGCGCATCGCTTTGCTCTGGTTGGGCCTGCTACCATACGCAGATGTTCGTCCTCGAACATGGTGGGCTTCGTTTTGGACTGATCGGTAATGCCGTTGGCGCCGCGTTTGCCGTGTTGCTGGCCGAGCAGGCTTTTGCCTCTGGCTGTCAATTACTGCTCAGCTTAAGCTCAGCCGGCCAGATTACGCCGATAGCGGATGGCCCGTATTTTGTGCTGATCGAACGGGCACTGCGCGATGAAGGCACCAGCTATCATTATTTGCCACCGTCACGCTACGCGGAGGCGTCGCCCGCCTTGATCGGCAAAATTACCACCGCCGCCCGGGTGGCGGGGATAAATTTGTATGTTGGTGCCAGTTGGACGACTGACGCGCCGTTTCGGGAAACCGCCACCGCCATTGCCGCGGCGCGCGCCGAAGGTATTTTGGCGGTCGAAATGGAAGCTGCCGCGCTCTATGCCTTCGCCGCTGCCCGCGGCAAGCGCGCGGTATGCATCGCCCAGATCACCAACCAGATGGGACAGATAGATGGTGATTTTGAAAAAGGTGCCGCAAATGGTGCGATTGATGCGCTGAATTTGCTCACGGTTGCGGCGCGCAGTGTGGCCGCATGAAGCCGCTTGCTCTCTGTGCCATTGCGGTTATGGCGAAAGCGCCGCAGCCTGGCCGCTCCAAAACCCGGCTGATGCCACGCCTCTCAGCGGATCAGGCGGCTGGCTTAAGTGCAGCTTTTTTAAGGGATATTACCGAAAATATCAGCGCCGCCGCCCGCACCGAGCGGATTGATGGCTTCATCGCCTATGCGCCGGCCGGGCTGGAACATTTGTTCGACGGCCATCTTGCCACCGGCACCGGGCTGGTTTTAGCGGACGGTACGCCCCCGATGCCGCCAACCGTCATGGGCTTTGGTCGTTGCCTGCTGCACGCCATCGATGGCTTGCTGCGCGCAGGTTATAGCGCTGCGGTTGTGCTGAATTCCGACAGTCCAAGCTTACCGTTGGACTATCTCATCCGTACCGCCGCCTTGCTCGCCGCGCCGGGCGACCGTGCCGTGCTCGGCCCGGCTGAGGATGGCGGGTATTATCTGCTCGGCCTCAAAAAATCCTACGCGCATATGTTCGCCGATATAACGTGGAGCAGCGAGCATGTTGCTGCGCAGACCCGTGCCCGCGCCGCTGAAATCGGTCTTGAACTGGTGGAATTGCCGGTATGGTACGATGTTGACGATGCCGCAGCCTTGGATCGTTTGATTGATGAGCTAAGAGCCGATCAAAACCTCGCGCCCGCCACCGCGGCCTGGCTCGCGACAGAAGGCTTACTGGCGGTTGCTGCACATAAAAAGCGCGCCTGATGGGGTCGGCTTTGGGCAACCGGATAACTGAGAAAACGACCCGCCATGCCCTGGTGCTCTGCGCCGTAGCGCTCATCCTGCTCACGCTTCTTGGCCTCTACATTGCCCGCCCGGTGCCAGGGCGCGTCGGCATTGGCTATGGTGACGCGCTGACCGAATTTGTCGTTCTCAGTTGCGTGCAGGGGCTGGTCTATTTCATGGCCGTTACTCTTTTGCTTTGGCAGCGCCCTAACTTGTCGCTGGGCTTTATTCTTGGTGTGGCTGTGGCCTTAAGATTGATCGTGGTTGGCACAGACCCTTTCCTCTCGACTGATATTTACCGCTATATTTGGGATGGGTGGGTGCAAGCGGCAGGTATTAACCCCTACCGATTCATCCCGGCCGATCCGCATCTGGCGTTTTTGCGCGATACCGCAGTGTTCCCGCATATCAACCGCGCCAATTATGCCCCCACCATTTATCCGCCGGCCGCACAGATTTGTTTTCTTGTGGCCAGTGCGTTGGTAAAACTGCTGCATTTGCCGCCGGTGTTGGGGATGAAACTCGCCATCCTCGGTTTTGAGGCTGCGGCCATTGGGGCGATGACATTGGTTCTCGATACCGCCGGGCTGCCGCGCTCGCGCATTCTCATTTACGCCTGGAACCCGGTTACGATCTGGGAATTTGCCGGCAGCGGTCATGTGGATGCTATCACCATCTGCGCCATCGCCTTCGCGCTACTCGCCGCCTGCCGGGCACGCCATGGCATCGCTGGTGCGCTGCTGGGCCTTGCGGTGCTGACCAAATTCCTGCCGATCATTCTGGCCCCCGCGCTGTGGCGCCGCTGGGACTGGAAATTCCCTGCTGCCTTATTCGCGACCATGGTCATTCTCTACCTGCCATATCTGGGGGTCGGTTCGGCGGTTTTTGGCTTTCTCGGCGGCTATACTGCGCAAGAAGGCATTGATAGCGGCCACGGCGTGTATTTGCTTGACCTGATTGCGCTCCTCACACCGGTGCCACCGCTCGCAGCCAAGCTGTATCTCGCCGGTCTGGCGCTGTTGCTTGCCATAACCGGCCTTGCCTTCGTCTGGCGTCAACGTAACCTACAACCGGGGCCCGCACTTAGCCGCGAGATCGCCGGGGCGGCTCTGCTGTTGGGGGGCCTGCTGATGGCTGGGCTCGGCCCGCATTACCCCTGGTACTATCCATTCCTGCTGCTGCCCGCTTGCGTGATCCCGGCCCCCGCCGTGCTTTACCTCGTCACGGCCAGTACGCTGCTCTACCTAAACCCAGGCCATACTGACCCGCTATGGCCAGCGGTCGTTTTCATCCCCGCCGTTTTGTTCGCTCTCGGGCGGGCAATTTTGGTGCGTCCGGCTATCTCGCCGGCGCGCGCAGGAGCCTCGCCATGAATAATATCCTCAAAGACCCGCGCCGTTATTTCGAGGCGGTAGATACGTCCAAAGGTGCTGACGCCGCGCGGCCGGTCTGCCTGTATCTGGAAGTCACCAACCGCTGCAATCTGTTGTGCGAAACTTGTCCTCGTACGTTTGAGGAGCTGGAAGCCCCAGCGGATATGAGCTGGGCGTTATTCACCAAAATCATCGACCAGGTGCCAGATATTGCCCGTGTGGTGATGCATGGCGTGGGTGAACCGATGCTGGTGAAAAATCTACCGGACATGATCCGCTATCTGAAAGCGCGCAATATCTACACTTTATTCAACACCAATGGCACGTTGCTAACGCCGAAGCGCCAGCGCGAGCTAATTGAAACCGGCCTGGATGAATTGCGCGTCTCGCTTGATGCGGCGGATGCCAAAACATTCCTCGCCGTGCGGGGTAAGGATTTTTTTGACCGGATCGTCAAAAATATCGGTAGTTTTACCAAACTGCAAAAATCTATCGGTGCTGAAAAACCCCTGGTCTCGATGTGGTTGACTGGCCTGAAAGAAACCATCGGCCAGTTGCCAGATTTCGTTCGTCTGGCTGATACGATCGGGGTGCGGGAAGTGCATTTGCAGCGGCTGGTGTTTGATGATGCCGGTTTTGGTTTGGCGCGCGCCGAATCGGCGTTGTTTGAGCACACCAAGGCCGAGGAGGAGGAGGCCGTGAGCCAAGCCCAGGCGCTGGCCGCCTCGCTTGGCATAAGGCTGAACGCCTCGGGCGCGACCGAGCCGGGCTTGAGCCTGAAAGCCAGTGCCGATGAACGCCCCTGGGCCACCTGCCGTAGGCCATGGTCCTTGATGTATTTCACCGCCCATGGCCGCGCCTTGCCCTGCTGCATCGCGCCTTTTTCAGCGCGGGGGTATGAGAATTACACGCTCGGCGATGCCACGCAGCAATCTTTACGCGAAATTTGGAACAGCCCGCTTTACAAAGAGTTCCGGACCGCTCTGGTCAGCGACGCCCCCCCCAAACCGTGCCAAAGCTGCGGGCTGCGCTGGAGCCTCTAACGATGCCGGGCGTTGCCGTGGTGATTCCTACACTAAACGAGGCTGAGGCGATTGCGGCGGTGATCAATGAATTACCGCGTGATATCGCCGTTGATATCATCATCGCCGATAGTGGCAGCACCGATGGTACACAAGCTGTTGCACGCAATGCTGGGGCGCGGGTTGTTGAACTTGGGCAGCGCGGCTACGGCAAAGCCTGTGCCGCCGGGGCCGCCGCCGCGATGCCTGGTTGCGACATTATCGTTTTCATGGATGGTGACGGCGCCGACCGTGGTGATTTATTGGCGCAGCTTGTAATGCCGATCGAAACCGGTATGGCCGATTTTGTTATTGCGTCGCGGGTGAAAAAACTTCGCGAGCGTGGCTCCATGAGCGCGCACCAGGTTTTTGCCGGCTGGTTGCTGGGACTCGGCATCGGCGCGCTCACCGGCACACGCTACCATGATATGTGCGCTTACCGGGCCATCCGCCGCACTGCTCTGGATGCGCTGAACATGCGCGAGATGACCTATGGTTGGAACATTGAAATGCAGATCAAAGCCGCCCAGGCGGGCTTGCGCATTCAGGAAATTCCACTGCCTTACCGTTGCCGGTCCGGTGGCACCTCGAAAGTGGCGGGCAGTTTGCGCGGCACCATTCGCGCCTCCTGGCGCATTATCGCAACCTTCGTGCGGGTTGCACGCTCAGGCAGCGTTGCCGTGACGAAACCATAGCGTGCTGACTTAATACCGTCCCGGCGACTTGATTCAGCAAAGTTTTGCGCGATTGTGCGGTGCGGCAATTTTGTGCGGAGGGCGATTGTAAGGCGCTGACGATCAAGGGCAGGGCGCTTGCGGTTCATGCCCAAACAGGTCAAAACGCTCGTTTATGAGCATTAAACGGCATACGCTGCAGAATCTGGCTGGCAGCCTTGTGCCAATCGTGGTGGCTTTGGTGACCGTGCCGATTTATTTGCATATCATCGGGCCGGCCCGCTACGGTATATTATCGATTGTCTGGCTGTTTTTAGGGTATTTTGGTCTGTTTGACCTAGGGTTGGCGCGTGCGTCATCATACCACATCGCCCGCCTGCACGACGCCGAACCAGCCGCGCGGGCGAGCGTGTTTTATACGGCGCTGGCGGTGAATGCAGGGTTTGGGATACTTGGCGGTATTTGTCTCTACTGTGTTGCGCCGCCAATCTTCGAACATTTTTTCAAGATGCCAGAGCAATCTCGGCAGGCTGTACTAGCTGTTGTGCCTTGGCTGGCATTCGCAATTCCCATTGCAACGGTAGGTGGTGTTCTATTAGGGGCCCTGCAGGCGCGGGAAGCTTTTGGTGCCGCAAATATTATAAGTGCGATGAATGCCACGTTCGCTCAACTCACGCCGTTAATTGTCGCCTGGTTGCATGGGCCTGATATTGGCTGGCTTGTGATTTCGGTCGTTTTGGTTCGCTCTTTCGGGTTGCTGCCCTTTGCGGCCGTTGCTTATCGGAAATTACCGCTCGGTGCAGGCGGCACGTTTGATATCGCTCAGATACGAGCTTTATTCAGTTATGGCGGCTGGATTATGATCACAAATATCATGGACCCGATCATGACCACGATGGATAGGATGCTCATCGCGGGTGTTATTGGGGCCGATGCCGTGGCATATTATAGTGTGCCATACAATCTGGTGTCCCGAATTTCGACCTTGCCAGGCGCTTTAGCAAGCAGCCTGTTCCCCCGTTTATCGCGCCACGAAACCGATATTGGAGCGCAGTTGGCAACAGATGCGACAATTGGATTGGCAGCGATAATAACGCCGATCATTGTCACGAGTATTTTAGTGCTACCAATTTTTATGAGACTCTGGGTGGGAGAAAATTTCGCCCTTAAATCTGTGCCTGTCGGCATGATTTTATTGGTTGGTATCTGGGTGAACTCATTGGCTTTCATTCCTTACAGCCAAATTCAAGCGTCAAATCGCCCGGACATTACGGCAAAGTTCCACCTCGTGGAGGTTGTCCCGTTTTTAGTGATTTTGTGGCTGGGCGTAAAATATGCAGGACTTCCCGGTGCCGCCGCCGCGTGGTCATTCAGAGTTGTTATCGATGCTATTTTGCTTTTTTTTGCGTCAAAGCAGCTAAAAGTCTTCATCAGGATATGGCCTGGATTTGTACTGCTTTTAATAGCCCTTGGGTTTGCACCAGATCAGATATTTTCACTGAAAATGGGTTTTGCTTGCCTGTTAATTATCCTGAGTGTTTTTTGGGCCTTTAAGATAGAGCCACGTCTATATAATATGATGAATTTTTCATAATAGGACATGATGGTGACGACCTCTAGAGTCCCCAAAGGAGAGTTAAAGTGACGAATCATTTATGGCCCGCGGAAGATTTAGAAGCCGTTGGCCACTGTCCGGTTTGTAAAAGTGTAGATCGATCCGTCGAGCATGATGACTTGGTGGACAGAATTTTTTTTGCAGCACCTGGAATATGGACGATGTGGCGCTGCGATGATTGTCATTCAGGATATCTTGATCCAAGGCCAACCAGTCAGTCAATCGGGCGTGCGTATAGCGCGTATTATACCCATAGCCCAACATCGGCTGCTGCTTTACTGCCGCCTGCAGGAATTATGAGCAAGTTAAAACGTGCGGCTATGAATGATTTTTTGAATCGAAAATTTGGGTATAATTTGCGGCCGGCATTACCACTTGGGTTAGGATACTTGGTATTTTCCTCAATAAAGAAAAAAGCCCGCAATGCGGCAGCAATGTTTCGTCACCTTTCCGCACCAGAATATGGTGACCATCTGCTGGATATAGGGTGTGGCAATGGGACGTTTTTATTGCTTGCACGCGATCGTTTAGGCCATGACGTGGAAGGCACGGAATTTGATGATGCGGCCGCTGCTAACGCTTTTCAGCATGGTTTAAAAGTGCACCGCGCCCCACTTCCGGGGATGGGCCTGCCGCCAAATTATTATGCGAACGTGACGATGAGTCATGTTCTGGAACATCTTCACGATCCAATCTCAGCATTGTCCGAAATTTTTGATATTTTAAAACCCGGCGGTCGCGTTTGGATCCAAGTGCCTAATTTGGACGGCGCTTCACATCAGTATTTCGGTAGTGATTGCCGGTTATTAGAACCACCCCGACATTTGGTGATGTTCACATTACAGTCGTTAACCGATAGTTTGAAAGCAGCTGGCTTTATTAAAATCGAGCCGCTTGCATCAGAAAATTTTGCAAACCTGATGTTTAATGCAGGTTGGATGATAAGTCAGCGGATTGACCCTCACGTCGTACCACAGCCAACCATACCAGCCGCGATATTGTCGGCAGGCAATGAGGCGCAGATTGCCTATTCTGGCGTTTCGAATCAATCTGAGTTTCTAACGATTATTGCTTTCAAGCCCAAGTGACGGCGTTCATAAACCGCGCTTTTTCCTAATGATCAAGCTAAGATGATATTGAGCGATTCAACCTACGTTATCCTCATTAACTGGAATGGTGCCGAGGATACTTTGTCGTGCCTCGAAGCATTGGCGCGGCTCGCTGAGCCAAAGCCGCTTGTTGTTGTCGTTGACAATGGTTCGACAGATGGCTCCTTAGAGTTATTAAAGGCATCAACGCGGATTGACCGCCTGATTGCCAGCCCACGAAATCTTGGCTTTGGTCCGGCCTGTAACCTGGCCATCGCCGAAATTTCATCTGAGCAACCGAACTATATCTGGCTCCTCAATAATGACGCGCGGCCAGACAAAAATGCGCTTCGAGCAATGCTGGAAGTAGCCGCCGCAGACCCTAAAATCGGCGCGATCGGTTCATTGATTTACCGTGACTTGCCAATGACCGATCTTGAATGTTGGGGAGGAGGTAGGGTTAATCTCTATTCTGGCCAGCCACATCATCTGACCGCACCGGGCAAACTTGATTACATCACCGGCGCATCGGTTCTGTTACGTGCCTCTGCGATGCAGCAGGTGGGCGGGTTTGATGAGCATTTTTTTCTATATTGGGAAGATGCAGATTTGTCGTTGCGCCTGCAACGTGCCGGCTGGTTGCTTGCTGTCGCCGAAAACTCAAAGATTTTTCACGCTGCATCAACATCCGCCAAAAAAGCAGGTACCAATATAATTCGGTACTTTAACGACGGCGCAATAAGGTTTTATACGCGCTATGCACCGTTTCCAGCGCTTCCCATCATCATAAATTTTTTATATCGGTTTTTCGGGCAGCTTAAAGTCGGCAAGTTTCAAAACGCCTGGGTTCTTTTAAAGCTGTATTGCGCGGCCCTCGGGGCGCCCAACCGTGGCCTTGGGCGGAAAAGCTAGCCAGTTCGCCTTTCGCAAGTGCGCCGCACAAGATACCCAAGGTACCAAAGCATCGCCACATAAAATCCTTTACACATCGTGATATTATTTATACCGTCATGACAAGATTTTCGGGGATGAAACGTGATGCGGCGCTTAGGTCTGCTTTTTGCGTTAATGGTACCTGTCCTGTCGGCCTGCTCAATGGAGCCGGTCATTAACCACCAGGTCGTGGACTATCTCAACGTCAGCGCGATCGCTAGCAATCAGACCATATTACAGAATATTCTGCGCGCGCGCGATGGTGCCCCCCTGCATTTCGGCGAGTTTGCTGATATTCGCGGCGCCTTGTCGGCCAATGTTTCGGTTAACTCCACCGTGCCCTACGGGCCGATCGGCGTTTCCACCACCAAGCCTCGTAACCTGCTAACCGCTGGGATGACCGTCTCAAGCTCCCCCAGCTTTGATATCGACAGCTTGGACACGCAGGATTTCACCAAAGGCGTGATGTCTTCCATCAGCCCTGGTACGGCGGAGTTTTTCCTTAATGAAGGCATCGACTACCGCATGGTGCTGATGCTGCTGGTCGCTGGCGTGCAACCGGCCGGCAGTCCCGAGATGCTGCTGAATGCGCCCAATAGCGCACGGATTGTCTGCTATAAGCAAAAGCCCGGCCCTAATGCGGTGGCGTCTGACTACACAATTCTGGCGGCAGACCAGCCTTGCAGTGGCTTTGCTGAGCCGGAATATTACGCGTTTCTGCGCATTGTGAATAATTCTGGCCGGCTCTATCCGGTCACGCTGAAGGGCACACCCAAGCCGGTCGGCGCACCGTTCAACATAGATATGAACAAGGATTTGAAGGCGATCGCAGCCATTGATCCGTCCAAATACACTCTGGCCAAAACCAAAACCGGCCAATTCCAGCTCGTGACCGCCAAGCGCGCCAGCACGATTATATTATGCTCAGATCGCAATGGTACCCCGACCGTGGTCGGCAGTCTGACAAATGCTGCCTCTGAGGCTACAAAAATCCCCCTTAATGCCTGCATGCCGAAAAACCCTGCCGATGCTGCCGACGATTCTGAAGCGGTGCCATCTACTGCAAAGTTGCCGCTTGCAACCAATGCCGTGCAGTTCCAGCTGCGTTCGACCTTGGAAGTGATCCAATATGTCGGCCAGGTGATGGCCTTCCAGCAGCAGCAAACGGCGGCGCACCCTGATTTGCCGGAACGCTGCATTACACTGGAATATGAAAATCTGAACGGGCCCACCTGTAATGGCGGCGTGTTGTTCCATTTGCAAAATAACGGGCCGAATCCGTTCGATCAAGCCAACAGCGTTTCGTACAATGGCGAGACTTGGTCCTTGCCGGCCCCTGCAATTTGCACAGACCCAGACCGATGCGACCATACGTTGCAAACTATGTCTATAATTTCGTTACTGTTAAACGAAAATAAATCAGCCAAAGATATTAACACAACTCAGGCGGTGCAGGTCGTCCCTTAGCCGCGGTTGAACACGCGGCGCTTCTAGCCTGGATGAGCAAAAAATCCGGAAAATAGTTATTATTCATTATCAACCTACCGCCTGATCCCCATCGTTTTTTCTATATTTCAATAGGTTAGCAACATTCTGTCTCTTGTTGTGGATAAGTCACAATAAATGAATAATTTGCGATGATAATTATAAATAACTTGCGAACAAATATAGTAAAAGTTACTAGGGCGTGTGGTCATTTGACTGGGGGATTCCGGCGCGAGGCTTTCTCTGATTCATAGCGGATCAGCATTTGAAAGGCTGATTTATGGGTCGCTATGG
>NCAT01000080.1 GCA_002255575.1 Acidocella sp. 20-57-95
GCACCTGGCATGAACTGGCAGAGGCTGAACAGGTCATTAAACTCGGCAGCGGTCAGCCAGTGCCATTGTTCCACCATCACCCGGCGGGCAATCGCCAGTACCCCGCCAAAACCCATAATCCCAATTTTGAAAAACCCGATAAAGAGTGTTTTATTATCAAGGATGGGCGGTGCGCGGCCGGTCATAAACACACTGCTAGACTGCAATCTGCGCACGTGCAAACCGCTTTTTGGTTTGTCCTCCGTTACATAAAAACCCTTATGTGACGGTAAATGTCACAAAACTGCAACTGAAAACCCGTCGCGTTTGTCACATTGTTGAATTAGAAACTGCCGTGTTTTGGGGTCGGCTCAATGATGATGCGATCTCCACAACCATCTTTAAAAAGGGGACTGCACGTGCACATTTTTAAAAACCTCCGCCGCTCAACCTTGCTGCGTTCCGGCGTGGCCGCTTTGGCGCTCGCCGCCGTTTCCGCTGGCACAGCCCAGGCTGCAACCACTTTGGTTGAAACCGGCTCCAGCCTGCTCTACCCGCTGTTCAACATCTGGGTACCCGATTTCACTGCCGCCAACCCGGGCATCCAAGTGACCACCACCTCGACCGGTTCGGGTGCGGGTATTGCCCAGTCCATGAAGGGTCTGGTTCAGATCGGCGCTTCCGATGCGTATCTTTCCGACTCGATCGTCGCCAAGAACCCGAACATGCTGAGCATTCCGCTCGCCATTTCGGCTCAGTCGGTCAACTACAACCTGCCGGGCATGGCTGGTAAGCACCTGCGCCTCTCCGGCCCGGTTCTGGCCGACATCTACATGGGCAAAATCACCATGTGGAACGATCCGAAGATCAAGGCGATCAACCCAGGCGTGACGCTGCCTGCCCATGTGATCATCCCCATCCATCGTGTTGATGGGTCCGGCGATACCTTCATCTTCAGCCAGTATCTCGATAAATCCACCCCGGCTTGGCACACCGCCCTCGGCTTTGGCACCACCATTTCCTGGCCGGCTGTTCAGGGCGGCTTGGGTGCGAACGGCAACCCCGGCATGGTCTCCGCCGCAGCTTCCAACCCGTACTCGATCGCTTATATCGGCGTTAGCTTCAAAGCGCAGATCGACAAGGCCGGCCTCGGCACTGCCGAGCTGAAGAATGCTGATGGCAAATACGTGCTGCCAACCAACGCAACCGTGAATGCGGCCGCCAGCTCGCTGGCCACCGACACCCCGGTTGACGAACGCATCAGCCTGGTGTTCGCCAAGGGCCCGGAAGCCTACCCGATCATCAACTATGAATATGCGATCATCAACGCTTCGCAGCCGGACGCGACCACCGCCAAAGCCATCCAGACCTTCCTGACCTGGGCTTTGACCACCGGTAACGCTGAAAAATATGTGAGCCAGGTGAACTTCCTCCCGCTGCCGCCGGCAGTGGTGGAACTCTCCAAGTCACAGATCGCTCGCATTCAGTAAGCTTAAAAATCTCCTCCCGGCAGCCGCCGGGAGGAGATTCCCTCTGTAAGGTCACGCAGCCGATGCAATTGAAGCCGTTTCGAATTTCGGTCTTAAGTTTGAGCTTAATGATCCCTGCCGCGCTTTGCGCGGTCGTTTTGTTTCTGGCTATATATTCGGCTCAGGCTGTCAGCTTTAATGGCGTTGACTTCGTCTCCGGCATCACATGGGATCTCGGCAGCGTGGTGTTCGGCTTGTGGGGCATTGCGGTACTTATCCCGCTCATGGCCAATTACATCGGGCCTGGCCTGTCGGCTGTGCTGGGGTTCATTCCATTTTTCGCGGGCGGTACATCCGGTAGCGGCTACGGGCTGCTGACCACCTCGATCGTGTTAGCGCTGATGATCACCCCGATCATCGCCACCACCTTGCTCGATGCATTGCTGCAAGTGCCAAAGGAAAATCGGGAATCTGCGTTCGCCCTTGGTGCCACCCATTTCGAGGTTGTGTCCAAAGCCATGATGCCTATGGTTCGGTCCACCTTGATCGGCGGCATCGTTCTTGCCCTTGGTCGTGCGCTGGGTGAAACCATGGCGGTTCTGATGGTATCGGGTGGTGCCATCAACATTATGCCGCAAAATATCTT
>NCAT01000041.1 GCA_002255575.1 Acidocella sp. 20-57-95
GAAGCTTTCATGCGGGGTATAGCGCAATGTGACGGCCATGGCCCCGGCTCCAGCGGGAGCCAGATTTTCAATCACGGCCTCGCGGCTGATAATTTCATGGCGTTGAATATCGGCTTGCGGATACGGCAATTGAACGGTCAGATCACTGCGTGGCTCGCACCGGCACAGCAGCACGCCCGCTTGGTCCGCATCGCTCAGCGCGTCCTTGCTAAAGCTGCCCATCTCGTACGCGCCTTCGGCAACATAGGCATGGCAAAGGCCGCAACTGCCCTCACGGCACATGGACGGCAAAAATAGTCCGGCGGCGGCAGCGGCATCCAGAATATTTTCATCCTGGGCACAGGCAAATTCCAAATGGGCACCGTCGCGGGTCAGCAGCGTAATCTCAGGCATGGGCACTAAACTCTCTCAAGGAATGACAATGGAAGCAGACCGGGGGATTTTGCCCCCGGTCTGCTTCGGTTCAGGCGGCCTTGCGGTTCAATGCGGCGGCGATATCAGCCTCCGCCGTGGTGATAGGTTGGATGCCAAAGCGGCTAACCAGAATGTCGATCAAAGTCGGGGTGAGGAACGCCGGCAAGGTCGGCCCCAGCCGGACATTGCGCACGCCCAAAGCCAGCCAGGGCCGAGTAGCTGTCGTTGCATTGGCCCATATCCAGCAAACGCGGGATGCCGCCGATGTCGCCGAAATCTTCCTTGTTGAAGCGGTATTTGCCGCAGCCAAGCGTCAGCAGCACCGTATCCTTCGGGGCGGCCTCGGCGAACTCGGTATAGTAATTACGCCCTGGTGCCGCGCCATCGCACCCGCCGATCAGGAAGAAATGCTTGATAGCGCCGGATTTGACAGCATCGATCACGGTCCCCGCCACGCCCAGCACGGCATCGCGGCCAAAGCCCACCGTGATGGTTTTTTCAGGCTCGGTGACGCTGAAGCCCGGCTGCGCCAAGGCCGCCTGTACCACCTGACTGAAATCACCGTTGCCAATGTGACGAATCCCCGGCCAGCCCACCGGACCCGCCGTGAAAATGCGGTTGCGATAGAGCGCCTGCGGTTCCACCAGGCAGTTTGAGGTCATCACGATCGCGCCCGGGAAAGCCGCAAATTCCTGCTGCTGATTCTGCCAGGCGCCACCGTAATTTCCCGCCAGATGCGCATAAGCCCGCAGCTTTGGGTAACTATGGGCGGGCAACACCTCACCATGCGTATAAACATTAATGCCGGTGCCTTTGGTCGCTTCCAGGACGCCTTCAAGGTCGCGCATGTCATGGCCGGAGACCAGAATAGCCTTGCCGGCTACCGGTGTAATCCGCACCGCCACCGGCGATGGTGTGCCATAGGTGCCGGTATTGGCGGCATCCAGAGCTTCCATGACGGTGAAATTCACCCGGCCAAGTGCTAAGGATTCTTCCAACAATTCTTCGAGATCAACCGGCTCGCTGGCGAGAAAATCGAGCGCATGGGCAATGCCAACCGCAATCGCCTCGCGGGTTTCGCCCAGTACTTCGGCATGGTGAGCATAGGCGGCCACACCTTTCAGCCCGTACAGCACCAGTGCCCGCAATCCAATGACATCGGCCCCCACAACATCCAGCCCGGCGCGCACGCTGGCGATATTGGCCTGGGCCAGCAGGCCGGTTGGGTCGGTGGCGGGAATGAAACTGGCCGGACCGTGCAGCACATCCGGCGTCTGACCGGCGGCCTTCGCGACGGCTTCATAGGCACCGCGCAGGCGGTCCCGGATGCGGGCGGCCTCGGCGATCATCTCCACAAAGCGGGCGCGATTGAAATTCACATTGGTCAGGGTGGTGAACAGCGCATACAGAATGAAGCTGTCAGCCTGGGCGTCCGGCTGGCCCAAGGCGTGCAACCGGGCGGAATATTGGCCCAGCCCTTTGAGCTGATAGATCAGCACATCCTGCAAGTCAGCCGTCACCTCATCCTTACCGCAAACCCCTTTGGCAGTGGCGCACCCTGCGCCGGTATCTGTTTTTGTCGTTTGTTCACATTGAAAGCAAAACATGAGCCACCTGTCTCCCGAATACGGTCTCTCCTCGCGCCGGGAAGATCATCAACCAGGCCATCAAAGGTGTATTTTCAATATATCTTATGTTTTGACGCTGCTTTGATTTAAGTCAAACGCCCGATTAGGCGGAACCTAGGGCCTGAGTTTGCAGAGATATATCTTATTGCGATATAGCCAGCGTCCCACTTTCCGGAAACGCGCCGTATGAAAATCACCGTCAAATCACCCGCGGGGATCAGAGCCAGCCTGTTGCGAAAGCCTCGGTCCGTTTCAGCTAAACCCTCCCCTTTCCAGCCAAGCCCCTCTGGGCGCGTGAGATTTTTTGCGCCTGTTTTATCGGGTGCGACATTGCTCGACCGGCTAATTGCATGTGGCGGGGCACTTATCGGTATCGGCCTGACGGGATATTTATGTTCCCTCATCGAATTTCATAATGCCGGTATCAATTTACCACTTCTGGTGGCACCAGTCGGGGCCTCTGCAGTACTTTTGTTTGCCGTGCCCGCCAGCCCCCTCGCGCAACCTTGGTCGATCATCGGCGGCAACATCATTTCCGCCCTTGTGGGTGTGTCGGTGGGCCGGATCATTCACGACCCAACAACCGCGGCAGCTCTCGCTGTCGCGCTCGCCATCGGCGCCATGTCGCTCGCGCGATGCCTGCATCCACCTGGGGGAGCCGCAGCCCTTACCGCAGTTTTGGGTGGGCCAGCCATCACGTCCGCCGGCTTCACATTTGCATTTGTTCCAATGGGGCTGAACTGCTTTGTGCTGGTTGGCCTGGGCTGGCTATTTCACAAACTATCTCGGCACTCCTACCCGCACAAACCAAGCGTCATCGCCGTCAATACCCATGGCACGCGCGATCGTCCTGCGCCGATCCGGGTCGGGTTTCAAGCTGAAGATATTTCAGGTGCATTAGCGGATTTTGGAGAAACCTACGATATTAATCCAGATGATCTCGACCACCTACTGCGACGCATTGAGATGCGGGCCTTCGAGCGGACCCATAACAATCTAATATGCGCCGACATCATGTCGCGGGATGTCATCCATGTTGATAAAAATACAAAATCACAAACAGCGAGGTCGCTGCTACTGGATCACGATGTACGTACGTTGCCGGTCATCGATGATCACCGGAGGGTTATTGGTATTATTGGGTTGCGTGAATTATCGCGCCTGGGTGAAATGGTGTCTGATTTAATAGCGGATGCTGAAGTTACGCTACCGGATCAGCCCGCCTTCAATCTTGTGGCACCGCTTACGAATGGCCGGAACCACGCCGTTATCGTGGTGGACCAAAACCACCGCTTGCTGGGCATTGTCACTCAGACAGATCTTCTGGCTGCTCTGGCCATCTCACCTAGACCGAGATAATTCTCACAGCTTGATCTCTATTTTCATTCGGTTTTTTGGCTGGCCGCTTCAACTTTAGTCCCGTCGGCTAGGGCCATTGCTGAGCGATCGGCCTACAAACCCGACTAAAACTATCTCCTGACTATCGTGATTACCAAGACCGTGGAACGCTTGCCGATATAGTTTGACTTGAATATATCGTAATACGATATATAATAAACAAGAATTTATCAAGCAATACTTGGCGGCGAAAATGGCAGACACCGAAAAGCACGATAAAATTTCAGATAAACTGGGAGATTTTACGACCGACCATCGTGTCGCGATAATCTCGTTAATGGGGCTTGTCGCGGGTACCGGCGGGGTTGCGGCGGGCTGGGTTCTGCTCCGCCTCATCTCCATCGTAAACAATCTGGCCTATTACGGTGCCTGGTCCACGCAAATCCGGCCCGCAGGCGGAGCTGTCGAGCCAAATGGGCATCTGGCTTTATGGACGGTGTTTATTCCGATGCTGGGAGCCCTGATCATCGGTTTAATGGCACGTTATGGCACAGAGAAAATTCGGGGGCATGGTATCCCTGAGGCGCTGGAAGCGATTATTCTGGGCAATTCCCGCCTCAATCTCAAAACTGCAATTCTAAAACCCATATCCTCGGCGATTTCAATTGGTACCGGCGGTCCCTTCGGCGCGGAAGGGCCGATCATCATGACCGGCGGCGCAATCGGCTCCCTTTTCGCGCAATTTTTCGAGCTGACCGACATGGAGCGCAAAACGCTACTGGTCGCTGGAGCCTGCGCTGGTATGACCGCTGTGTTTGGCACGCCTGTGGCGGCGATCCTTCTAGCGGTTGAGCTTTTGCTGTTTGAACTCAAACCCCGCAGCTTCTTGCCGGTTGTCGTCGCCTGCATCACGGCGGCAGTTGAACGGCGATATTTGTTGTCACCCCAACCGTTGTTTCCTTACACGGGTGGCGTGATCATTGACCCCCTGCATGCCGTGGGCTGGGCCGGGCTTGGCTTAATTGCGGGCATCGGGTCTGCGCTGCTGACCCTGCTGGTTTATGCCGCGGAGGACGGGTTCGCGAAACTGCGTATCCACTGGATGTGGTGGCCGGTATTGGGCGGTGCCGCCGTCGGTGTCGGTGGTTTGATCGACCCGCGTGCACTAGGCGTAGGTTATCCAAATATCGCACACATGCTGTCCGGCGGTCTCGCTGGCGCGTCAGCGATGCGGCTGATGATGGTGAAGGGGGTAATTTGGGCCGTTGCACTTGGTTCGGGAACGTCAGGAGGTGTTTTGGCCCCGCTGTTGATGATCGGTGGCGGACTGGGCGCCGTTCTGGCGCCATTTTTGCCTGCCGCTGACCCTGGCTTTTGGGCAGTTCTCGGAATGTCGGCCATGATGGGCGGCACTATGCGGGCACCATTAACTGCCGGCTTGTTCGCGGTTGAACTCACCGGGAACCACGTAATTCTGCTGCCAGTCATCACGGCTTGCGCGGCGAGTTACGCCATTACAGTGTTGTTCATGAAGCGCTCGATTCTAACAGAAAAGCTGGCACGGCGAGGCCATCATCTAACGCGGGAATACAGTGTCGATTTAGCAGCGCTGGCGCGAGTACAGGATATTATGACCACGGAAGTGGAGACGTTGAACGCGGATTTAACAATTGGTGACACCATAGATTTTTTTCTTATGCCAACTCACAGGCATCGCGCGTATCCCGTCATCGACGGCCAAGGGCAGTTTATCGGGCTGGTTTCACGCAGTGGTATCCTCGAATGGATTGGTACGAATTTGTCCCGTAAGGGATCTCTTCATGAAGCACTGAAAGATCGTGCGACAGTTATCGCCCGCCCAGGCGAGACGGTCTCAACGGTAGCTGTCCGGATGCTCGCCAGAGAATCTGCGCGAATACCTGTGGTCGATGCTGCGACCAAGAAATTACTTGGAATCATCTCGAGGGCGGATGTCATGAAGCTCCGATGGCGCGAATTCGAGGCTGAGACCATACGAACATCACATATTTTTCCTCGAAAAAACCGGCGGCCCACAGCCGCGGATTTACCGCCCACTTCGGTGTCGGCGGCTGAAAGCGCAAGGCCATGAAAAAACTATCGGGCACGATACCAGCTTTAAATCATCTGCGGTCACATCTGACAAAAAATCGATGTCAGTTACTCAGCAGAAGCCTTAAGACGATGGAACTTTTCTGGGTAAAAATCAGCATGTATCTCGCCGCGATAACTTGCATGACGGTCATTTGCATCATCATCGTTTTCGTTGGCAACGTGGTGTACGCCACTGGCAATCACGCTCCCCCCGGCCTCTCAGGGTCGCTCTCGCATAAACGTCAATTCAACGGAAGCGCCGCTTTTGGTATGCTTCCCGAAGCTGATACTCATACGGCAGCCTGGTACGTGACTCATCCAGCAATTTTGAAGCAATACGAAAAGTTATGCGCCAAAGCCGCCGCTACCATGTCGTATGCTCCATGCGAAGACGTTTACACTGCTGAACATGAGATCAACGCCACGGAGACGCAAAACTCTCTACAGCCTTAGTGATCAAGCACCCTAACATATATATTTCCATGATTTTGATGATTAATTTGGCAAGTTATAAGAGCCCGTGGGGCAGTCGCTCAATAGAACCTAATCAAGGATTAATAACACCATAGAGCATCAGACTAGCGAAATCGATCCAACCCGCCTCCCCGCGGTCAGGAAAGTGTTTCTTTAATTTAGCAGCATAATCTTCTGGCGATGTGGTTTGGGCGTGTATTTCTTTGGCTATTTCGAGATACTCGATGGTCGCACCAATATCCTCACGCGAGGCTGGGCGCGAATGCCCTACTAGGATCGCATCAAAATCATATGACTCTAGTTGACGAAGAATTTTGGTCCAATGCGAAAAGTACGGTGCCACAGTAAATGCATGAACATGTCGGGGAAAGACGAGGTCAAACGCCAACAACGTACGTTGGTTAGGCAGGATTGCAACCAATTGATATTGGGATTCTCCTTCGTCATGCGCCTCAAACTGATAGTGCACACCGTCGATCACGTGCTCACCTGGTTCGATAATCTCTTCTGGTATCACTGCCTGCGATGCTACCGCATCCCCGAACACATTGCGCCGGGCATCCATAATTTCCTGGCCGTTTAACGCAATATAGTCGCGGACTTTCGGCAACGCCGCTATTTTTGCAGCCGGAAATCGCGGCGCCACAACGGCCAGACCAGACCAATGATCCGGATGTACATGGGAGATAATGATACGGGCGAGCGGCTTTCGGAGTCTTTGTATATAATCTGCTAAATCTTTTGCATAGGATAATAGAAACTGAGCGTCGAACAGGACGAGCGAATTTGGTCCCTCGACGATCACAGAATGTACCAGCAAACCGTCCGATGGTGCCATGTAATCATGGATACGAATTACTTCATGATTGTGCACGTTCACATGCCCTAGCATCATGTGTATCTTTTCCTGCATCTTCTTATCCCATTAACTTAACAAAAAAATTCCAAAAAATTTGGCAGACAATTTGTCGCCACCTATTACTGAGGCCAGACCATGTCACCTTTTATTACCATCGCACCCAGTTTCAGCCATGTCGTTTCCGGCAAATTTGGATATGCAGCTTCCATTGCTGCAGTCAGCGCCGCTGCCGTGGTATACTTGGGTAGCTCTTCATCAAAGCGAACTAAATACTGGTCGGTAAACAACACCGCACCAACACCTTCTGGAAGAGTACCGAGATAATGGCCTGGTATCACACGCACGGGCTTGAGTGCGATGATTGTGTGAAGAGTAGAGCGCCAATCCTTACGCGCTTGGACGGTCTGTGTATCAGCTACCCAAACATGCGTACCACTGAAGACGACTGCCCCACCTGCAACTGTACGTAAGCTCGGGATATAGACATAACTTCGTGCAGGCGTCGGACCATCTAGTCCCTCAATAAGAATTCTATGACCATCAAGCATCAAATGATCGGAATGCAAAACTTCTGGAACAATCAGCGTTTTCGGAGCGTATTTACCAATGATTGGACTCCAGTAGCGTAGTTTGCGGTCCTTAAGCACACGGATTGCGGCTACCGTCTCTGGTGTCGCCAGAATTTTAGCATCGGGAAAGGCTTGGTGAAGTACTGCTAGCCCGAAATAATAGTCTGGATCGCTATGACTTATATAAATTACCTGTAAATGCTTGCCCGTATTCCGAATCAGAGTCACCAAATTACTTGCATCGTTCGTTTGAAACTGTGCGTCGATCAGGATGGCATCACGGGGACCAGTTATGATTTCTGAAGAAACTGGAAAAATAGATTTCGCGCCGGGATTATATACAGTTATCGAAAGCGGTGCTGCCGTTTCCGCATTAGATACGTCGCCACTGCCTACAAAAATTACTATGACGAGCGTTACCACAGATATGGCACGAATAAACCGTAATGACATTATGTCCCCCCTACGGTGCCGATAGATTCCGCATAAAAGCGTTACTTTCATTCCGACACTGACGAGCTTTAGATTAAGGGATCGAAGGTCTTACGTCACGGTTCGATTTTTATTATCTGCTGTCCGAGTTTTAGTTTTCCTGAAGCGCAAGACGCCTCACACGCTCCTTTTCCTTGAGTATATCAACGAACAGCCGTACCTTAGCTGAACGGAAACGCGCTGCCGGATACACTACATGTATACCCCCAGCCGGCAGCGTCCAATTCTCGAACAGACGGATCAACCGCCCTGCCGCAATATCTGCTGCCACCAGAAAATCTGGAAACACTGATACACCAGCACCGGCGACGGCTAGGGCCCGCGCAGTTGCGGTTTTATCAGCTATTATCCGAGCATGTACTTCCACCGTCTCACGTTCCTGATCACCTTGCTTAAAAGTCCAGCTCGTTGGTGTTCGAAGCGCCTCATTGGCTACAAATGGCACGCTAATTAGTGCCGCGGGCGTAGACGCTCCCTGCAAACGTTGCGCCCATACCGGCGCGCCAACTAGATGCTGGTCGAAAGTACCGATCCGCTGCGCCTGATTGCTAGTATCCATTAGCCAGCCGACCCTCACGCCCAGATCTAGCTTCGCATCTATCAAATTCGCCACCGTATCATCGAAAGCGACGTTCACCCTCATATGCGGATATCGCTCGAGGAATTCCGCAACAGCAGAAGCAACCACCACCTCGCCGTATCCAACCTGAGCAGACAAACTGAGCGTCCCTTTGGGCTCGGTCGCGATCTGCGAGACATCTCCATATGCGGCTTCGGCAGCGCTTAGGATCGCTCGCGATCGTGCATAGAATTCCCGCCCTGCCTCCGTAGCCTCAAGCCGGCGAGTCGAACGTAAAATGAGCGTAACCCCTAACTCGCTCTCCAACTGGCTGAGCTGGTGACTTACAACTGCCTTAGTCACTCCAAGGCGTTCCGCGGCAGATGTGATCGAGCCCGCTTCGATCACGGTAGTGAAATAGGCAAGGCGATTGAGGTTCAGTATTTCATACACTCGGCGGGTCCACGTGAAATAATGCGATTAGGATTGTCAAATTCAAACATACACTCTGTATAATTGTATGGTATTTTTATATTTTTGAGAACCCCATATTAGATCCCAAGGAGAACTTCATGCTCATACCGCAGTCCGAGATCATATCCCGATGCATATTGCATTAATTGGCGCGAGCGGCCGGGTCGGCTTGCGGATACTTGCTGAGCTCCTTGCTCGCGGGCACAAAGTGACCGCCATCGTTCGTAATCCTGAAAGAGTACCGGCGAGCCCAAATGTCACCGCCCTAAGAGGGGATATCCTTGATCCCATTAAACTAGCAACCCAACTCGTAGGCCATAGCGCAATTGTGAGTAGCGTACCTTTCACAGAAACTAACCCACACAATTTGCTAAATGCCGTCCGCGCCTCCGGCGTGCAACGCTACTTAGTGGTTGGGGGTGCCGGTAGCTTGTTTGTGGCTCCCGGCAAGCAGTTGTTAACCGCGCCTGAGTTCCCCGATGGCGCAAGGGAAGAGGCCTCAAAGGGCGCCGCCTACCTCGCCCTTCTGCGTGAGGAGATAGAAATCAACTGGACCTTTCTCTCACCGTCCGCAAATTTCGCTCCCGGCGTCCGAACAGGGCGATTCCGACTTGGTAAAGACGATCTTCTCACCAGCGAAAACGGTAGTCGCATCTCGTTTGAGGATTATGCCGTGGCCCTGGCCGACGAGATCGAAGCTCCCGCTCACCTGCGCGCTCGCTTCACTGTCGGCTACTAACCTAGCGCTTGCACGCTTTTGTTGTGTCCGCAACGATTCAATTAACCAAGAAGCATCTTCGAGCTGCATTCAGACCCAGCAGTGGAACGAGCCGCAGTGGAATTCATGACATGTCCTACTCAATCTTGCCTTTTATTCCCCAACAAAGCAGTGCGGTTCCAATCGAGATCAATCGCCTCGACTCAAAAGACGCCGCACGCAGCTTGCCCCCACACGCGCACACATTCTTCGAGCTGATTATTATAACCTCAGGATCTGGGCAGGTCACCGTTAACGGCCGAGCATATCAAGCCACTAGGGATCGCGTCTTTTATATTCGGCCCGGTATATCCCACGACATCAGTGGGCTAGGTGAGGCAGAAGGTTGGGGTGTATTATTTTTGCCCGATGCCGCGGCCGGAGCCACATACAGTCGTGGCCTCGCTGCCACATTCATAGATCATGATACATCAGAGTTCTTCCGTCCGCTACGAGGCGCCGAGTCGATCGATCTTGATATCAAAACCATAAAATTACTTGATCAACTGCTCGCCAAAGCTGACACCGATCTCCGCGACCACACACCGGGTTATGAATCGTCTGTCCGCGTTACGCTTCATCTCATCCTCACTTTGATTCAGGGAGGGCGGGACGTCGGGCAGGTCTACGAGGACGCCGCGGCAGCTGCACCTGGCGTGCGCGAAAGCCTTCTACTCCGTCGCGTCTTTGTCGATATAGATACTCATTATGTCTTCAACCCGAGCCTCGAAGCGGCTGCGCGCAGACTAAATATGAACTCAGCACACCTGACTACGCGTCTACGTAAGCTGACCGGGCGCACCTACGGGGAGTGGGTACTCGAACGTCGAATGATCGAGGCCAGACATCTCCTCGCCTCTACGCCACAAACTCTAAGTCAAATCGCACAGCAGTTAGGTTACCAAAACCTGGAGAGTTTTATCCGCCGCTTTCGAGCCCAACACGAGATACTCAGCGTCGCTCAGATGAAAACTACAATAACGCGGCATAACAATGGCAACAATTTAGCTGTGGAAAAATCGAATTTGGACGAATTTCCAATTTACACGGGTGATTTAAGATTAACTGAGCATCAGGTTTTTATCGGAGCTAAAATAACACTGCCAATACACTATCTCGCCAGGTCGCATCATAAACTTCTAAGTAACTATTTTTATTCAACTATTTTATAAATTTTGTTGAGCGCGTACGGCTTAAAACCTGATGTCCTTAAAATTCATTGACTTCGGAACATGTGCCAATAAATCTATTTGGGATATCAATTTACTAACTGGTTGCGGGAGTTGGATTTGAACCAACGACCTTCAGGTTATGAGCCTGATAGTGATTAAATTTTCTCAAGCAATTTCTTTGGATTTTTTAAACTGAGATTTCACTACCTTTAATAATGCACTTTAAAATCGCCGATCGTTCCGACTTCCACC
>NCAT01000081.1 GCA_002255575.1 Acidocella sp. 20-57-95
GCCGATCCTGGACTGGCCTCCACCGCCATGCCCTGATGACGATGATGGCCTACGCCTTCTTGCAATCCCGAAGGCTCGCTCAGGCGGGACGGAAAAAAAGAGTCCCTGGTCCGCCTCCCCAACCCACCCTGCCAGCAGTGCGCCAAGCCATCCTTGACCGTCTTTCTCGCTCACCGCCGCGGCATCGACCTCATTGCGGATGTAGCCTCATCGGACATAACAACAAACTTCCGCCAAAGTTGTGCTAGCCTCTGTACTTATTGCCGGATACCTTCAGCGACCTACCACAAGTTTTACATTCAGGCGGTGGACGATGCGGATTCCGGAGAATTCACCCATTGGTCGCCCAGACCAGCATTCGGGTACACGGCTTCCTCGGGAGACGCCCCCATCGGAATTCCTGGATAACCCAATTGCATCGGACAACAAGAAGGATGGCAGGATCACCATCATGTCCATCACGAAATGGACCAATGAGAACGGCGTCGGGTGGCACTATAACGAACCCGGCGTTCTGCTGCGGCAGAACGTCTAGAGCGTGAACTTCAGCGACAGCCTTCTCGATGAGTTCCTCAACGAGAAGGCACCGCGGCAGCGCGGCAGCGCGGCAGCGCGGCAGCGCGGCACAAGGCAATCGCAAACTTTCCCTGTGGCGCTATAACCTAGTACTATTAGATCCAATAAATCTTGTGATCAATAAAAACTGACAATATGTGGTAATTTTTGCTTCAAAATTAAATAATTTATTTTTTATTTGCCTCAATTTTTTAACATGGGTCAATTTTGATTTCTTATAAATCCTATGGTTCTCAAGCTTGTGATTTTTATGGTATAAAATTTTATTTAAATTATATGGTTTTTTTGTTTTTTTATGCTTATAAACTATTTTGTGTGATTCAATTTTATGGCTGTGAGCTGGAGCCTTCACTGCGAGGGAAGTCAAAACTCTATTTGAATGCAACAGGCCATAAGGCAGTGGCGAAATCGATTTTTGCGGCTGCTTCTCCGGGTTTGTACCAAGCATCATCCAGTAAGCGGATTTTTGCAGGTTCCGCTTAACGCCTTCACCCATCAAATAGGCATGACCAAGACTAATCTGCGCTGCCTGGTTACCTTGAATGGCCGCCTTTTCCCACCAATTCACAGCCATGAAGACGTTGCGCGGAACTCCAGCCCCACGGCTATAGGCATTAGCAAGAGCATTTTGAGCGTCTGAGTTGCCCTGCTTAGCTGATTGCATCCACCAGAAAACGGATTTTACCGCATCCTCAGGTACAGCAATGCCTTTTTGATAAAAATTTCCCATATTCAGCTCAGCGACGGGATCACCTTTAGATGCCGCTTCGAAGAAATATTGTTCTGAACGGGAATAATTTTTCTTAACACCAAGACCTTCATTATAACGCAATGCAATATTTGTTTGAGCAGTTATGTTTCCTGCATCTGCCGCTTTCTGATACCAATAACTTGCCTTTTGCTGGTCTTGGGTGACCCCTTCCCCATTGGCATAAGCTTCCGCTATCGCCAATTCTGCTGCAACATTTCCATTATTTGCGGCCTTAGAGCCTGACCGCAAAAGATAGTTGAGCGATTTCAGTAGGTTGTGATTCTGTCGGTTTGCAACAACAGACGGATTCGCAATGGCTTGGACTGAAACCGCGGTTTGCAACAACAGACGGATTCGCAATGGCTTGGACTGAAACCGCTCGGCAACGATATTGCCGGGCTGGATTGCGCTACGCAAGCGACCTCACCGACGCCGAATGGGCCTTGATCGAACCATTCATGCCCTTGCCGCCGCATCGAGGCCGGCCCCGGACGGTGGTGCTGCGAAGGATTGTGGAGGCCATCTTCTACATGCTGTCGACCGGTTGCCAGTGGCGGCAGATCCCGAAGGAATTCGCGCCGTTCACCACTGTTCAGGGCTATTTCTACCGCTTCTGTCGCGACGGCACGTTCGATCGTATCAATCACGTCCTGGTCATGCAGGCGCGGGAGATAGCCGGACGCGAGGCGTCGCCCACAGCCGGCGTGATCGACAGCCAGTCGGTCAAGACCACCGAAGCCGGCGGGCCGCGCGGGTTCGATGCCGGAAAGAAGATCAAGGGCCGCAAGCGCCACATCGTCACC
>NCAT01000082.1 GCA_002255575.1 Acidocella sp. 20-57-95
CCTGGCTGAAATCTTCCGCCCGCTCTGGCGGCAAGGCGATATTATGCGCCCGTGGCTGCGTCAGCACCATGAGCTGCTGCGCTCGCTCGTGCATGGCGAATGGTCCTGGGCTGCGGTCGGCGCGGCGATGACCAAGCTCGGCATCACTTATCGAACCGGCAAACCCTGGACGGAAAAAGGGCTCCGCAGCGAGCTGTCACGTGCGCTGATGCCTCTCAAAGGCTATCGACAACGGCAGCCAAAACCCGAAGCACAGGCAACGGCCGAAACTAACCTACGGCCCGGTGCGGTTGCTCAAACAAACCTGCCGCCAATTCCACCATCTGCGCTCAACGTGCCCCCGCTGCCAGCGGTTGCCACCGCGCCCCGCTTCAAACCCGCCTCATTCCGCATCCCAGAATCATCTCCCGCGCCAAGCGAGTCCAGCCCGGCGGACATCGCACGCAGCCACCGCCAGACATTCGGCCCATCTGAACCCAAGGAGCCAAGCTGATGCCCGAGGACAAACCGCAAACGCCTATCACTCCAACCAAGCCATCCGGCGCCACGCCCTATCGCCCCAGCGGCATAAAATTCACCGGCCCGCGCGCCGACATCATCAGCCTGGCCCCGCCCAAGGAGCCAGAACCCGACATCGAGACTGGCATCGACCTTACCGGCCGGGCCAAAATCATCTTCGCCGCCGGGCGCGGAAAAACCGGCAAGACCACCCTGCTCCGCTGGCTGACCGAAACCTCAATCCGCAATGGCGGCGCGCCCATCCTGGCCGATGTCGACCCCAGCAACGCCACCTTCTCCGCCTATTTCGCCGATGTGGCCCGGCCGGACACCGACAACCCCGCCGGGGTCGCCACCTGGCTGCAGGGGTTGATCGAATATTGCATCACCGAACGGCACTCCGCCCTCATCGACCTCGGCGGCGGCGACACCACCCTGCGCTCCCTCGCCGCCGAAATGCCCGGCCTGGCCGCGCATATCGAGGCCGCCGGCATGGCGCCGGTGATGTTCCATCTCACCGGCCCGCAGCCCGAAGATATCCTCCCTGCTCTCACTTTGGCTGCGCGTGGCTTCACGCCAACGGCGCAAGCCCTGGTGCTCAACGAATTTGGCATTGAACCGGGCTCAACCCGAGAGCGCGCCTTTGCGCGCATCACAGCCTCCACCGCTTATGGCAAATTGGCCGCCGACTGCGTGAAGCTATGGATGCCCCGGCTGCACGCCGCGGAGGCCGTCGAAAGCCGGCAATGCAGTTTTGCCGCCGCGCGCGATGGCACCATCAATCCGCCGCTCGGTCTGTTCGACGCCGCCCGGGTGCGCGTCTGGCTGGACGCCATGGACCGCCGCTTCGCAGGGGTCAGATCATGGATCCCATAAGCCCCGCCGCCCGCCGGGAGGCCCTGCACGAGCAGATCGCCGACGCCCAGATGGTCCTGCGCCGCGCCGCCGCTGCCGCCGCCCTGAAAAGCGACCCTCTGGCGGAGCAGTTGCAGGCTCTGGCCGTGTGCGTCGGCGCGCTGAGTGACCTCTACCAGGCCAGCGAGGCCACCCAGATCAATATCGCCAACACGCTGAAAACCCAAACCGGCGCCATC
>NCAT01000083.1 GCA_002255575.1 Acidocella sp. 20-57-95
TGCAGGCGGTGGAGGCCGGGCCGGTGATCGAGCTGCTGCGCCAGGCCCTGGGCGCCGACAAGGTGCCGGAATTGGGCTCTTCGGTCAGGCAAAAGGCGGCGGACGAGCGCGAGACCGTGCTGATGTTCCGCAATGGCCAGACAGAGGAGGCCGTGCGCCGCAAGGATGCCAACGGCACGTTGCAGGTTGTTCCGGGCGGGTATGAAGAGGCGGTGGCGCAAACGGCTTTCCTATGGCGGCAGCGGCTTGAGGCGAACCGGGATCGGCCAGACTTCAGCATTTCGGTGAGTGCGCCGAGTAACGCGGAAGCGCATGATATCAGCCTGGCTATTCGCCAGCAGCGCCGGACCATGGGGGAAATTGGGCCGGATCAGGTCACCGTCAAAGCCACGGATGGAGCGGGAGAGCGAGAATATGAGTTGGAACTCGCCGTGGGGGACCGCGTGCGGTTGTTCCGGCGTACAAATGCCAAATTCACCGAGACCGGCACGGTCGGGAATATCGGTCGCAACGGGTCGGTGTTGGAAATTATAGCCGTCGATGGCGCCGGGCTGATCTTCAGGAATGGTGTGGGCAGGGAGGGGGAGGTCGTCTGGGAAACGTTGCGCGATGAGGCCAGCGGCAGGGTTCAATTGGCTTATGGTGATGCGCTGACAACAAATACCGCGCAGGGCACCACCGTGACGGAGCATATTCATGCGATGCCCGCCGGCACGAAACTGGTCTCGGCGTTTGGGGCCTATACATCGGGCAGCCGACATCGGGAGCAGAGTTTTATCGTGACATCGGAAGGGGCGGAGCGGGCCGAGGTGATTGCGCGGCGGCCGCTGGGTGATAAGCGCGAGATTGGGCGCGGTGATCTGTTGAACAACATCATCCGCAATTTTGCGCAAGCGCCCGAAAAGGAAGCGGCGCTGGCATTGATCGATCGTGCCGTTGGCCTGCGGCGTGGCGCGGTCCAGGCGATGCAGAGGGTTCACCGGGCAGCGGAAGCGCGCGGGGATGTCAGGGATCAGCCGTCGATGCTGGCTGAGGGGTTGATGAGCCGCCGGGTTGCACAGGCGTTTGCCGAGATTCTACCCGGTTTGGCGGCGCAAATGCGCCGTCATGGCGGGGCATTGGCACATGTTGCCCGTATCGGCGCGGATGTGGCGGAGCTTCTGGCCAGGTTGGCCCGTCGCCCGTTGGTCACTCACCAGGCTGAGGCGGAATTCTGGCATCGGGTTGGTCAACGAGGCCAAGATTTGCAGGATCACATGGAGCAGCGGACGCAAATGAGGCGGCATGGTCGATGAGGGAAGTAAGCGGATTGTATTGTATAATGCGCTACGGCGATCTATATGAATCCCATGACAAAAGCCACAGCCATGATCCCATCAGCCAAACGTAAGGACCATCCGCTCTCGATGCGGTTGCCGGAAGGTGACATCGCCATTATCGACCGCGCCGCCGATTTGCGCGGGCGCTCACGGACGGATTTTGTGCGTGAGGCTGCGGTGCGGGCTGCCGAGGCGCCGCCGATTTGCGCGGCCGCTCGCGGACGGATTTTGTGCGTGAGGCTGCGGTGCGGGCAGCCGAGGAAGTGCTTATGGAAAGCACGCTGGTGCGTATGAGCGCAGAGGGGTTTGAGGCCTTTATTCAAGCCGTCTCTGCCCCTGCCGCGCCCGTGCCGGAAATGGTGGCCTCCCTTCGCCGCAAGGCGCCGTGGGAGAAGGCAACGACAAAGCGCTGATGGCGGGGCCGCTGCTCTCCCCGCCAGAACTGCTGAATGCCGGTCACGATGTATCCCAGTTCTCTTGTGGCAAACCATCGCTCGACCATTGGCTGAAGACCCGGGCACTGGCTAATCAGCAAAAGGGGTTCACGGTGGTAATGGTTGTCCATGTGGAGGGCAGGGTGGTTGGCTATTACGGCTTGGCGCCTACCGCCATTGTGCCAGCCACTCTGCCGCGCGCGATCCGAACTGGCCAGCCGCCGAACCCGGTGCCGTGTATTTTGCTCGGTCAGCTTGCGACGGACCGCGCTTGGGGCGGGCAAGGGATTGGCCTGGGATTGTTCAATCATGCCCTGGCCCGCAGCGTGAACGGCGCGGCGCTGATCGGCGGACGGGCGCTTATCGTCAATGCCGTTGATGACGAGGCAGCCGCGTTCTGGCGCCGCCGGGGGTTTTTGCCGTCGAAAGATGATGTGCTGGTGCTGTTCCGGTCGATTGCCGATATCGCCGCTTCGCTGGAGGCGGCTGATGAGCCTAAAGAAAATTGATCACCTGATTGGTAGTGAAGGGGATTATCTCAGTGACTCGGCTTGGGAAAATGACTCTCTGAACGGGTGGCGAACGGTCAGTCGGTCTGCTGATTGCTCTGACCACGATCGTGGAATTGAATTTGTTCGACATCCCTAACTTCCTTCGCGAGGTCTATCAGTTCCTGCAAAACCTCAACGGTGCTGACTGCGTTTGTGTGATACCGGGC
>NCAT01000042.1 GCA_002255575.1 Acidocella sp. 20-57-95
TTTGGCAATACCGGTGTTGTGGGTAACGCCACCATCGGCACGCTCAGCAACAGCGGCCTCATCACGGGCACCAAGGTAGCCGGTATCGATGTGTTTCTCATCGACAGCCTGACCAACAGCATCGGCGGCGTGATCTCGGGCGGCAGTGCTGGCATTGCTGGTTTCGCGATTGGCGCGCTCAGCAACAGTGGCAGCATCATCGGCAGCAAGCTCTATGGTGTAGCGGAATTCGGCTTCATCAGCCTGAGCAACAGCTCGGGTGCATTGATCAAAGGCGGCATCGGCGGGGTGTATGCTACTAATGTCGGTACGCTCAGCAACAGCGGCACCATCATTGGCGTGAATGGCAACGGGGTAAACGCCGTTAGCGTTACGGCGCTGAATAATCAGAACGGCGCTACCATCTTGGGTGGCCTCACCGGTGTCAGCATCACCGGGTCAGTTGCCAGCCTGGTCAACATGAATGGTGCCCTGATTCAGGGCACGACCGGCAATGGTATCAGCCTCGGCAGCGTTGGCACGCTGACCAACGAGTATGGCGGTGCGATTATCGGCGGCCAGACCGGCGTTAACGTTGCCGGCTCGATCGGCAATCTGCTCAACACTAATGATGCCCTGATCCAGGGGAGTGGCAATAACGGTGTCAGCGCTGGCAGTATTGGCGCGCTCACCAACGAGTTTGGCAGCACCATCCTCGGCAATACCGGCGATGGTATCAGTGCCAGCGGGATCGGTTCACTCTCCAACCACAGTAGCGCCCTGATCAGCGGCAGCCTGACCGGCATCAGCAACACCGGCTCGATCGGGACGCTGAATAATTACAACGGCGGTATTGTCGTCGGGCTACAGGGCGACGGGCTGAGCACTGGCGCAGTCGGCGTGATTAATAATTATCAAGCCGGTTCAATCATTGGCGGTAACACCGGCATCAGCGTTACGGGCGCGTTGGGTACGCTCTCGAACAGCACCGGTGGCCTGATCTCCGGCAACTTGAAGGATGGTCTCAAGGCTGGGAGCATCGGGGGGCTCAGCAACAATACTGGTGGTTCGCTTTTTGGCGGCAATACCGGCCTTTATAGCGCCGGCGGCATCGGCACGCTGAGCAATAGCGGCTATATTATCGGCACTGCGCATGATGGCATTGTAATCGGCGGCGGCTTCAGCGGCGGCCTGACCAATAGCGGCGTGATCAAAGGCGGCAGCATTGGTATATATAATGCGGGTTCGCTTGCGGGTATCTCTAATAGCAACGGGTTAATTTACGGCGGCGTGGCCGGTATTTATAATCTTGGTACGATTGGCAACCTCAGCAACACCGGCTCTGGCAGCATCGCCTCGGTATTGAATGAGACCGGCGGCACCATCGGCGTGGGTGTGGCGGTGGCGCTGCTGAATAACGCCACCATTGGCGCCATCAGCAACGCCAGCAAGGCGTTCATTCTGGGCAGCATGACCGCAATTGGCGGAACCGGCAGCGTTGGAACACTTAGCAACAGCGGCACCATCATCGGGACACTAAATGCCGGTGTGCAATTAGCGGGCATTGGTAGCCTCACCAACAGCGGCGGGTTGATTTCCGGCGGTAATTACGGCGTCCACGACGTGGGAAGCATCGCGTTACTAGCCAATAGCGGCACCATTACCGCAGGCAAAACCGGCATTTACACCTCGGCTGGGATCGGGAGCTTAAGCAACTCCGGCGCCATCGGTGGCGGGTCGAACGGCGTTTTTGTGGCCGGTAGCATCGGCCTGCTCAGCAATCTGGGTAGCATCACCGGCGGTGCTCTGGGCGATGCCATTTATGCGCAGGGTGGTATTGGCAGCATCGGCAATGGTATTGGCGGGGTTATTTCGGCGGGTAACACCGCCATCAGCACCAGCAATATTGGTACGCTCAGCAACAGCGGCACTATTAAAGCGGGTGGTGATGGCGTGGTGGTAAACGGCAACCTCGGCAGCCTTAACAATAATGCTGGCGGGGTAATCGCCGGTGACCAGGTTTACGGCATCGATGTTGTCGGCAGCCTTGGTGCGCTCAGCAATAGCGGCAGCATTATCAGCGGCGCTGGGTTTGGTGTGTATGCCGGGAATTTCGGCAGTATTGTCAACGGCATCGGCGCGCTGATCTCAGGTCAGTCCAACGGTATTTATAGCGCCGGGAGTATTGCCAGCCTCAATAATAGCGGCTCCATCAGCGGCACGAATAATGCTGGCGTCTATGCCGCCGGTGTCATCAGCAGCCTGACCAACACAAACGGCGGGTCGATTTCGGGCAGCCATTCCGGTGTACATAGTGCCGGTAGCATCGGCGCGCTTAGCAATAGCGGCACTATCAAGGGTACTGTCTTTTACGGGGTGCAGGCGGCCGGTATCGGTAGCCTCACCAACAGCACCGGTGCGCTTATCTCGGGTGGCTATGCCGGGATCGATAGTGCCACGGGTAATATCGGTAGCTTGACCAATAACAGCACGATTTACGGCGGCACCATTGGTATTGAAGCCATAAATATCAGCAGCCTGCTGAATAGCGGCACCATTGCTGGTGGCTTTACCGCCATTAAATCATCTGGGTCGATTGGCACATTGTCCAACACCGGCACCATCATTGCCTATGACCCCAACGCGATCGTGGTGGCGGGCAGCCTGGGGCCAATTTATAATCCCGGCTATATTTCAGGGAATATTGGTTCCGGGGTCGGCGATATTGCAATCACCGGCGGTAGCGGCAGCATCATCGGCACGCTTACCAACGGCACCATCAATGCTGCCACCGGCAATGTGAATCTCAGCGGCAACAATCTGCTGGCTGACAACATCATTGCCAATGCCGGGGCGGGCACTGTGACCAATTTCGGCAATCTGCGCATTAACGCACCGATCACTATTACCGGTAATTTTGTCGAAAGCACCATCAGCTCGCTGACCGTAGGTGTCACCAGCCCAACCAATAACGGGCTGCTGAATGTTTCGGGCACGGCTGATCTTGGTAATGCGCGGGTGAATTTGGTGGCCAACACCGGAGGTACAATCAGCGTTGGGCAGACCTACGAGATTGTTGCATCCAGCAAACCAATTGGGACCAGCTATAACGGTGTGGTTGCCACCGCGACCGGCTATGTCGCCACCACCCAGACTCTGACTGTTGGTGGCACCTACGAATTGCTGGTGCACCTCTCCAGCGGCAGTTACCGCACCCTGTTTATTGCCAGCAACCGCAACACACAGTTTGCCGGCAATGTGCTGGATGCGCTGATCAGCTTGCCTGCCCCCACCACGGCGCAAAATACGCTGATATTGGCAACGCAGGCGCAGGCCCCGGCCAGCCTGCCACAATTTGCCAAGGCGCTGGACGGCGAAGTGCATGGCTCTAACCTGGCGGTGGTGCCACAGGCGGGTTACGCGCTGGCAAATTCGGTGGCGGCCCGTTTAGGTGAAGTGGCGCAAAACCCCGCCAGCGCCCCGCTGCTCTGGGGCAATGCCAGCGTGGCATTCGGCCAAGAAAATAGCGACAGCTATGCCTCTGGGTTCAACAGCACGCTCAGCCAGTTCACGGTGGGGATGGACCTGGCAGCGCTGGGCGCAGCACGGGTTGGGGCTGGGTTCTCGCACTCCCATACCGATATAAATGCCAATCTCGGCAATGGCAGCTTCGATGAGAATGCCGGGTTCATTTACGGTCAGCTTCCGGCCGGGCCCTTCATCATCGATGGCTTGGCCAGCTACGGCGCCAGCACCGCCAATAGCCACCGCCCCGACCCAACCGCCCCGGGCAGCACACTCTCCACCAACAATGTGGGCGGCAGAGAGGCTCTAGTCAGCCTAGGCGTAAATATGCCGGTGATGATCGCCGGTATTGAGGTGTCACCGTATGGGCGGGAGATTTTCCAGAATATTACACAAAGTGCCGCTAGCGAAGGGAATTCAATCGCCGCGCTGACCACTGGCAATTATAGTGGCTCAGGTGAGCGCACCATGCTGGGCATTTCTAGTGGCTCCAAGATTACCGACCCGCTGGCAACCTTATTCACCTACCAGGTCAATCTGGCCGGCGGCGTGGATAGTGGCGCTCTGTTGCACCCCACTTTGAGCGCGACATTGGCCGGCATTCGCACGACCATCACATCGCCGCACGTGTCCCCGGAATTTGCAGAAGCCAACATTTCTGGAACCTTGCGTCTCTTCTCCGGCGCTTACAGCTACGCCCAACTTGGCGGTGAGGTACGCGGCGGCGCAACCCAAGGGAGCTTCACCGCAGGATTGCGCATCGCCTTCTAAGCGACACGGTAATCCCCCCGTTCTTAACGGGGGGATTACCTGTCGCGTCGGGCACAAAAACTCCTCGGACAGTTTGTCGGTCCGAGGGCATATTGTCGTTGGTTGCGGGGGCACGATTTGAACGTGCGGCCTTCAGGTTATGAGCCTGATATCGATTAAATTTTCTCAATTATATTCTTTGAGTTTTTCAAACCTTATGTATGTTACCCTAGATAATACCCTTAAAAATCATCGGTCATTTCGATTTTCACCAAAAAATGCCCTAATAGACCATGCCTCACCATAAAAAACTTGGGAATTACAGGAATGGCACATGGAGCAAAGCCGGCACCGTCAGGTAACATTCCCACCTCTTTTTCCTGCCTTATCCGTCAGGGCAATCGTTTTCTCACCGGGGCCATGAACAGGGACAAGGCGCTGAACGGAAATGATTCCCGCCGCATCCTGCCGCGCTTCACGCCCGAAGCCATGGCTGCCATACGTTCACGGGAGGCGCAGACCAGCGTCATCTTGCCCTTCGAGATACTCGGTTACCTAGAAAAGGGTCCTTAGAACCTGCCAGGTTTGATCGACAATCGGAATGCCGTCGGTCGGGGCGATACCGCTCCTCGGAAACTGCACGAATTCCCCCTCACCAGTCTGACCAACATTCTCGAGATAATAGACGTTCTGCAACCTCGGCATCGCCTTACCGAGGCGCTTAAGATAAGCGAAGTGCTCGGTCGAAAACTCGTCGGCCCTGGTGACCACCGCCAGGATGCGCCCATCGAGAATTATATGTCCCCTGCCGAAGTATACGTCCGCTGGCGTCAGGTTCTTGAGGCTCTCGTGATATCGCTGATGGTTATAATAGGCGATAAAGTCATCAATCTGGTTTTCAAGGTCGCCTGGAAGGAAGTAGTTTTCAAGAAGAATGTGGTTCTTCAAGGTCTGATGCCAGCGCTCGATCTTTCCTTGTGTCTGTGGACCAACGCCAATATCAGCTTCCTGGATCAACGCTGTCGAAAGCTACTTCTCCATCATCATCCGAAAGCGCATCCGCCACGGCGTGTTCAAATCCTTCGCCGAACTAAAGGAGACTATTCAGTAGCTTTATCAAGAATTATAACAAAAACTAAAACCCTTCGAATGGACAAGACTCGCAGCCGACATCATCGCCAAGGTTGGACGAATCAATGTACCTTCCGACTGATTCAGAGCACTAGATTCGTCAGGCACAGCGCGTAATATCGTCCATCTTTCACCTCGACTCCGTGAATATCGTGCGTAAATCCTGGAAATTGCCGATCGAACGCTTCAAGCGCGCCGAGATATCTCAACGCAGGCCCGTCGTTCCGCCCTACGGCCTCACCCGGCATCAGCAATGGAATCCCCGGTGGGTATGGCACTATGCCGGTGGCGATTGTACGACCTGCTAATTCGTCAAGCGCAAATTTTTCTACATGTCCCAGAACAAGCTGTTCGTACGCGCGTACAGGTGTGCATACCGGTTTCGGCAAAACACCAAACGCCTGCTCCAACCACGTGCTCGTTTTGAGCTGTCGCATCTGGTCGGCCATTTCCTCAGCCAAGTCCCTCAGGCCAAGACGCTCATAACGGCCGCGATTTTCAGAGACCAATCGCGGCAATATTTGTTTTAACGGCGTGTTTGCGTCAAACTCCCGTTTAAAGTCCAATAATGCGTTAATTAGCGTTCCCCATTTGCCCTTAGTTATGCCGAGTGAAAATAAAAATAAGACCGTAAAATCCGTTGATTTCTCTGGTACGATACCTTGTTCGTCGAGATAGGCAGACAGCAGCCCAGCGGGAATACTGAAGCCGCCGCGCTCGCGACTGGCCTCACCAACGGTCACGATGGAAACCTTGATCGGGTCCAACATGCAATAGCCGGCGCCGATATCGCCAAAACCATGCCATTGCGCGTTTGGGACCAACTCCCAGCAGGCTGCATCCGTTGCTAGGCGCTTTGGGTCGGCGCTGAAGAATGGCGTAGTGCCCGCTGTGGAATTAAAAATAGTATCTGGCTGCCAAACGCCAAAAAACCAGTCGCCTTTGGCCGCGAACTCAGCTTGAAGCCGGGCAATCATTTGCCGGAAAGCAATTGCCTCAACAATCGACTCGTTGATCAGTGCCGTGCCGGCAGGCCCGTCCATCATCGCCGCACTGACGTCATTCGAGGCTATAATCGCATATTGTGGTGAGGTAGACGCGTGCAACATAAATGCTTCATTGAAACGCTCATGTGATATTGGGTGCTTGCCCTCTTTTACATGGATCATCGATGCCTGCGACAACGCCGCCAGCAATTTATGGGTCGATTGCGTAGCGAATACTGTCGGCCCGGCTACGTGGTCAGGACGCTTATGCATCCCGAATCTTCCCTGATAAATCGGATGAAATTTTGCATAGGCGTACCAGGCCTCATCAAACAATATTCGATTGACCGACGCAGCTAACGCGGGTTCAACCTGAGCGACACTATAGCAAAGCCCGTCATAGGTGGAATTCGTCAGAATCGCCAAAGCCGGTGTGGCATCAGAAAGGTTATGCGTCAGGGGGTTTGCCGAAATCGTGGCTTGAATCGCCTCAGGTTGCAGCCGCTCGGCATGGACCGGGCCGATAATACCAAGATGGTTGCGCGACGGCATCAAGTATACCGGGACCGCGCCGGTTAAGGTCATCGAATGCTCGATGGATTTGTGACAATTTCGGTCGCACAGTGCGATCTGGCCGCGTGTCACGCTCGCCATCACAACCACCCGGTTGGAAGTAGAAGTTCCGTTGGTGACATAGTAGGTACGGTCCGCCCCAAATATTTGGGCGGCATATGCCTCGCCGTCTCCGATTGGCCCAGAATGGTCGAGCAAAGAGCCTAACTCACCGACCGAGACAGAGAGATCTGAGCGCAGCAAATTTTCGCCGAAGAACGCAGAAAACACGCGACCGACCGGGGACTTTAGAAAGGCGGTGCCGCCGGTATGACCCGGCGTGTGCCATGAATATTCATGTATTTCTGAAAACCCCACCAATGCCCGAAACATCGGGGGCAACATCTGGTCTTGGTAACGGCGTATCGCCGCCTGAATACGGCCAGCAATAAAATCGATTGTATCTTCCATCAGCCAGATAAAATCATCTGCCTGCTGGATTGCTGAAACGGGTATCTCCGAAAGCCGGGTTCGCTCCGCAAGTAAAAATACCGGCACCTTGACGTTGCGCGCCCTGATGGCAGTAAGGGTCTCGGCGGCCTCGGCATGGTCTTCTCCGGCACCTAAATCCCAGTCCACAATCACCGCATGCAGCGACGCATCAGCACCGATCGTCGCTCGCGCATCAGCACCGGATGCCGCGATAACAATGTCCATCTCTGACGCGCGCAATGTGTCAGCGAGCGCCTGAACCTGGCGCCCGGCAGCACTTTCATCGTTGCCCTCGGCTGTTACAATCAGGACGGTAATGGGTAGCGCGCTGGCGGTGTGGTGCGTCATTTCTCTCATCCTGGCGGTTTCCGCGTGGAAAATTGATCGTATCTCGCGGCCGAGACATTGATCCTGATCAATGTCGTCGAGAATTTTTCATGCAATGGATGCCAAGCATAACCTAACCCCGGAGGGACATCATGGATCAGCCCGTTTCAATAACCACGCCTGCATCCGTGCCTGGTAACGGTACTACCGACCAGCCTGAGAGCCGCAAACTTGGCGTTATTCTATTAACCGGCGTGGTCGTCGGGTCGATGATAGGTGGTGGTTCGTTCAATTTACCCGCCAATATGGCGGGTGGGGCGGGCCTGGTTGCAATCGCGATTGCCTGGGTCGTGACGTTTATAGGCATGTATTTTTTGTCGAATAGTTTTCGTATCCTCTCGGATAAGCGGCCGGACCTTAAAGGCGGCATTTACTCCTATGCGGCCGCCGGCTTTGGCCCATTCGCCGGCTTCCAGATGGCCTGGGGTTACTGGCTGAGTTCGGCCTTCGGCAACGTCGCCTTCGCTGTCTTGATCATGCAAATCCTGAGCTATTTTTTTCCGGTCTTCGGCAATGGCCAGAACTGGCCATCAATCATCGGCGGCTCAATCCTCATCTGGGTGATGTTCGGAATCGTCCTCTCGGGCGTCAAACGCACCGCTGCGCTTAGCGTGCTGGCAAGCATCTTGAATATCACCACCATCAGCTTCGCACTCATCGTGATGGCGTTTTACATGACCGGCGGCAAATTCACCTTTGATATCTGGGGCCAGCAGAACCACCTGGGCAGTATCTTCACCCAGGTGAAAAGCACCATGCTGGTTACGCTCTGGGTGTTCATTGGCATCGAAGCTGCAGTCGTCCTGTCAGATCGTGCCAAAAAAATGTCGGACATTGGGCCGGCAACGTTTATCGGCTTGGGCGTTTGCACGTTGCTCTACGCTCTGCTGTCAATCCTGCCCTTCGGGATCATGCACCAGGGTAACATCGCTGGCCTTAGCAACCCATCGACGGCTTATATTCTCTCCTCGGTGGTTGGCAGATGGGGTGCCGTATTCATCAATGTTTCATTATTGCTGGCCGTATTAAGTTGCTGGCTTGCCTGGACGATCCTGGTCGCCGAACTTCCCTTTGAGGGAGCCAAAGGCGGGGTGTTTCCAAAATTCCTGGCGAAAGAGAACCGTTTCCATGCGGCAGCCCCGTCACTGGTTATTTCCAGTCTTGTGATGCAGGGCACTCTGTTCATTGTACTTTTCGCACATAATGCCTGGCTGTGGCTGGTCGACATTACCGGCGTGATGATCCTGCCGCCTTATCTTGCCAGTGCGTTGTTCCTGTGCGTTGTTCCTGACACTGTACGCCTACCGCCCGGGCTATGTCGCCACGCACTCGGAGGGTCGTAAGAATGCCATGATAACCGGGCTCCTGGCGGCGATTTATTCCACCTGGCTACTTTACGCGGCGGGGCCCGAGTTTCTGCTGATGTCCACGATTGTGTTCGCCGTTGGCATCCCCGTTTTCTGGTACGCAAAGCGAGAGCATTTTCCCCACCAAGCCGCGTTTTCCAATGGTGAAAGAGTCGCGGTCGGCCTGCTTGGCGCGGTCGCAGTCGTTGCTCTGGTACTGTTCGCTAAGGGGATCGTGACGATTACTTGAAGCCGAATGTGCGAGGTAATCTTTGCTCAGCCAAGTCCAAACACGTCTCTCGCCGTCAACAAATCGAGGATAATGTCATGTCATTCGAGACGCGGTTTCGCGTGCTTATTTGCAGCCAATTGCTTCACTCGGAGTCAACGGAAGCAGCCCATTTACATGCGATCTCCGCTGAACTTGCACATCGCGGTTTTGGCATAACCAACGCAACTTCGGTCGAGGATGCGACCAGTGCCGTCCGATCCGACGCAGCACTCGGTTGTCTGCTTCTAGAATGGGGCGATACTGGCTGGCAGGAGGAGATCGCGTCCTTTATCAAAACTTGCAGAACTCGTGGTGTCGAGGCGCCAATTTTCGTCCTTGTTCGGCGGCAGCTTTTCCAGGAAATCCCATCAGAGGTTCTTGAGCATGTAACCGGTACGATTTTTCTATTCGAAGACATGCCAGATTTCATCGCGAAAAACCTCTCAAGCCATATAAAAATTTACGCCGACAGCCTAAAAACACCGTTCTTTGGCGCGATGGTGGATTACGCCGATGCAGGCAATCAAATGTGGACCTGCCCAGGTCATAATGGCGGCATCTTCTACTGGAAAAGTCCCGTGGGGCGCCTGTTTGTCGAACATCTTGGCGAGGCAATCTTTCGCAACGACATCGACAATTCGGTCGTGGAGATGGGCGATCTTCTAACGCATGAAGGTCCGGCAAAACGTGCCGAGACGGAAGCGGCGATAATCTATGGCGCTGAGCGGACATATTTCGTGCTCAACGGCACCTCGACATCCAACAAAGTTGTCCTCGGTGCGATTGTCGCGCAAGGAGATCTGGTTCTCTTCGACCGCAACAATCACAAATCCAATCACCATGGCGCGCTCGTGCTGGCAGGTGGCATTCCAGTCTATCTCGAAACTGACCGGAACTCCCATGGCTTAATCGGCCCGATCGATTATGGCGCCTTGGATGAAAACTATCTCCGTGACAAAATTAAAACCCATCCATTGGTTCTGGACCCGGCAGCTTGGCAACGGAAGAAGCCTTTCCGTATCGCGGTCGTCGAACAATGCTCCTATGACGGCACAATTTATAATGCGCGTATGATTTATGAAAAACTAAGTCCCCTTTGCGAATATATATTGTTCGATGAGGCCTGGGCCGGTTTTATGAAATTCCATCCCATATTTTCTGGTCATTTCGCCATGGGTATTGACAATCTGGGACCGGAGGACGCCGGTATCCTTGCCACACAATCTACCCATAAACAATTGGCCGGCTTCTCTCAGGCATCGCAGATCCATGTCAAGGATGCCCATACTAAGGACCAGAAACGCCATGTCTCGCATCGACGGTTTAATGAGACATTCATGCTTCACGCTTCGACATCGCCCTTCTATCCGCTCTTCGCCTCGCTCGACGTTGGCGCTCAGATGATGAAAGGCAGGGCCGGTGAAGTTCTGTGGGATGACACCATTCGCCTCGGGATCGAACTTCGTAAAAAACTTCGCGGCCTCCTGCATGAATTCGCCAATGCGTCCGACCCAAAAACCTCCTGGTTTTTCGATCCGTTCGTTCCTGATTTCGTGTCCATCACAGACAAATTTGGCGACACGGGCCAAATTGCCTGGGAAACGCTGCCAACAGACCAACTCGCCTCTGACCAAAGCTGCTGGGAACTGGTGCCGGACGCGGCTTGGCACGGCTTTACCCATCTCACGGCGGGCTACGCCATGACCGATCCGAATAAGTTGACGCTCCTAACACCCGGCATCGACCGGGCCACCGGCCAATATGAACGCCATGGAATCCCAGCCGCGATCCTGGCCGAATATCTTCGGGAGAATCAGATCGTTCCGGAAAAAAACGACCTCAATAGCATCTTGTTTTTGCTCACGCCGGGTCTGGAATCCAGCAAAGCCGGAACTCTGATCAGCGCCCTGGTAAGTTTCAAAAAGCTCCACGACAGCAACGCCAGGCTATCGATCGTCATGCCGAGCTTTTATGCGCGCTACGGCGACAGATATGCCGAAATAGGGCTCTACGACCTCTGCCAGCAAATGCATGAATTCTACCGCGACCACCAGGTCCGTGACCTGCAGCGCGCCCAGTTCCGACCCGAGCATTTTCCTGTCATGGCAATGACCCCGCAAGCGGCAACCCAGTGCTTCATCCGTAATGAAGTGGATTATCTGTCGATCCGTGACATTAAAGACCGTATCGCCGCCACTTTGGCTCTGGTTTATCCGCCAGGCATTGGCGTTATCGTGCCTGGCGAACGCTATGACACGCGTGCCAAACCCATGCTCGATTACCTGATCATGTTCGAGGAGGCCGCGAACAGGTTTCCCGGCTTCGATAGCGAAATTCAGGGCATTTATAGGGAAACCAGCGCCGACGGCACGATCAGCTTCCACACCTACGTGGTCCAAGAGAACGCGCAACAATCTGATAAGGATAAATCGTTATGAATGACGCCCTGGGTGTCTATTCCGAAGTAGGCTCGCTGCGTGAGGTCATCGTGCATCGTCCGGACCTCAGCCTGACGCGGCTTACCCCCGGCAATTGTCATGAGCTTCTTTTTGACGACGTCATCTGGGTGAAGGAGGCACGGCAGGAACACGATGCCTTCGTGGATACGCTGCAAGACCGTGGCGTCATTGTGCATGAATTTGGTGCGCTGCTCGCCAAAACGATGGGAGATCCTGAAGCACGCAAATGGTTGCTCGATCGACGTTCGGATATCACCAATCTTGGTCACGGCACCTCGGAAGAAATCCGTGCCTGGCTTGACGAGATGCCCGCCGGGCAACTTGCAATCTATCTCGTGGGTGGAATTGCACGCGCCGAGCTGCCCTTCGATCCAAGGGGATTGTTCGCGCTCACCCGGAATCCGCACGAGTTCATCCTGCCGCCATTGCCCAACCAGCTC